>JACGUK010000078.1 GCA_024256265.1 archaeon
TCTTGAGTTGATACCAAAAGATAGAGTTCTTCGCATCTGCTTTGAGTGGAATGGTTGTGGCCATCCAAATTTGGTTAGAAAAGCTGCTGAGCTTGCTTTTAATAGCGGGGGGAACATAAAGTTCGATCTGAAATGCTTTGATGAAAATATGAGCTTGGCATTAAGTGGTGTATCCAATAGAAGAGCTTTTCAGAATTTTGGGATGATCGCTCAAGATTTTCACGTTTTAAGAAAAGATCCACCAATCCTCACAGCCACGACGCTAATGGTTCCAGGTTATGTTGATGCAGATGAAGTCGAGGGGATAGCGAAATTCATAGCCAGTCTGGATCGAGGAATCTCTTACAGTTTATTAGCATTCCACCCAGATTTTTTGATGAGAGATCTGCCTATAACACCAATAAATCAAGCCTTAAATTGCTATAAAGTAGCTAGGAAGCATTTGGAGCGAGTAAATATTGGAAATTTGCAACTATTAGGTTACCATAGCCTAAAGGAATTTTCATCTTAAAAATATGTGTGAGAAAGCAAATCAAGGTTTTATGCTACTCTATCTTCACTTTTTTGGCACGCAATTTCTCTTTAAAGGGCACTCTAATCTTTAGCAACCCATTTTCGAATTTAGCCTTTGCTTCTTCGATCTTGATTTCATGAGCTAAAGTATAGCATCCTGTGTATGTTATGTCCTCCTTCTCACCATTGACACAAAACCCTTTGCTCCAGAATGATAACTCGACATTTTCTTTCTTAACTCCAGGAAGCCCTACCTCAATATCATAGCCTTCATCTTTATCATCATGGCATATAGTTACACTGGGGAATATGGTAGTCTTTGGCGTTTTTTCCTTAGACATTTTCTCACTTACTATTCATTAACAAAAAGAATTTTTAAGCTTTTAGCAATAAGTAATTAGGGATGATGAATCTAACAAAACTGTCAGATGAAATAGAATCTTTAAAGGGAGACCTCTTGAAGCTTTCATCAAGCCTTATAAGAGCGAGGAGCGAGAACCCTCCAGGGGACACATCCGAAGTAGCCAACGTTGCTGAAGATCATCTTAAAGCCATAGGGTTAAGCACAAGACGCATCGAACCGATAAAAGGGCATGTTAATGTAATATCGGAGATAGGAAGAGGGGACTATGGGCTTATACTTTGTGGTCATACCGATACAGTGCCTATAGGCGATGTAAATAGATGGAGCTTCGATCCTTTTTCTGGCGAAGTGGTTGAAGGTCACATTCTAGGTAGAGGTGCTACAGATATGAAAGGAGGAGTGGCAAGTATTCTCACGGCTGTTAAAGCACTAATCAAATATGAGGAAAGACTGAACAAAAAGATTACTATAGCATTGTTCTGTGATGAAGAGACAGGAGGGCAGTACGGAGCCCTTTGGATTGTCAAAAATCAGTTGATAAAAGGTAAAGCCATGATCATAGGCGAGTGCTCGAATTATCACAAGTTGGGTCACGCTATAATATCTGGAGAGAGAGGAGTCTTATGGTTAAAATTAAGGTTTGATGGCATTCCTCATCATGGAAGCAGACCTATGCTAGGAGATAATGCTATAATGCATGCAGTAAAAGCTCTATCGAAATTGAAAAGCCCCATTCTATCAAAAGTAAAGGTACCTTACGAAGCCATGAAGCTTGTCAAATTGGGGAAAAAGGGTCTTATAGAAGATTATAAAGATAAAAAGGATCTAAAACCTCATTATGCTATAGATCATTATACATTGAATATTGGTGTGATCAAAGGAGGGATGAAAGCAAATATCGTTGCAGATTCATGTGAAGTGGAGCTCGACCTAAGGATACCAATTGGAGGAAGTAGAGCAGAAGCAGAGGATATCATCAAAAATCTGGCAGAAGGAGGAAAGATAGAATACATGAATTATGCCCCGCCTTCTTTCACTCCTCCTAGGAATGACCTTATCAAGATTTTAAGAAAAGTCAGTCGATCTATATTCAAAGAGAAGACGCCTGCTGTATGCATAGCAGCTACAACTGATGCTCATTATCTTAGATCATCTTTGAATATTCCAGTAGTATCTTATGGACCTGGTTATGAAGAGGTTTGCCATACTTATGATGAATGGGTCGATGCTATCGATGTATTAGGATGCGCTAAAGTTTACGCCCAGACAGCCATGATCGCCTCATCTTGACTCATGCTTTAACATAGCATCTTTTATTATCTTTGTAGATGCACCTTTACCCATAATTAAATGATATGAAATATTTATTAGTTTAAAAGAAGATTATAATTTGACCTATATTGGTGATTCTAGATTTAATAAGAAAACAAATCATGCAAATAGATGAAGCGACTCTAATCGCTTTCTTTTTCATAGCACTTATAATCATCATCATCCTAGCATCATCATTAAGAGTAGTAAGAGAGTATGAGCGTATAGTCGTATTTAGGATGGGGCGATTGCTAGGTGCAAAAGGTCCAGGTTTGGTCATAGTCTTGCCTTTTATCGATAGAGTAAGGAAGATAGATCTAAGGATACTTACCTTGGATGTGGCGAAGCAAAATATAATCACTCGTGACAATGTCACTGTTGATGTAGATGCAGTGATCTACTTTAGAGTTGCAGAACCTATCATGGCTACGATGAAAGTCCAAGATTACGTGGTCTCATCAACTTTACTATCTCAAACTATGTTAAGGGATGTTCTTGGTCAAGTCGAATTCGATGACCTACTCACAAAGCGTGATGAACTGAACAAAAGGCTACAAACCATCTTAGATGAATCAACGGATCCTTGGGGGATTAAAGTAACGGCGGTAGCCATAAAAGATGTTGTCATACCTGAGAGTATGCAGAGAGCCATAGCGAAACAGGCAGAGGCTGAGCGTGAAAGAAGAAGTAGGATAATAATGGCAGACGGTGAATTACAAGCAGCAAAGAAGATGGCTGAGGCTGCTGACTACTATATGAAGAGTACGGCAGCTTTAAGGTTAAGAGAGCTTCAAACATGGACAGAGATAGCTCGTGAGAAGAATCTGATAGTCGTTACTGAGGGCACCTCTCCAACTCTAGGTGCAATGCTTGGGTTGATGAAGGAAAAGAAAGCTGAAAGTCATTAGCCTATGTCTAAAAAGTCTTTGTTAATAACTCAAATAATGGCATTATGGATCATCTCCCTTTCCACAGGCTTAAGCATAACTCAAGAGCAGACAGACAATAGAGTCCTATGGATCAAAATAGATGGAACTATTACTCAAGCTACATCTGATTTTGTAGATATAGCAATAAACCATGCAAATGAGGAAGCATATTCAGTAATCTTCTTGACCTTGAATACCCCAGGAGGCATCTTAGACTCCACCCTCGATATAATAGATAAGATGCAGAGTTCGAATGTACCCATTATAGCTTACGTATATCCATCAGGAGGAAATGCTTGGTCTGCTGGCACTTATATCTTGATGGCTAGCGATTACGCTGCCATGGCTCCTTACACAGTTATAGGCTCAGCCCAACCTGTATCTGGTTTAACTCCTATTACTGATGAAAAGATCATCAATGCTCTAGTGGCAAAGATGAGGAGCTTTGCTGAACTTCATGGGAGAAATGAGACCCAGGCAGTTAGGTTCATCACTCATAATGATAACTTAGACCCTGATAGAGCTCTAAGTTTTCACATCATAGAGGCTATTACATCTTCTCCTTCTGAGCTTCTAGAGATGGCTGATGGTAAAAAAGTCAACACACTACATGGAGAAAAAGTATTGAACACTAAAGGTGCTGAGTTAGTAGAGTTCACACCAGGTCCTAGGACCATACTTCTACAAATATTGAGCGATCCAACAATGTCTACCCTGCTGATAACTTTAGGCATATTTGCAATATTATTGGGGCTTTCAAGCCCGGGCTGGGGCGCAGAAGTTCTTGGCGGTGTCATGCTAATTCTTGGGCTTATAGGAACGGGCTTCAACGTGAATTATGGTGCCCTTCTTTTACTCATCATAGGAGTAGGACTAATGTTAATTGAAGTGTATACTCATGCCCATGGAGTTGCGGGGATAGGAGGAGCGATAATCATGAGTATAGGGATAATTCTACTGGTCTCTACTCCTCCCTCACCATTATTAGTCTCGTCTGAGTGGTTCACAACCTTTCTCTTTACTGTGTTAGGAGTGATAGCTGTTGTTGCAATCTTCTTCGGTTTAATCGCCTACAAAGCCATAATGATAAGAAGGAAGAAGCCCGTGCTTGATAAGTTCCCAAGCGGTTATGGAAGAACGGTTGATAATATTAAACCAGGAGAGCTTGGGTACATAATAATCGATGGCGAATATTGGTCAGCCACTAGTAACATTCCTATAGATGCAGGCAAAGAGGTAAAAGTAGTGGGCAAGGATGATCACAAATTGATCATTGAGGAAGTAAAGAATTAATTTGTACATAACATATATGTTAATTCCAAGAATTACTCAATTTTTATATAAAAATTTAGGAAGATTAATTAATTTTTATATAAAAATTTAGGAAGATTAATTATTGAAAAATCTATAATTAACTATCTAAGCCCTCCGCCTATTGGGGCAGGTAAAAAAGCCCCTTCACCCTTTTTATACTACACTCAACTAGTCGAGCAACTCATGTATCAATGGACAAAATGGAAGTTAAAAAGTTAAGAGGTTCAGCTTATAGATGCTCAATTAATAGATAAGCCTGTATCAAATGAGGAAGCAAAGACATGGATCTTGAACTATCAAGTTTATTCCCAAAAGGTGAGATGAAGAGAAAGGTCGTAAAGACCATTACTTATCTAATGAGTATGAAAGAAGGCATAATTCAGAAGAATGTCCATGTTACCTTTGGATCCTTACTGATGGTAAGGTGATGAGAACATCTAAGCAAAAGGCGATAGAGGTGTTTTCTCTTCTATTCTGGGAATGGGATAGAAAGTACCTATAACAATGGCAATTAACAAGGTAATGACTCCAGCCATTAAGTATGTGAATGGCTCTATGAACGGCAATCTTGTAGCTCCGTAACCAGGCTCTACCGGAACGATAGCCATCGATTTGAAAGCAGCGAAAATGGCTAACGTAAACAGAATGAACACAACCGAGATTGCTATCATCATAAAATTTCGCCTCCATAGAAACTTTCTTAAGGTTTGTTCAAGCTCAGCACTTAGGGGAGTATGGGTAAGCCTCCCACTTGGTTCGAGGTTTACTTTTTCAAATAGTTGGACAGATATATTAGATGCTGTCGTGCTGATTGATGAGAGACTACTGGCAAGAACAAAGCCACTAAAACCGATAAGTACTCCGCTGACTGTAATGACTGCCTTAAATATTTCGATCGCATTAGATGAAGGGATACTCGCTGGGAAGAAGCCTACGTAACTTATAGCGAGATTTAGTGTGAGATAGACTGTCCCAGTGATAATCGCAAGAAGGCCTGCATCAATAACTAGGGCTACGACAAGCCCTCTTAAGAAGCCGATTAATCTCTTCACGGTCAGATGGGACCTCATATATTCCTTTATCTTCATTAAGTCCTAAGCTATTCTTCCACAGCTTTA
Source organism: archaeon (assembly GCA_024256265.1). Next base: position 5,550 of record JACGUK010000078.1, read on the forward strand.
TTCTTTTTGTTAGAAGGCTTCCAAAGAACAGTCGAAAGGGCTCTGATAGCTGTCGAATTAGCGTGGTATTACCTTATGTCCAAGCTAGCGTTCCAAGAATTAATGAAACCAATAAAGCAGAGAGGAAGGAAGAAAAGATACAGTCTTCACATCTATTCCTTCAAGAAATTCGGCTTTACGAAGATCGCAGACATTTTAGGAGAATTAGCAGCCCATGCAATAGCAGGCCATAAGAGATACTTAATCACATATTATAAGAAGAGCAGAACAGAGAGAGCAGGTGATTATAGAAAAGTGATTCCAAAGTTAAGCCTATTCAGTAATGAAAGCGATGCAGAGTTAAAGGAGAAGGCAAAAGAAACCATCGAGAAACTACCCAAAGAGGCTTTGCTAGAGATTCTTAAAATCGGCAAAAAGCACCTCAAAGAGTAGTAAGCTCAGAAGAGGCAGAGCAGTTAATAAATCAAGGCTGGCAGTTTGTAGGAACTTTACCAAGCGGTAAAGTTGTAATAAAGAAATAGACTATTCCTGAAAATTAATTATAGAAAATTCAATAATTTAGGAAGATTAATTTAGGAGAAGGTCCTATAATTTTAAGGGTCCATGTTCCGTGGCGAGGCTGAGGTACAAGTAAGACGTAAGACTTTAGCCATCCTTCAAGATGAAGTGAGAATAGTGGCCGAAGCATCTAGGGATCTCCCTTTAGCTTATTCTGCCCTGTTGAATCGTGACTTAGCCACTCTAAGAGCGTCTGTCGAAAAGATCAAAAATGCTGAAATTAGCGTTGGGGCCCTTAGAAGATCCCTTACTAGGGAGTTAGCTGAAATAGGAGCCATGATCATGAGCCGCATGAGCCGTGAAGATGTCCTAAGAACAGCCTACGCTATTGAGAACGTAGGGCATTTCATAGACGGAATAGTTTTTAGGGCCTCACAAATAAGTGGAAAGGTCTTGCAAGATAGCAAGTTATCTATTGAGATCAAGGAGCTAATCGATATGGCAGTTGAGATTGTGCAAAGGCTAAGCGAAGTAATAAGGTCTTTGACCATCAACCCAGCCCAATCTATTGAACTTGCTGGTAATGTGGAAAGGTTGGAGCGCCAGATCGATGACAAATATAGAGCGATAACAGTAAAGGTCCTGAATGAAGTTAACTCAATTAAAGATCTCATAGTCCTTATGGATATAGTTGAAAGGATTGAGGACATGTCTGATGCGTGCTTAAGCGCATCGGACTCTGTCACAATTCTTGCCATAGGTTTATGAGTGATGAAGAGTGTCTAAAGTGGTTCAAAAGCCTTTGGGAGAGCTTGTAGAGAATAGGATAATTATATGGGATATTGAAGAGTCTAGAAGGCTCTTTAAGGAGGGTTTTTATGGCAAACCTATAGGCATTGCAAAGCCTAAGGGAGCAGATTTTGATGCGCCCCTAATCCTAGATTTGATAGAAGGATATTACCTTGCCAAGATAAATAGAATAAAAATTTACAAAGGAGAAAAGAGAAAGAAGGTCTCTCTAAAAGTTATGGAGAGGATTTGTAATAAAGAGTATGCTGACTTTGAGGAAAAGTTTCTTGTCTATGAGAAATTAAGAGAGGCAAACTATGTTGTAACCCCAGGTATGAAATTCGGTTGTGATTTTGCTGTTTATGAGCATGGACCTGGGATAGACCATGCACCTTATCTAGTTCAAGTTGTAAAGCCTGATGAAGACATCACAGCTACTAGTGTAGTCCTATCAGGTAGGCTTGCCACAACTGTGAGGAAGCAGTTCATACTAGCTTTGGTGGATATAAATCAAAAGAAGGTAAACTTTTTATCCTTTGATTGGTGGAGAGCATAAAAAAATTTTTCATATCAGAAATTGTCGATGAAGTGAAAGTCAAAATTCAATGGATTCATGTATGAAATTTTAATCAGCCTGATATGTAAAGTATAAATAGTTATGATAATAAAAGAGAGACATGCAAAAGGCAAAATTTGAAAAAAAAATTCTAAGCATTTCGGTGTTGCTGATATTCGCAATTTCTCTCTTTATTCTTCCAATCAAACCAGCCTTGGGTGCTTCAGAAGTTACAATCTTCTCTGAGGATTTTGAGGGAGTATTTCCAACAGACAATGGTTGGGAAGTTGGAGACCTTGACAACGATTTTGGTAAGGATTATTGGGGTGCTACTGATTACAAAGCAAGAGGTGGGGATAAGAGCGGTTGGTGTGCTCAGATAGGTAATCAAATTGTAGGTTCTGCCGATTTGATCTTTGAAGAAGACTTTGAGACTGGATACGATGGTTGGAGTATCGACGATTCTAATCCTACTCCACCTGATGCCCATTGGGCCTTAGCTTTATCTGCCTTTGGGAATGAGGGGACTAATGGTGGAAGCCAGAAGATTTATTGTTCCGCACCTTTTGACGGAACTTCTGCTTCACCGTTATATAAAACCAACATAGATTCCTACATGACGAGAACTGTGGACTTAACTGGTTATGGCACTTTTATAGTATTTTTCTACTATACGATGCCCACCCTTGGAACAGGCGACTATGGGCAACTCCTAGTTGATGATACTGAGTTGGAAAGATACGAGACTTTGACTTTGCAAGGGGACTGGACTTTTACATACGTATGGTTCGATTACGCTGAGACGACTGCAGATATAACATGGAACTTTCACAGTGATTCTAGTGGAGTAGCGGAGGGTTGGTACATCGATGACGCTTTTATGATCGGCTTTCCTACCGAAGATAACGCAGTACTGTATCAATACGATTACAACATGGATGCTTACATGATGAAGCAGATAGACCTTACGGACTATGTATCAGCCACTCTTAGCTACTACTACTGGCTCGATAGTGAAACCAATTATGATTATCTATACGTAATGACATCGACTGATGGTTCTATTTGGAATGTTGAAGAATCTTACACTGGTAATAGTGCAGGATGGGTACAAGATACTGTTGATCTAACTCCATACGTTGGATCAAGTGTATACATAAAGTTCACCTTCTACAGCGAAACATATGGGCTAGAAGGAGCATATTTAGATGATATAGAGATAACAGCTGTCCCTCAAGATGATGCCAATAGTGGAGGCGATGCAGGTGATGATTTCGATACCGCCACAGAGATAGATGCTGGAAGTTATGAAGGCTTTGTAGAAGACTTTGACATAAACGATTACTACAAAATCTATGTATCTGCAGGCAATACCATCAATGCAAATATGACCCCATCCCCTGGCTCGAACTTCGATT
>JACGUK010000079.1 GCA_024256265.1 archaeon
CTGATGCGCCATGATGATGCAAAAAAGAATTAAAAAGATGTTGACCATTTCTTTGATCCTTTCGATGATCCTTCCTACAATATTAGTAAGTTATGCGAGTGCACAAGCAGAAGCACCAAAATATTCAATAGGGGACAAATGGGAGTATAGATACGAAGACCTCGATTCAGGGATTAATGGAACGATCACTAGAGAGATCGTCGGAGAAGAGGCCATAGGTACTGAACAGTACGAATGCTTCAAAATAAGGATATGGCAATGGATTCAGTATGACACAAGCAATTTTAGTATGGATATGAATCTCTACCTTCTGAAATCTGGCTTAAGTCAAGGAAGAAATCTGACTGTTGTCGAGGAAGATTATCAGTTAGAACGGAATGGGGTGATCAGACAAATTTCCAATATAACCTACGGTCCTCCAGATTTCTTAAAAGAACTGGATTTCCCTTTAACTGTTGGAAAGAACTGGAATGTTAGTACGACGAAGACCGAGACAGACGAATTTCCGTATCTACCTCCTCCCTATAGTGGACCCTTTACAGAAACTGTTCCTTTCTCTCGAAACTTTAGCGTTGTTAGAACGGAAAGAGTGAGCGTGCCTGCGGGAACATTCGATACATACGTTATCAGGTACGAGACCCCGGATGGGATTTACGAGGAATACTATTCCTCAACAGTGGGTGGTAATGTCAGGGAATCAGTCTATGACAAATCTTGGAATGAAGAAATAAGAATCAAGCTGCTTGATTATAATTATGCGTATACATCGCCAGGTGGTCTTATGGATTTGTGGATATGGTTAGCAATAGGCGTAGTTGCAGTGGTAGCCGTTGTTTCTGTCATCTTCCTTGTAAGGCGAGGAAAGAAACCACCCGCTCCAACTTGATCTCTTAAAGAATCCCCTCCATTTAAAATTAAGTAAGAGAATCGCGTAAGGTAGAAGGATAGTGGTAAAAACCTGAAATTCCGTGAAGGAGATTTTCTTAGGATCGATGAAGGAGCAATATTAGAAGTCAAGGGATTAACACATCCTCCAGAAAGAGTTATTGCCTTTATCAGATATATACCAGATCCTAAAGGAGATAGGGAGCTTGACGATAAATCTTATCGAAAGGTTTACTCTATTGAAGAAAGGTATAAGATCTTAAAGGAAAGATATCCTAGGTTCTTGGTTCATGATGATGTTTTTAACGAATACTTGCCTGAAATCGATCATTCAAGCATAATCCATAGCTATTTGCCAGAAAGGAAGTTGAATAGGTTAAGAAAAAAATTTCAATTGGAAAAGATTGAGAGGCAAGCAGTGCTCTTCACAGATGTATTGAAGAGAGAGGCGAAGATACCATGGAGAAGTATTGGTATCACTGGTTCTATATTAGTAGGTCTTTATACCGATAAATCTGATATAGACGTAATAGTTTATGGTACAAAAAATTGCCTTAGAGTGCGTAATGCCTTGCAAAGCCTTCTATCATCAAAGCAATATGCATATCGTTATGAGATGGAAGATTTAAAAAGGTTATATGAGTTTCGCGTAAAAGACACGATAATGCCTTTTGAGGATTTTGTTAGGCATGAAATTAGAAAGAGTTTCCAAGGAAAATTCGATGGCAAAGATTTCTTCATAAGATATGTTAAAGATTGGGACGAAGTTAAGGAGAAGTATGGTGAAGTGATTTATAAGCCTGAAGGATATGCAAAGATAAGAGCCAAGATTATCGATGATTCTGAGTCTATATTCACACCATGTGTATATAAAGTAGCAGATGCAGAATTTATAGAAGGGCAAGAATTATCTGGATTAAAAGAGATAGCATCGTTTAGGGGAAGGTTCTGTGAGCAAGCAAAGAAAGATGAGATAGTTATCGCTCAGGGCAAGGTTGAGAGAGTAGTTACCCGTGATAAAGATTATCATAGAATTCTTTTAGGAAGCAGACCGACGGACTTCATGATCGCTACAACCTAAAATTTGATAAGCGATCTGAATAAATAGGAAATATTGATCATCCCTTTTATGAATAAAAGAGGTTTTAAAGATAAGGATTTTATAAGAACTCCTGAAGACCTCTTTTTCTGCGTTGTTGGATACATGCACCCTAAAGATAGGGTGATATCCTACCTTAGGTATCTTCCTAATCCTGCTGGGAAGTGGGGTTATGGTTCAGCAAGGTATGCCCGAGCAATGCCTTCTTACACCATAGCTTACTTGCTTAAGAACATAGAAGTATTGAGAAGGGATTTTTCAGACTACATCTTTTATTCGGATGTTTTTAACACACAGATGTCGGCTGTGCCTCATAACAAGATAAAGGAGCATTACCGACCAGAGCAAAGACTTGATGGGATATTAAAGCTCGAGAAACCCGATAAATTACAAGAGAAAGTCATAGAATTAGCCAATCTAATCTCAAACAAAAGTGGCATACCTATAGGCTACATAGGTGTGACAGGATCTATCCTCATAAACATTCACAAACCAGAGTTCTCAGATATAGACCTTGTTGTTTATGGAAGGGAAAATTCTCTAAAGGTTAAAGATACGCTCTTATCTTTATATGATGAAAAAGAGAGTCACGTTCAAAAGCTTTATGGGGACGCTTTGTATAAATGGTGTGAAGAGAAGGCAAAGGATTATCCTCTAACTTTTGACGAAGCCAAAAAGATTTACAATAGAAAATGGAACTATGGCTCATTTAAGGATACGAATTTCTCTATACATCCAGTAAGGTTAGATTCAGAGATTAGTGAGCTTTATGACGACAAAGTCTTCTCTCCTATGGGCATGGTAAAGATAAGGGCAATAGTCTCTGATACATCAGAGTCCATCTTTCTTCCACACACTTATTCTTTGCAAAGAGTTATAGTAGAAGAGGGTAAAAAAGTGCAAGATATTAGAAAAGTCACTACATACGAAGGCTTGTATGGTGGAATCTTCGAAATTGATGATGAGATAATCGCTAAAGGGAGGTTAGAGAAAGTTCTTAATAAGAGAACTGGAGAGGTCTATCATCAAGTTTTGGTAGGTTCTCTTGAAGGGAAAGGCATGGACTATATGACGCCATATGATCATTAAGTTACTCTGTTTCCTTATCGGGTGGTGCGTTTTAAAAGCGAAACTTCTTAAGAAAGAGGCATGTAAAAAGAATTGTCAAAGTTGCGCAAGGAAAATCTGAAGGAAGGGTCTATTTTATGCCTAAAGAATGCCAAATCGCTTCTTGAAGATGCTGAATTGTTAATTAAGAAAAAAAGCTACGGTCATGCAAAATTCCTTATCATTTCTGCCATTGAAGAAACAAACAAGGCATTCTTGCTTGCTAGTCCAATAACCAATTATCAAGAAATAAGGAAAGATATTCGAGAACACAAGAAAAAAATCTTCCCCTTTGTTTTGTCTCAATTTAGCAAATCTAATGATAAATATTTAGCTGATCTCGCTACGAAAATACTTCGTAAAGAACCTCTTACAAGAAACGAATTAATCAGTTCCATTAGAGACTCCTCAAAATCCATTCAGGCTACAGAAGAAACTATAAAATCTCGAATGAGAGGCTTATATGTTGATTATGAAAGCGAAAGATGGATTTCTCCTTTTGATATTTCAAAGAAGGATGTGAGTGAACTATTTAAATTAGCAAAAGGGTATTTTAAAGACATCTATAGATTATGCAACGCTATCTTTTCGGCACAACAAGACCAAGTTCGTAGTGCGTATGCAGTTGCGTGTAATATTCAAGCATCAGTTGTAGAGTATCTATTTGAGAACAAAATCATATCGAAAGAGGTATACGAAACAATTAAGAGTAATATCAAAGAGGATGCCGAAAAGATACAAGAGATAAAGTAAGAATATTTATGTCAACTTTCTCTCGACTTTCCTAATCCAATCCTTAATTAAAGGGTCCCCTTAAATTACCACCCAGAAACCAACACCCAATAAATCAACAGAGTACATTAAGTTTCATAAATGTATAGGTATAAATCATCATAAAAGAAAAATAATTAAAGGAGTAGATTTCAGATTTCTTGAAAGATCATGGGATTTAAAGTAATATTGTTAACAGGCAGGAGCTTGAAGCAAGGTATGTCAAAAGAGGTGAGCAAGGTTTCAGATAAGTATATGGAGAGTGTATCCATCTGTGAAATTCATCAAAAGGATGCTGAAGAGTTAAGACTCAAAGAGGGAGATACTATACGTGTTACAACACAGTTCGGCAGCATCATCGTCAAATGTAATCCGTCACAGAATATACCTAAACCTGGAATCATCTTCATCCCTTACGGCCCCTATGCCAGCATGCTCATAGGCTCGGATACGAATAGCACTGGCATGCCTTCGTTTAAAGGTATACCCGCCGAAATAGAACCAGCCCTAGAGGAGAAAGTTTTGAATGTA
>JACGUK010000018.1 GCA_024256265.1 archaeon
TGCTTGCCTCTTGAAGACCCTTATGAAGAAGCGATGAAAATTCAGGCTGAAATTCAAAATAATGCTAAGAAGGTATGTGTAATGATCGCTGATACAGATATGACTTATTCTTGGCATAACTTACACATCACTCCAAGACCAAGACCGATGAGAGGGATATTATCTATAGGAGGCTTTATAGCATATGTAATAGGAAGAGCCCTTAAGCTTAAGTGTAGAGCAACGCCTTTAGCCATTACCTCGAAAATTGATGTCAATGAAGCATTGGATATAGCGCAACTAGCCCATAAAGCTCGAGGTTCTGGTGCAGGAAGAACGGCTTGGGATATGGCTAAAAGATTTGGCACAAGTCTGATTGGAGTTACTTGGAAGATGTTAGATGAGGTAGACCATTATCCAATAGTAATAATCCGCTTATTAAAGGTCAGTAATTAGCTCATATGATTTTAACAAAGTCTTATGATTTTTACAAAATCTGAAACAAAGTTCTCTCGAACTCTTCCGAAATGGTTATTACATTTTTCACAAACAGCTCTTCTTACGCCCATTATATCTGCACCTAAATCTCGAATTTTTGCTATATCCTCTTTGTCTAATCCTCCAGCCAATGCTACCAAGAGATCGAACTTATGTGATTCATTAACAAAAATTTGAAGTTGGGAAAAGCCAAGAAAGTCGAATAGATTTAATCCTCCTTTACTCTTTACATCTATCAATACTCCATCTGCCCTAGATTTGTATGCAATATTTGGTAGCAATAAAGGACTTAGCCCTCCGAATTGAGTATGATCGGCATAGCCCGAAGCTATGACTTTCACTTTAGAGCTGTATTCTTTGACAGACCTTACCACGCTTTTCATCATGTAAAGAGCTTCATCAAAGGAACTTGTTCCAAACAAGCCAACTTTTACATAGTTTGCGCCTGAATAAGCAGCGCCTAAAGCAGCAAGAGAAGCTGTACCTGGAAGGTTTGGCATGTCTCCTATTGTTGCACTTATCTGAGCTTTTTCTCCTAGAATATCTCTAACCTTAGTAATTACCCAAGGAAAGTTTGCACCTAAAGCTCCCTCTTTAGGGTTTTTTACGTCGATTATATCCGCTCCTCCTTTAAATGCATCTATTGCTTCATCAACTTCGCTTATGCTGACTAAGAGCTTCAAAGTGTTTTTCATATGGATTCCATCCTTCTTCACGATACAAAAATTTAGGCATATATTATTACTTATATGCTTGAGTTCATCTCAAAACTATTTAAGCCTGTATAAAAAGCGTGAGGAAGCTATCTTCACATAGCAGGGGGTGGAGCTTGCGCTGAAAGACCTCTTTGCTTACGAGAGATCATAATCGACGCAGCGGATGTGATTATGTTGGTGAGGACGATCACTGTTATTACTATTGTAACGTAGATCTCAGCGTAAGGAAGCCCCAATTGAAGGGGAATGACACTCAGAGTGGCATGGGCTAGCCCTTGGCCGCAAAGCAATGTCATGGCGACCTTATCCACAGTCATAGGACTTCTAATGACGGACAGGTTCACCGCTAGGTAACGCAGGAAGATGTTGATGCTTATAAAGACCAGCCCAAATAACAGGCCGAATGTTAGCGTTGTGAACGATAAATCATAGAGCAGGCCGAGGAACACGAAGAAGAAGGTTCTAATGAGGAAGGCGAGTTCTGAATGGAACCGCATTAGGAACTCCTTTAGCTTTGTAAACTGAAAGATATCTATCTTCATTCCAAGGAAGGAAGACACACGGGCATCATTCCCGATTACAAGGCCCAGGACCAGCGCCGATAGGACCCCGCTGCCACCGAGAAGCTCTGTCCCTACATAGGTGAGCATCAAGACTGCTAACGTTGAGATGTATGTGTACTGTTCGCCTCTAATGCGATATAGAATCCAAAGCCAAACCACTCCTGTTATAAACCCCAGTAGTACTCCTACTCCGAACCTAGCTGCCAAGTCTTGGGCTGTTTCTATGAAACTTAAGTTTCCCCTTGTGAACAGTTCTAGAAGCGCGAAGAAAAACACAATGTTAAGAACGTCCGTGATGGTGGATTCCAACGATATCGTGAGGGAGGTCTCTTCCCTCAGCCGAAGTTTCTGAGAAAGGGGGATTATGACTACCGAGCTTGTGCCAGCTATCATCGGCCCAAACATTAGAGCCTGAATCCAGTCCATGTTAAAGATGAATCTAGCGAAGATAGCGATGCCAACAGTGACGAATACAAAGTATGTTGACCCTAGAAGGACTGCCCTTCCGCTCTGAGTGAATACTTTGTATAGGTTCATCTCCATCCCTCCATAGAAGAGAATCATCATGAGCGATAGAGTTACAAGGTATGGCGTAACAGGGATCAGTGTTTCCTTAGAGAAAAGATTCAGAACTGGGCCAAGTATTATTCCGAAGAGTATCAGGAAAAGTATATCAGGTAAACCTGTTCTTCGAAAGAGTAGCTCTCCAAGGAAACCTATGAAGAGTATAACCGCAGCAACTATGAAGGTGACCGTCACATCTGGCATAATTTCAACTCCTCGTCTAGCCTTAACAAGATGGCTAGGGAATACCCCATAAATAGGCTCAGCTCTAGAGGTAAAGAACGAATTGTATTATTATGCTTTTCTAAAATATAGTTATTAAATTTTAACTTAAATTTCCTCTAACTTCTCGATATACATGAGCGTGAAATCTATCTCAGGAATGTACCTCATCCTTACAGTTGCCTTTGCATTACCATACTTTGTCTTTACTTTCACATCTAAATGTTTACCCTTTAGAGTTTCATAATCGTAAGCATGGCTCTTCTCTCCTTTTATCATATCAGCATCTATCCTTACTTCTACGCTCTCTCTGTAGGGTTGTAATTTCATAGTCCTACTGATGGTTTCCTCTAAAGTTCTTATGATGTCTTCATCCTTGCATATAGGTATACCTATGAACTGATGATATATTGCACCTAAAGCTATTGCCCCTTCGAAGATGACTCTCTCCCTGTTTGTAACGCTCTTATCAAAATACCTTCTGACAACTTCTTCTATGCTTTCCATAATCTATTACATTCCTTTACACCGAACTTAATTCTTTTTTTATCTCGCCTAAGGTTGTAACCCTCTCAGCGATTAGATCATGCTGATGTATGCTCTCCATGCTCCTTGCCTTAAAAATTAAACGAATATCATCCGGAAAGTTTGGAAACTCTTTTACAAAGTAACGCATCATATGGCGAACACAATCTTCAACGAACCTTGGGTTAAATGTTGCACGTATAACCAATTCAGCCTCATCAGGTCTTTTTAGAAGCTCAAAAGTTGATGAACTCATCGAGTCTGTTATTATCTGGACTAAACGAGTAGCCTCTATTTCTGTGCCTTCAGGTATCTCAATGAGTATCGAGCCATAGGCACGCTGCATGTGAGTCGCTACAGGGATTTTATCTAAAATATTCTTTATCTCATCCTTTGTGAGATCGAGCTTTCCCATTTCTTCCTCTGCAATCTTTCTCACGACCTCTTTGGCACAGGGGCAAGCAGTCATACCTATCAAGCTTATGCCTATCATTCTCCTAGCATTGACAGAACCATCAGGTCTTCTTTCTGCTATAGCTTTTGCAATGATCTTAAAAGATTCGTAGCTCAAGCTCTTTGTCTTTGGCGTTCTTTGCTTGAAGATGGCCTCCCCTCGCGCTCTTACTTCAGATCGAGTTGCATACTCATGCCTTTCGAGCAACTCTTTTGATATAGCAACACAAACATCTTCTAGTTTGTAAGTCTTTCCAACGTATTCACTCAAGACATCGGTGATGACCTCGTAATTTCTAGATGGGTGAATGCCCTTCTGATAAGGTGGCAAGTCTATGAAGGCATCGAAGACCGGGACTATTATTACAGGCTTATTTTTGAGCGAAATATAGCCTATGGGCATCTTTACCCTAACAACCCCAACCTTGTTAAGAGATAAGTTGACTTCAGGATATTTCCCATGTATATCAGGTAACTCTAACTCCAAGAGAAACACTCTCTTTGCTAATTTCAACTTATATATTTTATATTACTCGCTATTATCTTTTATGATTTTAATATTGTAAGCCTTACCGATATCATTATATTCTATTTTATAGGATAGGTAACGGAGTGAAAAATAATGGTAGTAAAGATTGGTTTTGTGAAGATAGGTAATATAGGCTCTGCTCCTATGCTCGAACTATTACTTGATGAAAGGGCTGAAAGAGAAGACATAGATGTTAGAGTTATAACATCTGGTGCAAAGATGGGAGTTGATCAAGCAGCAGAAATCACTAAGAAAATGGTTGATTATAAACCAGATTTTATGTTAACAGCAAGCCCAAATGCAGCTCTTCCTGGACCGAGTAAAATTCGAGAGGTTCTGAAAGAGGCAGGAATTCCCTTAATCGTTATTTCAGATAGCCCTGCTAAAAAAGCAACAAAGCAGATAGAAGAGTTGGGTCAAGGATACATAATCGTTGAAGCAGATTCTATGATAGGGGCTAGAAGAGAGTTCCTAGATCCTATAGAGATGGCTCTGTTCAACGCTGATCTCATAAAAATCTTATCCATAACGGGAGCCTTTAACATAATATGCACTGAAATGGACAAAGTTATAGATGCCTTTAAGAAAGGCGAGACGCCTGCTCTGCCAAGGATAGTTATCGATAAAGAGAAGGCAGTCAACGCTACAGGTTTTCAAAACCCATATGCAAGAGCAAAAGCCATGGCTGCTTATGAGATAGCAAGAAGAGTTGCTGACTTGAGCGTTGAGGGATGCTTTGTAGTAAAAGAATGGGAGCGTTATACAGCTTTGGTTGCTACCGCCCATGAGATGATGCGCACTGCTTCAATTCTTGCTGATGAAGCAAGAGAGATCGAGAAGAATAGTGATTCTGTCCTTCGCATGCCTCACTATGATGATGGGACACTAATGCAAAAGAGGAAACTGATCGAGAAACCAAGAAAACCTGGAGAGTAACAGAGTCTCAATTAAGCATCAACTCATTATTGGAACGAGTAAACAAGATTAGCATTTTTAAGGATAAGATTAATCATTTAGAGTGTACTATAGAGGGGATTTAATGAAAGTCCTTCTCGTAACAGGACAGCTAGCCAAGAATTTAGTAAAAAAATACGCTAGTGAAAGTGATGTAGAGTTTAAGATAGAAGACTTACCTATGTCCGTAGCCTCTTTATTAACGCCTCGATACATACTTCGTGAGTTAAAGGCAAGAGAAGTTAAGGGCTTTGATATGATCATAATCCCTGGACTCGTCTCTGGGGATGCATCTTTGATAGATGAGGTTGGCATTCCAACTTTCAAAGGTCCTAGGTACGCTGCTGACATACCCTTAGTGCTTAATATGATAAAAAAAGTTAAGCTATCGAAGACATTACCTGCTGACAATCTTCTAAAAGAGGAACTAAGGCGAAGAGCAATCAAAGAGATAAAGGCTGTAGATAAGCGCAAAGAAGAGCTCTTAAAGAATCCTTGGAACATTCTTATTAAAAATCTAGCAATAGGAAGAGACTTTCCTTCAAGGATAATGGCTGAGATAGTCGATGCCCCTAAACTGACTGACGAGGAGATAATGAAAAAAGCAAGATATTACGCTTCATCAGGAGCTGACATAATAGATGTAGGCATGATGGCTGGCGAGTCTCGACCTGATGATGCTAGGAGAGCAGTTAAAGCCATTCGATCTGCTGTAGATTCTTTGATCAGTATAGATACTCTAGACCCTAAAGAGGCTGAAGCTGCTGTGTTAGCAGGTGCTGATTTGATCTTGAGCATAGATGGTGGTAACGCAGAGGAGATGGCATCCTTTTCTTCAGATGTAGCTGTTGTAATAATCCCAACCGATCATAGTAGACAACTTTTCCCTAAGGAGGTTTTAGAGAGGATTGATTTGATCGAGGAGAACATAAAAAAGGCTAGGAATTTAGGTATGAAGAAGATCATTGCAGACTTGATCCTAGATCCTATTATTTCACCAGGCTTTTTGGATTCGATAGTAGCTTTTTATGAATTCAGAAAGAGAGAACAAAATATGCCCCTTCTAATGGGAGTTGGCAACATCACAGAGCTAACGGATGCTGATACTGTAGGTGCAAATGCTTTGCTTGCTGGTATTGCGTCTGAGCTGGGGGCTGGCATACTTCTAACTACAGAAGTGAGTGATAAGGCAAGGGGTAGCGTTAGAGAATTATCCTTGGCTTCACAAATCATGTTCTTAGCCAAAAAAAGATCGTCAGTACCAAAAGATATGGGTTTTGACATGATCATCATGAAGGATAAGAAGTCAAGAGAAGAACCTTATGACAGAAGAATTGAGGAAGGTATGAGAATTATAAAGCCGAAGAAAGCTAAATTGAAAAAGGTGGATCAAAAAGGATGCTTTAAGATTCTATTGGATAGAGATGAAAACGAGATTGTAGCATTATACTATCCAAGCTACAAAGATGATAAGTGTGGCTTGATCATAAAAGGAAAAGATGCTGAAGACATTTACAGAACGATAATAGATTTGGGTCTAGTTTCCCTTTATGATCATGCAGCTTACCTAGGTAGTGAGCTACAGAAGGCTCAAATAGCCCTCAATACTGGGAAGAGCTACCTTCAAGATACACCACTTTTCAGTCAAACTTAAGCAAAAGTAAATAATGCTTCTTTGATGATTAAAATCGAGCAAAAAGTTGCCTAAATTAAATAGTTTATCTGATCTAGGCTTCATTGAGAATTGTATATTCGAGGTAATAGTCTCAACTTATGGAATCAATCATGTGCCAAACGCAGCTCCTATGGGAATCATGATTGATGACATGCGAAGATTGATCATAAGACCTTACACTACATCACAAACCTATAGAAATATCCTTTTTCACAAATGCGCTGTAATAAACATCACTTCTAACCCTATCATCTACTACAAAACTGCCTTTAAGGATGCTAATCCTGATAAAAGAGTCCCAATTGATTGGTTCGAAAAAGCCGATCTAGTTGATGCACCAAAGTTAAAAAATGCTGATACATGTATAGAAGTGAAAGCAATTAATATAGAAAATAAGAAAAGAGATAGAGCTAAAGTTTTATGTGAAGTTGTAGATATATCCCATATTATAAATATAGTTCCAAAGGCTTATTGTAGAGCAAATTTTGCTTTGATAGAGAGTATAATACATGCTACAAGGATTAATGTATTTCTTTCTAAAGATGAAAAAGAGAAAGTTGAGGGATTGATAAAGCTAATCAAGTATTATGATACATTAGTAGAAAGAGTAGCGCCAAGTTCAGCGTATTCAGATATAATGAAAGGAATTCTCAAAAGGATAGAAGATTGGAAGGCTAAAAGTGAAATATGAAAATTACCTTTAAGATTTTATAGTCATATTGTTAAACTTTGATGATGGATCAAATTGCATCTATTGATCTTTGAAGACGATTTGACCTTAAACTTTCATCCAACCACTCTTACTCGACCAGCCTTTGATTTGATGCTAGGCACAAAAACATTGCTTGATGCTATTTTAGATGAGGTAAAGCCTGATCATCACTCTTTATTAGTATCAGAGTATCTATCATCCATTACTGCAAAAAGGCATCCTAACGCTGATGTAAATCCTCAAAAAGTTGAGGGGGATGTGATCTTCATAAATTCTCTTTCAAGGCTAGATACTCAAGAACTAAAAAAATTATTAATGAAGGATAGCCATTTCGTTGCCTTCTCTAATAATAATTTGACCATAGCAAAAGTTGGCTCTAAATTGGCAAGGGAAGCTTTGATACCTCCTAGTTCAATGGCAAGAACCTTTTCTAATAAGTTTAAGGGATACGCTGATGAGTTTAGATTAAGTGATTCTTCTTTGATTAGATATCCTTGGCATTTGATAGAATTAAACTCTGAAGCAATTACAAGACAGTCTTCAAGTCTTAAAGGCATTTCGGATATAGGAAAGAATAGTGTTGTATCAGGTCCCAAATCGAGATTAATCATAGAAGAAGGGGTTGAGATAGAAGGGCCTGTTTTCTTTGATACAAGAGATGGGCCCATTCATATAGGCTCAAAAGCTAAGATTCTACCTTTCTCAAGGATAAAAGGACCTTCTCATATAGGAAAAAATTCAACCATATTATCAGCCATAATCGAAGAAACTACGATAGGGGATTTTGTAAAAATTGGTGGAGAAGTTGATAGGAGCATATTTTCTGGTTACTCTAACAAGGCTCATGAAGGATTCATAGGCCACTCATACGTTGGAGAATGGGTAAACCTTGGTGCTATGACGACTAATTCCGACTTAAAGGATACCTATGGCACTGTTAAGATGATGATTAAAGGGAAGAGATTAGATTCAGAAAGAATTAAAGTTGGTTGCTTCATTGCTGACAACGTTAAGACCTCAATTGGAACTTACATATACACCGGGAAGAAGATGGGTGTAGCCTCTCAGATTCATGGTTATGTTCCAGAGGATGTTCCAAGCTTCACAATATATGCAAAGAGCATGGGCTACAGATTGTTTGAGGTTGATGTTGAGTCTGCCATAGAAGCTCAGAAGAGGATGAAGGATAGAAGGGGGATAGAACAGACAAAAGAAGATGCTGATCTGCTAAGGAAAGTATTCATGATGAGTAAAGAGGAAAGGTATAAGGCAGGGGTAATAAAGGGAAAGTTCTCGTTTTAATGAGGCATTAAAAATGAAGTTGCTAGCCATAACAGATGTTCATGGAAGAACTCAAGTCTTAAAATGGCTTATAGAGTTAAGCAAGGATTTTGACCTTTTAGCCGTTGCTGGGGATGTTACTGAGTGGGGAGATGAAAATTTCTTCAGAAATTTCTATAAATTGATTTCTGATAACAATATCAGGACCCTCTTTGTCCCAGGGAATCATGATCCAATTCTTGAATTGAGCCTCCCTAAAATATCGAATCTTCATGGTGGGTCAATAAACTTCAATGGCTTGATATTTTGTGGTATAGGTGGCTCAAATCCAACACCTTTCAGCACTCCCTTCGAGCTTGATGACAATCAAGCATACGAATTACTATTTAGATTGCCCAATCAAATTGATGCTCTTATCTCTCATGCTTCGCCCTATGGTACAAAATGTGATCGCTCATATAAGGGGCATCATATAGGATCAAAGCCTGTTAGAAGTTTTATAGAGAAGGTAAAGCCTAGAGTTGTAATAAGTGGGCATGTCCATGAGGCAAGAAGTATGGATGTTTTAGGAGAAACTTTGATAGTAAATCCTGGACCAGCCATGAATGGCTTTTATGCTATTATATCTATAGATGGCAAACCAAGGGCTGATTTGCTCCAAGTATAGAATATTATTGATAAGTTAGAGAAAAATCGACTTCGTCTGTCTTTTAGTTAGAATAAGATTAGTCTTTATAGGGCTAATTTCTCTTGATTACTATTTTGTTGCCACATTGAAGCTACTCAATTCTTATATACAATGGATTTCAAAATTTATGGGATTGGTTTCCAGCGAAGTTGCCTTTCTCACTGATCTAGGATTGATCGCTTCTTTAACCTTAATCCTAAGTTTGATCTTCATTCGCTTAAAGTTGCCAATAGCTATAGGTCATCTAATAGTAGGGATGCTGATAGGGCCTTACAGCCTTAATCTGATTCAAGACATAGATATCATAAACCTCATGGCGTCTCTTGGTATCATACTTCTTTTGTTCGTTATAGGGGTAGAGATGGATCCGAACCAGTTGAAGAGGGTTGGCGTCAAAGTCTTGACCTTAGCCTCCATCGAGATAGCTGTGTGTATAGTAGCTGGGCTGATGGTAGGTATATTCCTAGGATTAAGTTGGATAGAAGCTCTATTTCTAGCGTCTATCTTATCGATAAGTAGCACGGCGATAGTTGTCAAGATGATACCTGAAGTAAGAGAGTTATCCGAAGGAGACCGCCATTTAATCGTAGGGATAATGCTGATGGAGGACATCTTGGTCGTGATTCTCTTAATTTTGCTCCATAGCTTAGCTGTCGCAGGGAGGGTTTCTCTGCCTGATTTGGCATTCCTTGCCTTAAAAGGGTTTGTTCTTGTCTTAATAATAGTCTCCCTGAGCCACAAATTCATACCCAAACTCATCGACCTTGTTAGAAGATACGAGAAGGAGGCAGGAGAGGCTTCTTTACTATTATCCTTAGGTCTCGGTTTCTTCTTTGCCATTATTGCAACATATTTTGGGTACTCCCCAGCCATAGGAGCGTTCACTGTAGGACTCATGATAAGAGGTGAACAATCATGCTTCATATTTGGCAAGATCTCTCCATTCATGAACTTGTTCATGATCATCTTCTTCATATCGATGGGAGCCCTTATTGATCCGAAGGTCTTTCTAAATCCGGGCTTTCCCCTGATTCTCATAGTTATGGTGGGCATCATGAGTAAATTTATAGGGGGCTGGTTAGGCGCAAGAGCATGCAAAATGAATGGGAAAGAGTGGGTTGTAGGTCTGACCATAGTACCTAGGGGAGAGTTCTCTTTTGTATTTGCAGGAATAGGGCTAAGCTTAGGAGTCATAACACTATCGATGTATTCTTTTGTTGGGATCGTTGTACTCATAACCTCATTGTTTCCGCCAATATTTTTAGCATTGCGGAAGAAAATAATCAAGAAGTAGAAAGCCCCCGAATTCGGTCTCAAATCTGCCTAACCATTTTATTTATTATCCTCTTTAAAGTATAATCTATGAAATGCTATCATCATCAGAAGTAAAAGGGATAGACAAATCAGGGCTCTATAAGATCTATGAAGATTGGCCTATACATTGTAGAGAGGCATATAAAACTGAAGTAAATGCTCCAGAAACTTCTAATGTTAAAAAGATAATATTTGCTGGTATGGGTGGCTCTGCCACTCCTGGGGATATTCTTCAAGACTGGCTAAAAGATAGCATCGATATTCCTTTTTGTGTTGTCAAGGATTACCATCTTCCAAAGTTTGCTGGTAAGGATACTTTTGTCATTGCTGTGAGTTGCTCTGGCAATACAGAAGAAACATTGAGCATAGTTCATGAATCCCTAAAGGCTGGATGTAAAGTTGTCACGATCTCTTCAGGAGGATTGTTAGAGGAGATGAGCTTGAAGAATAACATTCCTTATAACAGAATAGTCTTTACGTTACTATCTCGTGCCTCTTTCCCATACATATTTTACGTATCAGCAAAGATCTTGGAGTATTGTGGCTTTATAAAAGGTTTAGAAGATCAAATTTCCAACTCAATTAGAGTGGTAGAGGATGTTTCGAAGCATATATCAATCGAAGCACCAATTAAGGAGAATTTATCGAAGAAGATAGCCATCTGGCTTTATGATTCTTTACCTTTGATTTATGGATCGAATTTGAATAGAGCAGTTGCCATAAGGTTCAAGAATGTTTTGAATGAGAACTCAAAGATGCACGCTATTGTTGATGTTATGCCTGAGCTATGCCATAACGAAATCGTTGCATGGGAAGGAATCAAGGATAAACCATTGAAGCCTTTGTTCTTAAGGTACAGAAAAGAGCCTCCTGAAGTGAAAGTAAGGTTTGAGATATTCAAAGAATTAATAAGAGATGCTGGCTTTGAAATATTGGAAGCATGGTCGTGGGGCGAGGATCAACTAAGTAAGATTATATCTTTGCTATATATTCTGGATTTTGCATCTCTTTACTTGGCTGTATTGAGAGGTTTTGATCCTACTCCAACTGTGAGCATAGAAAAAATGAAGGGAAGATTGAAGTTAAGACTCGATTATATTGATAAGTATATACTCAAAAAGTAAATTAGGGTTAAATAGACCTTCTTTATATTTGATTAGGCTCAGGGTATAATCAGAGCATTTTCATACTACAGTTGAATCAATCTATCTACCATCATGGCTATGAAGATCAAGGCTAGATAAGGGCTTGAGAACTTGAAGACCATCCATGCATTTCTCTCTGATGGTTTAAAAAACAATCTTATGTTCAGCAATAGCATAGCAACACTAAGAGCTCCTGCCATTATCAGATAGATCAAATTGAAAAAGCCCATAAAATAAAGAGCCAAGGTGAAGATGACAAGGATGATAGTAGTACTTGCTATGCATCTTATAGCAACTCCTTTCTCAACCACTACTGGAAGCATGGGTACCTTCGCTTTGGCATAATCATCCCTATACTTTAGAGCTAAGCTCCATATGTGAGTAGGTATCCAGAGTACAACTAAACCTGCCATCAAAAATGGCAATATTTCCAATATTGTTCCTCTCACAGCTGCATAGCCTATAAGAACTGGCAAACCTCCTGAGAAACCACCTATTATTATGTTGATAGGGTTCCTTCTTTTCAGTATCTTGCTGTAAATCATAACATTGATCGATATTCCTAATAGCATAAGAAAGGAGCTGAGGGGGTTTATGATCAAGGCAAATATCAGTGATAGAGCTACCAAGAATAGACCATAGTAAAGAGCCTTTTTTGCAGCTATCCTCCCTGAAGGCAAAGGTCTCAGCCTTGTTCTGATCATCATTGCATCTATGTCCCTATCTATGTAGCAAGTGAGAACGTTTGCTCCTGATGAGCCTAAAGCTACAGCAAATATTGCAAGTAGTGCAATATTGATCGGAACGCTTCTCCCTCCAGCCACAATCATAGTCCCAAAGGCTGTAAAGGTAAGTAGAAGAACAGTCCTAGGCTTTGTAAGTTCGAAGTAGTTTTTAATAGCATTGATTATAGGCATGATCCCAACCCCTCATTCATGATAATTTTGAGTAGGGTATTTAGGCTATCTGGAAAAATTTGACTTCTCTTATATGCTATTTCCTTAAAACTGCTTGAATTTCCTCACGTAATTGTTCGTCAGTCTTTCCGTAAGTGCTTATTCCTAACGCATTGGCTGCTTTGATGAGCTTTTCTCTTTCAGTATCTTCTTTTTTGCTCACAGGCTGTGTAGTCTCTTTGGTCTCCCTTTCTGCCTCCTTTATCTCCTTCTCTATTTCCTGCTTTCCCTTCTCAAACTCCCCTCTGGCTCTTCCTAAAGCCTTAGCTATCTCGGGTATTTTCTTAGCTCCGAATAAAAGGACCACTACAAAAAGTATTATCCAGATCCATTCTGTTCCTCCGATGATCTGAAGAATCTGACCACTAAACGGCATGAATTCAATTTGGTTAAGGTCTTACTTTAACTTTTCGACGAACAAATAGATAACCAATAACATACAAAATCATCATAGGTATTGCCACGAACCACATGGTTATGCCACTCGTATCGGGCGTAATAATCGCTCCAAAGATGACTATAGCCACTATAGCATATGAGAAATTCTTCTTCCAGAATTTTGCATCTACTACGCCTAGAGAAGTTAACATAACCATTATTATTGGCAATTGGAAGGAAAGACCAAAGGCAAGGGTGAATAATAGCACGAATGAGATGAGATCATCTATGGTTACAAACGTTTGTGCACCTAGAGCTATACCATACTTATATAAGAAGTCTAAGGTAAAAGGTGTTACAAGGAGGTAGGAGAATATACAGCCGAAAGAGAAGAGTATAGTAGCAGGGACTATTATCCTTAGAATCATCCTTCTCTCACTTGGGTATAGAGCAGGGTTCACAAACTTTCCTATCTGATAAACTATTATTGGCATGCTGAAGATAACGCCAAGAAATAAAGAAGTGCTGAATTGAGCCAATATAGCCTGCCCTGGAGATGTAACTATGAGTTTCACATAATCAGGGAGTAAATCCTCTTTCATCTTCTCTATAAATTGAGCAGAAATATTATCATAAACATCTGGAAAAGGCAGATAAATTTTAAGATCACCATACCTAAACTCTTTTATCCCAAAGAGGAAGGTGAATAGAGTTATAGCTACTATTGATATAAGAATCCTTATTAGCCTTGACCTAAGCTCATCTATATGATCGAGGAGACCCATTTCTTTAGACAATAGCCCACCATTTTTTATTATGAGTTAATAATCTATTCATTTAAATTAAACGATTTGGGGTTAATAAAAAATAAGCATTTAGGCATAAGTGATTATTGTCATCTTCACACTTTTAAAAAATAAAAGGTGGTTTTTAGATTAAGTGGTAGTATTCGAGGACAAAGAAACCTATAAGGGCTAGAACACTCAATGTTATTATGGCGGTTAAAGCTATTGCCCACCTAAATGTATTAGATTCTCTCTTCCTAAAGTAGCTGTTAAATCCTAAAGAAACAACTAGAAAGGAAATAAGCGCTATAACACCTTTTCCTACCCAATGATGACCAAAAGTAATTGCCAACCAGTCTTTGAGAGGCTTATAAAGCTCCGCTCCTATGGTTATGCTAGTCACTAGAATTATGATAACTATGGTTGCTAGTAAGAACGATTGGGGAGAAAGCCTTAGTTGAGAAGACATATAGCTATTACACACCTCCTAAGGCAACTCTGTAGCCTGTACTGATAATGACACCCATGAACAACATCGTGGCTGAGCCGATAACTATGATAAAAGATAGCACGATTATCGCCCTACGGCTTCGATTATCGGTCAACAACCTTTCTCTATTGAAATTTAGAGCCACTGCAATGGTTGTCATTAAGTAAGGTCCGAATAGAAATATATGCTCCTTTGCCTCCATGAATATCTTATGAGCCCAATCCCAAGCACTTACTTTTATGACATCCCTGACAGGAGGGTAGCCTACCACGTAGTAGTATCCACCTATTATGTAGACCAGCCAAGCCAAGGTTAAACCTAATAAGGAGACCAAGGCTGCTCTGTTGACTCTTTTTTGAGTGGGTTCAAGGAGTTCGACTATGATCCATAAAGCTGTAACAGCGGTTGCATCTCCAAGAACGACGTGAGGAAAGATGAGTGGGTTCACCATTGTCGATCTCAAGCAGACTATAACACAGTAATTATTTAAAAATTTTACTTATGGAATCAAAAGAAATTGTATAGACTTTATGTGATAGTGAAGGGTAGATTACTTTAAGAGTTTGATAAGATGAGCCTAAGACTAACAGAACTGAACTTACACCATATATCCAGAATGAAGAGGGTTGATGTAAAAGAGGTTTTATCAATCTTATATGAATGTCCTCTCTTTTCTATTTCAAGGATTAGACAAATTAATATATAGAGTTTCACTTCACCTTCATATGTGGATTTAACACCATTGATATCATCATTTAGCATCGTGGCTTTAGCTGAGTTCGGGGATAAGACTCAGCTTGCCGCCATTACTCTCTCAACAAGGTATAAGCCTCCATACGTCTTTCTAGGTGCTCTTTTCGCAGTGTATCTAGTCGATGGTATAAGCGTGCTGGCCGGTATAACCATCGCCACCTTCATCCCTATCTTTTGGATAAATCTTGGATCGGGTATAGCTTTTATAATGTTTGTTAAGCCTCATCACTCCCTTTTCTCTAATCGCTCTAATGGAGTTGGGCGATAAGACTCAAGTCACAGTCATAGCTCTTGCAGCAAAGTATGGCACCCCAACTCTCATCTTTCTTGGAATAGTATTTGCCTACCTTATAGTAATGGGAGTGGCAGTGGTTATAGGCTCGAACCTTGATAAGCTTGTACCAATACGGTACATAAGAATAGGAGCCTCTGTCATGTTCATCTTATTCGGCATCTTATTCCTGCTTCAAGCAATAACTGGAGCCACGTTTCCATAATTATCATGAAGTCAGACCATCGCCCTCTCCCCGGGGATAGGTAACCCTATTTGAGTAGCCTCGCCAGACAAGATTCGATGAAAAATTTCTAGTGCTCCAAGCTTATTCAAATACTCGTTGTTGTTGCCACATCTGTAAGAGTATGTGCACCTTGGACAACCACTCTCTGATTTACATGGACACTCTTTTAATATCTTTAGGGCTCTCTTGAAGGCTGAATCAATTTTATCGTAGAGAAGCCTTGTAGCACCATTACCACCAACAGAACCATCATAGATGAAGATAAGCCCTGATGAGCCCAAAGCAATTCCTCCCATGTCTTGAGCCGCTCCCCCTGTTATCATGTTTGTACCCTCTATTGTCACGTGCTCTGCTGCATGATAGCTGCTACAAGCTATGTCTTCTATCCTTTCTATGGATGCTTTATTCAATATCTTATTTGGTACAGGAGCCCTGAAGACTATGCCTTTCGTTTTAAATTTGTATTCAACAGGCTCTTCGAGAAAAACTTTTTGCCCTTTAACCCCTTCTGACCCTATCTCAAAATTCACATATCCTATAACCTTCTTTTCTATGAGCAATTCACAATACGCAATCTCTATGTTCATGATGAGCTTTTTATCCATTATTTTAAGAATTGAAGGTCTATCTTCCATCAAAGGTCTTGTATAGTAAGGATAGTTTATTGGGAGACGTTCAACCTTAGCCTCCCCTGCTCCTTTCTCGAATTTGAAGCTCATAGATTTATGACGAGAGCCTGCAAGAAAGTATATAGCCTCCGGATGAAGCTCTGAGAGGGCTTGAGGCATGCTTCTTTCTCCTATATTTTTGCCATTAAGAGTTATTGAGACTGTTTCTCCACAGCCCCTTATATCATGCTTCTCAAGAATTCTTCTAGCAGTTGAGTAATCTGGTATGAGTCTATCTCCTTTTTCAAACAGAATTCTTTTGGATTTTAATTCGCTCAATATCTCATTGAAATTTATGAACTCTCTTTTTCCAATAGGCTTGTCCATAGAAGCAGCTAAGATTTGCAATTTAGCTACTACAGGATTGCCAGGATCGACATAGCCCTGATCTACATCATCGAAGTAATCCTTAGGATTGTTCTTATAATACTGGCTTATAGGATCGTTCTCTCTTAAAGCTAGTATTGCTATGCTCTCTTGCCCCCTTCTACCTGCCCTACCTATCCTGTGAATCATCCTTGTAATAGTGACTAAGTCTGATACGACAGAATCTACGCTACCGATGTCTATACCTAGCTCAAGAGTCGGTGTTGAAGATATAGCCTTCAATAAGCCCAACTTGAACTCTTTCTCGATTCTCTTCCTATAACTCGGCAAAAGCCCTGCTCTATGAACAGATACATCTATGCCATTTCTTTTAGCGTAAAAAGCCGTAAGCTCGGCCCCTAAGTGTGAACTTGAGAAGACTAATGTTCTATAACCATATGAAGCTAGACTCTTTAAGACATCTATGACCAATGATCTATGGGTTCTTAGGCTTGGAAAGATGATGGCAAAGTGCATCTTTCCACGTTTCCCCTCTTCTTCCATGATTAAAGAGAAATCGATTCCAAAGAGAGATTTACAAAATTCTGATGGATTGCTTATAGTTGCTGATGCTGCTATAATTTGAAAATCATCACAAACCCTCTTTAGACGTTTTATTATAAAATGCACATTAGAACCAAAGGTTCCTGTGTATACGTGAACTTCATCGACTACGATATGCTCTATATCATGGAGTAATCTTGAAAATTTAGTTCTATGCATCATATGGTAATGGAGAGTATCGAAGTTTGTTATGATGATATCAGGAGGGTTAGAAATTATCCTTTGCCTCTCACTGCTTGGAGTATCTCCATCGAATATCTCTATTCTTGCTCCTACAGAACTGGCAAGCCTTGATAGCTTTGGAATTTGATCTCTTGCCAAAGCCTTTGTTGGATAGATGAATAGAGCTCTAACGAATCTTTCACCACCCCTAAGAGGGCCAAAATGCTCTATCTTCTTTCCAATTAGATGAATTATAGGAACTGCAAAGGCTTCTGTCTTACCGCTACCTGTAGGAGCAACTATGACCACATTTTCGCCATTCAAAATTCTCTTTATAGCCTCTTCTTGAAATCTATAGAGCCTATTTATGCCACTTTTCTCGATTGCTTCAGCCAAAGAAGAATCTATGCCTATCTCATAAGGACTACAACCCATCTCTGGAGTGTTCTCATCAAAAAGTTTATAATAAACTACATAATCGTATCTTGAACTTAAAATATCTTTCATAACCTTTGGCAAGTCTTCATATTTTATTTCATAATCTTCCACTATTTCTATGATCTGATCCTTTGATCTTATGATACCCTCTTTCTCCATCATCTTCTCTATGTCAACGTTACGCTCGATTAAGCCTTCATCATACTTCTCAAGAAATTCAAGATAAGCTTCATCTTTTTCTAAAACATATCGTGATATATAGAAGATTCCACAATCCTTACAGCTTACCAAGTATCTACCATCGAAGAGCCTCTTTAGATCGGCTTTCTTACCACAAGAAGCACAGCGGTATTTTAAAAAATTCACAAATTGACTAAGATGAGCAGATTTCTTTAAACCTTTTCATCTGTCTCTTTTTCCTTTCTGTAATATAATATCGCTCAGTATTCTCTACTATTTTCTTTGCATCGTTTATTCTCCAACATTCCAACTTGTATTCTCCTTTATGTTCATTGACTGAACAACCATATATCCCTTGAGCACGTAAAAATCTATTGATCTTTGCTAAAGGTTCTTTTTCGCTTTGACTGATCAATACTGCACATCTTCTTCCTCGCTCTTTTTTAGCTGGAGAACTGAAGATCGTACCTTCAGTATCTATCCAATCTCCTACTGTCTGCCAATTGATAATGTTGTTTCTTTTAGTCTTCTTTCTAGCCAAAGTAATCACCCTTCGGTTCAAACCTTTCAGCTTCATGCCCTCTTTTTCTCAAAAGGTCAAAGCTTATGGAACGCCTTCCTAAATAGAAATTAAAAATGTACCTTTGCACACCTTTTAAAAGGCTTTCTAAGGATAAAAACTATACATATTGCAAAATCAGATAGGATAGGCTCCACAAACCCTGCAGTACCTAGCAGTCTCAAGAACATCTGAGTTACATAAAGGGCAATTTTTACCACCATGTCTTATCTTTTGAGGTATGCCTATAATTGATCTATAAATCTCATAATACCATAGTTGCTCTTTATTACGAATTATCACCTTATCTTCTTTCATGTATCTTCTCTTTTTCTCTTCAAATTCAAGGTCTTTTATCCTTTTTTCTAATAAGCTTGTGAGCAGATTTGTTCCAGAACCGTACTCTATGGGCATTTTTACCCTCCAAACTATGACTTCTGGCAAGAAGCCATCAAAGGCTTTTCTCAGTATCCATTTGCCCCAAGTATGATGCCCCTCTCTCTTTATTTTATATCCTGAATCAAGGCTCATAGCATAAGATTTGAGTTCTGGGTCTAGGAAAGGGATTTTTACATCAACGCCTAAAGCCTTGCCTAAAGGTACTGATGAAAAGGACATTTCTCTCCATATCCTGCTCAGCTCATCATCCAATTGCTCCTTCTTAAGGTCAAAAAGAAAGCTATAACCAGCAAAGAGTTCATCGCTACCATCGCCAGTCATTACTGATTTTATCCCCTTTTCTTTTGCCAATTTCAATGCAATGAATATAGAAGCGCTATTTCTGATCTCCATAGGATCAAAAGATTTCAATATTTTTATAACTATTGGAATAGAGTCAAGGAGCTCATTCTCATCGAATAGATGAATAGTATGATCAAGGTTTAGGCTTTTTGCCATCAGTTTTGCATACTCTACATCTGGAGCAGGAGCAGCATCAAAGGCTACTGTGAAAGCCTTCAATCGAGTATAATTGGAAGCGATGTAGGCAAGAATACTTGTATCCAGTCCTCCTGATAAAAGTATACCTTCGGATAAATTTCTTAAAACTGCTTCTTCAAGCAAAGAATGAAGTTTAGCGTAAATCTCATCTATTTCCATGAATTTGAACTCTATCACATCTTTTAAATAATTTTTAATGCAATTTTAAGATTTCCTATTTTGGCTAAGAAATGGCAAGTTCTGAGAGTCTTTCTCTTATAATTTCGCCAGCTAGTTTAGGGTCTATCTTCCCTTCAGTTGCCTTCATCAATTGTCCCATGAGGTAGTTTATCGCTTTTTCATCGATAATGGCATCTTTAGCTGCTTGAGGGTTTTCCTTCAGTACCCTCTCGACCATATTCCTTACATATTCTCTATCAAGGATCTTCTCAAATTTCTTCTCTTTTACAATAATGTCTGGCATCTTGCCTGTTAGTAGCATCTCTTGAAGAACAGATTTAGCCATCTTCCTGCTTATAGTGCCTTCGTCTATGAATCTTAGCATATCAACAAGATGCCTTGGGGCTAGCCTTAATTCATTCATCTCTATGCCCTTGTCATGCAAGTATGATAAGAATTCTCCTATCAACCAATTACTAATCTCTTTAGGCTTCTCATAAAGCTTAGTGCACTCTTCAAAAAAGTCAGCCATATCTTTGCTACGAGTCAAAATTTCAGCATTTTGAGGAAGTAAATGGTATTGCTCAATAAAGCGCCTCCTTCTTTCATCAGGAAGCTCTGGCATCCTTTGCTCTATCTCTTTTATTTGATCTTTTTGGATTATAACAGGGACTAGATCAGGTTCAGGGAAGTATCTATAATCCTGCTCCTCCTCTTTTGTACGCAAAGAGATGGTAATCCTTCTAACTTCATCCCAGTGCCTAGTCTCCTGCCCTATAGTAATCCCCCTTTCGATAAGGCTTTTCTGCCTTGTGATTTCGAAGTTTAAAGCTCTCTCAACCTCTTTAAAAGATGATATGTTCTTTATCTCAACCCTTTTTCCACCTTTTAATGATATATTGGCATCACATCTC
Organism: archaeon; assembly: GCA_024256265.1. Next base: position 20,648 of record JACGUK010000018.1, read on the forward strand.
ATAGAACCCTCAAGGCTACCATCTGAAATGCCCAAGTGCTCAAGAATAGATCTTAACTTTTCAAGAAATAGCCTAGCCTCTTTTGGCGATTCTATATCAGGCTCTGTAACTATCTCTATCAAAGCTATTCCTGCTCTGTTATAATCAACTAAAGTGTAGGTAGAGGACTCTATGGTACCATCGTAGCTCAACTTGCCAGGATCTTCCTCTAATTGTATGCGTCTTATTCGAATCCTTTTATCATTTATCTGAATACATCCACCTAAGGCTAATGGCACTCCTCCAGCCTTATCATACTGAGATATCTGAAAATTCTTTGGCATATCTGGGTAGAAGTAGTTCTTTCTAAAGAAGAGCATCCTTTCAGATATTTCTGAATTTAGAGCTATGGCTACCATTATGGCATCTTCTAAAGCTTTCTCATTCAATACGGGTAAAGTTCCAGGCATGCCCATGCATATAGGGCAGATATGAGTGTTAGGTTCTTTTCCTCTATAATCTGATGAGCAACTACAAAATAGCTTCGTCTTTAAGTTAGTTAATTGACAATGGACCTCTAATCCAATCTTTATCTCCGCTGACTTGATTTTACTCATAATTCCCCAACCTTGCTAATGTTGGAAAGTTTCTTTGAAAAGAGAAGGCAACTCTTAGTAATAAACCCTCTCTAAAGGGAGGCACCATCATCTGAAGACCTATAGGAAGACCTAAAGAGAAGCCGCATGGTATAGATATGCTAGGTATGCCTACTAGATTGGCTGGGACTGTATCGACATCACACATATACATTTCTAAAGGGTCTTGAACCTTCTCCCCTATTTTAAATGGCAGTATAGGCATAGTAGGTCCTATTAGAACATCAAATCTTTTGAATGCCATCTCAAAATCCCTCTTTATCAAAGTCCTTATCTTCTGCGCCTTCAAATAATATTCATTGTAGTATCCTGCTGACAAAGCGAATGTTCCAAGTATTATGCGCCTTTTAACTTCAAAACCAAACCCAAAGCGCCTATCCTTTGAATAAACAGTACTCCAATCATAGGATTTGTCAGGGATTCTATAACCATATCTAAGACCATCGTATCTAGCAAGATTCGAGCTTGCTTCAGACATGGCTATTATATAATATGACGGGAGAGCATAGTGGAGATTTTTAAGAGAGATTTCTTGATAATTAGCACCAAGCTCCTCCAATTTTAATATGGCATCCCAAACTCCTTTTGCCACAGAATCTTGGGTACCTTCACCAAAGAACTCCTTTATAACGCCTATTCTTATACCATTAATATCATCCATAAGATACTTGGTATAATCCTCTTGAGGCTTATCTACTGATGTGCTATCCAATGGATCATGGCTTGCTATGCAGCTTAGTAATAATGCACAATCTCTAACATCTTTGGTGATAGGGCCTATCTGCTCCAAGCTATTCGCATAAGCTATCAAACCGAATCTACTCACTAAACCATAGGTAGGCTTAAGACCTACAACTAAGCAAAAGCTTGCCGGGCATCTTATCGAGCCTCCTGTATCAGAGCCCAAAGCTAAAGAAGCCGTGGAAGATGCTATTGCTGCTGCACTGCCTCCAGAAGAACCTCCTGGTACTCTTTTCAAATCCCAAGGATTATGAGTAGTACCAAAGTAGCTATACTCAGTAGACGATCCCATGGCAAACTCATCCATGTTCGCCTTACCTAAGATTATTCCGTCTTCATCCTCTATTCTCTTTACCACTGTAGCATTATAAGGAGGGATGAATTTCTCTAACATGGGAGATGCGCATGTTGTTCTAACCCCTTTCATGCAGATGTTATCCTTTATAGCTATACCAGCTCCACATAACCTTCCAGTCTTCTCTCCTTTCTCTATCTTTTTGTCTATCTCTCGAGCCTTCTTAAGAGCCAAATCTTCTGTAAGAGTTATGTAAGCATGAACATCCTTTTCGATTCTTTTTATTCTCTCATATAAAGATGCTATGTAATCCTCTGCTTTAATTTCGTGGGCTTTTATTCTCTCAACGATTTCATATGCTGGCAATTCTGCGTAACGAGACAATTTACCTCAAGCCATCCTTGGCGCTTTCACAAACTTTTCTTTGGTTTGAGGTGCAATTTGGAAGATTTCTTCAGGCAATGATGGTTTTACATTATCTTTCCTAAACACGTTGACCAAGTCCAAAACATGGTAAGAAGGAGGAATGTTTTCAGTATCTACCTCATCTATCTTTGCAAAGTAAGCCAAAATATCGTTCAATTGCTTAGAGAAGAGTTCTAACTCCTTCTTTGAAATTTCAATTCTTGCCAACCATGCGATATGCTCTATCTCTTTTTTTGAAATGCTTTTCTTCCTTTCGACCAAAATCATCGCCATCTTGTGAATTAATTTTAAAATAACACATTCGTAAAAGCTTTTTTATAAGCAATGAAGGTCTAACCATATTTTTATTAAACCTTTCTGCTTTAGGTTGATGGATGAAGATAGCATTCTTCTCAGACACCTACTTACCAAACAGGGACGGTGTCGTAACGTCCATTCTTACATTACGTAAGGCGCTTGAGGAGAGAGGTCATGAGGTATTCATCTTCTGCTCTGGTTCAAGACGGGCAAAAAAGAGAAACATGGATGATCATGTATTTTACTATGCATCGATCCCTTTTAGGCCTTACCCTGACTACAAGATAGCATTCTTCCCTTTTCTTCTAAAAAGAAAAGTTGAGAAACTTGGCATTCAATTGGTGCATTCTCATGGTCTAGCTACCACAGGGTGGGCTGCTGTTTATGCTGCACGCTCTTTAAATTTACCCATCATAACTACCTTCCACACTCTAATTCCAGAAGCTGTTCATTACATAGCTAAGGGTAATAGAATGGGAAGGTTCGTCAAGAGAATAGCTTGGAGTTATGTGAAGTTTTATCTAAAACGTTCAAATGCAATTATCGTGCCTGGTAATGTGATCAAGGATATTTTGATCAAGCATGGCGTAGAGAAGGACATATACCTAATCCCAAACGGCATCGATGTGAATAGATTCAATCCTGACATAAATGGTGAGCCTATCCGAGATTTGCTTGGCATTAAAGATGAACATTTAGTGCTTTACATTGGTAGGATCGCCAAGGAGAAGAACCTTGATGTTCTGATAAAAGCAGTTCCTAAAGTACTCAAAAATCTACCTCACTGTAAATTTGTGGTGGCTGGTATTGGACCAGCTGCGGACTATTATAAGAATATGGTGCTCGAAAGCAATCTGAAAGAAAGCATCATATTTCAAGGCTATATTGAGGATGAAAATCTAGCGTATTATTACGCAGGCTCAGACATATTTGTCTTTCCCTCTAAGTTTGAGACTCAAGGTTTAACAGCTCTAGAAGCTATGGCTTGTGGTAAGCCAGTTGTTGGTGCAGACTTTTTGGCCATAAAGGATATAGTAAAGAATGGCTACAATGGTTACTTGTTCGACCCTGACGATCCCGATGATTGCGCCGAGAAGATAATAAAGACGATAAAAGAGAAATCTGTAATGAGCAAAAATGCCCGCCAAACTGCGCTTGAGTACTCAATAGACGAATGTATAAACAAACTCTTGAAAGTTTACGAAAAGTACATGATTAAATAGCTTCTTAAGAACATGGATGATATGAAATTTTTGCTAAGAAATTAAGGTGCTAACCTGAATTGATCTCTTGGGAACATTGTAACCTCTCTTATGTTCTCCTGTCCTGTCAATACCATCATCAATCTCTCTAATCCTAATCCAAATCCTGCATGAGGAGGCATTCCATAATCAAATACTCTTAAATGGTATTCAAATAGCTTTGGCTTCAAACCTTGCTCCTTTAACCTCTTCACCAAAAGTCTCTTCGAGCTCACTCTTGAGCCTCCTGACGCCAATTCGATAGAGCCATGCATAAAATCGAAGGACTCACATACATCTTGCTTATCATCTCTTGGCTTTATGTAGAATGGCTTTATAGATGTAGGCCAGTCTTTTATAAAGTAGAATTGAGGTAAAATTTCTCCTAAAATCTTGAGGGCTTGTGTCGATAAATCTTCTCCCCAATTTAGCGCTATATCCTCTCTCTCCAACATTTTAAGGGTATCATCATAAGTGAAGCGTTTAAAGGAAGCTTTAGGGATCATCAATCTACGCTTTAGCAACTTCATTTCTTCATTACATTTATCATTTATTGTTTCAGTAACGTGACATATCATTTGCTCGATAATTTTCATGATATCCTCATAGGAGACGAAAGCCTCTTCAACATCTATCGAGATAACTTCACTTAAGTGCCTTAGTGTGCGAGATTCTTCAGCTCTGAAAATTGGTCCTATTTCAAATATCTTCTCGAAAGGCATTATTAATTGTTCTTTATAAAGCTGAGGACTCTGGGCTAGAAAAGCCTCCTTATCATAATACAACAAAGGGAACAAAGCTGCTCCTCCTTCGGTTGCTGTAGCAATGATCTTAGGGGTACTTACCTCCATGTAACCTTTGCCTATAAGAAAATCTCTTATCGCTTTCAATACTGTATGCCTTATCTTGAATATAGCTTGGGCTTTCGGTCTTCTCATATCTATAACACGAATATCAAGGCGTTTATCGATGCTTGGCATCTTTCCTCCGAATAGGCTGAAGGGAGGCTGGCGCTGAGCTATGCTTAGAATTCGAATCTCTTCAGGAATTATCTCAGCTCCATGAGGGGCTTTATTTATGCTCTTGACCATACCTTTAACACCTACGCTATAATGCTCGCGAAGATTCTTTAACCTCTCTAGAATTGAGCTAGGAGCTTTATCCTTATGAATAGTAATTTGAACTACACCTTCTTTATCGTTAAGGATCAGAAAGACTATGCCACCTTGCTCACGTATACTGGATAACCAACCAAAGACAGCAACCCTTTTATCCTCTAATTTCGGAGTAATCTCTATAGAGTAATGGGTCCTTCTCCAATCATCCAGCTCATCGAGCTTTTTCATCGCTACCAAAGTCTTATTGCCCAATGGTAAGGTTCCCTTTATATTTTATATTCTTATGCTAATATTAATCATGGTTATAAAAACTATGATTAAATCCCATGATTTCCTAAGTTTCATAAAGTCAAGAAGAAGCATAAAGAGGCTAAAGCCAGACCCTATTTCGAGAGATGTTATAGAAGAGATCCTTGATGTAGCTATAAGTGCTCCATCAGCCCATAATGCTCAGCCTTGGTGCTTTATCATAATAGATGATCAAAAGGTTAAGATCAAACTTGCTGAGGCTATGGCTCAGGCTTGGCAGGAAGATTTATTGAAGGATGGTCTATCAAAAATCGAAATAGAAAGACTCATAGAAGCATCGAAGGAGAGGACCATAAACGCCTCAATTCTAATTATCACATGCCTTACAATGGAGGATATGGACAAGTATAAAGATGATAGGAGAAGAAATGCTGAGTACTTTATGGCAGTTCAATCAGTTTCAGCAGCTATACAGAACCTTTTGCTAGCAACTCATGCAAAAGGATTGGGAGCTTGTTGGAGATGTGCACCTTTATTCTGTATGAAAGATATAAGAGAAGTTTTGAAGATTCCTGATAACTTTGATCCACAGGCGCTTATAGAGGTAGGCTACCCTTTAAAGCAACCACAAATGCCTCCAAGAAAACCCTTAAAGAGTGTAATTTGCTATAACGAATGGGTTTAGAAATTGATAACAGCATTGGCAGGAGGAGTAGGGGCAGCAAGGTTTCTCGAAGGGCTCATCAAAGTAGTTGAGGATGAAGAAATATCGGTCATAGTGAATACTGGAGATGATATAGAGCTTTATGGTTTGCAGATTTCTCCTGATATAGATACAATAATTTACACATTGGTAGGCATCGTTGATATTGAGAAGGGTTGGGGAATAAAGGGAGACACTTTTCATTGCTTAGAAGCCCTAAAAAGATATGGTTATGATACATGGTTCATGCTTGGCGATCGTGATCTTGCTACCCATATCCATCGAACTTTACTCTTAAAGAAAGGACTGAAATTGTCGGAAGTAATAGATAAAGAGCGCATTGCTCTAGGTGTAAAAGCTAGAATTATTCCTATGACTGATGATAGAGTTGAAACCATAATGATCACAGATAAGGGTGATATGCACTTTCAAGAGTATCTTGTCAAAAGAAAGGCTCAGGATGAAGTCTTAAAGATAATGTTCAAAGGGATCGAAGAGGCTAGACCAGCCCCTGGGGTCATCGATTCTATCAGAGAGGCAAGAGGGATAATAGTATGCCCAAGTAACCCAATAGTCAGCATAGGTACGATTCTTTCTGTTCCAAGAGTTAGAGAAAGCTTAAAAGAGACAAAAGCCAAGATCGTAGGGATAAGCCCTTTAATAGCAGGTGCACCAGTTAAAGGTCCTGCAGATAAATTGATGAATAGCATGGCAGTGCAACTCTGCATTAAGAAAGAAGAAGTTTCTGCTTATGGTGTAGCAAAGCTATACAGAGATTTTTTGGATGCATTTGTTATAGATAATCTGGACGCAAGCCTTAAAGGAAAGATAGAGGCTTTAGGAATGAGGGTTTTTGTTACAGATACTATAATGAGAGGCTTAAAGGAAAAGATGGAACTAGCTAAGGTTGCATTAAATGCTATGGGAGTCTAAAATGAGTTTTGTTTCAATTCCTGTAAAAGGCTTGAAAGATGCAAAGAGAAGGCTCGAAGTAATATTGAGACCTGAAGAGAGGCGTTTACTCTGTATTGCCATGCTAAGAGATGTTTTGAAGGCAGTAAGCATGTCGAAATATGTTGAGAAGGTTATAATCATAAGCTGTGATCAAACCATATTAAAATTGGCAAGGAAGATGAGGGCAATAGCTTTTGATGAGGGCGAATCGAGAGGATTGAATTCAGCTGTGGACAGAATAGCAAGATACTGTACAGATGAAGGAGCCAAATCCATGCTCATCATACCAATAGACATACCTCTTTTAAAGAGTGATGATATAGACGATATAATACAAAAGGGCTATCCAAGATCAATAGTAATTTCACCGTCCATAGATGAGAAAGGTACGAATGCTCTTCTTATGAACCCTCCTACAGTGATAAAGCCAAGGTTTGGAGTAAATAGCTTTAAAAACCATATAAATGAAGCCCTTGCCAATAGAATTCAATACAAAATACACAGATTGCCAAGAGTTGCATTGGATATAGATACTCCAAAGGACTTGATTACACTCTCAAAGCTTGGAGAAGGTACAGAAACTTATGATTATATGATGAAGATCGATCTCATAAATAGAACTGAAGAATTCTTGAAGGAAATTCATAAACCTCTTTTAAAGAAATAGGAGATTTTCAGCTGAACAAGATTTTCATTCCTATTAGATGTTATCTGAAGAGGTCTTTTGAACGAGGTCTGATAAGAGATTTGATAGAACCTTCTCCCTCGATATACTGATAACCTCTTATTATCGTTATAGGCACCATTCCTACTTTACCCATAACAAGCTCTGCTGCTGATGCTAGTTCATCGGCTATAGCTATGGCAGTCACTTTAAGAGTATAGCCATAACTATCCTTTTTTCCCCTGTAATCTAATATTGGCTCTAACCCAGCAACTCCTATAGCTATGTTCGTCTGCCCTTCTCTCCAAGGCCTACCGAAGGTATCTGATATTATAACAGCCACATCAGCGTTCAATCTTCTTTTTATCTCATCTCTAATTTGTCTAGCAGATTTATCAGGATCAATGGGCAATAAAGAGACTATATCCTCACCTTTTACATTAGATTTATCCACACCGGAATTAGCACATATAAAGCCATGTCTAGTCTCAGCTATTATTACTCCTCTCTCCATCCTAACTATCCTCTTTGCCTCACGAAGAATAACTTCTACCATTCTAGGATCCTTTTTTCTACGTTTACTTATCTTCAAGGCAAAATCTGAAGGGTTTATCTTTTTCAAATCTATAATCCTCCCTTCGGCTTTGGAGACTATCTTATGAGTTACGACTATTGCGTCCCTACCCATTATCTTGATGCCTTGCCTTTGAATTGTATCTATTATTAGATTGGCCAGATCATCGCCAGGCTTAACTTCAGGGATTCCTTTTATTCCTATGATCTTTATCTCTAATGACAAATCTTGATCAACCCGATATACATGACATAGTAAAGATAACCTTTTATAAAATATGTTTAAGTTAAAGCCAGAAATAAGATTTATTTTTATTAGACCTTTGTTATTCCTAAATGTAAGGTGAGACAGCTGTGATAAGAGTTAGGCCCATAAGAATCATAAGTTGGGGATTATCATAATCATGGTCTTCTAAACCTTCTAGCAACACTTTCTACACTCTCGCCTACTACCTCATAGCCTTCCATTGCACCGAGACCTTTCTCAGAAGCCCTTCTTATATGATAAATGAGCCTAGGGTCGAAGCCCATAACCCTCGAGGCTACAGCATCCGTTGCTACCACATCTTTACCAGCTATTATCAAATTCATCTTGATAGGCTTGCCATCTATGGGACCTTGCCCCTCCATAGCTATGAAACCATCTATTACTGTAAGGACTGATTTAATTATAGTGTTTACATCTACTATGACCTTATCTATACTATGCGTAAAATGGTACTTGAACTTGAATCTGTTATAAGGAGGGATAAGCCCAAACATGTTCTTCATGCCTAAAGTGACTTGAGTATCGACGTGAGTCTTCATCTTTGCTGCACTAATTATGTAGCCATCGAGAATGAATTTTGGTAAAGTAATTTTTAAGAGAGTCTCAGGTTCTTCAGGTTTAATAGTTAATCTTTCATTTAAATGTCTCAAATTTACGAAAGGTACACTATATTTTTCACAAACATCAAGTATTCCAGAAATTTTGGCTGCTTTATCCGCATTAGTAAAAGTTGCATCTGACTCTATTACAAATATATCATCATTAACTTCTTTGAAGGCTTTGATTAAAGCTTCTACAACTATAGGATCAGTGGTAACTCCTTTATCCCATGTCTTACTGGCTATCAAGTTCACCTTTATCAAAATAGGCTTATCAAAGAACTCATTAACACCTCCTATCAAATCTAAAGCCTTCATGACAGTTTCTATGGATCTCTCACCCCTTACTATGGCTACTTTATTAGAGAGTCGATGAGATTTAGAATCCTCTAATCTGGCATCAGCCAAATCAGCCACTAACCTTATTATGCCAAAACTTCTTACTAAGCATTATTCAAATAGAGCCTATATTAAAGCACAACTTGGGTGAAAGTTTGATAAGTATAGTAGGTCTTGGTAAGGTTGGAAGCAATATAGCTGAGCATATAGTTCTTAAAGGATTGGACGACTTGACCTTGATAGATATAATTGAAGGATTGCCACAAGGAAATGCTTTAGACCTTAGCCACATGGCTTCTGAGCTTAACATAGACGTTAAGATCAAGGGCTCTAACGATTATAGGGATTTAGAGGGCTCTGATATAATAGTATTATCGGCTGGTTTCCCAAGAACTCCTGATATGAGTAGGCTTAACCTTCTTCAAAAGAATAAGGAAATCATAAAGCAGATATCGAAGAAGATTTTGGAGTATGCACCAAAATCAAAAGTAGTCATAGTGACAAATCCATTGGATTTGATGACTTATCTTACACTAAAAACAACAGGGTTTGATCGCAATATTGTATTTGGAGTTGGTAGCGAGTTGGATACTGCTAGGCTCAAGTACTATTTATCATCAGTTCTAAAAGTTTCAAATTCATCTATCAATGCTTTTGTCATAGGAGAGCATGGGGACACTATGGTCATCTTGAAAAGCCAATCAAAGGTTAATGGGATTCCTATTGAAAAAGTATTGAATGAGTCTCAGTTAGCCAGCATAGTTGAGAAGACAAAGAAGTCAGGGGCTGATGTCATATCCCTTAAGGGGGCTACAACCTTTGGCGTAGCAACTTCAACATCATCCATAATTGAGTCTTTAATTCAAGATAAGAAAAAAGTCCATCTCGTTTCCTTTTATTTAAACGGAGAGTATGGACTTTATGACGTTTGCATAGGCGTGCCAGTAATAATAGGAAAAAATGGTGTTGAAAGGGTGATAGAGCTAGAGCTCGATAAAGATGAGAGGGAACTATTCTTGAAAAGTGCTGAAGTAATAAAGAAATCTATCTCACTCTTAATGAGCGATACATAGAAAACTTGATTAGAATCTCACCTACTTGATAATAAGTCCTGGTATATCTCTAAAGTCTGCTCAGCCGACTTATCCCATGTGAAATATTTTAGGACTCTCTGCCTTCCATTCTCGCCCCATTGCTTAGCTAATTCTTTGTCTTTTAGGACTGCTTTTAAGCCCCAAGCGATATCAGCAACATCATAGCCATCCACATGAACCCCATTCTGATCTGGACCTGATGGTATAACTTGCTCAGCAAAGCCTACCACACCCTTAGCACTAACAACTACAGGCTTCTCCATTGCCATGGCCTCAAGGCTAACGATCCCAAAGGGCTCATATATTGATGGGAAGACGCATATATCTGAGGCTGCATAATGTAAGATACGTTCTTCCTCTGGAACGAATTCAAACCTGAAGATGACATGGTCTTTTATTTGTAAATGATCTACTAAGTTAATGAGATTCCCCTGCTCTTCACCCCTGCCCAGTATTACGAGTTTTGTCTTGGGGAAATCTTTAATGATCATAGACATAGATTGGACTAAATTCTTTACTCCTTTTACCCATGTTAACCTTCCTACATGAAGAATCATTTGCTCATCCTCCTCAATTCCGTACTTTTTTCTTAGCGCTAAAACCTCTTCATGATGAACCTTTTTCGGATCGTATATCTCTGGGTCGACACCATTCCAAACTACATTAATCTTCGTCTCTTGCCAACAATGATGAATTAGATCATCCTTCATCACATTGCTAACTGTTATTATCTTATCAGATGCTTGAGCGGTTACATTCTCTAAGTGGCCAACTACCTCTGACCCCGTGTTCCAGCTTCTACCCCACTCTGTTGAGTGAACATGAGAGACCATAGGTATCTTCAACTCGTTCTTAATGATGAGGCCTGAAATGCTGCTAAGCCAATCATGTACGCAGATCAAATCATAATGATAATTATCCTTCCTAACTAACTCATTAGTGAACTTTGTCGCTGATAAAATGTTGTATATGAAGACATCGTTGAAGAACTTGATGCTTGTTCCCCATCTCTTAAGATCATCTGCAACAAATAAGGGTAAGATGTTGGTAGCATCAGCGATTAGTGGTCTATGCACCTCGACGCCTTTTATGACTTCTCTTGTGGGAAGATTTCCTGGGTTAAGGGTAAAGACTGCTACATCATGACCAATCTCGACGAATTTTCGGGTTATATATGTAGCATAGGTGCCAAGCCCTCCTACCAAAACTGGAGGGTATTCCCAGACGAAGAACCCTATTCTCATAACTCACAGCCTTGACTATCTAGTAAATAAAATTGTCTATATCTGTTATTCAATATCTGGAATAATCAGTTATTAAAAGCACCTTTATGAAATCAATTATGCTATTTTGAGAAAATCTGATGACCATCGCCAAAGACAATAGTTTCATTTAAATTTCATACTTCAAGTAAGGATCGACCCATTGTGACCAGAATTGAATAGGATTCTTCACAGGTACAGGATTTTCTTTAAATTCATTGACAGGATAAGGGTTCTTCCCAAGAGGAAGACTGAAGAGCTCATGATTATAAAATATTGTACTTTCACTCATCTGATGGTCTAAATTGCTTATCAAAATGCCTTTTATCACATCATATCTCCCAATCCTTTCTAGAAGATTGATTAAATATGGTGTATCTCTAGGCCATATAACAGCTCCATGATACTGCTCGTCATCAAAGTATATTCTTTCTTCACTATCTTTTACTATTATTCCAAAAGGGTATAATTCACCATAATATTTCTTGAGCCATTTTATCCTCCTATGTACCAATAACCTTTTTTGTATTACTTGCCACATAGACTCAAGTTTATCTTTAGGCATTAAATCTTGAAGAATAGATGCTGAGACTATAGAGGGCGATCCTAAGGTCTCATCTTTTTTTGATAGATCATAAGATAAAACATCATAAAAATACCCTTCTTTACTGTTCCAGAATGTTGGCAAGTAATTTATTCTTGCCATTGATAGAGTATTCTTGATGGATTCGAGAAGCTCTGAATCCATGATGCTTTTTTCTATATTATTCATTATAATAACTGCCTCTAATGCCTTTATCCAAAGGGCGTTTATTTCAGGCAAGTAGAATCTCGGCATGTTGAAGATTCTTTTAGCTTCCTCTGGGTCTTTAGAATTCTCAATTTCTTCGATTTGCCATTCTTTTGGTACTCTTGTTGGTAAATCATTGACCTTTAAACCTTTATGTACTATCATTCTTCTCGAATCTGTCCAAGAGTGCCATGGCACACATGCTAGTAACCCTAAATCTAAAATGATTGGAGGCCCATTTATGGCATTAAAAGAAGCCTTTTGGTATATTTGAAAAGTTCTTGCAAACAATCTCAGTATTGTTCTGAGCAAGTCCTTTTCTCCTGTCAATTTTATGTATTCCCAAGATACGATGAAGAATAGTAATGTCGGATCTATAGCAAAGTAGTATTTTTCTAATGGTAATAAACGATCGTTCCTAACTTTATAATCAGAAGCAAACATAGGGAGATAGTTATGAACTCTTCCAGTATTGTCATCGAAGAACTCTATTCCTAATAAGATAGAATCTCTCACAATTTCTAACCTTTTGTCCAAGATTTTTAATAATTTCAGATTTTGATGTAGATTAGTGTAAATGTCACGCATCCAAGGAGACCTGAACCACCATCCTCCAGCCTCTAGTACTTTTAACTCCCTCCTTTTAGGAAGGACGATCCTCATCCCGAATCTTGTGAAAGCATCTATTCTTGAAAGGATTGAGTTATAAACTTGAAGATCAGCCTTTCCTTTTTTGATTTCACTCTTTAAAAATGATAACTTATTGGATTCAAGCTCTAACTTATCCTTCAATTCTTGTATATGATTTATCCTTAAAGAATAATCTCTCATCATAGGTACAGCGTAGAATTTAATTTTCATACTATCCTTGGAAAATTTAACATGAAATAAGGCTGGAACAAGAAGTCCTCTACTCTGACCACGAAAGATTATACCTTGAGGAGATTGAGTCCTAAAACCATCTCCAAGCTTATAAAACCAATCTAGGTAAGCCTTTCCCTCCTCGATCTGAACATTCTTGTGAGGAGTGAAAATAGTGAGTAAGCGTTCATCCTTCTCAGCACGAATCATTGGATAATTGTTTTCATTCTTCATGATCCTTATGGTGTGCTTTTCTGGTTCGCTTTCAGAGTATATGTGACGAATATCAACAAAAGGCGCTACCATAAATTCAAGATCCTTTTTAGGAGAATCTATCTCGAAGTCAAGGTTTAGGCATGCATGCTCATCTTCACTGAGCCAGTATGAAGCCTTTAACAAACCTTGATGTTCATCTTTATCCTTTATATCATATAGATAGTTCAGAAGCCATGTGGATGCAGATACCTTTTTAGGATGAAGTTTTAGTGTAAATCCTTCCTTAACAATCCCAAATGCAAAGCAATCGAGAAACTTCCAATTCTCTCCCTCTGTCAAAGCCGATAGACCTTCATATGGATAATCTCTGTTAGGCGCTGTTAGATGTAATTGTTTATTTTGAAGGGATAGATGAATAGGCACTGAATACACCGAAAGACCAAACTCTGCTAAGCTATTGCGCAAAATAAAACGATTCGTTCTTGCAAAGCCCCAATCTGGATTCTCAATAGGATCGTAATCGAATGTGAGGTCGTATGATAATGTCAACGGATTGATTTTGTAATTAATGTGTATTTATCTTTATATCGTGCAAATTTTTATATTGGGTTAATCACTAATCATACAAGTGGTTATTTATGCATGAAAAGCCTATGCTTAAACTTGTTGACTTCTTCGAGCCTATTTACACTAAAGGGCCTGATGGAATACCATTCTTTAAGATGTTCATAAACGGCAAATGGTTTGCCTCTACTTCAAATAAGGTAATAGATGTAGATACACCTATAGACGGTAGCATCATAGCAAGGATATCAAATGCTAGTAAGGAAGATGTTGATAAAGCGATTGATGTTGCTTATGAAAGTAGACAGAAGATAAGAGATATACCAGGCATAGAGCGTATAGAGATTTTTGAGAAGGCTAGCCAGCTTCTTACAAAACATAAGGATGATTTTGTAAGAACTTTGATGCTAGAGGCTGGAAAGCCCAAGAGAGATGCTGAAGGCGAATTAAGAGCCACAGTAGATAGGCTTAAGCTAACTATGGAAGAAGCTAGAAAGATATTTGGTGAATATATTCCAGGAGACTGGTCTGATGATACAACAGGGAAGATAGCTTTAGTTATTCGTGAGCCTATAGGAGTCGTGATTGCCATATCTCCTTTTAACTACCCTCTATATATAGCATCAGCGAAGATAATTCCTGCCCTTCTAGCAGGCAACACAGTAGTGTCAAAACAATCGAGCGAGAATCCATTATCTTTACTCCTATTTGCAAGAGTATTAGAGGAGGCTGGAATACCATCTGGAACTTTAAACATGGTTACTGGGAGTGGTGAAATAGGAGACTATCTTGTACCAAATGAAAAAGTTGCTATGATAAACTTCACCGGTAGCACAGAGGTTGGCAAACAAATTGCTAAGATGGCAAGTCTTAAGAAATTACATCTTGAGCTTGGAGGCAAAGGTATGGCTATGGTCCTTGATGATGCTGATCTGGAACTTGCAGCAAAGAAGTGTGTGGAAGGTTCCTTAAAGAACGCTGGACAAAGGTGTGATGCTATAAGCGCAGTTTTGGTAGTTGAAAGAATAGCTGATGAGTTTGTAAAGAAAGTGATGGATGAAGCAATCAATTGGAAGCATGGAGACCCTAGAGACCCTTCTGTAAAAGTTGGACCAGTTATAAACCTTAGAGCAGCTCAAAGAATTCAAGGATTGGTCGATGATGCAAAAGCAAAGGGAGCGAAGTTACTTATAGGTGGAAGCCATAAAGATTGCTACTTTGAGCCTACAGTACTATACGATGTACCATTAAATGCTAGGATTGCATGGGAAGAGACCTTTGGGCCAGTGATTACCATAATAAAGATAAAGAATGAGGATGAAGCGATAGAGACAGGAAAGAAGTCAAGGTATGGTTTGGATTCGTGTATCTTCACAAACGATTTCTACAAGATGTGGAAGATAGCGAAGAGGCTTGAGACAGGAGAGGTCACAATTAATGACCTTCCTAGGCATGGTGTTGGTTATTTTCCCTTCGGTGGATCGAAGGAATCTGGAATAGGTCGAGAGGGAATAGGTTACAGCGTAGATGAGACGACTCATCTTAAGACCATAGTTTTTAATCTGGAACCTGCCAAGCTAGGTAAGGTCAGAAGAGTTTATAGTGCTTGATTTACTTAGAAACCAAAAGAGGCGTCCGCTTCCGCCTACGCTTCTTGACCTATTGTACTTTTTTGAAAATTGAGACTAGTCTTGATAACGTATTTACTAAGCAAATATAAATTACGTCATTAACTCAAAGTTAGAAACATTTAAATCCATTTTTTATCTCTCGTTAAGATAAAGACATGCCATCAAAGGATGTAGATTTACTTTTAGACATTTTAGGCAATGAAACCCGTAGGAGAATATTAAAGCTCATCGCTGAAGAGCCTCGTTACCTTTTGCAAATGGCTAGAGAGTTGGAGGTTAGTCAGCAAGCTATCCTAAAGCATCTTGATTTACTACAACATCATGGTCTGATCTCAATGTTTTCGGCTGAGAGTGAATTTGCAGCACCAAAAAGGAAGTATTATGAGCTGGCGAGATCACTTTACCTAAGAGTTGGGATAAAGCGGAATATAGTTAGATTTTCTATCGATAAAGTCCCTTACAAGAAAAGAGAATTGAAGACAGAGACAAGTAACCTCAAAGACCTTGAGGATAAGGTAAGATTATTTGAGAAGCTAAGCAAACCGGATGAAGCTCTTAAGATTTCCGAAGAAATTCTGAGAGAGATAGATGCAAAGTTTGAGGAATTGGGGAACATGGAAGCCTATTTGATGCGTTTGAAGCAAAGAGTATCGGAAAAGGCTAAGAGGACGATAAGAATTGTTGCAAGTATTCCAATAGAGCGAAAGATTCTTTATTCAATTCTGGAATCTGGTAAAGCCCTTGATATAGATGCCCTCTCAGAAGAGCTTAACATAAGTAAAAAAGATTTAGAGATGGTTCTTAAAGCCCTAAAGCAAAAGGGCTTGATAGAGTTGGACGATCTACCTCTTGATATAAGGAAATGAATTAAGTTCTAAAGCATTGCTAATGAGAATGTAAATAAACATCAGATTTTAAAAATGCATTATGAAAAGATTAAGGCTAGGTTTCGTGCAGACAAACCCTGTATTCGGTGAGAAGGAGAAGAATGTTGAAGAGGCAGTAAACCTATCTAGAAGGGCAGGGGGAGATTTGATAGTCTTCCCTGAGCTCTTCAATACAGGATACGCTTTTACCAGCAAGAAGGAAGCCTATGATTTGGCTGAAGAAATCCCAAATGGATACACTACCATGATGTTAATAGAACATTCAAAAGAATCTAATAAGACTATAGTGGCAGGATTGGCAGAAAGATTTGGCGATAAGGTATTCAATTCTTCTGTTATAGTGTCCAATGGACGCTTCATAGGAGTTTATAGGAAAATTCATCTATTTTATAAAGAGAAGTTTTGGTTCTCAATAGGTGATACAGGCTTCAAAGTCTTTGATCTAGGATCTTTCAAGATAGGAGTAATGATATGTTTTGATTGGTTCTTCCCAGAATCGGCAAGAATCCTTGCTTTAGAAGGGGCTGATGTTATAGCTCATCCCTCAAACTTAGTTCTTCCAGGATTATGCCAGAAGGCTATGTTAACAAGGTCTCTTGAAAACAAAGTATTCATCATTACTGCCAATCGTATAGGCACAGAAGTTAGAGATGGAGAGAGGTTCCATTACACGGGAAGAAGCCAGATCACAAGCCCATCTATGAAAATTTTAGCATCAGCAAAAGAGGATGAGATAACAGCAAAAGTTGTCGATGTTGATATTTCTGAGGCTCGTAATAAGAACATAACAAAATTCAACCATGCAATTCAAGATAGGAGAGTAGAATTTTATAGAAAG
>JACGUK010000019.1 GCA_024256265.1 archaeon
CATCTTTGACTCGTTTTGTCCAAGCTAGAACATCTATCTCCATCTTATCTACATACTGTTTCTTATAATTCCCCCTTCCAGGTATAACGTTTCGAATTCCTCCTGTCGGATCAGGAGTATCACCAGCTCTTCTAAAGATCACATGATAGTGTAAATGAGGAATAGTTTGTCCAGCCTCCTCCCCAACATTTACACCGAAGTTATAAGCTCTAAAGTTTGCTATCTTTTTAATAGTCTCAACAAGTATGACCCTTAGTCTGAAGATGTCGCAAACTTCACTGAGATTAAGGAGAAACTCTTGTTCTACATGTCTTCTTGGCAATATAATAAGATGATAAGGGGAAACGGGCCAATGACTAAACATTGCATAAGTCTTCGAGGTAGCAAGTAACACTCGCTCGTCCGAAGGGTTACAGAACTCACAACCGTTCATAATTTCCTATATTATAACTCCGAATATATAATAACCTTCTCCTTGTAATCTTAACATACACTATCCCAACAAAGTAGACTGTCTGTTAAAATTGATTGCGTTCTCCGTTTAGAGGTCAAGAATATTAGCGTCGTACTCTCCAGGCATATAGGAGGATTATCTCATGTTTGCTGGATGGGAGCGAAATTATTGACCTAACTATCTGAAAATAGTTCTGGTCAGCAGACTCCACAGCTAAGTCGCAAGCTACTAGCCTAACTCCCTTGACTAAGGTGCGAAATAATTGTTTGATAAGAGACTATGGCACGGACGGCCGCAAAGTTTTTATCTATCTACTCTTGACTTAGGAGTCAAGAGACGAGAATCATGATTTGCGTAAAGTGTGGTTTGATGAAGAGAGGCGACCAAGAGTTCTTTGTATGCGATAATTGTAGGGAGTTCTCCAAGCTTGTCAAAACCATCTTTGAGGATGTCCATGAGCAGATGGAGCGTGCTGGGAGTATCGATCCAGATACCCATCCAATTCTGCGCCTTCTGGCGGATAGCTCTTTTATCACCTCGAAGAATCCACAGACAGCTATCTTCTACAAGATAAGCGATTACCTAGTCTCGAGAGCTTTTGCTGGGGCAACTGAGATCCCTGAGGAAGATCTGAACAGGCATGTAATGACAACGAGGGGATGGAGCGACGCTTTCAAGACGTTTGAGGAGCTTAACCTTGTCAGGATAAGAGTAGAGAAATATAGGCGAGTGCTAATCCTGACTGACAAGACTAGGAAGTTTGCTGTTCAATACTTGAGTGCAGAAAAGCTGAGTGATATCGGGCTTAGAACAAGGCTCGCTCACATATATGCAGGCTATGTGCTCCTTTACATACTGAACAAGGTTGCAGATCTCACTGAGGAGTCTTCGATTGCTTCAACATTGCCATATGATCAGAGGCCCAAAACTCTCTGGGTGACGC
The DNA here is from genome assembly GCA_024256265.1 of archaeon. Next base: position 1,398 of record JACGUK010000019.1, read on the forward strand.
TAATGTTCCTTTGGTCGTATGCCTACAAGAACAGTGAAACCTTTGGAGAAGAAGAGCTGAGAACGTTCATATCTAGACGGCGAATCCCGTCTGCGACTAGAGGGAAGATAATCAGCGCCCTGCAAGCTATGGATGGACGCAGCACTCAGGGGCTCATAAAGGATGTTAGGATCGAGAATGGAGAGCGAAAATTTGCCTTTGAAGACTATGTGATAATTGAGATGCAAAGATTAAGAGAGCTAATAAGAGAGAGGGGACGCTGAGGGTAAATGAGCATGTTCGAAGTAGCTGAGCTGAGAGTAATGAGCGGCATGACCATACCTGAGGTGCGGCTTCTGCCTCAATTGTCAGAGATCGAAGATATGGTCTCACGAACCTGTGAATATTTCTTCAAAAGCGGATTGTCCACACCTAACTCTCCGTTTAAAGGGTTCCTACTTGAAGGGCCTCCTGGTACAGGGAAGACGGAAGTTGTCAAGCAGGTTGCAAGAAAACTCGATAGGAGGTTAGGAAATGTGTTTTGGCTTTTCGTAGACGGAGCTTCAATTGCTGCTCCCCGATGGGGTGATGCTGAAAAGGCCCTCCAACGCGTATTCCAGACCGCTACTCAGCTGAAAAAGGAACATAAGAACCCAAAACTGTTGATCCATTTTGATGATATAGAATGCCTCATGATAACGAGAGGCGTAGAACTAGCTAAAGAATGGCATTATTCGATTAATTCGATACTTTTCCATGAGATCGACCGGCTTGATCCCACATGCGAAATCGTGTGTTCTACCACTAATAGGCCGGACTTGGTGGATGTAGCGCTCAAGGACAGGTTGTATAGAATAGAGATGCCTCCAATCCCGTTAGATGAGCTACGTATCGTGGTACAAGATATCCTAGACTCTTCTGGCGTTCGTTCTCCAGAAAAAGAGATGTTGGAAAATCGCATCTTTGACAAGTTGAAGAAATTGCAAAACCCCACGATAAGAGATGCGCGCCAAATTACAGTTATTGAATGTATTAAAGAGAGGGTGTGGTCAGTATGATTCCTCTTGAAGAAATACCGAGGTCTGGGCAACTTATCATTGCAGCTCACTTTAAGGATTATGATGAGTATTATGCAAATGAGACTAGAAAAGCGTTGCTGAACCTTCCCGAAAGAAGGGATGTCAGGGATATCGGAATCGAATTCTACCCCTTAGACTTTTGGCTTAAGAGGACGATAGTAACTGAAAAGGCTGACGAAGAGAAGAAAAGAGGTCGAGATAAGAGGTGGTCAATCAAGAGGGCTACGGGTGGTCTCTACAAGGTTGGATTTGCCAATATGACTCCTGAGAAGTTTAAGAAACTTTGCGAGGTTCTAAAGAAGATGAAAAAGACATATTGGGAAGAATACGAAATACTGATAGCTAGTCAAGTGGAGGGAGTCTGATGGAAAGGCTATCAAAGGAATTCCTTGAAAAACTAGCGACTGACAAGCAACTTTCAACTCAGCAGATTCAGGCTCGAATAGAGCAGGAGCTAAAACTCTTGGCAGAAGAGTTAGCTAAGGAGGCTACTAAATGAAAGCGAGGTTACGACTGAAGAACATAGGGGGTCTCAGGGAAGGGGACTATGTTTTCGAGTCTGGCAAGTTGAACATAATTGAGTCAGCTAATTCGGCTGGGAAGACTTCGATAGTTAAGGCTCTAACTGCAATACTTTCAATTCCAAGAAACGGCTTTCTTGAGCAACGGATATTTGTGGAGGCTCAGAAACTTGGGATTAAGACAGATCCCCGCAACCCCTACGAAGGGTTCGTAAACGTTCATGCAGATCAAGGCTTCGTCGAGCTAGAATTCAATGGAAAAAACGAAAAATACGTAGTAAAACAGAGCGGTGATATACTGACAGCGCCAGAAAATAGTGATGAAAGGTTTCTCCTCGCTGGAGTCTTATCTAATAACTCAAGGGTTCTAAGACAGCTTAGAGGTTTGGATGAATTAGAACCTGATGACTTTAAGTGGGTAGTGGAGGAACTATCCTATGCCAAAAGATATTCGGCCGAATCAGAGTTGCTACGGACAAAGAAGGAAGACCTAGTCGAGAAAAAGGTTCTAATAGCGAAAAGTCTTAAACAACTGGAGCCCTTAAAGCAACGTGAAGTCGCTCTAGAGAGAGAATTAGAGACTCTTGACTCTGAACTCGCTTCGCTCACTGACAAATTTCGCGAAAGTGGAAAGGTGGCAGAGGACAGAGATGAGTTACTCAAGAGGATTAATACATTAAAAAAAGAGATACAGAACAAGGCTCGTGAGAAGGAGAACATCACAAGGCAGCAACTCGCTCCAAAATTGAAAGAGTCGAAAGAGTCCCAATTACAGAAGAGTCAAGTGGAAGCAGAACTCAAAGAAACAGAGCAGGAAATTTCTACACTAAGGCGTCAAGACCTTAGGAAACAGAAAATCGAAAAGGAGGTCAACAAGCTAATGGACCAACGGAGCACGGCTGACGGTTTACTGAACCTTTACGTGGTTGCCGAAGCGAACTTTCGCAAGTCGCAAGGGGAGAGAGTACTATGTCCGCTGTGTGAGCATGGACATATCGACTACCAAAGCATAGTTCATAATATCGCAAGATATCGGAAGCAACGTGAAGAATTGAATGATAGGATCCTACAACTGAATCAAGAGAAGCAAAACATTGCCATTCAGCTCACAAGGGCAGAGGATAGAGTAAAAGAGTTGCGGAAGAGGGTTGGGGAACTAACAGAAAAAATCTGGATGATAGGGAGGCAGCTCAAAGGACCGGAAGAAGCAGTAAGAGCTATCGATAATCTTATTGCCGACTACAATGAAAAGTTGGAAAGAGAGCAAAGAGTCTACGAAGAGCTAAACAGCAAGATCAGCAAAGCAGATGAAGAAGTCAACAGAGAGTATAACGAGAAGAGTAAGAGGCGATCAGCACTTCAGGAAGAGCTCGGCGCTGTTAGGCAGAATATCGATGAACTATTATTTATTGAAGTATACGGGATGATGCTACAACCAGATGCTGCTATGTATATTTGTGAAAAAATGATCGCCATTCTGGAAGACCGGATCAGGTATCTTGAAGGAAGAGCTGAGGAGGAGCGGGAAGAGGCTGCTAAGAGGTTCAATGAGAGTATCAATACCCTTATGACAACTCTTGGATTCTCAGAGTTCAGGACAATAAAGCTGGCAGGAGCGCCTAGTTATCGACTCTATGTTGAGCGCTATGATCCCGAGAAGAAGGAATACAAGAGCCAAGATGTAGGGACACTCAGCACTTCGGAAAAGCTAGCCATCGCATTGATACTACAGATGGCTCTCAAAGAGACCTACATGAAGAAGGTGCCTTTCTTCATACTGGATGATGTTCTCGAAGATTTCGATTCTGAGAGACGTGAGCAGGTAATTGATTACCTGAAGGAGAAAGTAAAGCAGGAAGGTTGGCTTATCATAGCAACTAAGTTGGTGGAAGAGCTTGGTGCACCGAAGATTAGATACCTCTAATGAAATGGCGCCCAGTCATGTGTTTAGAGGCTGGACTAGCCGAAAAATGGGCGTTGCTTGTTTGGGAGGATATCAAAGTGCCATCTTGTGCGTATTGTAACAGAGACGCTAATAATGACAGCGGGTTATGCGAGCACCATGAATTCGCCCTATTCCAGGTTACCGAGATACTTACGGAATTTATGAAGTCTAACAACCCCCCTGAATGGCTCTTGGCTGGTATTAGAGAGCTTGGTTGGATATTCCAACATCACCCGCGCACAGCTGCTTTCATAAATGTAGCCATCGAGGTCGCAGATAGATTCGTTATTGAACGTGTCAACAGCCTTCACATCAACGATGTGCGGGAGCTTAACTACACACGGCTACCACAGGGTTTGATTATTTCCGTCCTCGAAGAAGCATACATAGTCAAGAAGGATGGTGATCTACTTTTCCCTGGTCCACTAACGAGGAGATTGATAAACGTAAGAGACCTAGGTTACCCTCTTAATAGCCCAGAACAACGAGAAAAAGCACTGGAATATCAGGGCATACTCGCTGTGAGTCTTCTAAGATCCATGCTTAGGCATGAATTCCGCGAACTTGGCGAGGTTGAGGAAGGTATGTTCGTTCCACAGGGGGCCCTGGCGATAATGACCCTGTTAGCTATTCATGCGCTGTCGTCAGGAGAGAAGCTAGAGGTAGAAGTATCTGATCTGACTTGGGATGCTGCATTCCGAAGCATTCCAACGCGTCAGGAGAAAAAGATGCGGCGAATTATGGCCGGACTGTTAGATGGTGTCACCAAAATGATCCACAATATCAACTATAACAATAGGCCAGAACTCAAAGACTCGGTGCTTGAATACTTGCAAAATCTAAGGGGGAGATTCCGTGAGAGACAGAGAATTCGACCTAGAACATAGCCTTATTTTTCAAAATTAGAGGGGCAATATGGAGTCCAATAACCACGCTACAGCTGACAAACCCTGTGACTTCGAAGCAAAGGCCTATGAGATTATTGTGCGATCTGGCGATCAAGGTATTTCGCAGGCAGACTTGTGGAGAATTCTCAGAACGGACAGCCGGGAAGGATCAAGAATTGCAAGACGCTTGGAGAACAAGAAGAAGATTAAGAGAGTCAAAGTTCTTAAAGATGGACGTTGGACCTATAGGCTAATCAAGATTAGGTCGATTCAAGAGCTACTCGACGTTAAGATTCCAGAGCGCCTAGATACACCTTCTCCCAACGAAATACACTTAGAGAGCGAGCTAGCTAAGGCTTGGCAATGGCAGAAAAGCCCTGGACTTCAAATAGGCAGATTATCCTTAGACCGTGCCCTAGATGAGTTGGATAGAGTTCTAAGTAGCCTAGGATTAGGTATGAGGACCCGCGAAGTTGCGGATGAGGCGCACGCTATCTTCAGGAAGGCCGTGGCAGGCGGCTTTGGAATTGGACGAAGAGGCGAGGTTCTAATGGCCGCCTCACTCCATGCGGCATGCAGAAGACTGGGAGTTCCTGTTCACCTTAACGACATATGCCAACGCTCTAAAGCGAGCAGAAGGATTGTTACTGCTTGCTACCGAAGCATGCGCGAGGCGGGGATCTTTGAAGCGCCTGTTCCCAACTTGGCCATTCATTTGGACAGGATCATCGGTAGACTAGAGAAAGATGAATTATGCTCATGCTTACTGACGGCGGATGCTCGCTCAAAGGCGTTGCAAATGATTGAGAAAGCTCAATCTTTGGGGATTACGGCTGGAAAGGACCCTGCTGGTTTTGCAGCGGCCTCGCTTTATCTCGCCTGCGATGGGTACATACCACAGGGAGCAATTGCAAGAGCAGCAGCAGTAACAGAGGTGACTGTTAGGAATAATTGTAAACGCCTGAAGGAACTGACTGATTAACCTATCTGATTCGAGGCGAACTAATGGGTCAGCTTTGCCTATTCCAAGACTACGCTCCGAGAAGCGGCAGTATACTCCTTGATTCAAGGATAAGAATATATAGAGAAAGATAGCATCCTTGAGTCAAGGAGCTCCATGGTCGACAAAGAACCCCAAGCACTAGCAACTATAATTGAAGAGTGTAACCGGGTTCGGGGAGGAAAGGAGAATGTTGCCGTTAGTTTCTCTGGAGGGAAGGATAGCCTCGTTGCCCTCGACCTGGCAGTCAGAGCAGGGGTGAGAAAGGCGGTTTATTGTGACACGACGGTTGATTTCGACGAGACAATCCAATATGTTGGGAAGGTGAAGGCTTTCTATGGTATCGATTTGACCGTTGTGAGAGGAAGAGTGGGTTTCTTTGAGTCAATCAAGCATGTCGGATTACCTACACGAAGGGCGCGATGGTGCTGTGACGTGAATAAGTTTGGGCCGATAGCAAAATATGCAAGGGATCATGGGATAAAGGCGTTCATAACGGGGTTAAGGAGAGACGAATCGAGAAGGAGGACCTTCTACACATTAAGAGATCGGAATCCTATGATACCAGTTCTTCAGATTAATCCAATCCTAGACTGGACTATTGATGAAGTGTGGAAATATATCCGCATCTACGATCTCCCCTATAACTCACTCTATGACAAAGGACTGAAGAGGATAGGGTGCTGGTGCTGTCCCTACAAGACCGATGATGAGTGGGCGCAGATACAAGAACTATTCCCCGAGAAGGTCAGATACTTCGAGAGTGTCCTCGAAAAGCAGGCTGAAAAGATGAAGATTAAAGATAAGGAGCGATTCATAAAGAAGCGAGGATGGGCATCTTGGGTTTCGCCAACACGAAGAAGAATAGTTGGGGAGCTAAGACCCTGTGAAGGCAATAGGACTACTGTTTTTGATGTCATCAATGTTGTATTCCGTGGCGACAAAGAGAAGAACGCGAAGAAGGTAGCTAGACTGCTACCAGTCTTCACCGACCTTTTTTGGGTGACTGATGATGGCCGTGTCAAGGTTATGATTGACGGGATGGAGAATAAGAACTTGAAGATCCTCGTAGAAAAGGCTGTGAACTGCTTCTCTTGTGGCGCATGCACTTCACTTTGCCCAACTGGAGCCCTAAAGGTTGATGACTTGTCAGTATACGTGGAAGAGTCAATTTGCACCCATTGTGGAAAATGCGTTAACGGAGGACTACTCCGCGGTGCGTGTATCGTTAGGAACTACTCTGATAAACCAGCTGCCTTTATCGACCTACGCTCATAAGATGGTTTGGGTAAACCTTAACTACTTTGAACTATGATTACCTAGCCGTTGATAGGCCGGTCGACTACGAGGTGGGCTACTCGGAGCCACTATCCAGGAGGTTGGCAGGCTTACCCTAAAAGATGTAAGTTCTGCAAAAGAAAGTGTTATGATGAGTATTGCAAGCTATGCGAATATACACTATTTCAGATCGACCATATTATCGAGCTGTACCTTCAGGGTATGCCTCCTGAAGCCATGGATAGTGCAGTTGCGGAGTTCGATAGAATCTACTACAGCAATACAAGCCTAAGAGTATTCTATAACTCTGCATGTGAAGCAGTTCGCTACGCGGTAATCTCACCAAACTCTATGCTGGATCTCGTAGAGCCGAATTTCTCTGCTGTGCCGTATCCGAAGATCATAACCATTTTGGAAGAGAGCGGAATAGTTTCTAGGCGAGGAGAGGAAATATACGCTGGAGAACTTCTTAAAAAATTGATACGCCTTAGATTATCTGGCTACTCATTTAGCTCTGATGAATTCTCAAAGCAGCTAAGAATCATTTATTCGATACTCACGCTCACCATAACAAGAACTCTCCTACACCATGAGGAATTCATCCCACAAATTGTCATGGGCATATTTCGAGTTATATCAGCTCACATCATGCGCAACGTGAATTCCGAAAAAGTTCCAAAGGAAATCCTTCAGTCTTCATGGGAGACTGGCTTCAAGGGTATGAACCGAAGGGAGGTAGCTCATGTAGAATGGGATCTGCTTGGCCTTACTCCAAATACCAATCCTCGTCTTTTCGCTGACTATGATTCAGACAGGGAGCAATTCATATCAAAAGAGTGCATGTTATACTACTATGAGTATATTAGAGATAGGATACGTGAAAGGGAGTACGAAAGACAGAGGCAAGGGCGGTAATAATGAGAGATTAGTGGATGAACGGATAAGACATGACCTTTCATCTATTCTCGATTAAGAAAAGAGGAAGCCAAACGACTTATCTGCTAAAAGGCATTGTTGTGCTTAAGAAATGCGATGAAAATATCGTAAACTCTAATCTTCACTATTTCTCTGAAAGCAAAGTAATTCCTTCATCTACTCTTCTCCAATTAGTCTCGCTTCCCACCGAACATCAAGTAATTCCTATCAATCTCGCCATGATAAGCACGACTTGCAGGATCGCCATAGCCACAATATGCTTCAACTTCAACTGTCTTACCTAGCAATTCTTTGGCAACTTTTATTGTATCTCTCTCGTAGAAGGCTCTATCTAGAATTTCCATAGTTTAACTATACCAATATCTTGCAATTTAATAGCATACTTGAACTTTGGGGCATTAAGTTAAATTACCCCTGTTTTTGACATGATAACGGAGCTTTATTAAATTGCGAACCACGCCTTCTGTTTCCTTATGGCCTCCATATCCAAGTTGGTCGTTCCATCTGCTTTTCAAGTAGCTTAGCATCTGAGAAATGTTTGGATGATCCAGCGTGATGCCTAATGATGATAGTGTTCTTGCGTAATTCGCTGCAAGGGATGGATGGTCATAAGCTTCGGCCAGAATCTCACGTATGCTTTGCTCTCTAAGTAAAAATTCGACCAAGTCAGCATCGTCCCTCATATCTACGTTTAGTGTTTCGACAAGAAACCTTGTTATCCAAAGGGTCCATTTAACGTTGTTCTTCCATAGATTATCAGAAAGCACAGAACGTTTTGTTGACTCCAGCATGTCTTGAATTGCTTTTTTGTCCGGCTCCAGCATTGGAAAAGAATTCAACATTTCAGATAGTGCAGTGCCACATGACATAACTGCTCCTAGTGGTGTTTGGGCTTTGAACGATAATCCGCGAGGAGTGGAAATCGGATATTCTGAAGCAAAGTTCCAATGATGTCTAATGTAACGGTACCCCCTTTCTAGTGCGGACATAATCTTTTGTGATATATCAGGCAAGTGTTTTGCACAGTACATCAAAGTCACTAAGTGAGCCCCTGTCATTCGTGGATCGTTTAGTCCTAACAGGTAATCATTTGTCCAAGAGCCGTCTTTTCGCTGGCGATCTAGTATAAATCCTACTCCAACTAAAATCTCCGCTTTATTCTCAGGTGTGATCAATCCTTTTCTGTACTCATCTGCGTATTCGATAATGCCACTCAACATAATAGCAGTTTGTTCGCTAGACGGTCTGGAGGAATGCTCTTCACACCACATCCCGATATTAGGATGCCAGTTAGGAGAGAACTGCTTCCAGCTTAACTGATAACCCTTTAAGATAAGTTGATCTATGTCTTGTAAATCATACATGAGACTAGTTTGTTGCCTTGCAGAAGTTACTCTGACCGCTTGAGAGTAGATTCGTTTTGTTAGTTTTATAGCTTTGAAAGCTTGTTCTATCCTCCCACCCACATACGCAAGTCTTTCCCAATCTCTGTGTGTCGAAAGGTACTTAAGTTCATCAACTATGGCTCTCTTGACCAGAACGCGAAAGTTTAGAGGCATCTCATAGTCTTTCAATAACTCCCAAAGAGTCTCTAGGATGTGTTTTTCAAGATCTTTATCTTCCAATCTTGGAGGACCTCTTCCTAGAAAGAAGATATTCTAATATCTGAATCCCTTCTTGTAATTCTTTTTCTGCAAAAACATCTTCAAGAAACTTAACTTTTTCTTTTGAAGATAACCTATCAAAATTACTCTTGAGGGTAGCTAGAGTTTGTAATTGACGACCCTTTCCCATGCTAATTACGGCTTCTTTCTCCTGTAACCGCCGTCTCTCCTCCTTGATGTGCTCCTTATATACACTGGCTAGTTCGGCAGGCTTGGACAGAGCCCATGTTAACGCTTCCCCCTCATCCGTCAAGCTATAGAAGACTTCAACACCTTGCTTATGCGGAACGACGTATTGTTTCTTTAATAGAAGTTTAATGTTGTCATGAAGTACAGGTCGCAGTATCTTCGTATCTGCCTCCATTTGTGTTAGGTACTTTGGACTTTCAGATCTGCTCAAATATGCCAAGATTTTGACTTCTGTCTCTGTCAGAAAACAACGCGGTCGTTTTTCAGCCATATCGTCACCTTAATCATACAATAGTATATCCTAAAAGTATTTATAGGTGGCGTAACCATAGAGATACGACGGCGTATGCTAAGAGTTACATATAAGCGCAAAGGCTTACCAAAAAAGAAGATGGTAAATATGAAGTTAGAGGAATCTATCTTAAAAAAGCTTCTTGAGCCTTCAAAGCTAACAAGCACCAATAAACATTGTGAAGATTGCATTCATTACTGCGTAGAGCTGTGGAATTGCAAATTTCCCGTTGGGTTTTGTTCATTCCTAAATCAAAGGTGTCCTGAAGACCCAAAGCTTTGTGAAAATTATGGGGCGCATAAGCAAATAGTCGAAGAAAGCGTGGGAGTGCAGAGTCGAGAGGTGATTAGGCCCTCATGAAAATGGTTTCGATACTTAAGCCAAAAACTCTACAACTTATTGTCCTCCTAATTGTTATCGCCCTCTCGACTTCGGCAATGGTCTACGCCCTTACCGTACTCTGGCAGGTTCCAGCTTCTGTCACAGTTAGGCAAAAAGAAACCAAGGCAGTTAATGTCTACTGGGATTCAGGCGCAACCAATCTAGTGACTTCCATCAGCTGGGGCACTTTAGAGCAGGGAAGCCAAAGCCATGTAACTCTATTCATCAAGAATGAAGGTACAGTTACCGTTTCTTTAGACTGGAGTAGTAACCTAAATTCTATATCGAATAATTACTTGGGCGATGATTGGGTCTACTACGGGAGCGATAATAACTGGCATTCAATTAAGGGCTACAACCTAGCGGCAGGAAGCATACTTCAAACTCAATACCGCTTGTTCATAGCTACGACTGCTCCAGTTCAATCATACTCGTATAGTCTGACGCTGGGATCAGCATGAGGTGAATACCATGGCTCTATCTGGATTGATACAGGCCATCGCTTTGGCGACTACTCAATTAAGCCTCCTTGCCACAGCTCTGTTCGCCTTATCTTGGGTAATAGGGAGCTTGCTAAAGGGAGCTCCAATCCCATTCAAGGAATGGAAGCAGTGGGGACAAGGCTTGCAGATGGATGCCATAAAGGCAACCTTCGAGCTTGCCATCTGGAGCTTCATAGGATCACTAGTAGCATGGATAGCCTACCTGATCTCCCTATCAGTAACTTAGGTGATAACATGGCAATAGGAACCTTACTAGGACTTGCTCATGCACTGGCTGGAATGACCTACGTTGCAGGCACTCTAATGCAGTCACTGCCTGTACCTAAGCGAGAGTGGAAGGCTTGGGGGCCAGTGATGATGTGGGACGCAACCATAGCTGAGCTCGGCATAGCAACCGTATCTATTATGCAACTGATAGTGGATATAATATCCAACCTGATAAGGGCTGAACTGGCAGGACCTTTCAGCTCTCCATCCGTCTCTTTTCTGGCTATAACCTCCCAGCTAGTCTCGTTCGATGCAGCGATCTTCATCCTCATCTCGATAGTGAATTCTACGATAGTTTTAGCGCCTGTGGCTGAGTTGCTAGTGAAGATCCTCGGTCTACCAGTTCAGATCGTGACAACGGCCATAATTATCTGGAGCATAATTCACATAATCATAGGCCTCTTTCCAAATCTATGGCTAGTATTATGGGAAACAGGCTTGGTGTTCTTTGCAATACCCTTCAGAATTGGTAGAAAGTTTGCTTCATACTTGATGGCTTCAGCTATTGTTTTAGCTATCGCTTTACCTATAATGCCTTCCATAGCTTTATGGCTTGAAGGGCATCTTTCATATGAGCTTCTATTTGGAAGGTTTCAGGATATCGTGAATCAAGTTCAATCAAACCCCTTAGCCCTGCTTCAGCTGATTCCCTTGCTGGCCACTTCTGTTGCAGACCTGCTTGGAGCCATGGTAATAGCTTTGGTAATATTCCCATTCGTTTACCTTTTCATACTTTCCATGATCATCAGAAGTCTTGCTAATGCATTTGGCGGATCTGCAAGCGGGCCTATCTTCTCCGAATTCGTCGTAACCCAGAGCAGAGAATCAGTTAAGACTTTGGAGGAATCAAGATGAAAAAGCACAGCGTCTTTATCTTATTTTTCAGCCTATCAGTTCTTTCTACACTCCTGACCCTTGCGCTTCATAACGAACCTGCTGAGCTCTTGAATTTCTTCGTAGTGCTCTCTCCAGTGCTGGTTGTACTGTTTCTGATGCTGATCCTAAAGAGGAGGTGAAAAATTGCTTCAATTGAAGTACATGTTCGCTCTTGCAATGATACTGGCCCTAGTTTCGACTTTATTCGCCTTTGTCCTTCCAGCTAGGCAGGAAGGATTTGCCCTTGACCCATCTGTTGCAGCTTCGATTGCAGTCTGGCTTGTGTCATTAGGCTCGGTAAGCATAATCTACCTTGAGCGCAAGGTAATAGGGTACAAGGGATTCGTTAAAGGTGTTCCTATTGAGAAGGATAGTGAGCTTTTGAAGACTCTTAAGATCAAGAGGATCATCCCTTTCGACGACTGGGTTCTGGTTGAAGGAATTGACAGCAAGCTTGTGGGGCATGCTTTTGCAAGGATTTCAGATGTGCCTTACTTTATAGACGATCTCGATAGGGAGAAGAAGCTATGGTATGTTGGAAATTTCGTTCGAATACTCAGCACCTTCACCTTTACCTTTGAAATCATACCAAGGATAATGCCTATCTCATCAGAAGCCATGCTGAGGAATGTCAACAAGGAGATAGAGAATTTGCAGCTGTTCCTTTCATCTGAAGGCTCAGCTCCTGATCCGAGCAAGGAAGCTAGGCTCAAGTACCTTAGAAGGCTGAGCGAGAGGCTTCTTTCTGGCGAGGGCATAAAAGATGTCGGCTACCTAGCGCACGTAATAGCTGAAGGCAAGACTGAAGAAGCTATCAAGAAGGAGCTTGATTCGAACATGAGGACTCTGATATCAGCCCTTGAGTCAGGGCTCGGCATTCGAGCTGAGAAGTTAAAAGGCGTAAAGATGTTCGATGCGCTCCAAGAGTTTTTTCGTGCCTCGGCAGTGGTTGAACCATCCAAAACTAGCAGAATCCTGACATGGGATTTAGCTTACCTTGTCCCATTAGCAAAGCCAAAGCAACCTCCCATAGAAAAGCTGATGAGCGGAGTTTATCTAGGCAGGACAACTAGCGGCTCAATAGTCTGCCTCGATATCAGTAAATACGCTAACCCTCATGTTATGATTTTAGGCAAGAGCGGCTACGGCAAGTCAACTACACTGAAAACCTTTGCTTCTCGCTTCTTTGATTTATTTGAAACTCCAGTTTTGATCATAGATTACGCTGGGGAGTATGGAAGGTGGGTCATAAGTAGAGGTGGCAAAGTTGTAGACATGCGAATAAGCACGATAAACCCCTTTGAGCTTGGCCATGCAACGCTTATAGATCGTGTAAGGCAACTGGTAGATGCATTCCACAAGAACTGCGACTTCAAGACCATCAATCAGAGGAATGCATTCACCTATTACGTAATGAAGGCTTACCATTTAAGGGGCTTCCAAGCTAACGATCAAAAGACTTGGAAGAAACAGCCTCCAACACTAGCCGATGTTATCCAAATCATGGAGAATGAAGTGGAAAGTCTTAGACCATTGAAGCAGATTACAGTAAGGTCGGTAATAGACAGGCTTCAGGTCCTAAGCTCTGGGCCGTTTGGAATATTCGGCCCTTCAACAGTATCCATCGAGCAAATTGTGAGAGGATTTGTGAGCATAGACCTCTCCAAAGTAACGAGCAATTCGTTGAAGGACATGATCGCTTGGACTATATTGCAGTATATTGATTCAATGATGAGAGTCGAAGGCGTAAGAGAGAAGGTAAAGTTGGCGATAATCCTTGATGAAGCATGGAAGCTCTGCAGAGAAGAGGACAGCCTGCCTGTAGCTATAATAAAGGAAGGCAGAAAGTACGGCTACTCCCTTTGGATATCGAGCCAAGATGCCACGGCAGACCTAGCTGAGTCTATACTAGCTAATGCTGGAACAGTGATAATCCACCACACAGAGCACCCTAAGTACCTTAACTTCTTCAGATCAGCATATGGATTAACAAGTCAGGAGCTTATGAGGATTCAGAATCTTTCGATAGGTGAGGCTTTAATTAAACTTGGTGATGATCCTAGGCCCTTCTTTGCAAGTATAGACATGGAGGAAGTTGAAAAAGCTCAGAAAGCTATTTGTTATGCCAAAGGCGAAAAGATTAGTCCTCCTCTAAATAATCGGGGAAATATTTGGCCGAATTCTCAAGCGGATTTGTCAGAATTGGAGAAGGCTATGATGGATAGAGTTGTAAAAGAAGTGCTACCTATAACCCAACTTTACAAAGAGTTGGGTGTGGATGAATATCAAGGAAATAATGCCAAGAACAAGCTCATTGAAAAAGGTTTGGTCAAGGTCATTAGATTGCCCAAGTTCTCCAAATTCGGCAGGAACCCTGAAGCTCTAGTATCTGTTGAGGGTCAGGAACTGGGGAAGAAAGGTGGACCAGTTCACAGATACATGATTCAATACATAGCGAGATTGTGCATGAGCAGAGGTAGCAAAGTCAAATTTGAGCATAGGTTGGATGGTGGCAAGACTGTAGATCTGGTGATAGATAATAAGATAGCTGTAGAGGTTGAAACAGGAGAGAGTGACATCGATTCGAATGTTGAAAAGCTCAGCCAAGCTCAGTTTGAGAAGAGGATCATCGTATGTGCGGATAGGCATACAAAGCAAAGGGTAGAAAGCCAAGCCGTGCTAAGGGGCATAACTGTCATAGAACCAGTGGAACTGTTAGCATCTCTAAATGCAAGCTTTGTTGATGACAGGCCTGACCAGAAGGAGCCAATAGAGGATGAGTATAAATGACAGTAGTCTCTTCTGAATGTAAAACAATTAAGAAACTTGAAGCCGAGCTTGAAAGATTGAAGAGGATTTTGCAAATATGTTATGAATTAAAAGTAAGATGGCTTCCAAATGACAATGAAAAGTTATCAGGAGAAGTTAGAGGCGATGTTATTTTTATTTACGATAAAGATGAAGAAGTAGCGATTAATACTTTGAGGCATGAATTTTTGGATTATGCTATCTCACAAATAATTGAACCATATAAAGAAGTTGCAAACAGATTAATCATGCTTATAAACGAACAGGCATATCGAAGGAAGGAAATGTTTCTAGAAATATTAACTAAACTTTTATCAGTTTAAAAAATAGGAAAAGTCAAGAATACACTCAAGCAATAAAGACGAAAGTTCATTTAGCTGAACTTCAGAGACGAAATGATTTGTTACAGGAATGGTATAAACTTATCCCTGCCCATCCATCTCACAAATAAGTCGAATAAACCAGCATCAAATTTCCAAGTTCCTGATATTGACTTAGAGGCCTTGAAGATGTTGCCATATTGGAAGCAATGGTTGTGTAGAACTATAAAGGAGGCGAGTCTGAAGTAACAAGAATTGTTAGAGAATATCTCAGGGATTAGTTGAAGAGACGTATGTGCCGACAATCATAATAATATTAAGAGCTATGATGATTACTGAATCCCATGTATATGAAACAAGAACTTTATTACGTCGTTTGATTTTAAAAGGTGTTTTCCTCAAGTAAGTGTACGGATCCAGTCGATCAAAAGCCAAATTTGCAAGGTAAAGACAAATGAGGAGAGGAAACACAATGACCACCCCCAATAATATGTTCGTCTCAAGCGCGATTGTTAACAGTCCTACAATTGATAGATAAATCGAAGATAACGTGATGTCAGTCCCTGCCAAGTACTCCATGTAGACAAATATATCATCAGAAAGATTTTCTCCAGCTAATTCCTTTAATGTTTCCTTTTTGGGCAATCTTTTCAGCGGAGAGATTAACTGAAGAGCAATAGAGAATAAGAATGGTATGATACTGAACGAAATATTATTCATCTATGAGTACCCTATCCGTCTCACTACTTAACTCCAAAAGATATTCCTGTTTCTTTACTTTGATCCAGTTGGTTGGAATTCGGCAGGTTATGCCAAACCGTTGAATTGATTCGTCCTTCACTGAGATCGATCTTAGCAGAATTCACTCTCATAGTAGCTACATCGTCAGCACAACCCGGTTTCCCGTATTCATCTAGGACCGGATCTATTTCCATAATCTTCGAAGTCCATTTGAAAATTTCTACAGTAGAGTTTGGGCTAGCGACGTTTCGCTGGAATATTACGCATTCGTTTGATGCTTTTGAGATGACCTGAGCGCAAAAACGATAGCCCCTCCAATTTACGATCTTTACACAGTGTAAATATTCCTCACCCCTCTTAACAGTAGATTGGGGGAGTTTATCTTTCAGTATATCCATGTGACAATATAATCCTTTAATTAATCTCACCATGGCCACCTATCAAACCATCAGCTCTATTTCTTGCGTGTCATGCGGTAGAGTTTTTCGATATAATTAGATGACCTTCTTGAAATTATCTCAATCATACACTCAGGAATATCAAAGTCTTTATTTTGCCAGATAAGGGCAAGACCAGTATAAGAAAGTCTACAAAAAGAAACATCGCCATTCGCAACTATTTCTCGTACTCCTGTGTATGTTGTTTCCAAATAATCCTCGTCTGAATCTCTTTCTATTATCACACTGATTGGGGTTTTTCTTAAGATATTATTGGCAAATAATAAGAATTCTTGGACAGAACACGATGTGGGCCATCCTACAGTATAAAAATCCCTAAAATATCTTACGTGGTCATGCCTGAACCAATCAGGCTTTTCCTCCCTACCCTTACCTAATAACTCTCTATAGTCAGGATGCATCCGCGACCAATTTGTAATTTCATTTTTTATCATCTCAAGTTCTGAGTTTTGGTATTCAGCCATGCACTCACTTTGCATTTTTTCATAAGTTTCGTGGATCTTCGTTATGTTTTCTTGTTTTCTTTTGTTTTGTATTTGTTCTTCTGCATTTACAAGTATATATACTTTACTCAATCTATGCACCTTCCATTTCAAAATATATCTTAACAGGACAGACGCATTCAGAACCCATCTCGTAAGGGAAGATACGGATCGTACCATTTATCGGCAATCTGCTGTCGAGTTCTTCCACGTCGAGGTTGACCAAATTTTCAATTAGGAGCCTTTCCTGAGCTAAGAATATGAAGTGCAGAGGTGCGAGGCGTTTTCTAGTTGCAACAAGCCGTCTTAAATACGGTTGGTAACGATCAGAAAACGAATTCACATAACTCAACGGATTCTCCAAACCAGGAGAGTCTACGCCCACACCTTTTACGTTTTTCGAGACAAGATATAAGATTGCATCGTCTGACAGATATGGGTGAATTAAATATGCATGCCATCCTTCAAAAATTGGATTGCTTAGATCAGTTCTTGCGCAGTAGAACTTATTGCTCCACCCAGTTCTAAAAATAATGAATTTTTCACTCAAATCTATTCCATTCTGCCTTTCTATGTTTTGTATCCAAGGTTTTGTTATCTCTATTTCGTGGAGTAGGTTTTCGAACTCATATTCATCAATCTTAGGTGACAAATTGAAGGAAAAATGGGAGTAAGGGGAAGGGCTTTCTAAATACTTCCCAATTATGTCAATTTTATCTGTGCAATTGAATACAGAACACGGAGATTCAAAAGGCTTGAAGTATTTCTTATCTGATCTTGCTCTCATAGTTTTTGACTTCACATTTCTGAAATAATCTTTATTCTTGACCATATCCTCAGGAAATAGTTCAGGGTTGTCTGCAACCAATTTGCTGACCGTATCCCAATCCATAGACCAAGGCAGATCCATATGAGTGGTTGATCCGAACGAAAAACTTATCCAATCTTGGATGCTAGTCGTGGCCCTCATTTCTTGGATTCGATGAACCATGGGCAATACTTGTCCTCGTATGGCACAAGCAACAGAGACATTAAGCGTAAGATCTATCCAATTTTCAGTCTTCATCTGTTAACTCCTCCTGATGCAATTTGATTCTCTCGAGCAAAAGATTCTTAGCCTCATCCTTACTAATAAATGGTTTTCCTTCACTCACCAGCTCCTTCCGTTTTGTATGCATCATTATCATCATCTTTCTCAGACGTTCATCACCATATACCACTGGTGTGAACTGCATTATTCCCTCTGTGTTAATTGAGCTTTCAGGTATCTTAAGTAAATGCAAGTATGAGTTCAAATCCGTAAATCTGAAAAAACACAATGGCGCTGTTGAAATTTTCTTTTGCATAAGGAAGAATGTGTGATCTAGGGTAAAGCACCACGCATTAACAGCAAGCGACTCCTTGGCCAGTCTAGACCTAAGTCCCAACGTATAAAAAAGCAGTAAGAAATCATGGCGAGCATTTTTAGGAGTCTTATCAAATAGCTCCCACATGCCTTTAAACTTTTTATACTGACTAGCAAACTGTTCGTATCGATTAATAGCCTCCGCAAATATTTCATTATCATCTTTCCTTAGATGTCTGACGTCAACGATATTATAGTATGATTGCGCTCTTCTCCAAGACTCCCAAAATTGCGATAAATAATGTTTCCAATCTCTGTATCTTGCTTCAATTAGATACGCAAGTATCGGGGACTTGAAAAGATACACTCTTTTATCGGCTTCGAGTACTTCTTCTCTGTCTCGAGGATCAACCATTTCTATGATTTCAGCGTAATCCGATAGCTTACGCATTAAAGAGTCCAGTTCTGAAATGGTTGTCCCAAGATATGCAAGGTGGACCTTCGGTTCATCGGTTTGTCTTATAAGATCAAAGAGAGAATTTACTTCAAGATTTTTTGGATCAGCATGGCATAATAAGGCTATGATCGCATTAGTGTCAAGCAATATTATAGCACGGCTTATATCAGACCTCACCAACCTAAAATATTCCTGTAGGTCTAGATCAGGGGTTCTGCTGAGAAGGTACTGCAGTCCACTTCCATACGCCAAGAAGAAGAATATTTCGCGCAGAGTTTTGTCATGGGCCACGCTACTCAGGAACAGTCTCTGGAAAGATTCAACCAAGTCATTTACCTCCTCGCTTGATATGTCATAAAAGATTTCCTTTGTCCTCTTTATTAAATAATTGATATCTAATTCCACTCTCATGTTCACTTCCACATCTTTGTTTTCAAGTAAACACAATAACAGCTCGCTACTTCTTGTAGCGGCTTTAAATAAAAGGTCCAAAAAGACTGTAAACATAAGCTCTTTATCGTAAGCGGTTTTCTCCCTTTCGACAGCAATCTCAAACCATTCTTTAGTCTTTGCTAACAATGATTCGTACTGTATGTTTTTTTGTTTAAGTTCGTCTCTACCTCTCTCAGAGATCGTATATCTATCTCTCTCTTTGGATTTAAAGTCTGGTTTAACAAGACCCGAATCAACTAGGTCAGTAACAATCCTCAGGACTTCTTGAGATTCTAACTTAATACTGTGTGCCACTTCGAGTCTAGACTGCCACTCACCTATACTCGTTGACTCTTTTTGGCTACTCCCTATAATATCTAGTAATATGTGACGAAATAATTTCTCCTTAGTGGGTAGAGTCTTCCAATTAATCGCGAAGTCGCCTAGTCCTAATACGTACGTGACGTCTAAGCCCATAGAAATAGCAATCTATGTAAGTAACCTTTAAACATTTCTTTACGCAAAATCAAAAATGCAAAACTTAAAAATCATGCTAGTTGCTTAATATTGCCTTTCTCAGCATTCTCCTAAGATGTCTATTCACTCGTGGTTTTGCCAGCAACTATTCATAATTGTGCTCTATACGTTGCGATTTTCTGATCGGTATCCTCTGTGACGTTAACACGCTTACAAAATGCCAACCATCAGCTAGATATTCTTCTAACTCTCCTTGTTCAATAATATAGGAAAAGCAGTCATCTTCTAAGGAATTCAAAGAAACAAAGTTTACCCTAAATAAGTCTCCCCCGCATTAGAGTGGGCGTGTGTCGGCAGTCTAGGGGGCAGCCTTGCCAGACTTATGTCCGACATATACCGACTGTAGCCCTCTTTATATGTAGAGGAATCTAAGTAAATTAATGATTTTACTTCTTGATCAGTATTTTTTGAGATGGCAGTACACTAACAAACTGCCATCCCTCTGCTAGATGACGTTCAAGTTCTTTTTCGTGCACTATCCTCTGAGGATTATGCTTACCTTCTCTTAGTTTTTTAAGCTCACTTTCGAAAAGCTCAAGTTCCTCATCCTTGCTTAACTCTCTTCCAATCTCCTTTTCCTTAGCCACCTTCACCTCAAGCAACTCTATTCCAAGTAAGCTTTTTGCTATGCTCTTCAAAGCCTCTATCTTGGCCTCTTTGATGACACTTGATTGCTCCAAAGGTTGAGCTGTTGTACTTAAGAAAGGCTCGCATTCCTTGTAGGATTTCCTAATATCCTCTATCATGTCTGGTGGCAAAACACCTTTGTTCGTGCTATACCTTGCTTCTATATCGCCTTTATGGCCAGCAATGAACTGTAAGTATGGATGGCTGATCTTCCCTTTTGATTCAGCTATTATTAACTGCGTTTCAGCATATGCTCTTAAAACATATGGCCTCTTGTACACTCCAGCTTTGCGCATACATTGCCTTATGAAGTGAGTTATCTTCTTTGTCATCAAGAAGGGTTTTACAGAAGCTTCCTTTCTCTCATGAGCTATCAGAGGACTTTCTGGCCTTAAATCTTCACCGAACCTTATCCTCTCCTCCAAGTATTCTTTCAGATAGGTGCAACCCTCGCTCGATAGAAATGTAAAGTACTTGTGCCTAGCTTTGCTGAGCGTTGATCTCACTGTTATCATTGTAGGAACTTTCTCAAAAACTACCTGACCATTTTCTATTTTTAGTTCTGGCAAGTCCTTAAGCCTAAGCCCATCGCTTCCGTCATAGTTTCCTATGCTTTCAGGTCTCAAGTCCGCAAAAGCCATCAAGGCTTCAGCAACCCTTATTCTTGGCGGAGAAACCCTGAAGATTCTTGCCAATTCTTCTTGCGACGGAACCTGCTCGTTCTCTATGGTAGGCGTGGCTGTTGAGTTGCTTACCTTTATCTTTCGCGTTAAAGTTACATCATTGTATTTAAGCCATGATTTAACTACCTTTAAAATTCCTTGAATGTATCCTGGAGATTTCCTCTCAGCCTCAAGCCTTGCAACCATGTCCTCCAAAAAGTCTTGAAATTCCCTTAAGTTGTTTTTAGCCTCATCGACCATTTCTTTAGGATTCTTTGACAAAAGTTCACAAGCCCTAGAGATCCTTCTAACGGCAACTTCAGCGGTTACAGGACTGCCTCTGGCTAGGTTCTTAAGCCAGCGCTTAACATCAAGGTCTTTTATTATAGGCCCATATTTGCTTTCAGCCCTAGGCATAGTCCCCCAGGAGTAGAAGATCATCGCTCGTATATAAAGGATTCGCACTTAATTAGGAGCGGGCCCGCCGGGATTCGGACCCGGGACCCCCGGGTTTCTTTCACCAGGATAAAAGCTTCACCAAGAGGCAATTTTGCTCCTCATCTCATTAACTTTATCGGTTACCCCTTACCGGCCTTACCGGTGCTCTACCTGGCTGAGCTACGGGCCCTCAAACCCTCCTATCAATTTTGTTAGATCGTTTATAATAGCTTTTGTTCTTTAATTTGATGGAAGCTAGGCTTTCAGGATCCTTTAACCCTGATCAGAATCAATACACTTATTATCATGGTAGATGTTAGAGAAAGTGAATTTAAGGAAAAATTTTTAAGAATAAGTGAAAACAAGTTTCAGATAAATATTTGGAAGTGTTAATTTTTTATTTCAGGACCTGAAAACCACCTAAGGATATGTTTATTTAATTCTAAATCAGATTATATGTTTAGATTCTTGATGGGTTCTGATTACTTCAGGGATTATGATTCATCTGAAGAGGCTCCAAGGCGTTACTCACGTTGGATACGGTTGTTACTTATAGGGATAGTTTTTTTATTCGTTATATGGGTGATTGGAGGGCAATTCATTTGGTTCTGGCTGAACGTGATAGAGTTCGGAGACCTATTCATTCGCCCGCTCTACTTTGAAGTTTTAGGGGGTCTTGTTCTAGCAACCATAGCCCTTGTAAGACTTGACTTTAAGAATAGAAGGTCGCTGACTTGGTGGCTTATTCGGCTTGGTTTAAGGTTTGTACGTGAAAGAGGAGTACCAGAGGCTATACCATCTAGTTATGTGGACTTCAAATCTTTCAAACTCACGCCTGTCAATTTTGTTTTGTGGCAAGCCACAAAAGTTCTAGTAGGGATGATATTCTTTATGAACCTAACCTTCGGCATGAGTTTATACGCCATGATGCAAGGCTGGGATCCAGGTCTAAACCAGATTTGGAGAATTTTTAGTCTGCCCTTCATCACTCCACCCTTCGATATGAGTTATGCTGAAGCGAATGTTATACCTCTCATTCCATCGTTGACCCTTATCATCACACCGATTTTAGGAGCTTTAGGAATACGCCTATTAATTCTAGTTGGCATAACTCACCTGGCTTTTTATCATAGGCTTTTATCTCAGCTTTTTTCTTGGCTTATTAGAAGAGAAATATACGTGGATAGAGCAGAGATTATCCGATTCATTACACTCTTAGAGGCTTTAGCAGCCTTAGCAATCTTTTGGATACTCATCAATTCTTTCTTCCCTTCTTTTATCGATTACAACACAGGATATATAATCGCTGGATTGGCAGCTGCTGGCATCCTTTTTACCATCTTCGCTCTATTGGACCGTTTCAAAGGTAAGGGCTTAAGCCTTCTCACACGCCGCCGTGTCTTCCTTCGAGTTGCAGCGATTGCCATAATAGTCCTAATTACAGGGTCGATAGTAGCTGTCAATCATAGCATTGCAGATGCTAGGAAAGTGGAGTGGCGGGGACCCTATACTACCCAACAGATAGCCGTGAACAGGTATCTGGCTGAGCTCGATGGAGTAACGGAGTCATCCTATAACTTCAGCATTACGGTCATCTCTCTTGATCAGATAGACACTTACTCTAGTGCGCATAGTGACCTTCTGAACAACATACGCTTATGGGACTGGGATGCAGCCTTTGCTAAACTCAAACCTGAAATCGGGTTGATTCCTTATATCGATTTTGAGGATTCAGATATTCTTCGATTTAACAATACCCTCTATTGGAGCGCTTCTATGGCACCAGTCCTGCCTACATCAGTCCTTTCAGAAGATCGTTGGTATGCCACGCATCTATACTATACCCATGTACCATCAGGTTTCCTTATTCTAGATGCTCACGAGGGTAAAATAATAGATACAGCCCAGTTCTTTGAACAGAGAAAGATATACTACGGTGAAGGGGGGCTTTTGGAAGAAGCATGGGTTGCGTATCCCATTGGTCGAGAGCGTAGCGATGAGCTTGGTGAAGCCTTCTATACAGGAGGCGGAGGAGTAGAAGTCTCGCCACCTTTGAGTTGGTTCTTTGATTTGAACTTTTTCTGGGCTTACCGTGATAGTGCTATGCATATAATGCGCTATAGGGATGTCTATGATAGAATGAAACTACTCTTCCCGTACTTTGAGTATGAATTTGATGGAGAATTTGTGGATATGCTTCCAGTAATGGATGGGGAGAATACTTACTGGCTCATGCCTCTGATCGTTCGCCTTAGTACACAAAATGTTCCTTGGAGTGGTAATAATCCTATCATGAGGCTTGTGGGTTACTCGCTGATAGATATCTATAGTGGAAGGATTCAGCTCCTCATAACTGGAGATGATTACTTCAGCGAGCTTTTCAAGGTAGCCTACAGCGATTACGTTACCACCGAGGTGCCAGAATGGCTGAGAAATCAGCTTAGATACCCTGAGGAGCTTTTCGAGTGGCGTGTAAGCATGTATAACTACTTTCATGTGACAGATCCCTCTACTTTTATCGTTGCAAAAGAGTTTTTTGAAGTGCCTGAAGGGCTAGACACTTACTACATATTCGCAAAGCCGCCTGGCTTTGAAGAGCTTGAATTTGTTGGACTATTATCATTGGAACTTCGTGGAGCTTTAGGAAGAAACTTGGCAGGCTACATGGTTGTGCAGAACGATTATGAAAGTTTTGGGAAGATGACTTTCTATAAAGTACCTTTAGAAGCTGAGACGAAGTTGTTGGGTCCAACGGCTGTTCTTGAAGCGTTGGAGAAGAACGATGATTTTAAGACC
>JACGUK010000080.1 GCA_024256265.1 archaeon
TAACTCCTCTTGAGCACCTTTTAAGTGTTCTTCTGTGATGCTTACGTGACGCGCTGTGTCGTTCACGGTTTGTTAATAATTAACAAAACTAATAAACTTTCTGGCTAAGATGCTTTTGTATAATCATTGATCCCAAAGCACTGGATCACCTGCTCTGGCCCAAATCAAGGTTTAACCCTGTAAATTCTAATTATGAATAAGTTGCCTTATTTATCTCAACTAAATTTGACAAAGAATCTTTTGATTCTATTATCGCTCTTCCAATTATTATGAAATCAGCTCCCGCCTTAACTGCTTTCGTCGCATCTCCACCTTGAGCTCCAATTCCAGGAGAGAATATCAATAACTTACCTTTTGCTCTTGATGCTATAGATGATAGTATATCTAAATCTGTAGCTCCTACAACTATCCCATCTGCATTCCACTCAATTGCTCTTTTGACGAATAATTCATAAATCTTCTCTTGCCTTAGATTTTTATCTATAACTGTAAGTCCATAACCTTCCTTTGAGCCTTTATGGCTCATGTATGCCAATAGGATTATTCCTTTATTCATCTCATGGGCTCTCTTTATTACTGGCTCAAGTCCTTCCTCATAACCAATGAATGGATTTGCTATAATAGCATCAAAGCCTGCTCTCCATAGATAATCGCTGGCTGCTAAATTTGTTGATGCTATATCGTTAAGCTTCAAGTCAGCTATAACTTGTAATCCATACTTATGAGCATGGTCAACTATCCTTTTGACATCTGTGAAAAGGTTCAAAGGTAAAAGAAGATGATAGTTTAGCTTCACTGCAGCAATATGTAATGATAATTTATCTAATAATGATAAGGCTCTCTCTATTAACTGAGACCTTTTGTTGGCAATTACATCAAGGGCTAAGACTACTCTGCTAGAATGCTCTTTAGATAAAATTATAATCCTATCTGCAAAGCTTTTTTTCATATTTCCAATTCTACCAAAGGATGGTCCTTTGCAAGCTTTATTATCTTAATGTAAATGTTTCCATGCTCATCAACCCTATTCGTGAAGCCAACTTCTCCAACTTTTAGGGCAGAGTACTTGAGGAAGTTATGAACGGGTAATTCATCCACTATTGTGTAGAAGAAGATGGAGTTTTCATCTATTTCATCTATATGAGTGATAACGCCCATGATATTCTTGCCATTAGATTTGAAGGAAAATAATGGTGATGGTGGCTCTTCAAATAGAACTTTATAAGAACTTACCTTTGCTAAGCTAACAATATCCTTCAACTGAATTGAGAGAAATTTATCCATTTTGCCTTTGATAGGCTCTAATCCTTTCTGAAATAGTTTTGGAAGCTTCTTCAAATGTATTATTAGGGCATAGATATAAGCGGGAAAGATAGGAGAATCTGATAAGAGAACCTCCTCTATACCTCCAGAGTTCTTATAACCGAGAAAATGTTTTTCCTCTTTGGCTTTAACGTAATAGAATATTGGTCTACTCATGAATATATCCATCTGAGTAGCAAGATAGCTATCATTATTATGCTCAAAAGAGAAGATAGGTATGGGCATCTTCTCAAAGGCGCAAGTCAACCTTGCCAAATCCTTCAAATCTGAAAGCTCGATAAAGCAAGGAGGCTTTATCCTTCTTAGACCTATCTTGGCAGACATAATCATTTTAAAAACTCCCTATATTAAATACATTTACTAAATAGTTTAGAACGGGATTTGGAGGGCTAAAATTGGAAATAATTGCAGGATGCTGTGGTAACGCTGGTTTAAGCCTTAAAGATTATTCCGATAATTTTGAGGTAATAGAGATTCAGTCAACTTTCTACAGATTACCATCAGTAAAGACAGCAGAGAATTGGCGTCAGCAAGTTAAAAGAGATTTCATATTCACTATGAAAGTCTTTCAGGGAATAACTCATCCAATAAGTAGCCCTACTTGGAGAAAGGCTGGCAGTCAAAAGCCTATAGAAAAAATTGAGAACTATGGTCATCTAAAGCCTAATGAGCAGAACTTTGAATGCTGGGCTAATATTGTCAAAATTTGTAAAGCGTTAAATGCTAAGGCTTGTGTCATCCAACTCCCACCCTCATTTACATGTAATGAAGAAAATTCTAAAAATATCATAGAATTCTTCAAAAATGTTGAAAGACCCTTTGCTATAGCCATAGAGGTTAGGCATAGATCATGGGATGATGATCCAGAAATGCTAAAGAAATCATTAAAAGAGATAGAAGCCATACATGTTGTAGACCCCCTAATAAAGAAGCCTTTTCTAAAGAGCGACATAGGTTACTATCGTTTGCATGGTTTAGGCAAAAGGCTTGATTATAGATATCAATACAATGATGGAGAACTTATCAAGCTTCTAGAAGAGGTTAAGAAGATTGGTTGCAGAGAGAGTTTTGTTATGTTCAACAATATACCTATGCGTGAAGATGCTATAAGGTTCAAAAGATTGGTAAAAGATGGTTTTGTACCATTTCTTGATGGGAAGAGTTTAGAGGATAGGTTAAGAATAATTCTTAAAGGGATAAGATTCCCTATCAAAGCAAGAGAGCTTTCTGATAAGAGAGGCTATCTTTTGATAAGAGTTAATAAGAAGACTTTTACTTTGGCTGTAGTCATAAAAATGATAGGCTTAAAAGAATTCGATTCAATTAATGAATTATTAAATGCAATAAAGGTTGGTTCATTTGAAAAGTGGGAGGGTTGATAAAGCAAGGGCTTTGATGAGTGATGCTATGAGGATAAGTGATGAAGCTATTATGATATTCTCACAAGGTATTGATCCAATGAACATATCTGATATAGTATGGAAAGCATATAGCAAAGTAGAGCATGCCATAATTCTTCTTAAACTTGATCTTGGTGATGAATTCAGTCAAAGGCAAGAATCTTTAGAAGAAGACCCTCTTGATATTGGAGGATTGCTCGTTAAAGCATCAGACAGCTTGGTCAATGCTCTTAGTAACCTTAGTTCCGACTTTCATGAAGCTTTAATGGATGCAAGATTGGCTAGAGATGCATTGAAATTAGCATTATCTCATCTTGAAAGAGGTAATCTTTAGCTCTCCTCTTTAACTTTTAATGCAACAAGCCTTAACTCATCTTCTTTGACCAATACTCTGTAGCTTTTCCTCAAATCGTTCATGTGGAGATACCTCTTAAGATAGGTCTTTAAAAGGCTCTTCTTCAGCTTAACCTTTGATTCTGTATCATCCAAAACCAATGAACTAGCTTCTACAGAAGGCTTGAGTTTGAGCTTTTCCTCTAAGAACTTTGCCAGGTCTTCACTCTTCTCCTTCAAATCTCCTAACTCTATCTTTAGCATATCTGAGCATCAAGAGAAGTCCATTAATATATATTCTCATTAATTTCCTCGTTTACATATCCCTGTTTTTTGACGTCATTTCTCTTTAATTTTTGGGTATTTCTCTCTTATTTTGACATCGGCTATTTTTGCAATCATAGCATTGGAGATCAGCACATATTTCACTCCTTTGAGATCTGCCAGATCTGCCGATCTCTGATCTTGAGTCACGAGCAGCAAGTTGTTATTCTTTGCATACTCTACGATATCCTTGTCTTTTGCTCCTTGCAACCCTGCATCTTGAACAGTAAGCACATCCCATCCTAGAGTCTCAAAATACTCTTTCAGACCTGAGTACATCTCATCGAGTAGAAGCTTCAAAAAATCATCCCATAACATTTTAACTTTGCTAACTTAAACATATTTAACTTTCTATTGTACCTTTAATTACTAGCTAATCAAAAGCAATGGCGATAGAGATGCCTGTCACAGTGGTAGTTGGTGGTTTCTTCGGAGATGAGGGAAAGGGCAAGATAATCTCTTACATGGCAATGAAGGATAATCCTTCTGCAACAGTTAGGGGCGGAGTAGGTCCAAATGCTGGTCACACAGTAGTGTATGAAGGAAAATCTTATAAGCTTAGGATGCTTCCAAGCGCAATTCTAAACAAGCAAACAAAATTGATGATAGGTTCTGGAGTATTGATAAACCCTAAAGTATTGTTAGATGAGATAAAGACCTTTAATGTTGAATCAAGAGTTTTAATTGATTCACAATGTAGCATAATAGAAGACAGTCACATAGAGCGTGATAGAGGAGGCTATTTGAAGGAGAGGATAGGTACTACAGGCTCTGGTACTGGTCCTGCAAATTCTGACAGAGTTTTAAGGATAGCAAAGATAGCTAGGGATATTCCATCTTTGAAGGATTATGTAGGAGATGTAGCCCTTGAA
>JACGUK010000081.1 GCA_024256265.1 archaeon
CCATCAAGATGGCTATGGCGAGAGCCTATTAGATAGCCTATATGAGTTGCTGGACCTGTATGATAGCCAGGCATCTCATTGCCACCAAAGGATAGAGCGAATTCTCTGCCACCATAAATTTTAGATGCATAATCAACGCCCATGGCTAAGGCTTTATAGAAATCGTTGGGCTGATTTACAATAAAATTAACGGCAACTCTGTAAGCATCTACCTTCCCCCAATCAATATCCACTAACACATCATTCGATTTAACAAACCCCTTTTTGTAAGCTTCAGTAGCCCAAGCCAGAGCCACACCAGTGCTCATGGCATCCAGACCTCCTCTCTCTACTTCATCTATCAGCTTTAAGAGACCGTCAACGTCAAAGATGCCAAGCATACTTCCCATAGAGTACATAGGTTCATAATCATAAGATACAAAAGTAGTCTTGTAGAAGTAAGGCTCATCAGGATACGGCTCTCTGATAGTTGCCAAATGTATGCAAGCCACTGGACAATGGCTACATGCTACTCTCCTACCAAGCTTTTTAGCAGCCAAATCTTCACCACTAATACTCTCAGCCCCCTCAAACTTAGCTTCTGAGAGGTTTCTTGTGGGCAAGGCTCCTAAAGAGTTCAAGGGTAATACGTTCATAGGTGTACCCAATTCGTGATACTTTTTCATAGAATCAGACTTTACAGCAAGTTCATATATCTCATCATAGGCATCTCTATAAAACTTTATTTTAGGAAGGCGAATACCCGACTTACCATGAACAATCAAAGCCTTAAGCTTCTTAGATCCAAAGACAGCTCCTAAGCCCATTCTACCGAAATGTCTATAGGTCTCTGTTACAACACAAGCATACCTAACGAACTTCTCACCAGCCCTACCAATCCTCATTATAGTCCTTACACCGGCACCAGGCAAAGCCTCCCTCAGAACTCTACCGACAGTGTAAGTGCTCCCCATCCCCCAGAGCGTGGCCGCATCTCTAAATTGAACTCCCTTCTCACTTATTACCAAGTATATGGGTCTATCGCTAACTCCTTTGATCACTATAGCTTCATAACCAGCAGACTTAATTGCTGTAGCACTCCTCCCGCCTGCATGGCTCTCACCATAATTCCCTGTCAATGGACTCTTAAAAACAGCCACAACTTTAGATGCTAAAGGGTAAAGAGCTGTTAAAGGCCCTATAGCGAATACAATAGCATTGCCAGGATCGAAAGGATCAACACCTTTAACCGCCTCTTCCTTATAAAGCTGAAGAGCTGCACCAACCCCTCCAAGCCATTCATTGAAGAGCTCGGACCTATTCTTTACGTAAAAGCCCTTCCTTTCAAGGTCTATGTATAAAACATTGCTCTGATTCATCAGTCTTCCATCTCCATACCTAGAACTCTAAAGTTACAATAGCTAACACAGTAACCACAATGTACACAGATTACAGGCTTATTCGTGCTATCATCCCAGAATACAGCCCCTATATCACAAGCCCTTTCACAGAATCTGCATCCTATACACTTTGATAAATCAAGTAAGACCCCTCCTCCAGCTCTAGCCCTTAAGGCATCGACGGGGCAAGCCCTAAGGCAAGGTGCATCTATGCATGCTCTACAAACAACGACTGTGAAGCCTCTCTCAAATCCTCCTATACTCTTAACATGAAGGGCTGCTTTGTCAAGACCAGCAAAGCCAAGCCTCCTTGAGCATGCGAACATACAGAGCTGGCAACCTACACAACGTTCTGCATCCATTATGGCAAGTCTCTTCAATTTACACCTAACCTTTAACGCACATTTTATGTATTAATTAAGCCTTTTATAAGCAAAAATCGATGACTTAACCGAGTTAGTCGCCTGATTCGAAACTTAGTGCTCATTCCCTGGTTTCTCTAATAGACTCATTAAACACGATTACTCTTTTAATCGCTAATCCACTCCCTTTTACCCCTTGCTCTATCACTTTTATCTTCTAAAAGCAAACTTTATGGAAAGAACCCTTAAAAACATAATATGAGTTTAAGGAAACTTTACAAAGAATCAGCAAGATCGAAACCGATTATTACCAAGCCTAGATTAAAGTCCAATCCCATAACTTGTTTGATGTAGATGTCTGTGGGGCATGATGGTGAAGCAGAAGTTATATCCTTTATTTCATTCAAACCTTCAAGCTCTGGAAAGGGTAAGGGAGGGAAGAGGACTATAAAATCTCTAAGTGGTGAATTCTTAAGCTTGTCCCTGTGTATGATGAAGGTTTTGCCTATAAACAAGACGTTCTTGTTTTCTTTCAATTCTTCAATTAATTTGGCATCCCAGACCTCCTCTCCAACATCAACGCCTCCTAGCTTCCATTTTACGAAAGGCGCTGGCGGGTGGCGAAATTCAGGAGTATGGACTAGAGCTATGACCTCTTGCCTCTCAAGAACCTCTCTAATCCCTTCGTTGTAAAAGCGTCTGAATTCGTTCGATTCCTCCTCCTCAAACGTTTCTTCTAGCTCAAGAATCATGGCTCGATTTTCGGATGACAGTCGCTTAACATCCAAAGTTCCTTTGATGTCCCTAAGGACTTTTTCCACCTTTTCGAGCGCTTTGCCTATCTCCATGTTAAATTAGATAATATTACCAAAATATTAACTTTCGAAGATATCAACAAATCAACATTATGTCATTCTTTAAGTGTCCGCTAGGTAACTTTAAATAAAATGTAAACATTATATTTGTTGTGAGTGAAGAATTAGAAACCGAGCACAAGCATCTAATACTTACACTAGAGAACTTCGATAAGATTATAAACTCAGAGAAGCCTGTAATCGTAGACTTCTGGGCTAGTTCATGCTTCTCATGCAGATTCATGCTACCAGTATTCGAAAAATTGGCAAATAAATATGGCAAAAAGATGATCTTTGGTAGATTGAATGTACTTGAGAGTGTTAAGAATAGGGATATAGCGGCACGTTATCAAGTTTTTTCTATACCTTCTTATGTAGTTTTTGTAGAGGGAAAGCCAGTAGATAGAGTAACAAGCTCAGCAAGAGAAGAGGATCTAGAAGAACTCATCAAAAAGCACATAAATGCCTGAAATAATATCTGTTAACATCCTTCTTAATAGCAAGCTTTGGATTTGATAAAGCCAACATACCATTAACGAAGAAGACTTCATCAACGACAGATATTGAAACCAATTATTTCCGTGCCAAAATCTATGCGGCTAACGTCTATTCCTAGTTTTCTCATTTTCTTCTTTACATAAGTATCAACGGGCGGAGAAGGCATGGTTGCAACAACACCGTAAATCTCACCAACATCCTTAAGTTCAGGAACAGATAGAGGAGGGAACAGAAAATAAGATAGTCGTGAGAACGTTTCAGACACTTTATCTTTGTAGATTACAAATGTATCACCAATAAGGACTACATCCTTCCTTTTCTTGAACTCTTGCAATTCCTCCTCAGTCCTGATCTCCTCCCCGATAAGTTCTCCTGTGCAAATAATCTGAACCTTCTCAGGAGGCCAGACACAAGTCTTGTCATGTAGAACGGCAAGAACGACTTCCCTCTTTACGACTTCCCTCATTCCTGCATTAAAGCCTCTACCAAGTCCTCCAAGGACGTATTTCTCTGCTTCCATCTCAATCTCTAAAATTGCTTTACAATCTTCTTTATCTAACTCACAAATTTCAAGAAAGCCCTTGACATTTTTAAGAATAGAAATAACTTTGTCTATCACTGCTTTTCTGCTAGCAAGATTGCCCATCTTAATTACACCATATTTGTTTCGATAGACCAAAATATAAAGTTCTTACCTATCTTAACAATTGGTAAGCACTTCCAAGAATTGGTTGCAAAAGTAAAAATTATATAATTAAAAATACTCAATAATACTTAGTTTATGATGTTCTACCATGATTTACATAAAAGGTGTCTGATATGAGCGAAGAAAGATATGGTATAGCGTTAGACATCGGGACTAGTGGCTTAAGGGCGCAGGGGATAGATCTAAACTCTGGGAAGCTAATCTCTACAGCGATAACTTTGAGGCATCCATTACCTGGAGCGAATATTATGGATCACTTACACTTTGCAGTGGAAACTAGCATAGAGACAGCCCACTCCATAGTGATAGATGCTGTAAACAAGTTGATCAGAGAACTAGGCATCGACCTTAACAGAGTAGAGCGATTGGCGGCTAGCGGCAATCCTACACAATTATCCATCTTCCAAGGTATAGAGGTAAGAGACCTTGCATTCTGGGGGAAGCATGCACT
>JACGUK010000082.1 GCA_024256265.1 archaeon
AGTGAGGAATCAGGTATTGAATCTCTAAATTGTACCATCGGTTCAATAAGCGCTGTATGTAACAAACTTAAGCTCAATGAAAAATTAAAGAAAAATGGTTTACCTGTTCCAGAAACTAACAAGGTCACAATCGAGGAAGGCATTGAAAAAGCTCAAGAAATAGTTGAAAACATAGGTTTCCCTATAATCATTAAGCCTTCAGAGGGTGTAGGATGCTACGGGTTAAGCGTCGTGAGAAAGTTTTCACAATTGCCATTAGCGATAAGCAAGGTAAAAGAAGAGGCAAGGACTAATACATATCTAATACAGGATTTCATAAAAGGTATACATGCAAGCGTAAGCCTGATCTCGAATGGCAAAAAAGCAATGCCTCTTACTTTGAACTTGCAGATGATTACCCTTAACACGCCTGACAAGACATCAAGCTACTTTGGCGGTATAGTGCCTTTTGATCATGAATTAAAAGAGAAGGCTTTTCATATCGCCAAAAGGGCTATAGAACTTTTTAGAGGATTGAGAGGCTATGTTGGGGTAGATTTGGTCCTATCAAAGAGTGGACCTGTAATAATTGAGATCAATCCTCGATTAACTGTATCTTATATAGGTTTGAAAAGAGTATCGAATTTGAACTTGGCTAAAGCTATGGTTAAAGCTTCTCTTGATGATGAATTGCCAGAAAATTTCAATCCTTCTGGCTATTCTATATTCTTAAAAGAGGCTCTACCAGCCTTAAGCAAAGATTTGCTCGAAGAGACTTATTCAATGCAGGAAGTTGTAACACCTCCTTTCCCTTTAAATAATCAGAACTTTGCATTTCTAGCCACAAAAGGAAGAAATCTTGAGGAAGCTAAAGCCCTGCTTAAAAAGGCAAGGCAAAAACTTCGAAGCATAGTTGAATCAAGGTGAGGTAAATGAAGATCATAGGCTGGGATATAGGTGGAGCTAATATCAAAGCAACTCTAATAGAGATTAAGGATGAAAAAGCTTTCAGAATTAAGACGATTACACATTATTTTCCAATATGGGTTGAAGGGAAGGAGAGCCTCCCTGCCATTTTGAACAAGTTAAAAAAAGAGATGGCTGAAGATTCTTTTATTGACGCTATAGGCTTGACCATGACTGCCGAGCTTTCTGATGTTTATGGAACAAAGAAAGAAGGAGTAAACCATGTATTAGATTGCATTAATGAAGTCTTTCCTAAGGGGCAGATATTTGTGCTTGATGTTAATGCTCGATTAAAGACTGTTGAAGAAGCAAGAGAAAATCATCTAAAAGTAGCTGGTGCTAACTGGGCTGGTACAGCTTGGATGGTCTCTAAATGGGTAAAAGACTGCATTCTTTTAGATGTTGGTAGCACTACTACAGATATAATTCCTATAATCAAGGGAAGGATGATGGCGAGGGGGAAAACCGATTTAGAGAGACTAGCTAATGGTGAGCTTATCTATACTGGAGCCTTAAGAACGAATGTTGCCACCGTTGTTGAAGCAGTTCCAGTCAAGGGGATTATGACAAGAGTATCATCAGAGTTCTTTGCTCTATCTAGTGATATGCATCTGATCCTTGGTAATATAAGCCAAGATGAGTATACAAGTGAGACTGCAGATAAGAGGGGAAAGACAAGGAAAGAGGCTTTGTCTAGGCTTGCAAGAGTAGTTTGCGCAGATACAGATATGCTAAAAGAGGATGAGATAGTCTCTATAGCTAATTATGTTTATAGGAAACAATTGGACAAAATATCAGATGGGCTAATACAAGTATATAGTTCGATGAGACCCTCCATCAAGGATAAATTATCCCTCGTTTTGACCGGGATAGGAAGAAACTTTTTAGGGAGAAAATCTGCAGAAAAATTAAGATTTGAGAGCATTATTGACTTAGCACAGATCATAGGTAGGGATGCATCTATTGCAACCCCTTCTTTAGCAGTAGCATTGATGGTAGCATATGAGAAAGGAGTAAGGGAGACGGAATGGTCACTGTAATAAAGATAGGAGGTAGCTTGGCCGAAGAACCAAAAAGTTTAGTACATTTATGCAGAGAACTAATCATCATTTCTAAAAATTATGGGTTAATAATCGTGCCTGGTGGAGGAAAATTTGCAGATACTGTGAGATATTTGTATAACAAATTCAATCTATCTGATGAAATTGCTCATGAAATGGCTATACTAGCAATGGATCAGTATGGATTGCTTTTAAAAGACATAATGAAAGAAGCCATTTTAACATATAGCCTAAAGGATGCTTTAAATGCCTCTAAGAGAGGAATTTTGTCTATTATTCTCCCATCAAAGATCATTTTTTCTTTAGACCCTCTTGAGCATTCATGGAAAGTTACTTCTGACTCCATATCAGCCTTCATAGCCTCATCATTAAAGGCTGAAAATTTGATTTTAGCAAAGGATGTTGACGGAATCTTCACAGAAGACCCTAAGAGAAATGATGCAAAGATGTTCAAAAGGATTTCTGCAAGTAAGCTATTAAAGGAGAAATTTGGTTGCATAGATGAATTTTTACCAAGAATCCTTATCGAAAAGCAACTTATATGCTATGTAGTAAATGGGAAGCATCCTAATAGGATTAAGAGCATTTTAGATGACAAGAGTGATATTTACACGAAGATAAACCCTTACTGATTGAGAGTCTTGTATTATGAGGCGCATAGCAATACCAATTAGAACAAATTAATCGGAAACTTTTCTCCTATTAACTTCTTTTCACGATCACTTTACTATTTGGTAGGACTCCTATAAAGAGCCAGCCTTTATTTATCAACTGCTCTGCTTCTTCCGCAGAGACTACCTTTTGAGGTGCTTCTTGCCGATCAAAGCGCCAGTTTCTTGGGTTATATACACCTTTATATAACGGGATTCTGTGAATGATGGAGTTTCAACAATTGGATTGGAATCCTTACCCGCAACCGAGTGCCACATTATTAGCCATTACACTCCTATCTATTACAATTCTATTCATATATCTTGGCAGATGCAGATTAGTCAATGGATTGAAACCAGGAAGGCCTGGAACAGCCGCTGGTGTGTTAATGATAATAGTCTGGAGCCTTTCTATTATTACCTTATTGACTCCACTGATCTCTCCTATTCCCGTGTCTTCGCCTCGAACGGGGAACTTACTGCCCCCAGGTCCAATGAATCCTATAACAATACTTGCAGCCGTGTGTTGCTTCTTTATTATCGGGTATGGATCTCGAAGGTATGGGATAAAGTTGGCGTTGGGAAGCGCCTTCGTTGGCACAATTGCGGCTCCAATGATTTTCGAGCTTCCTTTCGACTTAATCGTCAGTGGAAGAGTCAATATTCCCCTGGTCTTATCGCTCCTCTTGTTATCTCCTAAGTTTCTGGTGGAGGTGTGCACGATTTCCCTCCTCCTGTTGTCGCCGCTGGTTCGTATTACAAAGCTGACTATGTTCTCATTGGCTGCGATGTTCGTTGTCTTCGCCTGTTGGGCTTATTTTGGTTTCTCACCCCCATCTGATCCACTCTCGTTCACTCTTAATGCAATATCGAAGGTGTTCGCTTTCGTCACAGCAATCACTCTTTTCTTGAACGAAATATTAAAAAAATAAAAAAGGGTGATGAGAGCTTAATCCCCTGCTCTCATAGGGTTGGAGGGCTTAGATTTGTTAATAGGAGAAATTATTCCGATTAAAACGAAGTATTGGAGACCTGGCGATGATTACATAAGCATCATAAAAAGCTCTATCATGAATAAAGTTGAAGATGGAGATATAATGGTACTATCTGAGAAAGCCTTATCGATAGCAAAAGGAAGGTTAATCGATGAGAGCAAGATTCGACCGAGTTTACTTGCCAAATTCATAGCTAATTTTTGGATGAGATACGTATGGGGATACATACTAGCCAGATTATGCCATTTGAGGATTAAGAATGTTTATCGCTTAAGAAATTATCCTGTAAAGGAAGGTGCAAATCACAAGCAATTAGCATTGATCCATGCTGGATTTTTACAAGCCTTAAGGCATGGATCAGAAGGAGGAATAGATGTGAGCAATATTCCTCTTGCCTATGCCTGCTTGCCTCTTGAAGACCCTTATGAAGAAGCGATGAAAATTCAGGCTGAAATTCAAAATAATGCTAAGAAGGTATGTGTAATGATCGCTGATACAGATATGACTTATTCTTGGCATAACTTA
>JACGUK010000083.1 GCA_024256265.1 archaeon
TGCAATTACTGTAGGATCAAATATGGTCCATTTTCATCAGATATATGTGGGGTCGATCTGATAAAAGAAGAATTAAATAACTTCATAGAGGATCCTGAGAAATACCTTCCAAAAAATCCACCGAAATGTGATATTATTTTACCAATAGGCATTCATCCAGACCTTCTTGCTGCATTGCCTCTACTCGTAGAGAAGACAGAAGCTAAAGCTGTTATCGTGCCCATAGAGAATAGAAACTGGTGTCCACTAAATCTTCAGAAGAGGCTTGAATTAGAGCTAAGGGATTTTGGAGTTGACTATGCCTTTCCAAAGCCTTTTTGCTCTCTTGAGGAAAGCGGGAATAAGATCATAGACGAGTTTATTGATAGATACAAAATTGGTAAGCCCATAATCGAAATCTACTTGAAGGGAGATAGAATAGAGAATTCTATGGTTTTAAGAAGTGCACCTTGTGGTTCTACATGGTATGTAGCTCAACAGATTAAGTTGAGCAAGATAGACGGTATAGAGCAAGTAATATCGAATGCTCATCATGGTTATCCTTGTACAGCAAGCATGGAATTTGACCCTGAGCTAAAGGATACTATATTACATAAGGCTGGATACATTATAAGAGAGGCTGTTCTTGATGCTATTGATAGAGCATGTATTAGGCAAGGGATAATGTTACTAAAGAAAAAGTGAATTTAACTACCAAAAATTATTAAAGACTGATAAATCATTCCTCAATTTTATGAGAGAACTCATAATAATAGGTTCAGGACCTGCAGGCTTGACAGCAGCCATTTATGCTGCTAGGGCGAATCTTAAGCCTCTTGTAATTACAGGATTACCTCCTGGAGGGCAACTGATGCTAACTACTGAAGTTGAGAATTACCCTGGCTTCCCAGATGGTATTCAAGGACCTGAATTAATGGATAGGATTAGAAAACAGGCTGAAAGATTTGGTGCAGAGTTCTTAGAATATGATGCCACATCTGTTAATTTCTTATCACATCCTTTTGAAGTGAGAGTTGAAGATGAAGTTTACAAAGCTAAAGCGATCATAATAGCTACAGGAGCCTCTGTAAAATGGCTAGGATTAGAGTCTGAGCAAAGGCTTATAGGTAGAGGAGTATCATCATGCGCTACATGCGATGCCCCCTTCTTCAAGGATAAAGATGTAGTGGTTGTGGGAGGAGGGGATACAGCTATGGATGATGCTTTATTACTCACAAAATACGCAAAAAAGGTTACTGTAGTGCATAGAAGAGACCAGCTCAGAGCCAGCAAGATTTTGCAAGATAGAGCCTTTAAGAATGAGAAGATAAATTTCAAGTGGAATAGTGTAGTAGAGAATATAATTGGTGATAATAAAGTCGAGGGTATTATAATAAAAGATGTAAAGACAGGAGAGAAAAGTAAGTTTGAATGCCAAGGAGTCTTCATAGCCATTGGTCATAAGCCAAATACAGATCTTTTCAAGGGGCAGATAGAGATCGATGATAACGGTTACATAATAAAGAGAAATAATACTGAGACTAGTGTAAAAGGAGTATTCGTGGCTGGGGATGTTTGTGATCCTCGATACAGGCAAGCTATTACAGCAGCGGGCATGGGTTGCCAAGCAGTCATGGATGCTGAGAAGTATCTAGAATCCATAGAATGATAACTGATTATCTACTAAATATTTAGCTTAAGTACTGCCGCTCGGGTGATGGGAATGTATTTCCCAACCGGCTATTTCTTGAATTTCATGGAATTGTGTGATTGATTAGAGTCTTCTCCTAAATGGCTGCTTCAGCTTCAATGCTAAAGTCTTCTCTAAACCTTCAAAGGTTTCCACAACCTTCTCCTTTGCTAGGTACTGATCTTCCTCGGCAACCTTGACACCATGCTCTGAAATTGTAACAGGCTCAAGCACTATAGGCACAGACAGGCCTATAATCCTGCTTATGACCCTGACAGTCCTTGGATATGTTACACCATTCCTAAAGCTAAAGAAGAATGCCCCTGATTCACGGCTGGGTTTTGGCTCCAAGGGCACAGTAAGGTCCTTTGAGGAGAAACCCTCCATGAAACTTAGACTGCATGCCTTAAGATCATTTGTCAAGGTCACCCTCTTCTCCTCCAAAGCCTTTGCCCTCCTGATAAGGTCTGATTCGTCCTTCCACTGATATCCAGCCAGCTTAGCGAACCTAGACTCTCTCGCATCTCTTTTGGGCTTCTGCTT
Source organism: archaeon (assembly GCA_024256265.1). Next base: position 2,213 of record JACGUK010000083.1, read on the forward strand.
CAATTCCTCTTTAACCCAGGCCAGCTCAGCTTCAACTTGCCTGAGCTTCTCTTCATCGTCTTCAAGCCTAAGAGCAAGGGTCTCGAGATCAGAAAAATCCATACTCAAAATTACCTCAAATCAGCTGAAGTGGTTAACGACGTTGATGAGGCTCTGCTTGAACTCCTCCTGCTTCAGCCCCCACCTCTCGTATTCACTCTTGTATCCATCCCAAGCCTCCTCAGCCTCTTTGGCTATGGACAAAATCTTGTTGCCGATGGCCTTATTGTTCAGCAGAACTAAGATGCCTCCTGGTTCTTTTCCAAGACATGGAATTCTTATGAAGATTATTCTTTTGTCCTCTGTGGGAAACCTATCCTTAATGACCCTCCTCAAGGCCTCTCTTTGCTCATGCTCAAACTTACCCCGTGCTTTCACGAGTACACAGGCGGAAGACTTCTCTCCAACCATACGGCGAGGCTCTTCGCCCTCAAAGTCGAAGAGCACACCATCCCTAGCCTCTGCGAAGGCTTTGAGTATACCATCGATTTCAGATTCTCTTGGCACAACAGGGATAAGCCATGGATATATGAACCTGGGCTTAGAGCTGGCCAACCAAGTCCTGTAGTTGGACATATCCCATTCCGTCTCTCTCGTAAAGGAGGCCGCGAACATTGAAATCATGTGGGCTGGGATTAGGTTCATATTCCTGTAATCCCTCCATCCGATCTCAAGCTCTTCAGGAAGCTCGTCTACAACGGACGTCCTCTTCGAAAGGTCCTCACCGAATCTGGCTGCCAGGTGCCTCAGGGCTTTGTTGTCTATTAGCACAGGTGTATCTGAGTACTTGATCTGATAGTCAAGGTTCATTATTATGCTTATGGATGCTGGGCCGAGGATCACAGGATCCCATCCGAACTCTGGAATAACTCCAAAAGTTGCTACCACTTGGGTTCCGCCTCCTGTATTTCTGACATGCTCCATGAATGCACTGGCGAAGGCGCCACCTGTCCCACCGCCCATGGCAAAGGGTACATTAAAGCCACGAACAGGCTCAGGTGATAGTTCTTCAAACCTTCTTTGCACATCATACTTGGTCTCAATTTCATCCCTAAACCTGCTCCTACCTTCTGCCCAGTTCCTGGCCGCCCCTCCCATTCCGTAGAGAGCATGTTTATCCTTCATAGTGAACAGTTCAGGATAAGACTGCAGTATTAGGTTTGCAGCCCTCGGGTCAAGGTCTATTAAAAGGGCCCTCGGGACCAAGGGTATTTCGGCCTTCTTGTAAGGAACCCCGAGCCTAAGCACTGTCGAGCCGTACCTCCTCAAAACTATCATCTGTTCCTTTTCGCCCTTGAGAACGGGACGGCGTGGATCAGCACCAACATCCATGAGCATCCAACGATAGGCTTCTGCCCCTATCCCGATCCCACAATGCCCGAAACATGCACAGATGACGGGGTTTGGTGCTATTGGAGCCCGCTCTAATGCCATAGCTTAACTACCTCCTCTCCCTTCCGTCATCAGAAGATTACCCTCTTTCAGACCTACTTCTTTGACTGCCCATCTAGGTAGAGTAAATATGTTCGATTTTAGACCTATGCTCATCTTCAATTTCCCTCCTCTTGTGATACTATACCACTTTATCTATTGTTAAGTTCATTAGTTTATAAGGATTTAGTTTAGTTTATTTGACATTGCATTCATCAACAACCTATTTCTTGGATCCATAGTTTTTGTCGAAGCTACTTTACTTCCCTTAGAGTTCAATACAGAATGGTATTATCTAATTAATGAGAACTATCTAGAATCTATGGAACGATAACTAATCATGAGAGTTTGATCTTATCCTCTTTGCTATTATATCTTAATAATAATCCATGGCGCCCCCATTCAATTACCCATTTAAACGCTGTCTCACTATCAACCTCATGAAGCTCTTTTGCTAAGAAATCTGATAGCTCTTCCTTTGTAACC
>JACGUK010000020.1 GCA_024256265.1 archaeon
AAGGTTAAGAGGATAAAGCCTGATGGTATAATATTGTCTCCTGGTCCTGGTACTCCTGAAGATATAAAGTACTTTGGTATTTGCTCATCAATTGTAAGGCAACTGGGCTATAAGATTCCTATATTGGGTGTGTGCTTAGGGCATCAAGGGATAATTCATTCCTTTGGAGGAAGGATAGTTAGGGCAAACAATATAATGCATGGCAAGACTAGCATGATAAAGCATGATGGAAATGGAGTCTTAAAGGGAGTAAAGAGTCCATTTAGAGCGACTCGTTATCATTCACTCGTTGGCGATAGATTAACTCTTCCTTCTTGCCTCAAAGTTACTGCTGAGTCTTTGGATGATGGTGAGATAATGGGAGTAAGGCATATCTCATACCCTATCGAAGGTTTACAATTTCATCCTGAGTCCATCCTCACAGAGAATGGCAAGAAGATAATAGAAAATTTCCTAAAAAGTGAGTAAAATGATAAAGGAAGGAATTCAAAAGATTGTAGATGGAAAAGACCTTAGTTACTCAGAGGCTCAAGCCATAATGAGAGAGTTAATGTCTGGCAATGCAACCAATGCCCAGATAGCATCTCTTTTAACAGCTTTGAGGATGAAGGGAGAGAGCATCGAAGAAATCTCAGCCTTTACAAAGGTTATGAGGGATTTCTGTCTTAAGATTCATCCTCATGTAAATAAGCGAATCATAGATATAGTTGGTACAGGTGGCGATCAAATCAAATCCTTCAATGTGAGCACAACAGCATCCTTCATCGTTGCTGGTGCTGGTGTAGTGGTTGCAAAGCATGGTAACCGATCGTTTACAAGCAAGTGCGGTAGCGCAGATGTTCTTGAGAAATTAGGCTATAACTTGAATACAGAGCCTAGCATAGTTGAGAAATCTATTGAGCAGATAGGAATAGGTTTCATGTTCGCACCAAGGTTTCATCCAGCCATGAAGTATGCTTTAGAGCCAAGGAGGGAGATGGGAATAAGAACAGTCTTCAACATTCTAGGTCCTATCACTAACCCAGCAAATGTAAATGGATACTTGTTAGGCGTTTATGAAAGGAAATTGACAAAGCTCATGGCTTCTGTTTTAAAGAATCTTGAAAGCGAAGAGGCTATGGTTGTTCATGGCTTAGATGGATTAGATGAAATCTCGACCATAGGAAAGACTGAGATAGCGTGGTTAAAAGGAGGCGAAATAAGCGTAATGGAATTATCTCCTAAAGATTTTGGTGTTAGTCTAGCAAAGCAAGATGAGATTGCAGGCTCTAATCCAGGCGAAAGTGCAGAAATTGTCTTCAGAATTCTAAACGGGCTTTACACTAAAGGAGATCCAAAGATGGATATGGCTTTGGTAAACGCGGCTGCTGGAATCATTGTCGGTGGGCTTGCTGATGAATTCGATGAAGCAATGGAAGTGGCTTATGAATCTATCAAGAGTGGGTTTGCCTATGAAAAACTTAGGATGATGATCAAATTCTGCAAAGGAAGCATGGAAAAGTTAGAGGAGTTGGAAGTTAAGTATGGTTGATTTTTTAGAATATATAATTCAAGATATAAAAAAGACCATTAAGGAAGGGTACTATAGTGTTCAATCTAATAAGAGAAGATTTCAAAAGAGCTTAAAGGATTCCATTATAAAATGCAAAAAGGCTCCTATCATAGCTGAAATAAAGCCAGCTTCTCCAAAAAAGGGTGTATTAATAGAGGAGATGGATGTGAAAGAAATGGCAATTGCCATTAAGAGAGGAGGAGCAGTGGGCATATCTGTGCTCACTGAGCCAAAGCACTTCAAGGGTTCTTTAGAGATTTTATCTATGGTGAGAGAAGCTGTGGATTTGCCTATTCTGATGAAGGACTTCATATTAAGTCCAATTCAGATAGAGGCTGCTGATAAGATCGGTGCTGATGCTATTCTTTTGATAAAATCTATATTTGACCGCAAATTGAGCGAAAGAAATCTAAACGAGATGATCGAAATAGCCAAATCAAAGGGCATTGAAGTTTTACTTGAAGTTCATAATGAATCTGAATTTCTCTCATCACTTCAAACCAAAGCTGACATGATAGGGATAAACAACAGAGACCTGACAAATTTGGATGTTGATCTTGAAGTCACAAAAATGATATTGAGCAAGATAGGGAATAGAGGGAGAATAATAGTAAGTGAGAGTGGGATCGGCAACCCTAATGATGTAAAAATGTTGCATGATTTTGGTGCTCATGCCTTCCTTATAGGTACAGCCATTATGACTGCAAATGATGTTGAGGCTAAGGTCCGTGAACTCGTGGAGGCTATATAATATGGTAAGAGTGAAGATATGTGGTATAACCAACGAAAAGGATCTTAAAAATTCTATAGTTGCTGGAGCAGATGCTCTAGGCTTTATAATAGATGTAAAGTCATCGCCAAGAAGTATTACTATAGATAGAGCTAGAGAATTGATGGAAAAGGTTCCAATCTTTGTATGCAAAGTAGCTGTAACTGTTTTCGATGATTTTGATCGAATCATTAAGATAAAGAATAGGTTAAAGCCTGAATACATTCAGATTCATGGAGATTTTAACTTCAATGATGATTACTTGCTTAAGACTTTACGTGATTTGCATACAATAAGGGCTATAGCATTAAAATCAAATCTATCATTAGAATCAATTTCAAATGAAGCAAAGAATTTTGATACCATCCTTGTCGATTCTTACGTAGAGGGCAAGTATGGAGGAACAGGCATGGTTAATGACTTTAAAATTTGTAGAGAAATAAGAGAAGCGATAAGTCCAAAGCCATTGATATTGGCAGGTGGTTTAAATCCAGATAATGTTGAAGAAGCAATAAGAATAGTCAAGCCATTTGCAGTGGATGTTAGCAGTGGTGTTGAGTCATCTCCTGGCATAAAGGATTATGAGAAGATGTTGAATTTTGTAGCTAATGCTAAGAGGGTTAAGAATTGAAGAAATTTATGAACTATCCAATAGATGGGAAGTATGGTAAGTATGGTGGACGCTTCATACCAGAGACATTGATGAGCGCTGTTCTTGAGTTAGAAAGAGAGTACTTAAAGCTGAAGAATGACCAAGAATTCAAAAGAGAGCTTGATTATTATCTATCAGAGTATGCTGGCAGACCTACTCCACTATATTTCGCCAAGAATTTAACAAAAATAGTAGGAGGGGCGAGGATCTACCTTAAAAGAGAGGATCTATTGCACGGAGGAGCTCATAAGATAAACAACACTCTGGGTCAAGCTCTAATGGCGAAAAGGATGAGAAAGAATAGAGTGATAGCTGAAACAGGAGCTGGTCAGCACGGTGTGGCGACAGCGATGGCATGTGCAGTTCTTGGCTTAAAAGCTGAGATATACATGGGAACAGAAGATATTGAGCGCCAAAAGTTAAATGTCTTTCGCATGAATTTATTGGGTGCAGAAGTCCATCCAGTCGAGTCTGGGTCAAGAACGCTGAAGGATGCAATAAATGAAGCCCTTAGAGACTGGGTAACAAATGTTAGAACGACTTATTATCTAATAGGCTCTGTTGTTGGTCCTCACCCTTATCCTATGATCGTTAGAGACTTTCAGAGTGTGATAGGAAAAGAGATCAAGACACAGATAATAGAGAAAGAAAAAAGATTGCCAGATGCTTTAATTGCCTGTGTTGGGGGAGGGAGCAATGCCATGGGTACCTTTTACCCATTTTTAGGCGATCATAATATCAAGTTGTATGGCGTTGAAGGAGGAGGGCATGGCATAGAATCAGGGGAGCACGCAGCTTCTCTTTGTGCTGGTGATGAAGGAGTTTTACATGGCATGCTTACATACCTTCTTCAAGATGAGCACGGTCAGATACGCACGACTCATAGCATATCTGCTGGTCTCGATTACCCTGGTGTTGGACCTGAACACTCACTCTTAAAAGCTATGAGTAGAGCAAAATACGTGAGCATGACAGACGACAAAGCTGTCAAGGCTTTTCTCGAACTATCTAAAACTGAGGGTATAATTCCAGCTTTAGAGCCTTCTCACTCTTTAGCCTTTGCCATAGAATTGGCTGGGAGCATGAAAAAGGATGATTTGGTAGTTGTAACTCTATCTGGTCGTGGAGACAAGGATGTGCAAGTTGTAGCAGATTATCTTAAAGTGAAGATGTAATGAGCATAAAAAGAACCTTTGAGAGGCTTAAGGATAGAGGCGAGGGAGTCCTTATCAGCTACATAATGGGAGGAGACCCTAGACCTGATCTTACACCAAAAATAGCTAAAACGTTAGTAGAAGGTGGAGCAGACATAATAGAGTTAGGAATCCCTTTTTCAGACCCTGTAGCAGATGGTCCAACTATTCAAGCAGCAAATTTAAGAGCCTTGAGGTCTGGGACAACTCCTATAAGAGTTTTAGAAATAGCTGATCAAATTAAGGATTATTACAATATACCAATAGTTATCCTTACTTATTACAACATCATCTTTAGAATGAGTTTAGAAAATTTCTTCGATAAAGCAAAGAAGAGCAAGGTCGATGGTATAATTGTACCAGATTTGCCAGTAGAAGAGGCTCAAGACTATAAACTCATAGCCGATAAGTATGGCATAGATACAATATTTCTTGCCTCCCCTTCCACGAGCATTGTTAGGTTGAAGAAGATCATAGAATACACTTCGGGTTTTCTTTACCTTGTATCTCTCTTTGGGGTAACTGGTGCTAGAAAGAAGCTCAAAAGATTAACTATTCGCCTTATAGAAAAAGCAATACCTTACACTAAAGGCAAGATACCTCTTACAGTAGGCTTTGGCATTTCTCAACCATATCAAGTCAAGAGCATCATAGAGGCAGGAGCAGATGGGGCTATAGTAGGCAGTGCTTTTGTAGAAATGATTCAGAAGAGTGGACACGATGAGGATAAGATGATAAATAGTATAAGAAATTATACAAATGAGCTAAAAAGAGCCACTATTCTGAAAGGTGAATAAAGATTTATAGTTAATTTTCCGAATATAGATTTAGTAAATACCTGCTGGTCTTTTGTTCTTATTTCCTTGCTGGATTATCTCATCTCTTAACTCTTGAGCGTTTTGAAAGGCGCTCGTAATATCAGCCTTGTATTTTAATTGAATTAACCTATCCACTTTATGCTTCCTTTGGCTCAACTTTAGTATAGATCAAGCTGAAACTATCTTCGTTCTTCTGTAAAATAATATCAAACTCCATATTACGATTTATCTCAAGAATATCGACTAGGTCCTTTGGAATTCTAAGAAATCATGAAAACGCATTATTTTATTTGGGTGATACCTGAGTACCTAAGACTACAGTCTTTTGAATTACAAGTCTTTTTATTCTCTTTACTTCTCAATTAGTTAAAGTCTAACACACAATATGCTTAGATGTATATCGATTTTCGATTTTATTTTTTAATACTTCTTAATAATGTTAAAAAATCATCAAGCTATGGTGGTAAAAAATAGTAGAAACCGTAGTTGGGGCGTGGTCGAAGGATATCGAAGAGGTCGAGAGCAAGTTCAAAGAGGTAGAAAGCAAGATAGCAGAAATGATTAAGGCTTTTAATGTCTACGCCAATCAATTCTATATGAAAGTTAACATGCTAAAGGATACTATTAAAAAGCTGGAGGATGCTTTTGAAGCTTTCGCTAATCAATCCCATGCAGAAGCCGATGCAGTGAGCACCCATATATGGAGAACTCAGGAAGACATTTTGAGCCTTTCGGATTAATCTTAACTACTTTTGCAAAAAAGGAGCTTAAATTGTACTACTTTAAAGTAGTGGGCCAGCAGACTCATACATAAATAGGTTCAAATCGTAGATCATTTTGAGATGCTTGTCATTCTTGACCAACACTAATCTAGAAGGTCATCCTATGTAGGTGTGAATGTAGGAGTAGCCATAGGTGGAGGCTATATTGGGCTTTTAGACTGTGAATAAAGATTTATATATGCGCAACCTTCTAATTGCCGTCACATAAGACAAGAGGCGATCGACTTTATTTCCCGAGCTGGATCACGTATAACCAAGATTGATTCTTCGCCTACCTCTGAGAATAGATATCTTTTCTTTACCTGCTCTTACTAAGGAGGTTTCATCTTGGAGAAGCCCATAATTGTAGCGAAATTCGGCGGCTCAGTGCTTATGAATGAAGAGAATGTGAAAAAGGTTGCAGATATGATCAAATCTGAAGTGGAAAAAGGTTCAAGACTCGTAATAGTCGTCTCAGCGCTTAAGGGTTATACAGACGAACTCCTTGACTTAGCGAAGAAAGTAGCACCTGATGCATCTTTATCTTACCTTGATGAAATATTGGCTATGGGTGAGAAGACTAGTGCTCGAATCATGTCGGCCACCCTCGCTTCAAGAGGTTTAGATTCTTATGTTATAGATACAGAATCTCCTTATTGGCCTATAATTACTGATGATAAGCATGGTGATGCTGATCCATTACTCAATGAAACTTTGAAAGCTACAGAAGAAAAATTGATCCCTATAATAGAATCAGGTAAGATACCTGTGATGTGCGGCTTCATAGGCAAGAATAAGACGAATAAAGTGACTACCATGGGAAGAGGAGGGAGTGATACAACCGCTGTACTATTGGGTAGCTGTTTGAATGCAAAGGAAGTTGTTCTTGTCAAAGATGTAGGTAGCATTCTCTCAGCAGACCCATCAAAAGTTGAGGGTTCAGTTCCAATCGATGTATTGGATCCAGAGGAAGCCTATATCTTGACTGCGGGAGGGGCAAAGATTCTTCAAGCCAAAGCTCTTAGGTATAAAAAGGAAGATCTGGTAATAAGAGTAATAAGTCTTGAGAATAAGAGCCTAACATCAGGCGGGACTTTGATCAGCAAAGGCTCCCTTAGTTATGAAATAGAATGTTACGATAAACCTGTTACAATGGTTACTATAGTAGGTACTGAGGCATCGAATCCTCAATCATTGGCTTTGCTGGCATATGAGGTTCAAAGATCTGGAGGTGAGATAGTATCCATTACATCTAATGAAAAATCTTCGATTCTTTACATATCGAACGGTCGAAAGCTCCTAAACAATCTGCATAAATTGATGGTGGAGAAGAAGATAGGCAAAGCCGTAAGCTCCTTTGAGGACTTATCCATGGTGTCGATAAAAGGGAGGGAGTTAGAGACCAACCCAGGAATAATTCAACGCTTCATAACACCATTGGCTGATCAAGGCATAAACATTTATGGTCTTGTCACTATAAGCTCTTCTATCAAAATCTTTATCTTAAATAAAGAGGTAGAGAAAGCTCTTACGTTACTTAGGAGGGCATTAAAGGGTGGGTAAGATGAAGAGAATCAAGACTGCAATACTAGGGGCAACTGGAATGATAGGACAGAATTACCTATACCTTCTTTTAAACCATCCATGGTTTCAAGTTACAAGTCTAACAGGGGGAGAATCAGCTGGCAAAAAATATGGTTCTACAGGCAAATGGCTAATGTCACCAGACATACCAGAGCAGTACAAAGATGTAATAGTCAAGCCTACAGAACCAAAAGATGTAGATGCAGACCTAGTCTTTTCGGCTTTGCCGACTTCTATAGCAAAAATAGTAGAGCCAAAATTTGCAGAGGCAGGCTCTCACATCATAAGTGATTCTAGTGCCTTTCGTCCATATGATGACGTACCAGTAGTTATACCAGAAGTGAACCCTGATCATTTAAGCATAATAGATGTTCAAAAGCGTAAAAGGAAATGGGATGGCTTTATTGTTTCAAATCCAAATTGTACCGCCTTAGGCTTGACTATAGCCTTAAAGCCTATACACGACCTTTTGACGATAAAAAAGATAGTAGTCACAACTATGCAAGCTTTATCAGGAGCGGGCTTCCCTGGAGTTCCTTCTCTTTCAATAACAGATAACGTTATACCCTTCATAGCTGAGGAAGAGGAGAAGGTTCAATTAGAGCCATGCAAGATGCTAGGTAGCATAGGAGGAGATAGAATCAAGCCAGCAGATATAAAAGTGGAAGCGTCTTGTAACAGAGTGCCAACTATAGATGGGCACTTAGAATCTGTATATATTGAGACTAAGGAAAGAGTAGATGTAAATATGGTAAAGGATGCTCTAATATCCTTTAAAGGAAAGCCTCAAGAGCTCAAGCTTCCAATGGCTCCAGCTCAGCCTATAATAGTTAGAGAAGAAGAGGATAGACCTCAGCCTCGCCTCGATAGGCTTGCAGGCTCTGTCCCAGGGATGAGTGTAACAGTTGGCAGGATTCGCCGTGGATCAGATGTTAACTCTCTTTGGTTACATGTCCTTAGCCATAATACAATAAGGGGTGGCTCAGGCTCATCTATACTTTTAGGAGAATTGATGATAGCCTTGAAGATGATATAGTGGTTAATATGGTCTGGGGTAAGAAAGTCCGATTAAATAGAATTACATCGAATGAAAAGATGTTATGCATACCTATGGATCATGGCGTTACCATAGGACCTGTGAAAGGACTCACGGATATGGATTATATGATCAAAAAAGTTGGTGAAGGAGGAGCAACAGCAGTTCTAGTGCATAAAGGCATCATCCACTCACTAAAAGTGCCACCAAAAATTGGGATGATAATGCACCTTACAGGTAGCACCAACTTGAGCTTGGTCCCTAATAGGAAGGTTCAAGTTGGTTTCATTAAAGAGGCCATAAGGCTTGGTGCCGATGCAGTCTCTGTGCATATAAACATAGGATGCAAAGAGGAACATGAAATGCTTGAAATTCTTGGCAATTTGGCTTATGATTGTGACGAATGGGGAATGCCTCTTATAGCTATGATGTATCCAAGAGGGGAGAACATAAAGGATCCCAACAATCCAGAAGTCGTGGCTCATGTAGCAAGAATAGGTGCTGAGCTTGGTGCTGATATCATCAAGACTGTATATACAGGAGATTCGGAATCTTTTAAGAACGTTGTTAGAGGTTGCCCCGTACCGATAGTGATAGCTGGGGGACCAAAATCTGAGACTGATCGTGATGTATTAGAGATGGCTTACGGAGCTATAAAAGCTGGTGCTATAGGAGTAGCTTTTGGTAGGAACGTATTTCAGCATGATCGCCCTGATGCCATGGTTCGTGCACTATTCATGATCATAATGCAGGGAAAGAGTGTTGAAGAGGCTTTGGAGGTCTTAGAAATTGGCTAAAAAAACTTTGGATAAAGAAATCATATTAATCTTGCCGAATGAGAAGAGCATTGCCTCTGAAATTGTAAAGACTGCCCTTGAGAATAACATCAAGTCCTTTCTATGTGATCCAAAATTGATAGACGATGATACTCGTAGCAAGGTTAGGGTATTCTCTTTATCCAATGAAGGAGACGTTGTATTGATAGACTCTCTTAATAGGGTTGAGGATGTTAAAAAATCGGGTAAAGAATTCGCTTTAATTGTCAGAATTACAAAAAAGGCAGACGAGGATGTAGTAATGGATGCTTCTCAGAAAGGAGCCATGAGTGTTTTTATTGAAACCGAAGATTGGAAGATAATTCCATTAGAGAACTTAGTCGCTCAATTACATAAGAAGAATACAAAGCTCTATACAAAGATAGAGAGCTTGGAAGAAGTTCAGACCATGTTTGGAGTGCTTGAATTGGGCGTGGATGGTGTAATATATGCTCCAAAAAGTCCTGACGATATAAAGAGCCTTATAGGCTATCTATCAGCACCAAAAAGGCTTGAATTAACCTTTGTGAAGATAAAAGAAGTGAAAGATGTGGGAATGGGTGATAGAGTTTGTATCGATACTGCATCTATGCTAGAGATAGGTGATGGAGCATTGATAGGCAGTCAATCTAACTTATTCTTTCTTATCCATAGCGAGACAATAGGCTCTGATTTCACTGCTCCAAGACCTTTTCGTGTGAACGCTGGGGCTGTCCATAGTTACATACTTTTACCAGATGCTCGAACAAAGTACCTATCTGAAATCGAGGCAGGGGATGAGGTCTTGATTGTGAATAGTCAAGGTATCACTAAATCAGCCATTGTAGGAAGGGCTAAGATAGAAAGGAGACCTTTACGTTTGATAAGAGCAACATATAATGGACGTATAGCAAGCATATTGGTTCAAAATGCTGAAACGATCAGGTTAGTAGGGAAGAACAATAAGTTGATCTCAGCTACAGAAATAAAGCTTGGAGACGAGGTCTTAGCTTATGCACATGCACCCAGTGGCAGACACTTCGGTATTCAAGTAGACGAGCACATAATAGAAAAGTAGATAATTTTAAAATGCTCAAAAGAAGATTAAGGATATGCACATCTATAGGCGTTAGAAATATAAACATGCTTAATGAGAAGATAGAAGAAGCTTTCGATCTCGGCTCAGATTTAGTTGAGATAAGAGTTGATTATTTAGCTCGAATAAACTTTCTACTTATAAAAGAAGCCATAAAAGAGCATATTGATAGATGCATATTAACATGTAGAGCCAAAAGTGAGGGTGGAGAGTTCAAGGGAAGTGAAGAAGAGAGGCAAGAGGTTCTATTGAATCTTTCAAAGCTTAGACCTGCATATATGGATATTGAGCTAAGTCTTGTCCAGAACAAGCCCGAAATTTTGAATTTGATAAAGAGCTCAGGAGCTTCAATAATTTTGTCTTGGCATAACTTTGAAGATACCCCTTCTGTTCAATTCCTTAAAAGCACTCTTGATAAGGCAAAGCCCTTAGGAGAAATAGTAAAGATCGTCACAATGGCTAAAGATTTTTCTGATAACATCTCCATCTTAAATTTGTATAAAAACTCAAAACCTAATAGATTAATAGCCTTCTGTATGGGTGAGAAAGGGCAGATATCAAGAATTCTTTGCCCGATCTTTGGTAGCCCTTTCACATATGCCTCGTTGCAAGGCTTGTCCACTGCGCCAGCCCAGATCATGGTTAAGGAGTTAAGAGAGCTTTATGAGTTATTCGAATTGGATTATTAGTTATAAAACCTGTCTATGCTGTGTAATAGGCCATCCAATAGACAAATCCTTATCACCGATAATGCATAATGAAGCCTTTAGAGCCAAAGGCCTCGATTACGTATACATTGCCTTTGATGTTAGCGAATCTCACTTGAATGAGGCTGTAGAAGGCTTAAGGGCTTTGAGGGTGAGAGGCTTCAATGTTACGATGCCTCATAAAGTTGCCATTATGAATCTTCTTGATAGAATTGATAAAGGCGCATCTTTGGTTGGTGCTGTAAATACTGTAGTGAACGATGACGGTAAGCTTATTGGTTATAATACAGATGTAGACGGGGTTATATTTGCATTAGAAGCAAAAGTTCATTCTTTAGAAGGTTTGAAAGCCTTGTTGATAGGTGCTGGGGGAGCCGCTAGAGCATGTATAGTGGCATTGGTCTCGAAAGGTTGTAAAGAGATTATCGTAATGAACCGCACTTTTAGCAAGGCAAAATCAATGGTAGAAGATTTGAGTAAAAAGCTGAAAATGATTTTTAATGTGGAGGAGCTTAACATAGACTCTTTAAAGAGAGCCATAAAATCTGTTGATATCCTTATAAACGCAACGCCCATGGGTACTTATCCAAATTTAGATGAAAGCTTCATCCCTCAAGAATTGATAAAGAAAGATATGGTAGTCTTCGACGTAGTCTATAATCCTAAAAAGACAAAGTTGATTAGAGATGCTGAAAAGATGGGTGCAAAGGTCATTCCAGGATACGAAATGTTCGTAGGGCAGGGAGCAGCTTCTTTTAAACTTTGGACAGGAATAGATGCACCTATTGATATAATGAGGAGAGTTGTTCTTAAAGCTCTAGGGTGATTTAATGAAAGGGAAAGGAATAGCTTTTGGGGCAATATCTATAGTGAATGCCATTGCAACTGGTAATGGTGCCGCACTTGGAACTCAATTAAAGACGGAAGCTGAGGTGGAATTGATAAAGAATTCGGATGAAATAGATGTAAAGATCATTGGAAACGATTACGAAGAAGATAAAATCTTGGCCAAATATACTGTTAAAGAAGTTCTAGTTAATTTAGGCTATAAGGGATATGGAGCAAGAGTTGCTACGAAGTCTAACATTCCCATTGGCAAAGGTCTTAAGAGCTCAAGCGTGGCTTCAAATGCAATAGTCTTGGCAACTATGGCTGCTTTGAAGATGAATTTAGATGATCTAGCAATAATCAATCTAGGTGTAGATGCCTCCATAAAGGCAGGTGTAACTATAACTGGAGCTTTTGACGATGCATGCGCATCCTATTTTGGAGGGCTGGTTGCAACTGATAACATCAAGAGAGTAATAGAAAAAAGAGAAACGCTGACAGAAGATTACCACATAATTATATACGCTCCGCCCGAGAAGGCTTATACAAGGGATGTTAATAAAGTAAAGCTTCAGAAGTTCAAACCTATTTTTGAGGAAGCCTATTCTTTAGTTTTGAAAGGGCGATATTGGGAAGCCATGGTTTTAAATGGTCTAGTTTGCTCTACTGCGCTGGGCTTCAGCACAAAGCCTATTTTGAATGCTCTATTCGCTGGGGCTATAGGTTCAGGCCTTTCAGGAAAAGGACCTGCCATGGCTGCGATCTGCCATCCCGATAGAGTTAATGATATCGCTTCAGTCTGGTCTAATCTACCTGGAGAGATAATATACACAAGGATAAACTATGAGAAGGCAAAAGCAGTGATCTTAGATTGACGAGCGTAAAGGTATTCAAAAGCGATCTTTATGGTAAAGTAAAAGCTCCATCAAGTAAGAGCTATACCCATAGAGCGATAGTATTATCAAGCCTTGCTTCTGGAAGATCGAGAGTTAATAGGCCTCTTTTAGCAAGGGATACCATTGCCACAATAAAGGCATGCCAAGCTTTAGGCTCGTCGATAGATAGAAAAGAAGATCACCTTTATGTTGAAGGAAATCCAAATCTTAAGACGCCTGATGACATTATCAATGTAGAGAATTCAGGGACTACCATGCGCCTTATAACAGCAATAGCATCTCTAATACCGAAAGGTTATTCGATAATAACTGGTGATGAGAGCATAAGGTCTAGACCCATGCAACCCTTACTTTCAGCATTATCGAGCTTAGGAGTTGAGTGCTATTCATCTCGCCAAAACGGCTTGCCACCGATCATAGTGAAAGGTGGCGGAATCAAAGGAGGAGAGGTTCAGATAAGAGGAGACATTTCATCTCAATTTATATCTGCACTTTTGGTTGCAACCCCGAAGGCTAAGAATGAAACATTGATAAGGGTTTATGGTAAGACTGTATCGAGACCATATATAGATGCAACTTTGAATATGATGAGAATTTTTGGAGTGAATGCTACCCATAAAAATTACAGAGAGTACATTATTCCACCAAAACAAGATTACCATTCAGCAGATTTTGATGTGCCAGGAGACTTTAGCTCAGCATCTTTATTGATGGCATTTGCATTGTTGACTGGAAAAAAGGTTACAATAGAGAATTTAAACTTCTCTCTCCCTCAGGCAGACATGCGTATTTTAGATATATTGGAGAAGATCGAAGCCGATTTTAGTGTTGATAAAGCAAAAGGTAAAATCACTTTATCAGGGGGTAAGATTTTGAAGGGGGGAGAATTTGATTTATCGGACTCTCCTGACTTATTACCTGTTCTATCAGTAATAGCTCTAAAGGCTAAGCCAAAGATAATTATAAAAGGTGTTGAACATGCTAGGTTCAAAGAGACAGATAGAATATCCATAATAGCGAAAGAATTGAGGAAATTCGGTGCCAATGTGCAAGAGTTAAAAGATGGCATAATTGTTGAGTATTGTGAGGAATTGCAGGGTTGCTCTTTAAATTCTTGCGGAGATCATAGACTCTTTATGGCTTTTTGTGCTGCTGCTATGGCTTCATCTGAACCTTGTATTGTAGAAGGTCTTGAATCAGTAGACGTATCTTACCCAGATTTCATCAAGGATATAAAATCACTAGGAGCAATTATAGAAGGAGCATAAAAATGACAGGAAATATTCTTGGAGAGAGATTCTTAGTATTAAGCTTTGGGGAGAGTCATGGTAGATGTGTAGGAGTAGTAATAGATGGTTGCCCTGCAGGTTTACCTTTGAGCGAGGATGATATTCAGCATGATCTTGATTTAAGAAGACCAGGCTTATCAATAGTAACGAGCGAAAGGTCTGAGGAGGATAGAGTAGAACTGCTCTCAGGAGTGTTTAACGGGTACACCACAGGCGCTCCTATCTGCGCCTTAATATGGAATAAGGATGTAGACTCAAAGCCTTATGAGAAGATAAGAAAAACTCCAAGACCAGGACATGCTGATCTTACAGCGTTTTGGAAGTATGGAGGCTATAACGATTGGAGGGGAGGAGGGCGTTTCTCTGGTAGAGTAACGGCAACCTTCGTTATGGCAGGAGCTATAGCTAAGAAGCTTATCCACTATACTCTTGGCATTGAAGTTCTTGCCTATTCCATTGAGATAGGAGGGATTAAAGCAAGAGAATTATCTGATGAAGAGATTAGGAGGCTTAGGTACTCTAATGAAGTAAGATGCGCAGACTTAGAAGTAGCAGATAAGATGAAAAAGAAGATAATGGAAGAGCAGTCAAAAAGTGATAGCGTAGGAGGCATAGTTGAGTGCAAAGTCTTGAACGTACCCATAGGTTTAGGAGAGCCTGTCTTCTCTTCTCTTGAGTCTGATTTGAGTAAAGCTTTATTCTCCATACCAGCTGTGAAAGGCATCGAATTTGGTATTGGTTTTGAAGCATCAAAGCTAAGAGGATCAGAATGTAATGATCCTTTCTCTGTAAAGGAAGGAAAGATAGTCACACTTACAAATAGAGCTGGTGGAATTCTTGGCGGAATTTCTAACGGTATGCCCATAGTGCTAAGATTAGCCTTTAAGCCTACATCATCCGTAAGAAAACTACAGAAGACAGTTCATCTTGACACTTTAAAGGAAGCCGATTTAATAGTACCTGGGCGCCATGACCCATGCATAGTTCCAAGGGCGGTTCCTGTAGTTGAGGGTATGGTGGCTTGTGTTATGGCTGATCATTCTATAAGAGCTGGTTTGATACCTCCAATCATAAAAGCTAGGCTTTAATTGAGGATGATGATCATTGCCAAGTGAATCAGAGCTGGAGGCTTTACGTAAAGAGGTTAGAGAGATTACGAATGAAATAATAAGGCTGATAGGCCTTCGCCTCTCATTAGCAAAAAGGATCAATGAAGTAAAACGTTTCATGGGCTTACCTATCATAGACTATAAAGTGGAGAGGGATCTGAAGAGCTCTGTTATAGATTCATGTAAGAAGTATAATGTTGATGAGCGCTTTGGGTTAAGGCTTCTAAACCTTCTGATAGATGAGGCTGTAAGGGCGCAGAAGATTTCTATAGATGAGGGTAAAAAAGCCATTAGCGTAATAGATATGTTCGTTTTAGCCAAAAGGATGGAGAGAGAGGGAAGTAAAGTAATTCATCTAGAAGTTGGAGAACCAGACTTCGGCCCTCCAAAGAGGGTTAAAAGGGCAACTTATGATGCAATATCAAAAGGCTATACTCATTATACAGAGCCTTCAGGAATTTTAAATTTAAGAGAAGATATAGCAAATTCTGTAAGTGAGCGTTATGGCATAGATGTATCGCCTGAGCAAGTTGCTATAACATCAGGAGGAAGATTTTCTGTCTATGCTAGCATTCTATCAATTCTCTCTCCAGGCGATGAAGCCATAGTTATACAGCCTGCATGGCCAGCTTATGTTGATTGCATAGAAGCTATGAGAGGTAGAACCATTAGCATTAAGACAAATCTTGAGGAGGGTTGGAGGCCTGATATAGAATCCATTTCAAATCTTATCAACAATTCTACAAAGATGATCATAATTAACTATCCTAATAATCCAACGGGAAAGGTTCTTGAGAAGAGGGGTATGAAAGCTTTAGTAGATTTGGCAATGGAGAGGAATGTAACTATACTGAGCGATGAAGTCTATTCAAATTATTCCTTTAAGCCCTTTAATAGCATATTAGAGTTTCATGATTGCAAATCTATATGTGTATCATCCTTCTCTAAAAGCTATGGTATGACAGGCTTTAGGATTGGCTATGCTGTATCTGATGTTGAGACCATAAGGAAGATTTCAAGGATTCAAGCCTTGGCATTTACAAGCGTGCCAGAATTCATTCAATACGCTGCTATAGAGGCTCTAAAATGCAAGGATGATGTTAAAAGATATGCCAATATTATTAGAGAAAGGATAGATATGGTTTGCAAGACATTAAAGAAGATGAATTTATCTTATTATGAGCCTGATGGTGCTTTCTATGTATTTCCTCAGATAAGCAAGGATAGGAGTTTTGATGCTGGAAAGTTCGCTCTTGACCTTCTAAAGGAAAAGAAAGTTTGTGTAGCCCCTGGTATAACCTTTGGGGATTATCCCAACTTCATCAGGATAAGCGCTTGCCAATCAGAAAATTTACTATTAGAAGGGTTAAGGAGAATGTGTGAAGTATTGAGATGAAAAGAAAGGGATTCAAAGTAGTACTTCTCAAGGTAGGAACCACAGATTCTCCTCGCTGGTACCTTTACGTTAGAAAAGGACAGTGAGACCACACTAAGTTTTATTCCATTGATTCTACACTTCCTATGATTTAATGGAGATAGGTAATTGGCCGAGTACCTTTATGCCCGAAGTGTTTTGTTTTAGAGAACGGAAAATTAAAGTATGCCGTAAAGACATACTAGAATTATATGGAAACCTCTAACAAACAAGTGCGCTCTTGGATAATCGAATTAATCGCACAGTTTAGGGAAGGAATGAAAAACCTATCCTTTGAAGAGCAGAATGCGGCTCCACATGCCCTTGTGGATTTTTCGCGCCCGTGTCAAATGTTAGTTGTTTGGACTAGAGAACCCGAATTTCAAATCTTTATTTTCTCACATATGAGTGAATTTGAAGATGAATTTATTGAGATACATGGTCCTATGGAGAATTCTAAACTTATTGAATGCATTGAGAAGGAGATTTTGAATTCCTCTTTAGCCAATTTCATTGGAGAAGATAAGGTCGAGACCTTCCTACTATCTAGTCTCAAACGAATTCAAAGTTGTTATGATCCTTTGCTTGGTTTTCCAAAGGAATCCAGAATACTTAGCAAATCTAAGATAAATGATGATCCTTATGCCATCGGATGGATAATCTTGGGTAGCCTAACAAATCTTAACGTGAGAGAAGTAGTAAATGACGCTATAAAAGACGTAATTTCTACAGCAAAACCTATTGTTTCAGTGCCTTCGCCCGAAGAAAAAGTAATTCTTGAAGGATTTGGAACGTACATCTATCCTCCGGCTTGGATAGGTGAAATACCAAAGCCAAAGTCATTCAAAGAAAAATTAACGAGTTATTTATGGGAATATTACTCTGAAAGAATCATAAGTGATGTTTACAAACATTGCCCTCTTATCATAACCAGAGATGGTTACATTGCTATTGGTGAGAAAGAAAAGTCAAAAGCATTGGAATTTCTTAACGAAATAATGAGTACTTTACTAGTTCTTGAAATGCTTGTATACATAATTAGAGAAAATGATTTGGGTGCAACATCTTTTAAAGAGAAAGGTATTTGGAAGGAGTGGAGCCTTCAAAGTTCTAGATCCTGGCTTTATAACAGGCGGCTAGCCGAACCAAGCTTTTTGGTTTTTGAAAATATCATCCCAGAAAATAAAATAAGAAAAGCAATAAAATGGTCCGAAACCCTTACTTCTGACGACAAATTCAAGACTCTACTTTTGCTCTATCTTGAACTCTATACTCATTTCATGAATAGTGAGTATAAGCAAGCTTTAGTAATTGGATGGGTGATACTCGAAGATTTTTACTTAAAGGATTTGTGGGCATCCCATGTTTCAAAGGTTACGTCTGATAAAGACCGTTTAAGTAAACTCGCTAGTTGGGACGCCGATAGGAAGTTGGAGGCATTAAACATAGCTCATATTATGACTAACAAAGAATATGACTTGCTTATGGGAATTAAGGATGCCCGCAATTCTACAGTTCATGAAGGTAAGGAGCCTAGAAAGGATATTGTTGAGGAATGTCAAAAGCTAGTCTCAAAAGTCATTCGCGAATACATGGGGAATAAGCTAGGAGTTGTGTTTCCTAGGTTATAGTATTGTTATTTCCAAACGCTTAAATCTCTAAGGTTTTCTAATTCATTATAACGATCAAAAGCAATTAGAGTTTGTTTTTGCTCTTCCATTAACTGTTCACTATTCAAAACTCTCTCAATATTCGTTAATGCAGACTTTGCTTTATTCTCCATTTACCATCGCGCCGACGCGAACAGAACAGTTGTTATATAAACTTTTGTAACAGTAAGTTTATAATGATAATAATTCTCTTAAATATCAAGGTATGAAAAATGGTTACTGAAGAAGATGTCATGGAAGAATTGAGTAATGTTATTGATCCAGAAATAGGCATGTCGATCATAGATATGGGCTTAGTTGATGAGGTTAAGATAGAAGGTGATAAAGTTTCTGTTAGCTTTCATTTGACAGCCCCTTTCTGCCCACCAGTATTTGCCATGATGATAGCAAAGGATATCAAAGAAAGATTGTCTAGAATGGCTGGAATAAAAAGTAGTGAAGTTAAGCTATTGGGTCATATAATGGCAGATCAGATCAACGAAATCATAAACAAACCTTCATAAATTATTCTAACAATAATAGATATCGTTAGAGGAAAACTTTGCAGTAGGATCGCTAAATATGGATGAGATACGAGAGTGATCGTTTCTTCTATTACTCTACCTTAATGCGTTTGCCCTTTGGAGTAGGTACCGCCTTCTTAACCTTTACTTCTAATATGCCATTGTTGTAAGATGCTTTTGCACTTGTTGGATCGATTTCTGAAGGCAATTCAATTCTTTTGTTATACTTCCTTGTTTCGGTGCTCGCAGATATGATCACGGTCTTCTCAGTTGAATCTAGGTTTATGTCTGACTTTTCAACTCCAGGCAATTCAGCAACTATTCTAATCGAATCTCCTTCATCAAAAACATCCACTAGAGGCTCTCGTTCTTCTTTAACTTCCATCCCAAGCCTTGGTGCTCCAAATGGCAAAGGCTTTGTAGAAGGCTTGACATTACCAAACTCTCTTATTATGGGCTTACCATCTGGACCTATTGTTACTGAGTAGCCATAAACGAATGGTCCAAACTCCTTGGAAATGCTTCCATCAGGAAGTCTTCTTTCTCTTACAAGGTCCTTAGGAACCTGCTTTTCGATATCCTTAAAGAACTCTTCGAACATCTTATCAAACTCTTCAAAGAATTTCCTGCTGAAGAATGGTACGCGCCAACGCCTTCTGAACCATTCATCAATATCTTCATCCCGGAACATTTTGCTCACCTTAGGATAAATAAGAGTGAAACTTAGATATATTATTTGCTACTTCAAAGATATATAGTTGGAATAGCAATATAAGAATAGATTGAAGAGAACAGGCTTCACTATCCTTCCTTTGCATAGAGGGCATGCACCAAGATGGCTCATCTATAGAATGGAGAATCTATCGAGAGAGATAACATGGCTTATCATTAATGAATATGGAACTGATGAATTCTTAAGAAGGTTTTCAAACCCATACTGGTTTCAAGCTTTAGGTTGTGTATTAGGTTTCGATTGGCACTCTTCAGGCTTGACTACAGTAGTTACAGGAGTATTGAAGAGAGTACTTTCTCATGAGAATTATGGAATAAAGGTTGCAGGGGGCAAAGGAAAGGCCTCCTTAAAAACCCAATCGGAGATAGATAATATAGGCGGAGATTTCAACCTATCCTCATCTAAGATAGAGAAATCAAAGTATGCGAGCAGAATCTGTGCAAAAGTTGATAATGTGGCTATTCAAGCAGGCTATCCATTATACCATCATGCATTTTTCTTGACAGAGAAAGGAGAATGGTCCGTTGTTCAGCAAGGCATGAATGTACAAGATAGGACTGCGAGACGTTACCATTGGCTCTCTAAGGATTTGGATAGCTTTGTCGTTGAACCTCATAAAGCTATAGTAGGAGATGTGAAGAAACCTTTAGTACTCAACATGACGGCAAGAGAAGCCGAGGAGAACAGAAAGACATGTGTCGATTTGATGAAAGAAAATCCTAGCAACCTGATATCATCTATAAAGAGAATGAGTAATCCCTTAACACTAGACCTTTGGACTCAGGATCAAATTAGAATTGCAAAAATAGAGGGTTTTTCAATGCCAAGAAATCTTAATTGGGAAATCTTTAAGAGATTGTATGAATTTCAGCCGAAGAATTATGAAGAGCTATTATCCTTCAAGGGAGTTGGTCCTTCCATTGTTAGAGCGTTAGCCTTAATCTCTGAATTGGTCTATGGTAAGCCAACAAGCTGGAAGGATCCTGTAAAGTACTCCTTTGCCTTTGGGGGTAAGGATGGAGTCCCAAGGCCCATAGATAAAAAAGAGATGGATAAAGCCATCAGAATCCTTCATGATGCTATAGAGCAAGCTGAAATCGGTCAAAAGGAGAAAGTGCAAGCCCTTGAAAGGCTTCAAAAATTCGTTATTACTGTATAGTCAACCTAAAAAACCCTTGATCACTTCGATCCAAGCCTTGGCAACATTATTCGGATTGTAGCCTCCGCCACCTAAAGCCATTATCCTTCCATCACATAACTCATGTGAGATTTCATGTAACTTCTTTGTTGAATATTTATGAACCTCTTCTGTATAGCGTAAATGTGTAAGGGGATCATTCTCCAACCCATCAGCACCACATTGAAATATTATCAACTCAGGCTTTGTCTGATGAGCAAACTCCTCAACTCTGGTAAAAGCTTCTTTGAACTCTTCATCCCCTGCTCCAAGTTTTAATGGTATGTTTAGCTTTGTTCCTTCAGCCTTTCCAGAGCCTGTCTCATGACTGAACCCGGTTCCTGGATACAAATATCTTCCATCTTCATGTATATCAGCTATGAATACTTTGGGATCGTCATAAAACTCATAGCAAACACCATCCCCATGATGAGCATCTATATCAACGTAAAGGATTCTTTTTAGACCATAAGTCTTTTTGGCATGAACTATGGCTATAGAAGCATCATTGAAAACACAAAATCCTGCAGCCCTATCCCTTCTAGCATGATGAACTCCTCCAACAGGATTGAAGACATGGTCTAATTCTTTTTTCATGATCATATCTAATCCAAGAAGGGTAGAGCCTACAACATAAGTTGATGCCTCAAAGACTCCTTTGAAAGCAGGTGTATCTCCGTAATCAAGATACCCAAAACCATGTTCAGAGGCTCTTTTCACAAAATCTATGTACTCTTTGGTATGAAAAAGAAGTAGAACATCCTCACTCGCAGATATAGGCTCTATTATATTGACGTTCTCTCTATTGCTGAATTCTTCCTTGAGTTTTTGCCTAAAGGGTTCAATTCTACTAACGTTCATTGGATGATCAGGGAAAGAGTATCTTGAAGAAGCCTCTCCTAGAAATATTCCGATAGAGCACATTCTAATATGGCTATTATTATTGAATGATTTAAAGTTTGTTTAAAAACAATGTATATCGTTGATTCTTATATGAGGACCGCCTTCAGAGATACAGAAACCTTTCTCCACGTTAGGGCGTAAAGTGGCTAGCTTCCCTATGGCATCTACTTTTTGAATGGCATTCCTTATGCTATCTCTTATCTTCAACTGTTTAATAGGCGTCTTTAATTGCTTATCATGAACAAGATACGCTATTTCAGGAACGAGTTCAAATTTACCATCAGATGTATCAACTTCAGCCCTAACTAAACCTCTCAAGTATATTCCATTCCTTGTATCTTCAAAAATCTCTTCTAAACTCCAGTCAGAGGGTCTTATGTACACGTTG
>JACGUK010000084.1 GCA_024256265.1 archaeon
TGACATAGCCGAGTATGAACTTGTCATTGTCGGCAGTGGAATCCAAATCAACAGGTGGACCGGCGAACCGGAAAACTTCTTGAAGAAATTCCAGAAGGATTTGGCACGAAAGAAAGTGGCCCTCTTCGTATGCTGTGGCTCCGCCTCTCAGGCAATAAACGGCGGAAAACCTGAAACCGCAGAAAAAGCCAAAACAAAGTACCTTGATGAAAAAGCCGCTAAGTACAATCTGCAACCTGTCGCTTTAGGCTTCTTTGGTGGCGTCTATAACTACAACAAGGCGCCGTGGTGGGCAAAAAAGGCCCTAGAAGCAGAAAGACCGAAAATAGAAGCAGCCTACAAAGAAACACAACCAGGAATCTATGATACGAGAGACTGGAACGCCATCCGAAGCTGGGCAAAAGAACTCGCCCAAAAGGTTCGCTCATGACCCTGTGCGAACTTTCAAAATTGATTGCGCTTGGAAGTGATTAAAAAGCATGAACACCCAAAAACCGGTGGAGAACACCCATTTCATGCATGCATACTTCCGAAATCAAAAGAACACCAAAAACGAAAAGCGAATTAATTGCGATTATATAGGAAAAAACGCTAAAAAATAGGAATATTTGGTCAATTTTAGATGGCGCCGGGAGTGGGATTCGAACCCACGAGACCCAAAAGGGTCACGGGCTCTCAAGGCCCGCTTGTTAACACAGTGATAGTTGAATCCCAAAGAGAGAAATTCATAGATTATCTTAAAGGAGAAGTAAGCGAGAACACAGCTATCAATTACGGATACAAACTTAATATGCTTATAGCCATCCTTCCAGAGACCTTTACTCCAAAGGACATTAATCAAACTCTCAAGTCAGTAAAGAATCCTAATACTAGAGGGAATATGGCAAAGGTTGCCAGGCATCTTTTAAGGTTTCTCGGTCATGATGAATCAGAAATTGAAATACCAAAGCCAACCCCTAATCCTATCTTCCTTCCCTCGAAAGAGCAAATCATGGCCTTCTATCATGAATTACCAGAAAGGTCGAAGATAGCTTTCCTTATCCTTGCAAGTAGTGGCATGAGGCCTATAGAAATGCTCCCTCTCAGAGTTATGGATATTAAAGTCTATAATGAAGTTGGAGTTATAAATCTCAGCCAAATACATGAAGGAGATACAAAGCGTTCTTGGATGGCCTGTGTGAATAATGAAGTTCTATCCTGGATAAAGGAGCATGACATTAAGCCTGAAGACAGAATTTACCCATATAGTAAAAGGGTACTCAATAAAGACTTTCAACTGGCCAGTAAGAAGAGTGGGATCCATATGTATCCTTACATGCTCAGAGACTTATTCCTTAATGAAACAAGAAAGAGAGGCATGCCAAGAGAATGGAGATTAGTTCTAACGGGACATATCTTAAGAGATGTTCTACAGGATCATTATGAGCTAAGGGAGGCGGAAGAGGCTGCCAGGGTATATAATCAGACTGGGCTTAGGATTCTGGCCTAGCCCTCCCACTCTTTATTTTTTGAGGTTAAGATAATTGCCAAGTAGTTATGAGAAAGGAAGATGGAAGTTAGTATGTGTAAGATGCTGAGAATAAGAGAAAGATTCACAAATTTTATCATTAAATCCCCCGCTTTCATGGTTCTTTATATATTGAATTTTTTATTTTCTTTAACAAAGGAGCAAGCCAAAGGTTTAGTAGATTCGCCTTCTGGCCTTCATCATGCTGAGATTCAAACATGGTATTCTCATTAGTTAGTCTGAAGTTAGTGAAGGTTGTGATGGCTGTGAAGATATAGTAGCATAGGGTATAACAAGATAACAGCTCTATAGAAAATTTTTTCATATAATTAACGCATACTTCTCTCCATTTTTATTTATGATCGAGAAGCTCCCAGACTTGCTTTGATGAACCTCATCTAAATGTATTCTTATAAATTCCTTAAAGGGTGGCAGCTCAGCCTTACATTTATCACAAATAATACTCTCAATCTCTTCATCTTTACTTCCTGAAGCTAGCCGTTTTATTATATCCTTAATACTTTGGTCGCTCAATAACAGAATAACACCTCTATAGCAAAAATTTTAAAAATTAGCCTTAACCATCTTCCCTTCCTTTGAAGATTCTCTGATAATGTATCCATGCTCCTCTAACTTATCACATAATCTTGAACAATCCATCTCATTAAGATTAAGAGCCTTTGCTAATTGCTTCTGATTTAAACCTTCTTTTACATTCGTTAAATAAGATATGATCTTAATGGCCTTCCTCTTCATCTCTTCACTTTTTGGAAATAAGGCTGCTAGCTCTAAGTCCATATCTTTGCTTACTTCCTCATTTGTTATGGCCTTCTCAGTTAAAGGAAGATCAATAAGCTTGTTCATATCTTCTTGGGCCATCCACTCTTCTATACATAGACTAATATAACGTAAGAACCTTCGAAAGATGCCTCTGCTCAATCGTGCTACTCTTAATAATGCTTGCTCCTCAAAGGGCCATATTTCATTAAAATTCAACTTATAAGCCTCTATCAATTGCTGAGGAGTTAAAGGCTTAAGCTCAATAATATCCATCTTACCATAGAAAAAGGAATCCTTCCTCTCAATTAATTCTTTCTGAAAGCCAAAGACCAGATTTGGTACTTCTCCTTCACATGATAAACACTCTTGCACTAGATTGTCCCATAAGCTCTGAATCGCCATTAGATCGCTATTCATTATTCTTCTATCGCTTCGACTGTAGTCTCTCGTATCTATGAAGATCGTATGGCTATCAGCCAAGGAGATAATTAAGAATCTTTTACGTAATTCCTTTCTCTCTCCTATAGTGAAGATATGCTCAAGTTTCTCAGCCTGAAACTTCATTATTTTTTTAAATTCTTCCCATTCTGCCTGAGAAATAATTTTACTTCCTTGCGTGTATCCTATTATTTTGCTTACCTTGAATGCTATCCTTTCATCGCTTAATCTTTCACGAATTTTGTTATAAAGATAGTCCACATATTCTTGATGAAAGCTATCCTCAAGAACTTTATGAATAGTTTCAAAAGGATCATTACTACCAGGCCATTTAAAGTGAACAATATTGCCTTCTACCTCATCTTCGAGCTTCCATTTTAATTCTATAAGAGCTATGGATTTACCCGATCCTTGAAGGCCTTGGAGACAGATTAAATTCCCTCTTACGAGCTTTAAGCGATTTAAGAGCCTCTTGATAGGATCAGGCCAATAATAATGATAACTTTGTGTTCTGCTTTCAGATGTTAGTTTAGTGGCCCATTGATAAATTTCCTTTAGTACTGTTATCCTATTATCGCTCTTTTCAGTTAAGGATTCCTTAGACATAATCTACACCAATTTTTTTCCTATAGAGCTGTTATCTTGTTATCGGCTTCTACCATGCTACTATACCATCACTGCCTTCATAACCTTCACTAACTTCACTTACTGGTCTCCAAGTATTTTATTCCTTTCTGAGATATTCTCCAAGTTGGCCTCTCAGACCAGCAAAAACTCATAGTCTCATCATCATATAGTCAATGTCTTCATTACTCATAACCACGTAGTCAAGGCCGAGAAGTTCTGATAATCGCCCTGATACAGTTCCAAAGGCTAAGTTCTTAAGGCCTTTAACCTTCCTCTTATTATTGAGAAGATAGGTCAGATGCCACGATGTACGCCATTTAGGGTATTGCTCCTTGAGAACCTCGAGTATCTGCTGCCTAGTCTTTCCAAGTTTTTTAATAAGAATACTGTACCAAGCCCCCTGGCCTTTTGATCTTACGCCTATAGGCCTCTTAGGCTTCTCATAGAAAAACTCTTCAAGGCTCAACTTTCATCGCCTTCCTGATTATATCCTCTAAATCATCTTCATCGAATCGAGTGGTTATTTCTAAGACAGCATTGATCATCTCATTCATTGAGGGAATTGGATTAATTCCTTCTTTTGCTAGTTTCTTTTGGATTCTCTTTAATCTACGCCATAGTTTATTGAATATTTCATTATATAGTTCAGCGTCAATCTCCATGAGAGGCATCTTTCATCCCTTTTAGAAATTCTTCTCGTTTCTCTTCGG
>JACGUK010000085.1 GCA_024256265.1 archaeon
AATAAAAGCATGTAAGAATCTTATCAAGAAGTACTATAATTCATGGTATAATGCTGATGAGCTCTTAGGTATGTCTATGGATTACGATAAAGCCTACTGGACTTATAAGGATGATTACATAGAGAGGGAGTGGAAGTACTTAGAGAAGGCTTGGGAGAGAGGCTTACTAGGAGAGGGTTATCGTGTAGTAGCTTATTGTCCAAGTTGCCAAACATCTTTGAGCCAAAGCGAAGTAGCCTTAGGCTATGAATTGGTTGAAGACCCTTCTCTTTACTTCAAGATGAAGCTTAGAGATGAAGATGCTTACATAATTTTGTGGACAACCATGCCCTTCACAATAGTAACAGATGAAATGGTAGCAGTAAAGCCAGATGCCGATTATGCTTATGTCAAGGTTGATGGTGAGAATTGGATAATTGGAGAAAAGAGAATTTCATCTTTAATAGATGAATTAGGCATAGAAAGCTATGAGATTGTAAAGGTTTTGAAGGGCTATGAATTGGAGGGGAGAAAGTATGTTCATCCATTGGAAGATTTAATACCTCAGCAATCCTTACTTGATAAAGAGAATTTCGTTCATAAGATAGTTGCTGAGGAATTCGTCGATATAAATACAGGATCAGGTCTCATCCATCTCTCCCCCGCAAACGGAGAAGAGGATTTTCATGTTGCTATGAGAAGAGGTGTAAAAATCTTTAATCCTATAGATGATAGAGCCAGCTTTACAAAAGATGCTGGAGTATTCGAAGGGATTTATGTTCGTGATGCCGATGCTAAAGTTGTTGATCTGCTCAAGGAGAGAAGGATGGTATTGAAGATCAGCGGAATAGAGCACGAGTATCCAACATGCTGGCGCTCACATCATAAATTAGTCTGGTTGGCAAGAAGAGAGTACTTCTATTGGGTGGATAAGCTTGGAGAATTGGCTATTAGAGCCGCTGAGAAAGTTGAGTATTTTTATGAACCCCCAAAAAACAGATTTTTAGAGATAATAAAGGAGAAGGTTCCTTGGTGCATATCGAGAGAAAGAGTATGGGGAACGCCATTACCAATATGGGTATGTAGTAGATGTGATAAGAAGATACCAGCCTTCAGCAGAAAGGAGATAATTGAGAAAGCTTTTAACCTTCCCTATGATCAGGGTTTCGAGCTACATCGTCCATGGCTAGATAAGATCACTTTGAAGTGCTCGGAGTGTGGAGGTGAGGCTTACCGTGAACCATTCGTGCTGGATACTTGGCATAACAGTGGTGCAGCCCCTTACGCTTCTTTCACCAATAATGAGTATGAGAGTTTAGTGCCTGTCGAATTCTTGACAGAGGGCATAGATCAGACAAGAGGATGGGCTTATACTCTATTGATAGAGAACGTTATATTAAGTGGAAGGGCGGAAGCACCTTACAAAGCCTTCCTCTTCACAGGTCATGTTTTAGACGAGAAAGGAAGGAAGATGAGCAAGAGCTTGGGAAATGTTGTAGATGCAATAAATGTATTAGAGTCTGAATCAGTAGATATCCTTCGCTTTTACCTAATCTGGAGGAATAGCCCATTAGACCCACTCAACTTCAGCCTTAGCGAGATGAACTCAAGACCATACCAAGTGCTAAGCACTCTGTATCATATGCATGTATACCTTCAGCAGAATAGCTCCTATGATAATTATGATCTATCTGTTAATACATTGGACTGGGCTTTAAAGAATAGATTATTAAAACCTCAAGAATTTTGGCTCCTCTCAAATCTTCAGAGCCTTATAAACAATGTCTCTAATAATTATGAGAACTGCAGGTTTAACGAATCTGCCAGGGATATAGAGAACTTCATAATAGAAATCTTGAGTCAAAGATATGTACCCATGACGAGAAGCGAAATATGGGATGATAGCAAAGATACCCTAAATAGAAGGCTTGCAATTTATTCTGTCCTTGATCATGTCTTAACAACTTTGGACATCTTGATCCATCCTATAGTCTCATACTTGACTGAGTTCTTATATCAAAGTCTCTATGCTAATCACGAAAGGAAGAAGGCAACTATACTTTTTGAGAATTGGCCTAAACCAAATCTTGATTTAGTAAACAAAGAACTTGAGTCGGAGTTTGAACTAATAGAAGATTTGATGTCTTTAGCCAATAGTGCAAGGATGAAGGCAAGGTTAAAGAGGAGATGGCCTTTAAGGCAAGTAGCATTTTTAATGCCTGAGGAGAAGATCGTCAAAGTTGGGAAGCATAAAGAACTATTAAAGGAGCTTATGAACGTTAAAGATATTATTCTGACCAAAAGTCTAAAGGAAGCAAAAATAATACCAACTATAGAGCCAAAGCATGCTATCCTAGGTCCAAAGCTAAAAAAGAAGACGCCAAATCTTATAAAATGGCTTGAATCTAAAGATTCCTTCGAGATTCATGACCAATTGAACGAAAAAGGCTTCATCGAAACAAAGATAGATGATGAATTTTTCAAGATCATGAAGGA
This sequence comes from archaeon, assembly GCA_024256265.1. The sequence goes on from JACGUK010000085.1 coordinate 2,476, forward strand.
CGAGTTAGAGATAAATTATTCTTCAGATGAAAAGCATCTCTCTCTTGAGAGGAATGGTATAGTAATTTCATTAGAGATAGAAAGAGATAAGGATCTTATAGCCAATGGTTTGATAAGAGATTTGGCAAGAAGGATGCAGAACCTTAGAAAAGAGAGGGGCTACAATCCTACAGATATCATTGAAGGTGCTTATGTAGCGAGTTCAGATGATGAATTTTTAGATCAGATAAGATCAAGATTAAACGATTTAGCCTTCTTAGTAAGAGTGAAGAGGGTTCATGTATTAAAAGAGCCTTTTGAGGGTGTGCATTGGATCGATATAGAGGTAGATGATAGAAAGATAAGGATATCTATAGAATAAAAATCAATCCCATATCAGGGCTACGCTTAAGACCTCACCTATATCCTTTACCTCTATGAGATTTATATCAAAATTCTCTTGAGCGTATTCTGCCAAGTCTATGGTTTCAGGCTCATAATAGACTCTCACTATCTTGAATATCCAAAAATCGATGACCTGCTCTTTTTCGACCCAAGTCGTCTGAATTGATTGACCTTGTGGGATCAAGAAGGTCTTGACACCAACCTTCGAGCTTGCCTCGATCTTAGTCATTATGCCACCAACCTTACCTATGGAACCATCTTGCTCTATAGTGCCAGTCATCATTACACTTTGATTTACAGCCTTTCCAGTGATGGCAGAATAAACTAAAGTCGTCATAGTAGCGCCTGCGCTTGGTCCGTCAACAACTTCTGCATCTGCAGTGACAGTGAGGATGACATTTGCCTCAGATGTATCCACATTCGATAATGTTGTAGCAACTTGAACAGCAGTCCTAGCAGACTCCTGAAAGGTTAATCCCATTAACGGTTCTGTATTTATCAATATTTGACCCTCTCCCCTTTGAATTTCTACACCAATCTCAATTATCACACCTTCATCATTATCTGTCACAGCTGGGGCTCTTATGGTTGTTTTAGGAACTGAAACTACTTTTTGGGTTGGAACATTAACTTTGATAGCCTTTTCATGTTCAACAATGAGAAGTTCATATAGGAATACATTCGAAACTAAGGAAATGATCAATAAAGTTGAAACTATAGCCAATTTCCGCTCCAAGCTTTTCACTGATTCTTTTATAGTACTGGCAAAATCTAAACTTTTCTTCTTAAATAAAAATAGTATGTTGGTATAAATTTGAACCCCTTAAACCTTATATTTGTAAAATATCAAGGGTTTAAGGAGGAAGCCTTGAATCCGAAGACTATAATGTATTTACTCTTGGGTTCGATTCTTCTAATCTTCATGATTTGGTATGTTGACATAGGAAAGCTCTATAATGCCATTGTGGGATCATCTCCTATCTTGCTTACATACTATTTGTTATTGATGCTGCCATTCTTTTTACTCAGGGCATGGCGCTGGCGCATGCTTCTGATACCTGTGAAGAGATCTGTGAAGTTCTCAAGTTCCTTCTGGATAACTATGATAGGCTTTATGGTCAATACAATAATTCCT
>JACGUK010000021.1 GCA_024256265.1 archaeon
TGTGGTGTTACACATGCCGATGGCAGACTTCTAGGCTTGTCTAATCTTGACATATCTTTGATCATTCTTCAATTCACAAGGTGGGAAAAGCTAAGGTGATGGAGTAATGGCTGAAAAGAACCCTCAGATAAACCTAAGCACAGAATATTTCGGAGCGCCATTATCCACTTGGGTAATCATCATCGTATCAGTCATCGGTCTGATCGTTAGCATGATCGCAGTTATGAGGAGGAGATAAAATGGTCTATGAGTGGGGTACACCAGTAACATACGTAACATTAACCGAAGTAACAAAGGATTACGAGGCAAAGGTTGGAGAGATTATGAAGCATTTTTGTCAGCGGAGATACGAAAGAGATGCAGAGATGGGTGTCCTTGAGTTTGAGCAGAAATCCGCTCTTGCGATAGTAGATAAGATGAGAGAAGAGGGGCATGAACCCTATTACGTTAAATGTGAAGTTATAGACCTGTACTTTCTATACCCAAAATGGATTTATGATGTTGAAGTAACCATAAACATGAAGATTCTTAAAGCAAGTCCGATACCTTGGGGAGCTATAGCAAGTATAATACTTCTAGGTATGGCAGTCGCTCTTGCATTATACCTTATCACCATTCCTGTAGAAATATTCTGGAAGATAATAACAGGGGTAGGAGAGGCAATAGGTACTGCTTTAGGATTGCCAGCAGGAGCAGGTACAGGCTTACTCGTCATAGGTGGGATTATTGTCGTCATCTTGATACTTGTGTTGTTTATAACGAGGCGATAAGACTATGGTTGAAAAGACAATCAACATCGTCAAGGAAGGGAAGATGATAACTGCTGATACTGGCATACCAGAATGGTTAGAATTATATAAGTTCGAAGTCGAGCTCCCGCCATACACTAAGATCAATTGGGCAAAACTGCATATCAAAGCAGAGTGTTATGTCGCCATAACAATATTTTACATTCCAGTAGGTGGTAAGCTCATGGTTTACCTCAATGATAATCTCGTGGCTGATCATCAGCAAGTACCTCAACATGCAAAAATAGATGAGTATAAAGATGTTACGCCTTACATAATGCCCAAAGAAGGGGGCGCAGAAGGGGCTAAAAAGATCAACTACATGCTATTAAAAGTTAGAACCCATATTATAGGCATGGTAACATTCCGTTTTCCTATAGATTTAATATATGATTATTCTGGAGAAGCACCAACCACCACCACAGAGTTTGTTAGTGAGAGCAAAGTAGAATCTTATGAAGGTAAACTACTACAGATGATTACAAAACCTGAAGGTGTGATCCTGATTGTAACCTTTCTTGCTATATTGTTCATCATTATTAGTTTTGTGGTGAGAAGGAGATGATTATGGAGATTCAATTCTACTTACTTGGAATGTTTTTTGGAGTTATTGGGGCTTTAGCGTATATCTTCTTTTGGGAAGAATATGTACCTAGAAGAGCGCTAAGGCATATTGTATTAGCGATAATAGCAGGCTTTGTATATACATTGATGAGAGAGAGTTATGGCTTTCCAGATTTTGTTGTTACGATAGTTGTTGGTTGGTTTGCACCAGACTTTATTGCGAGTATTGTTGAGAGATTTAAGCCTAAAATCTCTGAGAAAGGAGAAGGAGAATCCTCTTCTCCCTCAAAGAAGGTGGTTAAGTGAGCGAAAAGAAAGACCCCATACCTGTCTATGTAGGAGAAAAGGAAGTAGGTACTGCTGAGATACCAACTCCTATATGGGCGTATGTAGGGGCAATCGTTGGGATAATAGCAATAGTGATTGCAGTAGTGGCTTGGTTCTGGAGGAGGTAATAATGGCTATAAGGCTAGATCAAGTAAAGAATTGGCTTGCATCTAATATAGCAACAAGAGCAGATGTAGATGCACTTCTCTATTACGATGAACCATACATGGTATGTCGTGGTCATAAAGAAGTAAATCATATATGCTCATGGTGGTCTCTATATCAATTCGGATTCGGTACTTATGAGTTTAAGGGTAAATTAGGGGCTGTGGGTGCTAATACAATTCAATACTTAGGCTTATTCGAGCATCATCATGGTTGGTGGGCTGAAGGTGGTATCTTTGTCTGGAATGAAGATGGGGAATACAGACTCACTACTACATGGGCAGGATTATCAACTACTGTAGTATTAGCAGGTCAGGACTGGACTAAAGAGAGAACATTCAGAGTAGTATGGGATAAAACAAAAGTTGAGCTATATGTAGATGGTATAAAGGTAGCTACAATCACTACAAACGTACCACAAGAGCCAATGGCATTATTTAATGAAGTTAGTACATTTAAGCCATCAGCCCCAGCATTTGAGCCAACAGTTTACTTCAACCTAGAGAGCTTTAAGAAGGTAGCATAAATGAGCGAAAAGAAAAATGATCCACAGTTCGAGAATATTGTAAAGTGGCTTACTGAGGATTGGGCTCATATAGGATTGGTGCTTTCAGTAATATTCATCATAGCTCTGATAATAGTATTGGCAACAAGGAGAAGATAAGCATGAAGGAATGGGTCATATCATTAACAATCCTTGCGATCGTGATAGTCTTTATTGTATTAGTATCAAAAATGGCATCAGATGTTAGATCACTAAAGGAGGCTATTGTAGGTTGAGCGAAAAGATATACCAAGAGATGAGGAAGATATTATCAGAGGAGCTTCTAGGAAATCCATTTCATCTTAATATTGATGATCTTGGTACAACTGAAAGGACTATCCCTTTAGCAGACACAAGCACAAGCATATTCATAAGAAATAAGCATGATACGAATGATGTATTGATAAGTTTTGATGGAGGAATGAAATGGACTACGATACCTGCTAAGAATTGGTACTCTCAGAATCTAAGAGTAACAGGCTTTAAGATCAAGGCGTCTGCACCAAACACTCCTATCGAGGGTGTAGTAGCATTAAGAGGTACAGGGAGGGCAATTACAGTATGAGCAGAATGGGTATGGAATATGTAATTGCTAGACCGAAAGGAATATGGGTATGCCCTAAGCCTATACCTGTTCTTGAAGGAGTATTCTTTTCAGGGGCTATGGGTAGATGTAATGCTGATGCTGGTTTTCCATCAATAGGTTCTCCTTTGGTAGCTATTAACATTGATCTAGCAATACAACTTCCTTTATATCAAGAAAGGCAAGTAAGAGTAGAAAGTGATATACCTTCCGCAGAGTATCGAGAGAGGCAGATAGTAGTAGAAAGCGATATGCCTTCAGCAGAATATCAAGAAAGGCAAAAGAAGACAGATGAGGTGCTAACAGCAGTATGACAGATTATTATCATTTCTTTGGCATAAAGGATAAAGAGAATAGATTTACGATGAGATGCAAGAATCCTATGGGGTTTGATATAAATGAAGCAAGATTGAGGTTAGACCAGTTATTCAGCACTCATGGAGCTTGCCCAGCAATAAATGATATGACTTGGAAGTTATGGAAAGCAGGAAAAGAGATAAAGCAATGGTGGTGGGTAACTCCTAATAGACTAGGAATAATCAAATCAGCATTACCATTACTTATTCTTGATGGCATAAACTATAAAGGATCACCAATATACTTAGTATCACTTACCAATCCAAGATTAGTTTATGCATCAAAAGAAGAATTGGCACCTTATGAATATACAGATGCAGGTAAGGGTGGCATTAGAGATATGGATGGAACAACATTTTCAGGAAGTTTTAAAGACTTTTATCAAATGAGTTATGGTTCTTTTGATCCAGCGAATATGTCTGGTGTTTTCATTAATTTAGATGGCAGTAATGTATTCAGCGATACTATAAAATCATGGGTAGAGCTTGGGAATGTATTCGTTGATATATGGTCTTATTATTATTATTTAGATGCTTCTTATGTGCGAACAAAACTTGGGATAACCTATGATTCAAGACAGAGAGTAAAAGCATCTGTTGGCGACTATTTACAAGTTGTGCCGACTGATGATATATTATACCCTATAATCAATCAAAAAGTAGCATTTTCATCTCTACCACCTAGTGGCAACTTCGCTAGAATTTATTCAGCATCCCCTCCTAGTGGCTATACTTATAGACCTTTAGTTCAGTTAAAGATTGGAACTAGCACTTATGATTATATTGGAGAAATGACTCATACAGCAAGCAAAGGAAAATTTATTAGCATAGAAACATGGGCAGGAGTTATCTCACCAGATTATTGGGGTGCTTGTTGGCTACCATCACTTTGGTATATCACATTAATCTTGCAATATCCTTTATTACACTATGAGATAATTCAAGGCAATGCGCCTAGTAAATATGGGGAGTAATAGAAATGCCAGCAAAATACTATACGCTATTTGGAGTAAAAGACTATCAATTTGGATTTACACTAAGAGTTGAAAATCCTACTGCGTTAGATAAAACAGCACAAATAAGAGCTTATGATGGAGGAGTAAATCCATTACTATTGACTTACGGAGCAGTAGAATCTATCTGTGATATAACTTGGTTCTTAAAAGCAAGCAAAGTCTTATACAGTCTAGCATTAGCAAAGCCAAATACAATAGCCATTATAAGATCAAGACAGTTAAGAGCAGTATTAAGTGGAGATAACTATCTAGGCAATTATATCTACTTCTGTGCTTTAAACGGAATGCCTTTGATCTATACTGACCATGATAAACATAACAGCCATGCTTCTGGATATGGATTTTATGATGATGTATCTAATTCGACAGATCAGAATGTAGTAAAAGCAGATTTTATCCATTACAACAATCCAAGCACCTTTGATCCAGCATTAATGACAAAGCTCTTCCTTCAAGGCATCTACAATAATAACTATGTAGCTACAACAGTTAGAGGATGGGTAGATGATGGGCATATATTCGTAATGCCTTTTACTCAAAATGTAAATTATACAACAGGAATGACCACAGTAGCAGTATTAGCAACTGTATCATTAGTAGCAGGAGATAAATGCAGAATCAAAGTAGATGAAATAGGTTTAAGACCTTTACAAGATGGTCAAGAATATACATTAACAAATAATGCTCCAGCATCAGTTTATTACTTCTCAACATTACCAGCAAACGCAGGCTGGACAGTAAGAACATTAGCCTGCTACGTTAAAGGTGCAACTGAATATCCATTCTTAGTAGAATGTAAACATGATGCTAGTGGAGGAATATTACTAATATGGTCAGGCAAGGGTGACTCAGCAAATCATTTAGTTCTTCCAGCATATTGGTATCCAATATTGATGTATCAATATCCATTAGTAAAAGCAGGCTATCTTGGAGCAATTCCAGCATATAATACAGAGGATTGATGAATTATGAGCGAAGAAGATATTGATTTAAGAGAACTGATCAAAGCAATAAAAGCAGGCGATAAGGAAAAGGCAGAGAGCATAGCCATTACACTATTCAAGAATCCGCCAAATCCAAATAAGTATGTAGCTAAAGTCAAGAGTGATCCAAATCCAGAACTATTGTTACAGATCATAGCAGGCGGGATAGTGATAATATTCGCCATCTTAGCATTTCTAGATTTTTGGTTCAGCCATAGATCGAAGAAGAAAGAGGAGATACAGTATGTTTGAAGAGTTGAAGGCTAAGCTCAAGATCAAGGATGTCATAAAGATATTCGGTAAAGTAATTGGAGTGCTATTCAAGACTGGAGTAGTTAAAATCCTCATGGAAGCAGATAACATAGAGATATTCGAGCTTGACGGTAGCTTAGTTATTGCTATAAATGGTTCTAATCCTGAGTTGGTAAGAAGCACGTTAAAGCCAGTAAACGAAGCTCTAAAGGGGATAAAAGCGCCCACTAGCTTTGAAGGGAATGTGATTACTATTCAACTCAAAAGTACTCAGCCTAAGGAGGTATTTGCATAATGGTGATCTATAGGTTAGGATCATATATTGGCAAGCATTTAGATAAATCATCTCCAGATTGGTACAAGGAAATAATTGCTAATGAAGTTGCTGAAGGCGACATACAGGAAGTTCTTAGAGTATTAGGGGCGCTCATAAATATTCATACAAGATTGCTTCAGCAGTTTTGCCAAAGAGTGATAGCCAAAGCGAGAGAGAAGGGGCTAAATTGCTATGTTTATGCCTCTTGTTGCACAAAGCCCAAAGGAGGCAGATGTGGGACTTGCTTGGGAAAGTACAAAAACCATTACCCAAGATTCAAAGTTAGAACAGGAGAGTGGGGGGAGAGAAATCAGGGCTGGAAATCTTTAGATGTTCAGACACGTGAATTGACTGACTTCTTGAGGCAGTTTGTAAGCGAGGAAGAGCTACAGGACTTCTACTATGTAGCGCAGATGAGGGTTGATTACATCATCTTCTACAACTACTTTCTACTAAGGGCTGAACATGACGGGCTGATAGGAGTGGATGCAATTGAGCGATGAACCTAAAAAGAATCAAGAACCTAAAGATTCTGAAGAACCGACACCGCCATCAGTATTCAGAGTAAAGCCGAGTGTAGCTAGGAAGGTCATAGAAGGAATACCATTGCCTGATGATGTTAAAAATGCAGTCAAGCAATTAGCTCAAGCTCAAGGAAAAAGTGAGCAAGAAGTGTTACAGGAATTGGTTACAAAGGGCTTAGCATCATCGAGTGAAGAGCTTATGTATATGCTAGCTAGAAAGAAGGTTCTAAATAGCATTACTTTAGATGAAGCAGAGTTAATGATGAAGAAGGTAAGTAGTGTATTTAGTACATGGAGTACTACTCCACATCCAAATCCAAGCCTGCAACCAACACAACAACAAATAGAGCAAAAGGATGAATTCACGCAAACAATGGATAAGATAGAGAAGGATGTTATGAAGGGGTTGCCACCAGTAACTTATGCGCCCCAATCAAATAATCCTAATCCAACTAAGGATCAATCTATTGGTACAGTAATGCTATACAATCTTGGCAAGTACGCTTTGGGCTTATTGCTAAAAAACGAGCAGATAGGCAAAGCCATAAGCAAGCTCATAGAGGAGAAGGGAGGAGACTTTCTTTCAGAATTGGAAAAGATGTTCAAGGAAGGTGAAAAAGAGGAATGAGCCTACCAGATGATGTATTAAAGAAGTGGAGGGAAGATGTGGATAAGGCATATTCTATATACAGTTCAAGATCATCTAACCCTGAATATGAACAGCTAATAATTGCTGATTATCTTTTAGAAAGGGCTTATGCCCATGATCCTTTGGTTATGAATTGGCTTGATGCTCATGGGTATGCTATAGAGGATTTGGAGGCTGAAATAGAGCGGTTAGAGAGAGCCTTAGCAAGAAGGAGAGTAGGTGCTAAGATCATAGATGTATTCAAGATGAGAGAAGATATTGCTGAGAAGGAGAGGCATTTAACAAGATTGCTTGAGCTTGAGCTAATATTAGATGGTGTGCAAAGGATGGAAAGATGGGCTATGGATAAAATGAAGGAGAAAGGTTTTGCTACTGTAGAAGAGCTTGAGGCTGAAGTCGATAGGCTGAGAGGGATAGTAGGAGACCCACAAGAAATAGAGCCTCTGATATTAAAGGATCATATAGAGACGAATATAGTTCGGGTAGCGGATTATATTCAGACTGAAGGCGTGATAACTGTTACACATTATACAAAAGATCGAGTATGGGCGCCTATTGTTTCAGTAGGGATGGGTGTTGAAGAGCCAATAGAATACACGGGTAGGTTATTAGAAGCATACATAAGGCATAGAAAACGAGATGAGGCATGGTCATGGACTGTTGCATGGAGTGAAGCATTATCACTATTAAAGACTGTTGAGCCTTATTTGATGGCTGATAAATGGGAATCAGCAAGATACCTATTAAACATAGGCAAAGTCATGCCAGATACAGAGTATAGACCCATGTATCATGGGGTTGTGAAAAGAAAAATCAGACCTGTCTTTCTCTATCCTGAATATGTCGATTTCCCTGTAAAATATGCCGTAATAGTTAAGAAAGGAGATGAGTTGCCAAGACCTTTACGACTCCTTCCTCTTCCTATCAAATATACGCCCGATGGGGTAGCCATACGATGGCATGAAGGGATGGTAAGAGACCTTTGATCCATGCAGGAGTGTATTTAATCCGTTCTTTAGTCTCTTGGCGCAACGATTATTTCACTCTCTTTAATGATTCCAAAGGGATTCTTAATGTTATCGTCGTCTTTAGTATAGAATACTTTAACCATTTTGTCTACATCTTTAATGATCTTCCCGTCTATCTTGACAATGAGGGGCACCTTTTTATGTAGATTTATGGCTATATTCGGGTATGGCTAAAGATGATTTTTCTATCGCTAAAATATACGAGGGATTAAAAAAGATGATAGAATCGAGCGAAAGACTACCCTACGAAGAACTTACAGCAATTTTTTTGTCTTTAATATCTCTCTCAACCAGAGAGATGATCCTTGAATCAAAAAGGATGCGGAGACAAACCAATTGGATGATGGTTTTGACATCAATCATGGTCTTCTTAACGGCTTTACTTGTGTTCCTTACATTCCTCTTAGCCCGTCCATTATTAGGCTTTTGACTTTAAGAGTAAAGGCTATAGTAAGCGATATTGTCGTTCGATAGTATATTTTCGTCCTATTAAACCATATATAGTTGCTCTATCCAAAAATACTCGAAAAGAAATTGTATATCATTGCTGAATATTCTCATAAAGGTGGGAAGGACTTCATTTTAAAACATCACCCAAATGAACTTAAAGAGATAAGAACTTGCCCACAATAAAAGAGTTTAATGGTGATGTAAGGTGGTTGTAGCGTTTGACATTGAGACGCTAGGAAAAAATGCTTACCGAGACAAGATAATCTTAATTGGAATGAAACGAGGCAGAAAAATTACGCAATGGAAGATATGGGAAACGAATGACGAATTGAAAATGATACAAGAATCCCTAAAGGCATTTGAACAAATTCCCTCATACGATGAGACAATTGTCGGATACAACAATCTAAAGTTTGATGTTCCCTTCATTATAGCAAGATTAAGTGTATTTGGGAAGATGACACCAGAAATTTGGGACATGCTCCATAACAAAAAGTGGCTTGACCTCTATCAGTTTTTGGGAAATGATTACAGAAGAATGACTTACTGGCTAAATCATTTCAAGATCAAAAGAAAACATGAAGGCTTAGAAGGTAAGCACATGCCAGATTGCTTTAAGAGAGGGCAGTATGACAAAATTGAGCAACACAATAGCGATGATTTGACCACTTCAGAAAAATTGTATCTCAAATTGCGAAAGAAATTTCCAGATTTGCTTTCACGTGTTATCTTAACATAAATGGCTTGAAGGATTGTCTCCTAAATAAGATAAGGTCATTGTCATGCCTATAAGAAATATTTGGTCTTTAGAGCCTGCTCAGTGTATAGTGGCTGAGGAAATCACTAAGAGATTGAAAGGTGTCAAGTCTATTTCCCGCTATTTTTTCTTATACCTTGCTAAATATTGTTCGATAGTCCATCTTTCCTCTTCAGTTATATCGTAAAGCTCGTACACTAAATTATCTATCTGCATTTCAATATCGTTTATCGTTTTCTTTATGTGCTCTATATGCTTCTTATCACTCTCTAACTCATCTAGAATTTCCTTTAAACGTTCAGATGGTATATTTAATCGAATTAATTCATCTCTTGTTACAATTTCACCGATCTTTGTTCTTAACCACTCATAAACATAGAGTTGCTCATATTTAGAAAACAAGTCAATGTATTCACCCATAGTTATGATTATTCTGAAGTTTTCTTTATCATAGACATCAGTAAGGCGTTCTGTTCTAAGTGATTTTTCAAAGATTTTATATGACTTCTTAGAGAGGTTAATTCCCGCTATATTCGCTAATATTTCAAACTTTTCATCTCCTTTAAAGTAGGAATTTGGGAGTGTGTCTACCCTGTTTTTTAACATGCCAAGCTCTTTAATACTCCTTACAACTTGATTTGTTAAGCCTACGATTTTACTAGCAATTACTTTTTCTTTCTCCGTCTGTGGAAGTTTAATTGGTAATTGTTCTAGGTATTGAGTATTATATCTAAAATATCCACCAGCATGCATAGGACTTACATGTTTAAAATAAAATTCTAATAGCTTCGAGTTTAGAATTCCCAAAATAAGCTCGATTTTATCAGCTACATCTCTTTTGAGGATGATGCCATATACAGTCCCTTTAGAAAAGTAGAAACCTTCTTTGTCTAATGCGAAATTATTTTTGTCTGAAACATCTGGAGTGATTATCTTCATGGCTTCGAACCAATCAAACCTTCTAGCTGTAGGCAACTCATAAAAGACTTTTTTCACACCCCACCTCTTAAGTAGGGTCGCTTTGTGCTCACATAAGTATCTCCATATATTGGGTGCAATTTCTCGTAATTCTTCCTCTGATAGCAAGCACGTTTCATTACCCTTCATTGTGTAGGGGTATATGAGGTAGAGTCCTTTCCATTTCAATGACCATTTACGTACATCTTCCCCCCTCAAAAATTTCTTAAGTGGCGCTCCTTTTAGGTTATATTTTTCTATAGTTTCTTGGTTAACTACAAATATTCTATCGGAACCTGTCTGCACGCCCACCTGAATTCCTTCCACTAAGTCTGCTAATTTACAAGGCGTTGCAGAATTCATTTTTCTGATAATCTCTGACTCTTGATTTGGCATAAGAGTCCACGCTTTCTCTGATAATACTTTTTGCGGTATCCCAAAAACCTCAAACGATTTGCTCATTTTTTTCTCATCCCTTATTTGGCGCCTAATGTTTTCCAATAATTCATCTTCTGATTTGAAGACTTGGACGCACGAAACGGTATTATTCTCGATCTCTTCCCACTTGCTTGTTGCAGTAAGGGTTAAAATACATGGGTAATTAGTAGCCTCCTCGAAAACACCAGAATCACCGAAGTCAAGTATATGATCAATCTTAAAGTAAGTTCCGTTTAAACCTCCTGTCAATATTTTCCTTAAGACCTCTCCGTAACTACGTGTCATAAATCTATTTGAACATATATAGCCTAGTTTTCCACAATCTCTCTTGAGAAGAGCTAACCCTCTTTCGATAAAAAGGCAATAAATGTCGTAAAGACCCTTTGCACTTTCGTAAATTGTGCCATACTCTTCTTTTTGGATTGTAGATAGTTTATGTACTCTCACATAGGGCGGATTAGCTACAATGAAATCAAATTTCATGTTCTTAACTATATTCGCACCCTCAGTATCCTCACTATACGCTTTTTTCCTTGAATTATCAAAAAAGCGAGGCAATCCCTCCTCAAGTTTTTCAGGTGGTCTCAAGGAATCTGTGCGATAGATATTAAACCTAGGTAGCCTATACTTCTTATCTCCTTTCCTTGCTACATCATAAAGGTCAATGAGTTGGAATAGTAAGTTCATTTCTGCTATAAAACAAGCAAATGGATGGATATCTAAGCCATAGATACATCTAACTACTTCCTCTAAAACTGTTTTAGCGTTGCTTGGGTCTGTAGGATCAAGCCCCGCTCTTTTGTAGCTTTCAATTAGTCTACGAGTGGCTTCTACCAAAAAGCCACCAGACCCGCATGCTGGGTCAAGAAGAGTTTTACCTCTTATATCCTTATCTGGTGTGTATTCAATGGCATCAAGAATATAATCTATTACCTCTTTCGGTGTATAAAATTCGCCTAAACGTTTTCTTTCATCTGAAGGAAGATATCCTTGATACACATCCCCAAGAACGTCTCTATCCACTTCGCTAAAGTCAAATCTGTGCATCTTCCTAAGCGCATCTCTTATCTTTAAGTTTAGCTCTTTATCGAGTTCGCTTTGGAGTTTCTCATTTTCTTCACTTAGTAACTCTCTCTTTTCTTGAGAAATCCACCACCAATCGAAGATGCCAAGTTCGTGTAGATGCTTGTAATATCCTTTTATTTCCTCACGAGCCTGCTCAAAGGCAAATAAGTATACATTCTCTTTCTTCTTGAATTGTTCCAAGAAACTTGCTAGATCACTACCTGAAAGTTTTGGAGTTCCGATTATACCCTTATCCTCACATATCCTTGTAAACAAAATTCTGCCCAAAATTACATAGGCAGTTTCTCTACAAAATATCTCTACAATCTCTTTCTTCTGTTCTTCGTTTCCCTTCGAAAATTCTTCCTCTTTCACAGAGAATTTTAGCCAGTCATCAAATATTTCTCTCAGGAATGCGCCACTATAATCTTTACGTTTGTAATATTCATTAAAATAACTCTTCATAACAATAGTTAAGTTAGCAATGATATTCTTAAGTTGCTTAGTAAGTTCCTCAATACCTTTATCTTTTACTAGGATTCTGCGATAAGATTTTTCAAAATATTCTGAGTCTTCGATCTTCACATAACGGTCTCGCTCCAGTATGGCAAGTTTAAGAATCCGTTCTTTATCACTAGGTGAAAGTGCAAAGCCACGTTCAACTGTCCCAGTAATGGAATCCATATCTATACTAACTATTTCCCTTAGTTTTACGGTGATAGTAGGATCATATTTGTAAAGGAAGAACTTATGTCCATTTGTGAGGATGCCATACTCAACAGGGCGCAATTCCTCAAGGCGCTTTCCTAATTTTGTTTCATCTCCGCTCGTAATTTTAACATCAGGACTCTTTGTCTCTACCAGAATTACAGGAAATTCCTCATCATCATATAGCGTAATGTCTCTTATTTCGGCAAAATAATAACGACCTTTTCCTGTCTCCCTAGTCCAACCAAGTACCTTATTGAATAGATTTTCCGCAAGAGACACTCTGAACTGTCTTTCCCTTCCTTCGGGGCTTTGCACATCTATCTCTTTTTTAATTTGTACAAAGGCTCCTGAAATTTTTGAGATGAAGTCTTCACTCAATTATTTAGCCCTTATTAATATTATAATCATAGTACTTTACCTTTTCTCTATCGATGCTAAAAACCCAAAGAGTGTATTAGATCATATAAGAAGGGAGTTATGGTCGTTCTACTGCGTATTGTTTTCCGATCTCAAGGGCATCCTGCAAACTCTCTTCAATAGCTCTGCATATCTGATCATTATAAACACCTTTGCGCCGTTTTGCTTCGGAAAGCCACCCGATCCATAATGTATCCCTAAGAGCACGTGCCCATAAGACATGGGTCTTATCTATTTGTTCACGTGTGACTCTTCCTCTTTCATCTCTATGCTCCATTGGAAAGAGCCTATTCAATAGTCTAACTAATTGCCCAAGAGGTTCTTGCTCAGAAGGTATCAAGGGTACGCCTTCTGCTTCTACAATATCAACAAGAGTCTTTCTTGATTCTGACAAATATTCTTTAATTTCTTCCATAGTTCGGTTTTTGTCTCAGACATGTATTATACTTTTTGATTCGATGATTGCCACCTTTATTCTTGCTATTCTTGATATAATATCAGAGATCAGGTTTCTCAATATCAGGACAGCTTGTTAGTAAACAAGTTTACTAAAGATCAAGAACTTCCTCGTACTTTATTTAATATTTAAGATCGTATTTTCTCTATTTCGACATACTTGTCTATGTGTTTTCCAAGTCTCTCTAAAAGACTATCTGCTATCTCAATTAATTCATGTCTTTCAGAATCAAATTTTGAGACATCCGTATCTTTGTGAACCTTTTCGAGTATGTCTTTCCAAAAATCATTAAATGGAGGACGTAATTCAGAGATAGGAACTTCATGTTCATTTCTCCTCTTTTCACTGTCAACCTCTTGATAGATATATGAAACGACAAATTCTAATTGATCTCCAAGGAAAGCTGTTTTTTGGAGCTTTTCTATGGGATCATTTTTGAGTATAGCACACTTCACGATTGGTGCAAATTGTCTTCTGCCTACTGATACGAGATCTATACGGAAACCTTCAAGAGGTTCTCGTAAGAGGCGAATCCATCCAAACGAAGTAGAATAAGTCTTATTGACAACATCATAAAGGATATCTGCTACAATTCTTTCGATTTTATTTATTTTGTCGATGAGAGAGTTTGCTCTTTTACAGAACTCGACCATTTGGTCTTTGAATTTTGTTTCTACACAAAATATTTCGGGTTGGTTGATTATTGTAGTCCAATACCCTATTCCTTTTGTTCCTAGATTTAATAATAAATTCTCTTTTGTATTCTTAATTTCCAAAAAGAAAGGGGCATATATTTTTTTGATGTTTTCAACTGCTGTTCGCCTTTTTTCAATACGATCCTGAAGTCTGCTTTGAACGAAATAAGTAGTAAGAGCACCTGTCAAAAAACTAAATAGCAATTGTAAGAATCCAATGTTCCAAAGCCAAGAAAGTCCTGCTAGAATTGTTGAGAGAATGGCGCCTAAACTTGCCCAAATATCTTCGTCAGTCATGTGTTTAAGAGTTGCAATTGACCTTATTAAAGGAAACTGTATAGAGGTTTCTTTGAGGAGTCAGGTTTAAAGTAACCAATTATATCTGGGAATTCCTTTTCTACACGAACAAAGAATAATGCAGGGTCATCTAACCATCTCTTTGCTTTTTTCTGTAATCTTTCTATCAGTGCCATTCATAGATGGTTAAGGTTGATAAAGAAATCTCTAAAATTTAAGTTCTTGATGCACGTTCATGGTATAGTTTTAAAGCACCCTCTATTATTCTCGAACATTCGGGACAATAACGATTGCCTTCTAATGTTAGCTCACCACAATTGGCACATGTGACTTTCTTAATTTTCTTTTCTGAACTCATCTTTTTAGGAGCATACATGCCCTCTTCTTCCAAGAATTCCCTAAAAGCCAATATGGCAACATCACTCCTACTCTTTAGCCCTTTTTGCTTAGCAATATCAGTATTAAGATACTTATCGACTAAATCGAGCATCTCTTGAGGGATATTTACCTTATTCCACTTACTCTTTTCGACCAATTCCAAGAATAGTACAAATTTCTTATTTTTATATATTCACTTTTATGCTATATGAAGCATGTCTAAGAGCAGTTTCATATATCATATTACTTGCTAAAGAAATCCTTATCGTAGATAGGTATGAAGGTTGGATGATTCTTTTTCATATATTCGATGCAGTAGATAAGGGTGTCCGTTCTGCTCTTCCCAGACTTCAAATCCATTCTCCGAGTAATATTGTAAAGTAGCCTCAGTTTATTTTGATCATAACTCCCTCTTGGGATATGTTTCAATTCTTCGTTAACTATCTTAGTCATATCCTCCTTCTTCAAATTGATCCCTGCTATGGTAGTTTATGGTGCCCAATAAACCTTAAGATAGGCTATCGGAAAAATTAACGCCTATTTTATTAAAAGGAATCTTTCTTTAATTCTTTTAGGATTTTCTCCAACTCTCCTTCTTTTACAGGGCAATTTACGCTTCTGCAACTTCCATCTTTCTCATGTTTATAGATTACGTGTAGAACTTTCTGATAGCTAATACCTATTCTTTTAGCCACCTCTATGGCTTTCCTATGTTTATCAGCGACTTCTTGACCTCGCATAACTATTCACTCTTTATTCTAACCTACTTAAGAAGGTAAAGTTAGTGTCCAATTTAATCATTGGTTAAGAACTTATTGTCAATGCCCTCCAAACTTAGGAAGATAAGTCACAAAAAATAAAAATCGATCTTTTCCTTATACCTTAAGGATTTTTCCTATCTATTTGATGCTGACTATGACCTCTTATCCCTCTCCATAAGTTCGTATAATAATGTGAGTCCTTAACCTGAAGCCCTGCATGCTTGCCTTTATCATAAGAGACAAAATGTTTTTGAGGCACCCATACTTTACTGTTAGGGGAACTGAATGAGCGAACTTAGTGATCTTGCAAAACGCATCCTAAAGTATCTTTATGATGAGATGCCTTACTCAGTCCCACACTTTAAACTTGAGAACTTACTCGGATTAAGCATGAAAGAAATCAAACCTGAACTCATTATTTTGATAAGTAGAGGGCTTATTAAGTCATCAACGGAATATCTTTTGCCTGTCGATCGAATCTCTCTGACAGCAAAGGGTATTGAGTTAGTTCGATCAGATTTCAAAGAACCTACTCAAGAGGTTACCAAAATTGCCGATCAAATCGTATATGCGGTTGGAGACGTTACTGCACCAATCATACAGGCAAAGGATTCTCAAATCTCAATTAGTATTACCAATAGTTTCAATTCTATCATAAATGAAATTGCAAGAAATGGCACTCTTAATTCAGAGGAGATTAAAGAACTCAAGGAAAGACTTACCGAGTTAGAAAAAGAATTATCCTCGAATCAGATCGACAAATCAAAAGTTAGAGGAATACTTACGAAGATAAAGCAACTTGCTAAAGAGAATTGGGACAAGATTGCTAAAGTGATAATAGATGTAATATGGAAAGTTCTGTACCCTTAATCCATTATGCCAATTCTTATGAGCCGAAGGCTTTCTTAACGACCTCTTGAACATCGGGCTTATCAAATTTTGGGACAAGCCAAGGTGCGTGTGTCTTGAGCCAACCCTTTATTCCATCAAAGCGTGATTTATTCCTTTCATTAAGTGCGTTTTGTAATTCAGTAATCCTTTGTTTTAAGAAATCTTTCTCATAATCATCGATGTCTGGTTTTTCGTCTATGGCTTTGATGAGAGGGGTTTTGATGTCGCCTATTGATACTTGCGATTTTTCTGCCTGAATTATTGTTCCACTTATGTCTCGTCCTGCCAAAGAAAGTTGATTAATGTAAATCGCAGGGGTTTTAAGTGTATTTTTAAGTTCATCTAATTGTTTAAAAATCTTTGTAGTCTCATTCTTAATTTGTGATACGGCATCTTCTAACTGTTGACTTGTTGCTAATGATGAAATCTGTGACAACGTCTTTTCTATATTCATTGTTGAATCCTTTATGAGTGAGTGCCTATACGCGACATCAAATCTTTCCTCGTCAATTAGTCCAGAAGCAAAATCTATCGGGTCTGTAGAAGGGTTTGTGAAAGGATTTGTAAAAGGATTTACATAAATGGAAGAATATTTTCTGCCTACCATAGCTACATACTCTTTACGTCGTTGCTCATCTGGAATAAAAGGGGATTTAAATACCTCTCTTGCAGGTACCCAGATAATGACGTGCAAAAATTCTCCGCTTATCAACCATGCAATCCAGCTCAGACTCTCATCAAGATTAATTTCGCAAGATTCATATTCGAAAGTCTTATCTGCTTTGCTTTCGTCGCGATACAAAACTAAACCCCACATATCATACTTTGGGTCTTTGACTACCATTGCTTGAACTGGTGGTGCAAGATTTAACTCAGGGATAATCTCGTCCCCTTTTTTGATAATTCTCGCGTAATAGCGTCTGTAGGCATCTATGAAAGCATTAAGCCAAGCATCCAACCTAGCCTTTTCTTTCTCTGATATGCTCATTGATAGTTGATAATGCGAATTGGAATATAAGATTTTAGGCAAACATCTAAAGCATTATAAGCGCGTGAAGGAGCTTCTGACAGCCTAGTCAAATTGACTTATGAATAACATTATTAATAACAATCCATTTAAATAAATCAAAACAATGGAGAGAGTATTCTTATGAAAAAGGATGAAGAGCCTATACAGTATTGCTATGCATGTGGTAATGTAATCCCTCTAGGAGAGGAGCGCTATTATCGTGATAAGCTATATCATAATGAATGCTTAGAAAGGCTGAAGAAAGAAGGAAAGGTAGAGACTTATGATTTACTATTAATAGCAATCTTGGCAGACCCTAAGAGTTCATATAAGGATTATTTGAATAAGCTAAAAAGAGCCTTCAAGGAGAATAGGCTTGAGGTTTATGCTTATGGTAGAGCATTAGCAGATGCAACGAAGGAAGAGTGGGATAAGTTCTTCAATGATTGGATAAATGATCAAGAATGGCATCGCTTAGAAGTTGAGTTAGAAGAGCCTAAGCCAATTATCACTCATTTCAACCTTTATGAAAATCATGTAACACTATTCGATCGACAACTCGATAGGCTTGTTGATGTTTACATTAAGGCTGATGATAGGTATTGGTGGTTGATCTGTGATGTTTGCCAAAGTACATCATGCGCCCATGTTGATTTCTCAGAAGGGATTGATAAATTAAACCAAGTTATGGAAAGGAAGGGGTTAAGATATATGAGAGGGGGATTAAAGATATGACATGCCCTAAATGTAATTTCGCTTTGACATATCCTTCAGAATAGACGGCTAGACCTAATAAGAGAAAAGCGTAAGAGAAGACAGCTAGAGTGATAGTAGCGAGTATTTCTTAAAAAGTGAGTAGAATAATAATCTTCAATAGCCTAAAGGATAATAGTTTCCCTTTAAGTCTCCACTATTAATTTTTTGGCTTCACCCATTCTTCCTTTCTAACTTGAGTTATCTTCAATTCGATTCCTTTCACGCTACCATGAATTTGGAGATTGTACTTCTTACCACAGTATGGGCACTCAGGCTCAAAGTCTTCAGCTATGAAGTCCTTGCCACAGTTACAGACTATTCTTAATGAGACGAGCTTCAGTTCAACCTTAGCCAATCTGGAGTTTAAAGGCTTTGGCATTTCTTGAGGTTAGTGCTCCACATGTACGAAAAGGTACCACGTGTTACCATTTCAACACCTTTTTCTATTTTTGGAAAACTCTTCTCAAAAGGATTTTACATAATAATGGTCAAGAATTAAAAATTCTAGATTACTTTGCTCAGAAATTCTTGATAATATTGATTTCGTTCTACAATATTTATATGAAAAGTTTAAATATAAATTTCTATATTCGATTTTCGAAGGAAAAAATGGAAAAAATAGTGAATAAAAAGGTACTTTCAATCTTCGCTGTTGCAATGTTTCTAATGTCAATGGTTGTAATCGCAGTACCTGTGAAAGCTCAAATCACAATTGTTGTTCCAGATGATTATCTTACCATTCAGGAAGCTGTAAACCATGCGAGCGATGGAGACACTATTTATGTCCGTGCTGGAACCTATAGTGAGAGCGTTAGTGTGGTCGGTTTTACTTCTCTGACGATAATGGCGGAAGGTGCTGGTCTTCCAACCAAATCGGTCCTTGTCAACCCAACACCAACTGGATCTATATTTGGCTTCTATGTTATATCTGACGGTGTGACGATCGAGGGCTTCGAGATCGCTGATACGAATTTTGGCATATGGTTTGAAGGTAGCTATAACAAGTTCAGCAACAACTACATCCACGATATATATAGCACAGTTTATTGGTGGGATGGTGGAGTTGGGATCTCGCTTTGGGATATGGATGGTGGATCAGACTACAACTCAATAACGAACAATGTTATAGAAGATATTGAGAGGACAGGGATTCTACTTGACATAGCATGGACCAGTGGTGGCACTGGTATTAACACTGGAAATAGCATTGTTAACAATGAGATAAGTGGAACGCCTTGGGGAGCAATAGAAGTATTGAACGCAGAGGACACTACAATCAATGGCAATATCATAAGTGATTGTGGGGACTGGGGAATAGCTCTGCTCAGCGTAGGAACAGGTATTGAAACCAGCGACAATACGATAGCTCACAACGTAATACAGGGTAGCACAAGCGAGTGGTGGGGTGTTGGAATACTGGTTTATGCTTTCTATGAAGGTGCCGCCGAGAACAACAACATCCATCATAACTGTATTAGCGATATTGGCGGGATCAGTGTTGGAATTTGGATTCTAGCGAACTACAACGTAATACATCACAATTCAGTAGATGACACAACCAATCCGTATTGGGATTGGGGCACAGGCAACAGAGATTTCAAGAACTCGTGGAATTAAGTAGTTTCCACCCCCCTTCTTTTTTCCGAAGATAAAATTTCATTAAGAGCGTTTATATCTAATTCAAAGGAAGCTCGATATAGGAAATACTTCATTTATCCTTATCAGTATCTTAGCCTCATGTATTATGTTATAATATCTGATTTTATGCCCTTCCTCATCTATCTCTCTATGCCTAATTCGAGTTGATGATATTGGTAATTCATCATCTACCAAGACCATTTTGATTATGATTATCTTCAATGGCTTCAATCTCCTAGCCTTTCTCAATTCCTTATGCAGTATATGGGCAAAGAAGTTAATCGATCCCTTAATTATTCTCAGTAACTCTACAAGCTAGCTGGCATCAACTACCTCTATGATAAAGTCAGTAATCGAGAGCTGAGCACCACATCTCTTACACTTAAAGCCAATATTCTTTAGAATGTCTCTTGCATACTTAAGCTCCATACCTCTATAAAGGATTTCGCCACAATTATCACATTGAATCTCAAAAGGATCGTTAGGCATCATTGATATGGGGCGTCATCTAACTTATGATAACCATATTTGTCAATTCCCTTAGATGTTTTTGTAGGACTAATTCTTTATTTCCATTGAAGTGTTATCAGGAGCTGATAGATACATTGTTAAGGATATGGAGAAGACTCTGGCAAAACTATAGATAAACTGAAGGGACTGTACCATATAAACCTAAAAAATAAGCGATGAGGAAAACTTAAAATACTATGGTTTACCATAGTTTACCTATGAAATTAGTTATCATAAAGATCAGACCAGACCAGAAGGAGAAGTTAGAGAAGATGAAAGTGCATCCAAGACAGCCACTCTATGAAGTATTGGACAGATTACTTGAGAAGTTCGAGGAGGCTAAGTGATCATGGTATCTCCAACTAAAGATGAAATAAGGAAGAGAGCATTAGAGCTATTCTATAAGGATAATCCAAACTTTGTAGATCATAAGCCTGAAGAATATGAACTAAGAGAAAGAGGATACTTAAGAAAAGCCCAACTTCAACTATTAAGAGAAAGTGCTAAGCAGATAGAGCTAAAGCTAGATCAAGATAAGCAGTATTTAGCTTATGTTAAATATGATCTTGATGAATTAGAAAAGAGGTTAAAAGAATTAGAGGATGAAACTATAACATTACCTAAAGAGTATGCACCACAAAATGAAGCAGAAAAGAGATTATGCAATGTATTAGGCATCGAGGTCTTTAAGAGGATTCATTATTAATACGTCTCTTAGTTAAGCTCAGAAATACATCCTCTAAGCTGGGCTCACTCACAGTAACGTTTACTACCTTTCCACTATACCTTGTAATCATCTCAAGTAATTCAGAGAGGGCACTTTCCTCATCTTCAACTATTGCTTGTAAAATAATGGACTGCCCATCATCTATTTCTTTTATAGTCCATTTCACATCATTTGAGAGGTTCTTATTAATCTCTCTTAGAGAAAGGTTACGGGCTATCACCTTTATGTTTCTTTTCTCTAAAAGCTTAGCCTTCAGTTCATTCGGCGATCCTGTGACAATTATCTTCCCTTGATCAATTATAGAGACAGTATGGCATAGCTCATCTGCCTCGAACATGTTTTGAGTTGCTA
>JACGUK010000006.1 GCA_024256265.1 archaeon
TAACTGCCCCCTCTTGTCGCCTAATTCAAGCTTGGCATTAACCTGGCTTGGGAACCCCCGCAGATTTCAAATATAATGCTCAATAATTAATCCTTTACCCTCTAAGAGAAGGTAAGAAAGAAAAGATAAGCATCAAGATGATCAACATCACGAAGAATAATAAATAGAGCCTACTCATCCTTTTAGCCCTTTTTTGAGCTTTTAATTCTTTGTCTCTACACTCGTTAGAGCAATAGTCCTTACCCCATGGTACAGATTTGCCACACACTTTGCAATGTGCATGTAAAGGGATTGTTGCCCTTTCTTTAGTAGACATTGTTAACACCTATTCATTAGCTATTCTTTTGAACTTTTTCATTGCTAATAACCGTGCCTATTCTTTTGCCTTGAATGGCTAATCCAATGCCTTCAGGTTTAAAGCCATTCAGTATTATGGTCTTTATGCCAGAATCTCTAAGAATTCTTACAGCCTTTGAATCTAAGATGCTATGCATGCCTGGCTTGTGCCTCTCTTTTGACATATTACTTAAATCATCAAAGGTAAGAGAATCGAGCTTCTTGGCTTCAGGATGAATTTTAGGATCTTCACTATAAACCCCCTCTTGATCTGTAGCTTTAACAAATAGATTGGCTTTGATGGCTTTAGCGACCATGGCTGCAACAGAATCTGTGGTCATTCCTGGCTTTAAACCGCCCATGACAGTTATGCTTGACACTCTTAACAATCGAGTAAGCTGACCTATTGAAGATGGGATTACGTCTGGTGCCATACCTTTAAGTCTTTTGACCAAAAGTTTAGCATTCAACCTAGAGATCAATATGGCCAGATCGTCTTTATCTTCATCACTTAAACCTAAAGCATCAGCAGTCTCTATATACTGCCTTGAAAGAGGGCCACCACCAACCACAATAACAAGAGTGTGCCCTTCCTCCTTTAACTTTGAAATTTGCTCTGCATAAGACTTTAAGACCAAAGGATTGGGTGGAGACCCTATTATCGAACCGCCTATCCTTAGAACTATCCTCATAGTAATGCCCACATTTCTTAATATCTTAACTTATTTATGCCTATCCACCTTAAAACGATAGTCTATTTTACTCATGATAATCTTTTCTTTGCTTTCTATGATGAACAATGCAAAGAAGTTATAAAGACAATGTTTCTATGTAGAGGATTTAGGTAATGCTATGTTAACGAGAGAGGAAGCTCTCAACTTGGTCAAGAAGAACATCACAAAAATAAATATTGTTTATCATATGCTTACAGTTGAAGCCATAATGAGAAGATTAGCAAAATACTTTGGAGAAAATGAAGACCTTTGGGGCTTAACTGGCCTACTACATGATATTGATTATGAGAAAACTGAAGTTACACCCGAAAAGCATGGCAATTTGGCTGAAGAAATCTTAAAAGGACTGGTTCCTGAGGAGATTAGCAGAGCCATAAAAACCCATAACTTTCAACACACTCAAATTGTGCCAGAGACCAGAATGGAAAAGGCCCTAATTGCTTGTGATGCTATCTCAGGTCTAATAGTGGCTTGCGCCTTAGTGATGCCTTCAAAGAAGCTGGCGGACGTGGAAGTTGAGACTGTGATGAAGAAGTTTAAGGATAAAGACTTCGCAAGAGGGGCTGATAGAGAAAGAATTCTCTTCTGTGAGAAAATCGGAATTCCGAGAAAGAAATTCTTTGAAATTGCCTTGAACGGACTGGAAAACATCGCCACAGAAATAGGTCTATAAATTCATAAATTATTCCTACCAAAATTCAAATTCAATCGACGTTGACACAAGACAGGACATTATTGTAGAAAAAGATGTGAAGATGACAATCGGGCGTTTAGAAAGAGAGACTAAAGTAATAAAGGCGAGAAATTAGCCCCAATTCCAAGTCTAGATAACTTCTGCCAAAGAGCTAAGACAGAGACAATCCAGCAGAGGAATAAAATGGCAAGGCTACAGAGATTTACTAAACTCAATAGGTAGAAAGAAACTTATTAATTCATCTTTATAAGTTATAGATGTAATGAGTTCAAAAACCGACTCAGTAGCATTTTATAAGATGAGAAAGATATTGGCAGAGCTCTCTACAAAGAAAGGTAGAGGGACTGAATTAGTATCATTATATATACCACCAAAGAGGCCGTTACATGAGGTTTCAGGTGATTTAAAAGAGGAGTATAACACTGCTTCTAATATAAAGTCTGATGTCACTAGAACACATGTTCAAGACGCTTTGGTGAAGATCATGCAAAGATTGAAGCTTTACGATAAAACACCTGAAAACGGGCTTGCCATATTTTGTGGTGCCCTACCTTCAAGTCCTAGTGCTCCGCCTGGGAGCGAAGTTCTGCAATTATATGAAGTATTGCCTCATAAGCCTATACAGAACTATCTCTATAGATGTGACGATCATTTTCATCTAGAGCCCCTTATTGAGATGATGAAGGAGGAAAAGACTATAGGAATCATCTCTATAGATAATACTGAAACAGGACTTGGGATAGTCACAGGTAATAGAGTGGATGTGATAGATGTTGTTACTTCAGGAGTATCTGGGAAGCATAGGGCAGGGGGGCAATCAGCTAGAAGATTTGAGCGCCTTAGAGAGGCGGAGATTAACGATTATTTCAATAGAGTAGCCAGACATGCGACCAAAGTCTTCTTAGAGCAGTATAGCATCAAAGGTTTGATATTAGGCGGTCCTGGTCCTACTAAGGACTATTTTTTAAAGGGAGAGTACCTGGATTATAGGTTACAAAACAATGTGTTGGCAGTTGTGGATACTTCTTATTCAGGGAGAGAAGGGATAAGGGAGACTATAGAAAGGGCTGAGAGCGTTCTAAAGGATCTGAGAATAATAGAGGAGAAGGAACTCGTCAAGAAATTCCTAAGCGAGGTCTCTTCAGATAAAGGTTTAGTGGTCTATGGGGTTAACGAGGTGATAGATTCTTTGAAAAAGGGAAATGCACACACTGTTCTTGTTTCTGAGGATATAGGTCTCATATACCTTCAAGCAGTATGCAAAAAGTGTGGCATGATTAAAGAAGTCATGATCAATCAAGAGAATCTAATCTCTGAAAAGCAGAAGTTAATCTCAGAAGCCTGCTCTTCATGTGGCAGTAATGATATTGAAATAATTGAAAAGGATTTCATAGATTTTTTGGTCAACAAAGCTATGGATTTAGGGGCGAAGGTAGAAGTCATCTCTTCTAAGAGTGAAGAGGGAGTTATGTTCAAAAGTTTTGGAGGGGTTGGTGCTCTGCTAAGGTATAGATGAACCTTAACAACGAATAGCAGATACGATTTGTCTTACATCATCCTTTTAACTTAAATATTTTATACTTGCCTTCTAACTCTCCAAGATTAGTCCGGTGTCTTAATGAATTTCGCCCCAAAGATAAAGGAGAAGAGATGGAAACCAAATGTAGAAGCAGAAATCTTCAAGAAATGGCAAGAGGATGGCATATTCCATTTCAAGAAGAAAAGTAGAAAGCCTTTATTCAGTATAGATACTCCCCCGCCCTATGTCAATACTCCTGTCCATATAGGACATGCATACACTTACGTATGGATGGATATAATGGCAAGGTACAAGAGGATGTTAGGATATAATGTCCTATTCCCTATGGGTTTAGATAAAAATGGATTACCTATAGAAGTTCAGACAGAGAAAGAGTTCAACATTAGGATGAGTGATACATCAAGACAAGATTTCATAGAAAAATGTAGAATGTTACTTAAAAAGTATGGGGACATATCTTTGGATACTTTTAAGAAGCTAGGCTTAAGTTGCAACTCATGGGATAAAAAGTATGAATTAGGAGGAAGATATGATACAGACGATCCTGAGTATAGAAGGCTTACTCAAGAGACTTTCATCCATCTTTGGAAGAAGGGTCTAATTTATGAGGGGATAAAGACTTCAAATTACTGTCCAGTCTGTAAGACAGCCATATCTGATGCTGAGGTGGACTATGTTGAGGATTACACAGCGTTAAACTACATCAAATTCAAAGTGAAAGAGAGCCAAGAAGATATAATCATAGCAACAACAAGACCTGAGTTGCTCTGTGCCTGTAAAGTGATACTCTTCAACCCTGATGATGAAAGGTATAAGAGATTAGAGGGAAAGCATGCTATAGTTCCAATTTATAACCATGAAGTTAAGATAATTCCTCATCCTTATGCAAAGCCTGAATTCGGCACAGGATTGGTGATGATTTGTAGCTATGGAGATTATAGTGATATAAGGCTTCTTAGAGAGCTTAACATAGAGCCAACTTATGCTATAGATAAAGATGGTAAGATGAACGAAAATGCAGGGAAGTATAGTGGCTTGAGTGTTTCAGAGGCTAGAGAGCAAATTATAAGGGATTTAGAGATAAAGGGCTTATTGGTAAAGAAAGAGAGTATAAAGCATAGAGCTCCTATATGTGAGAGATCCAAAGATCCTATAGAGTTCATAGCAATGAAAGAGATCTATCTGAAGCAGGTTGATTATAAGGATGAAATTCTAAAGATGGCTGATAAAATGAACTTCTATGCCCAAGAGAGCAAGCAGATACTGATAGATTGGGTTGAATCAATAAATATGGACTGGGTCATATCACGTAGAAGATACTATGGTACTGAAATTCCTCTCTGGTACTGTAAGAATTGTGGCAATGTAATTTTGCCAGAGTCAGGTAAATATTATCAACCTTGGAAAGAAATTTGTCCAGTAAGTAAATGTCCAAAATGCAATGGTAAAGATTTCATAGGAGAAAACAGAATCTTCGATACTTGGTTCGATTCTAGCACATCAGAAGTTTATGTTCTAGGCTATCTTTGGGATAGAGATTACTTTGATAAAATTTTCCCATGTAGCATGAGGCCTCAAGGGAAAGAGATAGTAAGAAACTGGCTCTACTTCACCATTTTAAAGTCCTTTCACTTATTTGAGAAAAAACCCTTCGGGAACGTTTGGATACATATGCATGTAGTGGATGAGAAAGGTGAGAAGATGAGTAAGAGCAAGGGCAACGTGATAGACCCACAAGATGCAATAAAGAAATTCGGTGCTGAAGGCTTTAGAATATGGACTTGTTTAGAAGGGGATATAACTAAAGGAGATATAAAGTGCTCCTTTGAGAGGATAGAAGGACATGCAAAGTTCATAACAAAGCTTTGGAATATAGCAAGGTTCGTCTCAATCTTCCCAAGAGTGAATGCAAAGCCAAAAGATACTGATAGATGGATTCTTGGAGAATTGTCAAAGCTCATAGATGATGTAAAAAAGAGTTATGATGAGTATGCATTCAGTGATGTTGCAACTTTGATTAGAGACTTCACTTGGAATATATTTGCATCGAATTATATTGAAATGGTGAAGGCTAGAGCCTATGGTCAAGAATTTTTAAAAGAAGAGCAGAGGACATCTTGGTTTACGTTGAATGAATGTTTAAGAAATATTCTTTTATTATTAGCACCAATAATGCCTTTTTTCACTGAGCATTTATGGTCTATTTTATATGAGGGTAAAAGTATTCATCTTAAGAGATTTCCAAAGGCAAAATGGGATAAGAGTTTGAATAAATTAACACAAAAGATAATAGATTTTAATTCATATGTATGGAATAAGAAGAAGGAAGAAGGATTATCTTTGAAGGATCATATTAAGATAAAAGTACCAGAAGAGCTTATGATATTCTATAAAGATTTGAAGGCTATGCATAATATTGTTGATTGATAATCATTAGATAGCACGTGAAAATTTTTTCATATTGGAAATTGTCGATGAAGCGAAGATCAAAATTCAATGATTCATGTAGGAAAAAAGGCAAAGATGGAGATATTGTGCAATGATTTTAGGCTAAAACTTCTATTTCTTTAACGCTCTCTTCCATTACCTTTTTACCAAGAGCCATATCCAACTCTATGAGCTTCTTCACTACTTCGTTCTCTTTGTTGAGCTTATACATCTTTGCCTTTCCTATCTTCCTTGTTACTTTGACTATGCCATTCTTCTCTAAATCCTTCCAAATCTGGAAAAGTGTTCTTCTGGATATTCGAATGGATTCTAGAATCTCTTTTCTGGAATAATCAAATAATGGGTTATCTAGAAAGTAATCTATTACACGCAGTATTGGGCTATCCCCTAGATACTTTATCAATAGAGTCTTTTCGCTTGTCATTTCTATCCACCACTATCATTAACGCTAACGTTAACGCTAATGCTTAGTTCAAAAACAAAGTATATAAGTATGACGCAATAAAGTATCGAAAGGAAACTTTAGTTGGATAGCCCTGAAGAAATCAGCGATGAAGATATCAAAGCAGCCATATTGTTCAAACTCTACAGGCTTGGAAAGTGGGGAGCGAACCATACAGACTTCGAGAATATCAAGAAAGGCTTCAAGCCTAAAGAGCTTGGAAAGAAGGGTTTAAGGAGAGTAGAAGAATTAACTGAAGAGCTAATAAGAGAAGGATACATAATACCAAAGATAACTTCTTATGGGTATCATGTAAGCTTGAACTCTCAAAAATCTAAAGAAATATTGAAGATCATTGAAGAGTTTATGAGAAAGCAATTCTCCTAATGTAATTTTATACCCATAAATCAAGCCTTTTAGAGGGAGTTTCACCCTTTTCTATTTCTTTTCTTTTAAGCCTCTTTAAGAGCTTCCAAGCTTCTTTAGCTTCAACGAGCATCAAAATTCAATAAGTTCGTGTATGGAATTAGGATGATTCTTTAATTAGAGGAAGCTTTTTAACCATTATGCTATATCACTAATAGATAAAGAGTTAAGGTATTAAATCATGGTCAAAGAAAGGGTCTTTACAGTGATGATAGAGAGAGATGAGGATGGATATTATGTTGCATCTGTAGTAGAGCTCCTTGGTTGCCATACACAAGCCAAGAGTTTAGATGAATTGAGTTCAAGAATAAAAGAAGCCATAGAGCTTTATCTAGAAACTGAGGATGTCAAATTTGAGCTTGAATTCGTAGGAATACAAAGAGTAAAGGTTAGCATTTGAAGAAGCTGAGACCAGTAAAAGCAGATGAAGTGATAAAAGCATTATCAAAGATAGGTTTTAAACCAATTAGACAAAGAGGAAGTCATTTAATAATGAAGCATGATGATGGTAGATTGACTGTGATACCTGTTCATAAAGGTGAAGAGATAGGCAGAGGCTTATTGAGAAAGATAGCATTTGATGCTAAGATCGAGCCAGAAGAATTAATAAAACTTATAGAAGAAGCTTGATTTTGTTCATTGTACTTCATAATTTGCTAAAAAATTAGAGGAAGCTTTTTAACCACTATTTTATATCACCAATAGGTTCATTGAAGCTCCCTAAGATTCAAAATTTACAAAAGATAGTAAGAAAACCTAAGATAAAAAGGCGTAATCTGTTAATATCTTTAGTGCTAATAATATCATTCTCATCTGCTTTTATGATAAGAATGGCTCCTGCAGAGTATGGATTTTATTTGAATGAATTCGATCCTTACTATGATTACTATGCAGCTAATTTTATTGTAGATAATGCTGAAAAACATGGATTAGGAGTAATATTATCAGATGATCCAAACATAAATTACTTTAAATGGAATGATAATATGACATGGTACCCAGAAGGTCGTTCTGTAGCTTCTACATCTCAAGCAGGTTTACATTTTGCTGGTGCAATGCTATACTTGCTCTTCAAAGATTTTTTTGGAATAAATATTTCTCTTTATGATTTTCTTATTTTATTCCCAGTCTTCTTTGGAGCCCTAACAGTATTCGCAATATTCCTCCTTACAAGAAAGATTTCAGGAACTGGTGCAGGTCTTCTTGCCTCTTTAATAGTAGCCTTCTCCACCCCATTGATAACAAGAGGAAACCTTGGTTGGTTTAAATCAGAGCCCTTTGCCCTATTCTTAACTGTTCTCTCAGCATATTTCTTCTTATCCATATTCAGCCCAAGGGTAACAAAAGTTGGTCTTGCTTGGAGAGCAATATTATCAGGTCTTTTGCTAGGCTATGCAAATGCATCTTGGGGAGGGGTTCAGTACTTTAATGGTATAATGGGTCTAGTTTTGTTAATTTCTCCTTTTCTTGATGTCGATTTAAAGAGAGTAATATATTCTGGTAGCATGTTCATTACATCAGACCTAATAGTAAGCTCTGCCTTTCCAAGACCTGGACCTAGTATAATATCTACTTCAGGTATTATTTTATTTGCTGGTCTTGCCTTTGCCATGCTAGGTTTTTACGTGAAAAGTGTAACAGAGCCAAAGAATCATAGAAAAGCTCTCATAGCTTCTTTAGTAGCTTTAGCATTACTCGGTCTATTCATCATGAGTTCTGGCTTGATACCAGGGCTTAGCGGTAGATACCTTACAGCCATATTCCCATTCCAAAGGACTGCTGATCCTTTAGTAGAATCAGTGGCTGAGCACCAAACTTCATCAAGTGTTAATTTCTTCACTTCATTTTGGATTTTAATCTTCTTAGGTGCCTTCGGAGCTTTTATAATGTTAAAGAAGAGGACGATATTTTCAGCCTATGCCTTAATCTTAGGAATCACTTCTCTTTACGTAGCCTCATCTTTCTCTAGGCTCATGGTATACTCTTCTATAGCATTTGCTATATTGGCTGGTGTGGGCTTCAGCGAGCTATCATCTTCTCTTCTCAAGCCTACAGCCCCCCTCATAGCAAGAAAGAAGGTAAGAGCTTATGCAGTAAGGTCTGAGGTAAAGGTTATCTCTGCAGTCTTTATTATAGCCATTCTAGCCTCTGCCAATTATTATTGGATACCACAGTACGATATGCCTGTCACTATAGCCATTTCAGGCTTACAATACGATCCAGGCCCACAGTATACTCCTGTAACAGACTGGCTAGAGGCATTAACATGGATAAGAGAGAATACTCCTAGGGATGCTGTAATAATAGCATGGTGGGACTGGGGCTACTGGATAACTGTAATGGGAAATAGGACTAGCTTGGCTGATAATGCAACGATAAACTCTACTCGAATACAACAGATAGGTAGGCTACTCATGTCAAATGAAACTGAGGCTAAGGGGATTATTGAACAGCTTGTAGGGGATAGACCATTAAATCATACTTACATAGCGATTCTTTTCTCAGCCACTAAGTATCAGGGTTATGTATTGATAGGAGGGTATCCACCATACCTTTTGAACTTGGGCGGGGATGAAGGGAAGATAAGCTGGTTTGCCTCGATTCCTCGCCTTAAAGTATCACAATTCATTGGTAATGATGGACTACCGACTGAGTACTTCTGGAACAATACTTTGCTGGGCAAGATGTTCCCATTGAATTACAATAAGAGTGAGTCAGACCTCTTAAAAGAAGAGTGGGGAATCCCTACTTCTTTTCCGGCTCAGATAGGCAGATACACCATAAAGTATCAAGATGGTAGTGGTCTTTTGAAGCTTGCTTTTGCCTCCTCTTACAAGAGCTATGCCCAAGTCTTAATCTATCAAGTTGTAGGATAAACTAGACTATATTATGCCTCTTACTTTACTGCAAAGCTTAACATAAAGAGATTTTTACTTGGCTCTCCCATGCATACAACTTTAAATTTGAGTTAAGATTCTATTAATTAATAGTGGGTTTTATCCTTTATGAAGAAGGAAGAGGAAGAAGAGATTTCAATAAGAGACATGACCATAGACGATCTACCGAGAGTCTTTCATATCGGGGAAGAGGTCTTTACTAGTGAGAGATTCCCCTTGATGTATAGAACTTGGGATCAATTTGAAATAGCTTCTCTGTATACTACTGATGCAGAATTCTGTGTTGTGGCTGAAAGGAATAAAAAAGTAATAGGTTTTGCTATGGCTACTACAATAAAGAAACCTCGATCAGCATGGAAGTATGGATACTTGGCTTGGCTTGGGGTGAAGAAAAGGTATCATAGGCATGGAGTTGGTGAAAAAATGTATAGAGAGGTAGAGAAAAGGTTGGAAGAAGCAGGAATAAGGATGATGATAGCAGATACTGAGCAAGGGAATGTTGAAGCATTGAACTTCTTTAAAAAGATGGGCTTTAATACAGCAAAAGAGCATATATGGATGACAAAGACTCTTAAATGAAAAAATTATTCTTTCTTTTCTAAATACCTGTCTCTAACCCTATACCTAGCATATTTGTCATCAGGAGAGAACTTGGCAGGATGAGGAGAAATAGTCTCGCTTCCACATTTAGGGCATTGCTTTTTCAATGTATAAAAATTACAAGTTGGGCATTTCCTCAGCAATTTCTCCAAAGGCATCATCTTTCTCTCTCGAAAGAGAAGCTCCCTCCCTTCTTTTTGATGCTCTCCCTTACTTTTTGAGTGCTTATCTCCAATGCTTTCTCAGCTATCTTATAGTTCTCAGCCTTTACCTCTATCCTATACCTTGGTGCACCCAGATACTTTATATCAATCTCAGCTCCACCACTCTTTACATTTTCAGCCTCCAATAGAACTGATTTTATTATATCTATCCCGTCAGGCAAGTCAGATTTTAATTCGATAACTCCATGAACCTTAACAGTTGGGATGATTATCTTCTCTTTTGCTATAGTCTCTAAATTAGAAGCATAATCTTGTGGTAGATTCAATTTTTGAAGGACCTTTATACCCTTTCTCGAAACTTCTTCTACAGCATCATATAAAGCCCCAAATTCCTCCATCAAAAGCTCCCTATACTTCTTGCCTGTCTCCTCGTTTAGATTTAGCTTGCTTTCTACGAGCTTCATTACGCTATCCGCCTTCTCAGCCTTCTTTGTCTCTACGAGCTTCTCTCTTCTCTCCTCGCCAGTAACCTGCCTTAAGGATAAGTCTATCTCCTTCCTTTGCTTGCTGACTCTTATGACCTTAAGGACTATCTTTTGTCCTAGCCTCACATACCTCTCTATACTTTTTACCCATCCTGTTGATATTTCAGATATGTGCAAGAATCCATTCATGTCCTCATACTCATCTAGTGTCACGTAAGCACCATGAGTAGTTATACTTCTAACAGTTGCCAGTACAAGCTCTCCTTCTTCAGGCAAACGTGATACTGTTTCCATCTCAATCTAGCCTTTTTAATACAGCACCAAATATCTTAGCCTTGCCGCCTGTCCTCTGAGCGATAAGGCTATCACATACTTTACACTTTATATCTACTGTTGGCGATGAGAATACAACTTGCTCATTGCCACAATTGGAGCATCTGACGAGAAGGAAGGCGCTTCTTGATTTTGGTATAAGTATCCTCTCTTTTTTCATAAGATCGCCCCTTATTGAACAATCTCCATCTTCTTTAGTCTAATTCCATACCTTACAACTTGATACCCGCAATCCTTGCATTTGAACTTCAATGTCTGCTTCTTTGTAGTCTTAGCACTTCTTTTCAACTCTGGGAATTTTTGTCCTCCATACCCTTTTTTATCTTCAGCATGGTGCCTTGTTCCTTGAGCCATAGATCTTTCTTTACCCTTCTTATAAATAGCTACGCTATGGACTGTGTGGCGCTTGCAACGAGGGCAATAAGTTCTTATCTCTTTTGGAACTTTCAATTTGTATACCTTCTTAAGGCTTTTCAATAAATTTTTGGGTTTTTATCAGTATATGAATTTAACCCTCATCATATTGCCCACTTTATTCTCATAATTATCATTAAGCTTTAGTAGTTAAGCAGAGAGTATGTTAAGCCTTTATCTTTTAGGCTCTCTACTCCCCGTATTTCAACTTAAATTTTTACCAGAAAAATTATATATCTATATCAATATGTTGATATAGGATGGCTAAGACTATAGCAGTTTCTGACGAAGTATATGAGATGTTGCAGAGAGCAAAGCTTCCTGGAGAGAGCTTCTCAGAGGTGATAAAGCGAAGTTTAAAGCGAGGGAGCAAACTCATGGACATATTCGGGAGTCACACTATAAGCAAGGAAGACTGGGAGGAGGTCAAGCGTATTCTTCATAAGGCTCAGATAAGAACTGTTAAAGAGCTCAGAGATCGATGATTTTGAGAATCTTTGACACTACCTTCATCATTGACTTGATCAACTCTGATCCTGAAGCAGCTAGCATAGCTAGAAAAGTGGATGAGGAAGGTAGCTTCGCAGGAATTTCCGTAATTTCAGCTCATGAGTACCTATTCGGCATCTATTATAGGTACTTTGGCAACGAAAAAGAGCTTAGGAAACGATTATCTTCAGCCAAAAGAGACTTGAGCAGGTTCGGGATTCTGCCTCTCACATACGATATAGTTGAAATAAGCTCTAAGATTCATGCCCATTTAGAGCGTTCAGGAGAGGTTATAGGCATCAATGATATCTACATAGCGTCTACAGCGCTTTTCTATAAACTCAGAGTTGTGACCAGAAACATTGAGGACTTTAAGCGCATATCAGGTCTAGAGATAGAAACTTACTAAAAGAGAATTACTATTTAGCTTACTCCTTATATTCATCCATCCATATCTCACTTACTATGTTCTGCTTTATCAATGGTTTAGCATTTTCTGAAGGGATGATGGCAACATCCTCTTTGTTAAAAGGACCATATTTCTTTAAATCTATGCCTATTATTGATGGAGTAGGTTGTAAAAATCTAACTATAGTAAATCTTGATGATAACTCCTCAGATATGGCATCCAGTTTAGAAGGCTGACCCTTTTTTATAGCCAAGCCTACTTTCTTCCATCTCCTATCAAACAAGGATAAAGGCTCTATTACGTATCTTTCCTCAGAAGTTAGATTATCTGTATCATTTAGATGAGATGCTTTCTTAATTCTTAATTCGATCAGCCTACTGGTCAACCTTTCAATAAGTTCTCTCTCTTTTAATGCTAAGTTGCTCACAATACTCTTCTCATTCTGATCTATTCCATTTAGTATTTTCTTCATATAAGTTGCAACTTCTTTATAGAAATTCTTTGGTATCTTTACCAATTTATCGCTCTTTGATTCTAACTCTATCAATTCGTAAATCCTATTCAAAATCGATTCACTCATAATCAATCACCTTTGCCAAACCCTTCCCCATTAAGTAAACAGAAGCCATTAATGGTAATGTAACCTTTTCTGAATTATATGGTCCAAAAGAATTACCTCTTAAAGTGAATTTTGGAGCATTATCGACGAATATTTTTACAGGCTCTTCACTTAATACAACTGCATCTATCAAGGGATCAAAGGATATTAGATCATCACACTTCTTTTTTAGCATGCCAGTATTACCATGTAGTGTATTAGGTAGCCTGAAGATTCTATGAATATCTGTTGTGACCATAACGTCTATCTTAGCGCTTAACTTATTTGTGATCTCTTTGATAAAGCCTTCAAAACTCTTATAACCCATCTTCCCATATGCATATAGAATCTTATCCCTTACATCTTTGCTAGCCTCGTTATAACCTTCTAATTCTAACTTTGTAAAGAACTCAGCTATTCTACCTCTCCATCCTGGCTCATTGGTTAATGGTAACGATCTACGCATATCATCATATGAAGCTCCTTTTGAGATGCCAAGACTCTCTAAACTCAAGCCCATGCCAGAGATATAATCTGATATTTCATTCCTTGCCAATTGATCCAATTTTTCTAAAGCGCCTCCCTCCACTGTCACATGGTATCCTCGGCTCCCTGAGAAGTGAACCTTAATTTTCTCCTTTGAGATGCCAAAATCCTCTAAAAGAAAATCTATCAACTTTATTGCTTCATTTTTCGTAGCATCTAAACATGAATTACAGACCCAATTCTTCTCATCTATTCTATTGCTTCCACATTTTGGGCATTTCTCAGGTCTCTTACCTTTGCCCATAAAGTTGCAATCCTTACAAACCCAGCTATCATGCTCCTCTTTGCACTCTGTTGGTATGGCATCAGCATCTATATCGAAGATCAAATCAGCTCCTTTCCAGCCTTTCTCATCCATTGTAAGGGTTGGCTCATAGTAATAAGCACAAGAATAATAGACTGAATGAGGGGCTTCTTTGATAAGAAATACTCTTAGTTCTCCCTCAGTTTGAAAGGATAAATGTCTGATCATGACCTTATCGAAGGACATATACCCAAATTCCCTCTCGTTCATCCTGATAGGAGCATTTACCTTTCCTGAGTTCTTAAAGTAAAATTCTCTAAAGGTTTGCTTCAAAAATGCTATAGTTTTATCATCCATACTTATCGCCAATTATATTCAATCATTAGACTTTTTCTTCTTAGGCTCTACAGGCTTTCTTCCGAATTGAAGAGGGTTCTTTATTCTAGCACATAAAATCTCATCCTTAAAACATAGCCCGTGAGTAATTAAAGTTCTGCAACTTGGCACTTTGTATCGCCTTCTACCTCCCCTCATGCCAGCTATATGCTCGACTTGATATCTTGTTAAGCGTTCACTAAAGTCAGGTACCCTTGGGTAAATATTGATCACATCGTCAACAGATTTCCCAATGCCTAGAAGGTAAGATGTGAGAAGGAAGCGTCCATAATGAGGGACGTTCTGCCCTTTTTGGAGCAAATCTAATACATGCATTATACAAGGAGGAAACATTTCTGGGGTAACTTCTTGCAACTCCTTTGATGGTACTGGGGGCAGTGCTTTATTTATCTCATCTATAATCTCCTTCACGTTCTCTGGCATCTTGGGCAATGATAAGCTCTTCATCCTCTCATATACCATCTTTCTTATCTCTTCTCTCATCAACCTTACGAGTTCACGAGTCTTCACATATACAAAGCCATTTTCAACAATTCTGTTGACGAGCTTCCATTCTGGTTTATGAAAATGAGTTGCTCTCAATAAATATTCAACCATGTTCATCTTAAAGTCAAAAACATTATGCTCTATGCTTATGAGATCTACATTAAAGGCGCTCTTGAACATATTTGAAATTATGGGCTTCTTCTCTTTCTCGAGCAATCTTTCAGCCCTTACAGATTCTGCCAAAGAGTATCTATGCATAAAGTAATCAATTCCTATGGCTTTGATAATCATCAAAGCTAATGGGAAGGAGAGAATTTCTAAATTTGGTTCTGATATTTCAATAGAGATAGAGTTCTTTTGAACTGCCTCCATAACTCTGTTCTTTGCCCTTTCTAATGCTGGTCGATAGTCATCTTGCCTTAAATCCTCTATGCTCAAGCTCAATTCTTTTACATAATCTCCTGCTTCCTTTAAGAAAGGGTACTTTGCAAGATCCTCTAAACCGAACTCTATCTCCATACTCTATACTCTTTAATGTGATATTACTTCTTAAACAATTCGTTATGATGAAGAGCACAGATACATTATCATGGAAATGTTTCAAAAATGTTTCACTTTTAATATGTATTTTGTTTCAGCAAACTATCTTATCATGCTTATTGCATAGTATAGTCAGAGTTGATTAGATACAGACTTGGAAGTTAGGAATAATAACGATTGCCATAGTAGCTCTATTCGGAGCCTTTGCAGTCGTTGCTTATGGATATGGGATGGCTGGAATAGGAATGATGAATGGGCAGTACTCACCGTATAGCAACTTTGCTGTGCTCGATCGGTAGGGCTATGATTCCGTAGTTGTAATTGTGTCCCTAGAATAACCGATCAGATGACCGCCGAAACCAACTACCCAGAGCAGAATAGGGTAAACAATCATACGCTCCATTCCCCCCTTACCTAGACCAAGATAAGTTTGGGATACGAAGAGAGCAAGTGCCACGAGTGATAATACTCCCAATAGAACAGAAAAGTAAGAGAGAGGTGGTTTCTGTAGTTTGTATGACACAATGGCAGACAGCCCCCCGAAACCGAAAGCAATAAGGGCAGAGATAATGTGCATTATTCCAGTAGTCTCGGGGAACAATCCCACCCCCATGGCACCGGAACCCGTTAGAGTAAAAAGGACAGATATAAGTCTAGAAGCGAATGCGCGTTGAATGAAGTAGGCACCAGCTACCACAAATACGCCTAACAAGAACACCGATGAGTTGAAGATAAGAGAAGTAGGTCCAACACCTAGGTCGCTTATGAAATTTACTGAAATATTGTAACCTGGGAACAACACTTCTGCTATGACTAATCCCAAAAAAAACTGAACACTGCCAACAAATAGAAGCGCCCCAGCCACCTTTTTATTGTCATACTTCATAATGCGGGTTAATTGTCTTGACTTTTAAAACTTGCGACAACTAGAAACTAGATCATAGCATGAAAACTCAGAACATAACTGTGCCCTCAGAAATTAAGTTCAAACTTGGTTCTACATAGCTCTAGAAAGTTAAGGCATCGAGCCATCTCTTTAATTTGACCCTCTATGTGAAATTGTAGTAAAGGTACGAATGCCTTATTTAAGGGTTCTTCATTCAAAATTTAATACGATTAAGATGATAAAAGCTCGTAATCGATTATCTCTCTTCAATCCTTGGAGCGAGATAGAAGTGTATCTTACCACCAAGATCGCTGAGCTTTAGCTCAAGCCTTATGGGCATCTTGCTCGAGTATTCAAGCAAAACTGTATCTGATGCTGTAACCCTGATTATGCTCGATAGATACTCTATGTTGTAGGTTGCTTTGCTGTCCTCCTTCACCTCCAGCTCTAATAAATCCTGATTCGCTCTCTCTAGAGTTACAGAGCCTGAGCCAATATCACTCTTGCCAGAGAACGCTAATCGATCTTTCGAGGCTTCTATGGTCACATGGTCTGAAATGGCAGAAATATCACTTAGTATTCTTTCGAAGGCTCTCTCAGCTATTGTGGCTTTGACATTGAAGCTTAGCTTAGGAAGAGGTGTAGGTCCATAAGTACTTTCTATTAAATGTAGTAAAAATTCTCTCTTATAACCATCAAAAATCCTAAGGACGAGCATCTCATCTGCTGTTGTAATCTCTATGCTATCCTTCACATCAGCCCTTTTTATCAGCTTTACAAAGTCCTCCATTTTTATGCTGAACTTGAATGGTTTATCACACTCATACTTCTCAAAGGCTGATTTTGGCCATGATAGATCTACAAGGGCTACATGTGACGGATCCATAGCCCTAAATGTTATTCCTTCTGGTGATGCTTCAAAAGTTGCTTCTTCCACAAGTGTTGAAACTGCTGATGAGACTACCTTCCATTCCCCTGATGTAGAGGTCTTAGCTAAGAATACCAAATCAACCACCATTGACACAATTAAGCGTTGCCAAGGGATTATAGATAAACTTATCTTGAGCAATTACCAGCTTTAAAAGAGAAGCCCTTGGTGAAGCAGAAGATAGACCCATTGGCTTGTGAAAAGCTACTGGACGAATTCATCTAATAAAAATCATCAGTATCAACTTTATCTTCATATCTCTCTTTTAATAATTTTTTAATCTCTTCAGCCAATTTCCTACCAATGAAAGGGATTTTTAACAAGCCGTTCTCGCCCTTCTCCTCATAAATCTCTCCGATATCTTCCTTTAATTCATCTATTGTCCATGCTGCTTTTCTGTATGCCCACTCCTTGTAGAGATTCTCTCCGCTCAATTGAAGCTCTCTTGCCTTTAAGTAAAGTATACCTGCTACCTCTTTATTTAACCTAATATTTTGAGGATAAAATTTTGTAGGTCTTGGAATATAGTTTAAGACTTCATACCTCTCACAGAGTCTTAATATCTTTCTATGGATTTCTTTGTAATAATCTTTCATAACTTTCTCATCAGAGTATAAATTTTCATATTTATGAATCAAATTTTGGTTAAATTCTTCTAAAGTCTGATAGAATTTTTTCTTACAGTATCCCCAAAGGGTAAGACTTGCATCTAGCACATAGCTACCACCAAACTCCTTGGTCTTTTTTACAACTTCCTCCAAATTATCATCATCATCGTAAATGTATGGAAGAATGGGCATGAATACTGTTCCAGTCAATATGCCTTCTTTTGAAAACCTTTTCATAGCCTCAAACCTTGATATAACTGTTGGTGCTTTTGGCTCAAAGATTCTTCTTATTTTGTCATCATTTGTAGTAATTATTGAAAATCCGATGTTTGCATAAGCTTTATCATTTATTTTCTTTATCAAATCTAAATCTCTCAAAACAAGAGGTGATTTTTCGTTTATGAATACTGGAAATCCTAGATCGAATATTACTTGAAGCATCTCTCTTGAAAGTCTATACTTAGCTTCTACTGGTTGCCAATCTCCAATAGAGATTATATCTATTGGCTTATCCCTTAATTCTTTTCTCAATAATTCTGAAGAATTCTCTTTTATCTGAATGATCTTATCAAAATCCTCTTGATCATCATAGGGGTTATATTTTCTATCCCACTCATAACAGTAAAGACAGCCATATTGACAGCCAAGATAAGGGCTTGCTGAATATTTATTCCAGAACCATCCACCATCACAATGCTTGTAAACGTTTAAAATTCTCTTCGGTTTGTAAGTTTTACATTTAGCATCGAGCATTTAAATCACTAAGGAATTATTGAGTACTTTACCATGATCCCTTCACGATTAAATACTCCTATATTTTTTTCAGAATTGTAAGGATAAGCTATTATGACCATTATTCTGCCATAGAAGTTATTCAAATCTTCCAAAGACGGTTTTAATACTCCAGATGGGTGTGAATGGGCTACTCCAACTATGGATAAATCTAAAGGGAGCATATGAAAGGGGAAGCTTGAGAAGCTTCTGCCATGTGTAGCAAGAGGAGGGATTACTATTTCCTTAACTATGATTTCATCTTTACCTACCTTCCCCCTAAGAAGAAGTATACCTTCATTTGGGTGAAAGTTCTTAGCATAGCTCAAGAGGCTATCTATTATTGAAGCTTTGAAAGTAATCTTTTTAACCATTTATAAGATTATCAGATCGAGATGCTCTATTTATCTTTACATTCGTCCAAGTTGTGAGCCAATCACTCCTTCATCCCGCCAAATAGCTACTCTTCGTCTAAGCCACCGTCTAACCTGCAAAAAAAGCACCTCCTTGATTTTCTTTCTCACTTCTCTAGACATAAAATAAAAGAAAAGATGAGTTTAGTATTACGAAACCTCCATTAACTCTTCTTTGTCTTCAACCATCGTTGGGCAAAAAGACCCCCGATCATTAGAATTGTTAGGATGGTTCCAATGGCGATGGAAACAACAAAATGTGATAGCAAAATATTTCCTTGCAGTAAACTGTATCTTATTATAAAGTACATAATTATCCAGTAGAGCGGGCTTGTCATTAAACCAGGGGAATATTCCTTAAACATCGCTGTTCCGAGCACATGCCAGAAACCATTTGTAACAAACAACCAACTTATGCTTAGAGGAATAATAACCCAAGTTCCTCCCAATATCTCATAAAGGACTATGCTAGTAATGTTAATTATATGAACAACTGTGTTGAACCAGAAAAATTTCTTTGCACTATAATCTGACCAGAAATGCTTTCTCACCATATTAACAAATCCACCACCAGCTAATGTTTCATCAAGACAATGAATAC
The DNA here is from genome assembly GCA_024256265.1 of archaeon. The sequence goes on from JACGUK010000006.1 coordinate 19,429, forward strand.
AATATGCGGCTTCCATTCCCCAAAACAGAATGTTCAAGGGTATCTCCATCTTCTTCCCTCTTTATCTCTTGTGCCCAATTTCTTTATAAATAAAGATGTAAATTTAACTCACAGAATTAGATGTCAATCTTCATTCTTTTGAATATTCTTTAAATAATCTTCTCTAATCTTCTTTGCTAATTCTCCATCTTCGATTATAAATGCACCACGGTAACCACATTCCTTGCAGTCCCAAAGACTCCATAATTGAGGAAGACCCGACGCCCAAAAGATATCAGTTGAACCACATCTAGGGCAGAACTTAGACCCTTTTTTGCTCTCTGTCATACCTATTCTGATAGAAAAATTTCTCTTCTAGAATTTAATGTTTTCAAGTTCTATCAGACTTAGATAAACTTCATCATACATTTTGTATTTTTGTTAAGTCTTTGATAATTAAGAGGCTTAAAAAATGGAAGGGAATTAAATCCCTCCTTAAAACGAATCTATCGTTTTATTTGGCTTGTTTTAGCATTTTTATTGCTTCTTCGAGACCGAATGCCATTTTGTATTCAGTCGTGTTAAAAGAATCCCATGCTGACATCTCCGGCTCCATACCGAATTTTAGGAGAGCTTCCTGACTGGGGGCATCATACACAAAGTACGTTAGGTGTTCTGAAGGCACATTCCAGACTCCAATTACTTTGACTCCATGTTTCTTTGCTAGTCCCTCTAATTTATTTGCGGCATCCAAAATCATTTTTCTGTTTTTCTCATTGAACATTGGACAGCTTTCAGGAGAATGCCTACCTATCCCTATGTAGATCATACCATGACTCGATTTTCCGAATCTATATATGAATCTTGTGGTCAGCAGAGTTAAGGTTTACCTAAAAAGTCAGCATGCCGATGAAGTAATCTCCTAATAAAAATAGGGCGATGAGAGCTAATACTCTACTCTCATAGATTGGAGGACTATGTTAAGAAGCCAACGGTAAGTCAGAACCTAAGTATTAAAACTTAAATATTGATCTTGTCAAGTTATTCATATGTTATTCGTCACCCTTGTGAGAATGAGGCAAAAGATCACTAAAGAGACAGAGGAAAGAGCAAGCCAGTTTATGAAGAAACCGCCTCCAGGTATCAAAATCCATAACGTACTTTATACTTTAGGAAGGTTCGATGCTGTAATATTTTACGAGGCTCCAAGCGAAAAGGAAGCTATGGTAACTTCATTGATGTGGGCTGATATAGCAGCAACAGAGACTTTGGTGGCAATTCCGAGAGAAGAGGCAATAAAACTTCTTAAATCATGACTTTCACAACCTCTATCTTTTTTATTCATTCATAGATCAACTGAGCATGAAGGCACGCATAGAAGATAAGTTAAGAAGGGTTTCGCTAAAAATAAAGGGTGAAAGGAGCTTAACCCTGCTCTCATATGGTGGAGGATTTAGACATTTATACTCTATTTTTAAGAGGTAAACGTTAATTTAACCCTTGTTTATCAATTGATTGCCATGAGCACTATAACACCAGAGGAGATGGCTATAGCTGATGAAAACTCAGAGTATCTAGGAGTGCCTAGATTGCTCTTGATGGAAAATGCAGGAAGGGCTATAGCGAATGTTGCAAAGGAGAAGCTAAAAAAGATTCCAAAGGATAAAGTTGTGATAATAGCTGGAACTGGAAATAATGGAGGAGATGGTTTAGCATGTGCAAGGCATCTTGCTAATCAAGCAGATGTAATAGTCATCCTATTAGGGAGAGCAGAAGAAATTAAGACTGAGGAAGCATCGAAGAATTGGCAAATTATAGAAAAAATGATTCTTAATATTCAATACGCTCTAGCTCCTGATGCTCAATCTTTAGAGAATTTAAAAAGTGAAATAGAAAGTGCAGACATAATAATCGATGCCATATTTGGTACAGGCATAAAAGGTAAGATTAGAGAACCTTTCTCATCAGCCATAGACATAATAAATTCATCAAAAGGCTTCAAAATAGCCATTGATATACCATCAGGATTAGACCCTCTGACTGGAGATGTTCATGATAAATCTGTGAAAGCAGATGTAACTGTAACTTTACATAAGATGAAGCCAGGATTGATGAATAGAAAGGAGATAACAGGAGATATTATAATCTCTCCTATAGGGATGCCTCCTGAAGCTGAGATAATAGCAGGTCCTGGTGATGTACGCTATTCTATGAAGCCAAGGCATAAATACTCAAAGAAAGGAGACTTTGGTCGCTTATTGATAGTAGGAGGTAGCAAAGAGTACTCTGGAGCACCAACATTGGCAGCTTTAGCAGCTCTTCGTACAGGCGTTGATATAGCTATAATAGCTGCACCAAAGAGTGTTGCTGATGTAATAAGATCCTTTTCCCCAAACCTTATAGTGAGAAGGCTTAAGGATGATTATCTAACATCAAAAGATATTCCAGAATTGAAGAGTTTATCAGAGAGATGCACGAGTATAGTAGCAGGTCCAGGTCTTGGATTAGAAGAGGAGACAAAAACTGCTATTCTGAGCTTTATGAAGGAAGTAGGAAAGGATAAGCCCATGCTAGTAGATGCAGATGCTCTAAAGGCTCTTTCAGAAGAACCTACATGCTTGAAAAATTATCCAACAATAATTACACCTCATGCAGGAGAGTTTGAAATTGTAACTCATAGTAAAATAGCACCACCAGATAAGCTTAAGGATAGGATTAAGCAGGTTCAGAGAGAAGCGAAGATAATGGGTTTAACTATACTATTGAAGGGTCATGAAGATATAATATCTGATGGAGATAATTTTAAGATAAAAACGACTGGAAATCCAGGAATGACAGTTGGCGGGACAGGAGATGTATTATCAGGAATAGCTGCCACCTTCTTGGCTTGGGGAGTAAAGCCCTTTAGAGCTGCTTGTGCTGCTGCTTTCGTATCTGGATTTGCTGGAGATTTAGCAGTAAGAGATAGAGGATATCATATCGTTGCAACAGATGTTATAGAGAAGATTCATGAGGTGTTGAAGAAGTTCGATACTCCTCCATTCATCATGTAAGAACTAGAAAGAGCTTTAAACATCCATTGTATTTTAGCTTTGGTTAAAATGGCTTTTGAGCATAGAAGAACTTTTAGCTTGATAGAGATTCAGCATCTATTGATTGCATGGCTTGCACTTGGGTTAGCCTTCTCCATATCCATGTTAGGACTACCAAATATCAATGAATTAGGACCGTTCATAAGAATTTTCATGATCTCTTTATTGACTATAGGTGCTGGATTCATAGGACATGAGCTAACCCATAAATTCGTAGCCCAAAGATATGGATGCTTCGCAGAGTTTAGGATGTGGCCTTTAGGATTGATATTTGCTCTATTTTTCGCTTTAACTTTGGGAGTCGTATTCGCAGCTCCTGGAGCTGTATATATTACACCAGTTTCATTCGGTTTAGGCTATGGTATAACTAATAGAGAGAATGGGATAATATCTCTATCAGGTCCACTCACAAACGCTCTTCTTGCCCTGATCTTCTTTCCTTTGATTTTTTACACAGGGCTCTTAAATGAAATAGGGCGATTAGGATTTTTCATAAATCTTCTTCTGGCAGCCTTCAACTTGATACCCTTTCCACCTATGGATGGGCATAAGGTATTCATTTGGAATAAAGGAATTTGGGCTATGGTGGCTATACCGTTATGGGCTATAGTTATTATATCGATATAATATTTAACCTATTATGTTAAAACTAACCCCCACTAACTGTGGGTAAGATGAAGATTTCATCCCCATCCTTCAAAGGTGTTTCAAACTCTTTCAAGAACTTGGCATTCTTGCCATTGATAAAGAAGCTCAAAAGACGCCTTGGCTTTCCTTCATCATCTAAAATTCTATCTTTAAAGTCATCTCCATATTTCTTGATCAACTCTTTTACGACTTCTCCTAAATTATAGGCTGATACTCTAACTTCTTTCTCTCCTCTAGTTACACTAGCTATTATAGATGGCATGATGACCTTAACATTTGCCATATTCTACACCAATTCAACTTTGGATAGTTACCAATGCTTCCAATCTTGGTTCAACTAATATAGGCTTAGGGATGCTTCCAGCAATTGCTTCTGTTGTCTTCAATCCATTCCCAGTTATGTAGCATACAATTCTCTCATCAGATGAGATTTCGCCATTATCGATCAATTTCTTAAGCACAGCTATAGCGACTGCACCAGCAGGCTCTGTGAATATACCTTCTGTTTTAGCCAACAATTTTATTGCATCTACGATCTCTTTATCACTTGCAGATTCTGCGTATCCACCAGTCTTACGAATAGTCTTTAAAGCATAAATCCCATCTCCTGGGTCTCCTATGGCAAGGCTCTTAGCTATCGTTTCAGGATTCTCTACAGGAGTTATATAATCACTATTGGACTTGAATGCATCTACTATAGGCGCACATCCTTGGCCCTGAGCTCCTGTTATCCTCACCTTTGAGCTCTCTATTAGCCCTATTCTCTCAAACTCTTTGAAGCCTTTACTTATAGCACAAAGTAATGCACCGCTACCAACAGGTACTATAACATGGTCTGGAGTAATCCAGTTCATCTGCTCTAAAACCTCAAATGCTAAAGTCTTTGAACCTTCAACATAATAGGGTCTTATGTTTATGTTGACGAAAGCCCAATCATAAAGCTCAGAAGCCTGTGCAGCCAATCTATTGGCATCATCGTAGGTACCCTTCACAGCTATTAATTGAGCACCATAGATAGAGGCTTGGGCTACTTTATTCAGCTCTATGTCAGCAGGGATGAAAATATAGCAAGGGAGACCGGCTTTTGTAGCATGGGCTGCTGTGGCTGCAGCCAAATTCCCTGTTGAGGCACAACCAACAGCTCTTACATTAAACTCTAAAGCCTTGGACACAGCTACGCTAGCTGGTCTATCCTTAAATGAATAGGTTGGGTTGACTGTATCGTTCTTGATGAAGAGTTCTTTTAAACCAAGGAACCTTGCCAGATTCTTACTTTTTATTAATGGTGTAAGACCTGCAGATATATCCACTATCTTAGATATATCATTTATAGGAAGAAGTTCAAAGTATCGCCAAAGAGTCCTAGGTCTATTTATGAAGGAATTTTTATCAAGCTTGATTGAATCGTAGTCATAAATAACATCGAGAGGGCCGAAGCATTTCTCACATGCATAAATCTTTATAGGAGGATATTCCTTTCCACATTCTCTACATTTAAGATATTTGACTTTGCCCATTTATGTTCTATAACTCCGTAATAGACATTTTATAAATAGTTTTTTGGCAAATTTATTCTCTTTGGAATAAATTCCTTATCTCAGCTCTAAAATATTTTCACCTTTCGTTAAATCTTATTATCTTGAATATATAAAGTTCATGAGCATATATAATTTAAGGCTTAGAAATGACCAACTTTATTAAAAAATGGAAGAAGAATGAATCTAAAAGTTTCAAAGACAAGGTAGAGGATGCTTTTAGACCTAAGGAAATCTTAAAGCCTATGATAGAGCATGCCATAAGGCAGATTCAGATTCAGATAGCTAAGCTCGACTCTGCTTGTATCAGGCTTAAGGATAGAGGCTTAAAAATCTTCAATAATGTTGTTTCAGCCATTCAAAGACAAGATCTACAGCATGCTTCTATGTTTGCAAATGAGTTAGCTGAAGTTAGGAAGATGAATAAAATGGTTACACAAGCAAAACTCGCTTTAGAGCAGATAATGTTGAGGCTAGATACTGTGAGGGACTTAGGAGATATAACCCTTACATTAAGTCCAGCCATCTCTGTGACGAAAAGTATCAAATCGGAGCTATCAAAGATAGTTCCTGAAGCTGAAAAGGAGATCGGAGAGATAAGCAGCCTTCTTAGTGAGATTATTATAAGTGCTAGCCAAACTGGCGTAGAGAATATAAGCTTTGAAGCTGCGAATGAAGATGCTGAAAAGATCATCGCCGAAGCCTCAGCAGTGGCTGAGCAAAGGATAAGGGAGAGCTTCCCTGAGCTCCCTAAGTCCCTCACCCAAACAATAGGTGAGAAAGTACCAGAGACAGCGTAATAGCTAAGCTTATTCTCAAAGAATAAGGTGGATTTATGGAATTTATAGGTTATCTTTAGTTCTTACCAACATATCTTATTCTAGGGTAATGAGCCTTCCATACCTTCCTACGTTTAGCCTTAATTCCCCTCTAAAGCTATTTGTGTAACCATTCTCTATCCTTACTCTAGAACCTACTTGAACTTTGTCTATATCATCATCCCAAAGTGATAACTTTACTGTGCCTGAAGCATCTTGTAAAATGCAGTCTGCAACTCTTGCCTGTTGTCCAGTCCTTAATGTAACAGTCCTAGGCTCGGGAATCTCTGAAATAATTCCCTCCACATCGACCTTCCTCATACCGTCTTTTAATTCGCTTATCTTCATCGACTCTCGGCTGTTCTTATAAATATGCTATATATAACTTTGAGCCTTTAAATGAGGAACTAATCTAAAAGAACTAGACCAGTTAAAGTTATTTTATCACGAGGCACAAAAGTAGTTTCTAACCCTGCTTTTTTTGTAGTGGCATAAACGTCTATTCCAACTGACTCCATACTGGGCCTAGCCTCAAAAGGATGCCTGCAAGGCATATTTGGATTACATTTTTCACATAACCTACATGAAGCTGCTACTAGACCTGTAGCAAAATAGTATCCCCTGTTAAAAGCCTCTCTCTCAATAATTGAAACTATCTTGTGTAATTCCTTCCAAGCTGTATCGATCGAATTTTCTAACCTATGCCCCATCTCCCTAAATAAATCAGGTAGTGTTACATCATCATTCTTTATCTTTGTTGCCAACTCATCTGGGTATGGAAACTCAAACTGGACTATTACTGCATATCTATATTTTTGAAGGTACCTAGAAAATTCTTGTGGTGATGGGGTAAAGGGAGGGCACATTAAGCATTGTCCATACCACATACATGGAGGGTACCTGCATTTTAGCAGAACTCTTTCATCGATGACTACTTGATCAGCTTTGATAGGCTTTGCATCACTAGCTCCACTTTTAATGGCTATCTCACATAATTCTTTTGTATCAGCTCTCAATCTTTGTAGATTAGACACAGGGATCAACCTCCTCTATTGTATTATGTTTAATAAAAATTGCTGAAGGTAACTTTCTAGAAACCTTACACTTAAATCTATCTTCCTTTAACTGCTTTGGCATGGCTATACCATATGATTTGATATTACTTGCTTCTATTGTTTTTGCTCTAACCTTTTCTCTTACTTATTTATTTACACTTGCTTTGGTCAAAACTCTGCCAAAAAGAGGATCGGTAGTCGAGGATTACCATAAGCCAAGCAAGCCAAAAGTAGCTTGGCCAGGAGGACCTGCTATTTTATCATCCATATTAATTGCTGAGTTGATCTTATACTTCATTTATGGAGACTTAAGAATATTATCTATAGCTTTAGTAACCATGATAGCAGGGATGATAGGTCTTATCGATGATAAATGGAGATTGAATAATGGTATGATTAAGCCTGTTTCGCTCATCTTGGCAAGCCTGCCTATCCTTCTTTTAGATGTTTATGTTCCTCGTCCTACATTTCCTATCTTTGGCAGTGTTAGGCTCTATTATGTTTATCCTATACTTGTTCTGGCAGCTATACCAATAGTGTCAAACGCTACGAATATGATAGATGTTTTAAATGGTGCATTAAGTGGCTTCATGATAATAACAACTATACCTTTGGTATTTGCTCTAATGTTAAGAACAGATTACAATATAATTATGGCAACTATACCATTAATAGCATCATCTCTGGCCTTTTACATATTCCATAGATATCCTTCTAAGATATTCCCAGGAGACTCTGGCAGTCTGGCTTTAGGTGCTATTTTTTGTGTAATAGCAATAGTAGGTAGAGTTGAAATAGTAGCAATAATATCCATCCTCCCTGCCATACTGAACTCTTTCTTCATCTTATCGAGCGTGAAAAAATTGATAGAGCATAGATCTATAAAGACAAGACCAACTATTCTTCTCCCAAATGGGCAACTTGCTGCATCTAAAGAAACTTCAGCGCCTGTAACTTTGGTGAGGATGATACTCGCTGATGGTCCTTTGTCTGAGAGAGAAGTAGTGTCAAATATATTCAAACTCTCCGCTTTCTCAGCCTCTCTTGCCGTGATAATGGCGTTGGCAACACCTTGGTGAATTAAGTTTGAGGTCAAGGCTTCTTCCTTTGATGGGGATAATTGGATTGGCTTGGCTTCTTGTTATTGTAGGAATTTTTATAATATTTAATCTGATCGTGCGTATCAACATCTTTCCTGGAAAGACAGAGTATATCTTCATCTTCCTCAATTCGTTGCTCAAAGTTGTACTGTCTGCAACTCTAGCTTTTCTATGGATCATAATAATGATAAAATTGAGAGATTTTTACATAAAAAGGAAGCTATCAGCTTAATCAACAATCATGAGCTCTTCTCCCAATCCTCTCTCTTTTTATCATATTCATTTCTTGAATAGACAGGCTTTGCTGGGGTACCCATTACCACTGTATCTGGTAGCACATCTTTAGTTACTACAGAGCCCATTGCTACTACACTATTCTTCCCTATTCTCACCCCTGCTTTTATCACAGAGCCAGCGCCTATTACTGCTCTATCCTCTACTATTATACCAGAAAGTCTCTTGCTTGGAGGGTATGGATCATTGGTAAATATAGCCCCAGGACCTATGAATACATCATCACCTATTATAGTCAATGGCGGTATGTACACATTACCTTCTATCCTACAATTTTTTCCTATCTTAACTCTGTAATCTATATGTGAAAGAGAGCCTATTATTACATTGTCTCCTATCTCTGTACCATCTCCTATGTATGCAAAGTTCCAGATTTTGACATGCTTTCCAAGCTTAACGTCTTTGCCAATATGATTTATGATTCTAAATCCTTTAGAAGATTTGCTCATCGATTATGAATATTCTTTAAGATATTTTAACTTAATCAACCAAAGATTTAACAAGTATTAAAGATTCAAGTATATGGGAGACCCTGTTTCATGTGAGATCATAGAAGCTTCGACTATCTTTGTTACATTCACTCCATCTAACCCTGTGACTATGGGTTCACTCCTCTCCTTTATGCACTTTATAAAATCTTTAAGCTCTATGAGAAGGGGTTCTTCCCACTTCTTCCTCGGAATCATGGTACCTTCATCGCTATCTATCTTCAACTCTTGTGTTATGAAGTCTATAGTGACTATTCCTCTTATACAGACAACTTCAAGCTCTCTGATCTTTTTTGGGGTTAGCCAATTTGCAACTATGAAGGCAGTCTTTTGGTTACTGAAGCCCAAAGTTATGGCAGCAAAATCAGGTCCTTCATGTTCATTTAGAACTTTACCAGTCCTTGCAAATGTTACTTTTGGCTCTTCCCTAAATATCCATCTAGCAGTATCTATATCGTGAACAGCAGTATCCATTATCACACCCACATCCTTGACCTTTCCAGTCCAGACATTCTCTCTATGAAATTCCAAAAGTAAAGGCTCACCAAGCTTTCCACTTTTTAATAGACTCTTCAATTCTATGATCGCTGGGTTAAAGCGCTCTATGAAACCAACAGTCAATATCACATTCTTCTCCTTAGCCAATTTGACCAGTCTTTCACCTTCTATAGATTTGTAAGTTAGAGGTTTCTCCACGAATGTATCAAGACCAGATTTTATCGTCTTTTCAGCTATTTCATAATGGGTAGCGCTTGGTGTGCATATAGTAATCGCATCTAACTTCTCATCTCTTATCATCTCATCTAAGCTCTTGTAACCTTTGACCTGATACCTCTCTTCGAACATCTTGATTTTAGCTTCGTCTATATCACAAAAGCATGATAGAGTGCCTAGATCGTTCAACACTCTTAAGTGGTTCTTCCCCCATCCTCCAACTCCAACAACACCTATCTTGGGCATATCTTTTCACATTCATTTTTATTTAAAAGTAAATTAGCTTTTTCATATTAAATATGCTTAAAAACTCATCTATTGATCCTTTTACAATCGAATCAGCAAGATAGGATAGAAAGAGTGAGCAAAATTGTCTGAAGATAAAAGCCGTTGGTTGATGCTCTTCATTGCCTTCCTAGCATCATTCTCATTCTTATTTTCAATGCAGGCAGTACCCCCAGTGCTACCAACTCTTATGGAAAAATACGGAGTCAGTCATGCTAGGGCGAGCAATCTTACGTCCTTCATTGCATTGCCTGGAGTTTTCCTTTCCATTCTTGGCGGGGGCTTGATCAATAAGTATGGCATAAGGACTATTGGGTTGATAGGATTACTCTTAGCTTCTGGAGGTACGCTCTTATTCGCCCTTTCATCATCATTTTTAGGTCTAGAGATTGGCAGGTTGATAGTTGGTACAGGAGGTACTTTAGTTATAGTGGCTATGCCTGCTCTTTTAACACAATGGTTCACTCAAAAGGAGATGGGCTTAGCTATGGGCATTCACGGTCTAAACATGCCGTTGGCTACCATCATCTCTTTCAACATTCTTGGGAGAATAGATATGATGTATAGTTGGCAAACTCCTCTCTTGGTTGCCTTTATAATCTGCATACTTGCTTTATCTATCTTCATGTTCTTTGCTAAGGAAAGATATAAAGAAAGAGTCAACTTCTCTTTCTCTGGTCTGAGGAACAGAAAGATTTGGATTTTAGGATTCATTTGGGCAACTTTTAACATGGCTGTCATCTCATTTTTAACATGGAGTCCAAAGATTTTCAGAAATTTTTGGGGTTTAGACCCAGTTTACTCAGATTTTTTAGGTAGCATCCTTATGATAGGAGCTTTAATAACCCCTCTTGCTGGTCACATCTCTGATCGACTTAGAAAGCGGAGACAATTGATAATTCTATCAGCCCTAGGGATAGCTATATCCTTCCTTTTGATACCTAGCCTCTCAGTAGAAGCATTAGCTCCAATGATAATCCTCCTTGGGTTGATAGCTGCATTCGTACCTCCTTTAGTTTTTGCCTTACCAGCTGAAATAATTGATATAAAGAGCATCGGTCCAAGCTTTGGAGTTCTAAATGCATGCCTAAGCATTGGAATATTTGCAGGCCCTTTGATCATTGGTTTTATAATGGATTTAGCTTATGATAAAATGCTAATCTTCTTTACTATGGCCATATTTTCCCTTACATCACTTTTATTAGCTGTTATACTAAAAGCAAGATGAATGATTATCAGCGCAACTTATTTATGTGTAATGATATTATGTAGTTAATAGCGATTAAGAGTGGTTGGCATGAGTAGGGAAGAAGTTCCTCCTTGGTTAAGAGAGCAACTGGCAAGGTTCGATCAGTTACAGCAGAACCTTCAAGCTATATTGGTTCAGAAGCAACAGGTAGAGTTAGAGATGACTGATATAGAAAGAACTATGAGTGAATTGAAAAAAATTAGTCCCGAAGACACTGTCTATAAGTATGCTGGTTCGATACTGATAAAGATCAAAAGAGATGATATGCTAAAAGAGCTTGAGGAAAGAAGAGACATAGCTAATACTAGATCTTTAGTATTGGCTAAGCAGGAGGCTAGAATAAGAGAGAGTGTAAAAGAGCTACAGGCTAAGATAGACGAAGCCTTACGCTTCAAACCTCCGTCACAAACATGATAACATCAAAAAAACTTAGGAAATTTCCTTTAATAGAAACTAAGAGATTAAGATATGCTATTGTACTTTGCCATAGAAATGCAGATGTGGATGCATACTGTTCAGCCTATGCTGTTACATCCTTTCTTAAACAAATAAATCCTGAAGTTAATGTTAGCATCGCTTCACCTAAAGGGCTCAGCACCCTTACAAGAAGAGTTCAAGATAGATTCAGAATAGATTTCATAGAGTCGCCAAATATTTTAAAAGCAGATTTAATCGTAGTAGTTGATACAGGAGATCTATCACTTTTAGAAGGTTGGGGTGATGAACTCAAATCCACAAAAGCTCCAAGGATATTCATAGATCATCATCCTTTGACAGAATCTATAAAGTCTGTAGCAGATCTACTTTTAATCGATGAGAAGGCATCTTCCTGTAGTGAGATTATCTATGAAATATTCAAGACTAAAAAAGTGAAATTGATGCAGGATGTAGCTCAAGCACTTCTCACAGGGATATTATTCGATTCACAGCATTTGACTATAGCTGATTGTAGAACCATCAAAATTGTGACAGAGTTATGCAAGAGAGGCGCTTTTTTAGCTTCATCTAAAGAGTTGCTTGAAATGCCTCGAAGTATGCCTGAGATTATAGCTCATATGAAAGCTGCAAAAAGATTAAGAGCTTGTAGAGCAAGAGAATGGATCATAGCTATAACTAATGTTAGCTCTTTTCAGGCTTCTGTTGCTAATGCTATTTTGGATCTAGGTGCAGATTTGGCTTTCGCTTTAGGAGAACGTGAGAATGAAGTAAGAGGCAGTTTACGTGCTACTCAGTCCTTTTACTCAAAAACAAAGGTGCACTTAGGGATAGACATAGCCCAGAAAGTAGCCTCTATTCTTGAAGGAAAAGGTGGAGGGCATTCTACTGCTGCATCTCTCTCCTCTCCATGCACTATAGATGAGACTGTATCTTGTTTCCTCTCCACTTTATCTGAGAAGCTTAAGATCAAGATAAAGGAAATTCAATGAGTTTTATATGTGATAATCTTAAGCCTCTCCTATAGCATTTATTTAGTGCAAGGCTCTTAAAATCGAGATAGCTTTAACTAAGGGCATAAGGAAACTAGCAAGTTAGATAAGCAAGCTATCTCAGATTAGATTTAGTAAAAGTTTTTCTATAAATGGTTTGCACTTTAATTGTGGGGAGCCTTGAAGCACTTAATTGGTTCAGATGTTAAAGGTAGTTCTTCAGTCCTTATAGAGCTCGTAAGTAAGAACCTTTCAGATGTATCCGAGGAAGAGGTGAATAGGTGCATAGAACTCATTCTCTCACGCCGTGATAAGGAAATATTCATCATGGGTGCAGGGAGAAGTGGTTTGGTAGGAAGAGCCTTTGCTTTAAGGCTTCTGCACCTTGGTTATAAAGTTCATATTCTAGGGGAGACTCTCATGCCCTCTGTGAGTAAAGACGATCTTGTAATAGCGATTTCAGGCTCAGGCTCCACGAGACTTGTTATAACTGCTGTAGAGGCTGCAAAGCGTGTAGGTGCAACTATAATGGGCATAACCTCCTATCCAGATTCACCCTTAGGGAAGATCTCAGATTTTATTCTTCAAGTTAAAGGAAGAGTTATGCCAACTACAGAAGCTAATGGTAGAGATTACTTTGCAAGACAGATACTAGGTCTTCACGAACCTCTTGCCCCTCTTGGTACTCTCTTCGAAGATACTTGCATGATTCTATTGGATGCAATGATCCCTGTAATGATGAGTAAGCTTAATCTAAGTGAAGAGGACTTAGGAAGGCGCCATGCTAACATAGAATAGTGATCATGGGCATTAAAAAGATTTAAGTAGAATCGATAAAAACTTAAATATGATAATAAAGCGCAAAGCGCAACTTGTATCAAAATGTGATGAACCTTGCCTAGATATAAAACAACTGCTGAAGCCCTAAAGATCATAAGGAACAAAGACCAGATCAGGAACATAGGCATAATTGCCCATGTTGATCATGGAAAGACCACAATGAGTGATAGTCTACTCGCTGCTTGTGGTATGTTAAGCCCTTCAGTAGCAGGTCAAGCTTTAGCTTTAGATTATATGGACCTTGAGCAACAAAGGCAGATGACCATCAAGGCTGCCAACGTTACTCTATATTACGAATATGAGAATAAACCTTATGTGATAAACTTGATAGACACCCCTGGGCACATAGACTTCACAGGAAAGGTAACAAGAAGCCTTAGAGCGATAGATGGTTGTGTTGTGGTAATAGATGCTGTAGAAGGAGTAATGACTCAGACTGAGACTGTCACTCGACAGGCATTAGAAGAAAGGGTTCGCCCTGTTCTATACATAAATAAGATAGACCGATTGATCAAAGAGCTTCGCTTAACTCCAGAGAAGATGCAGAGTTGGCTGGCAAATATAGTGAATGACTTTAACCAGTTGATCGACATTTACGCTGAACCAGAATTTAAAGAAAGTTGGAAGGTTAGCATACCACACAACTCAGTAGCCTTTGGCTCTGCAAAGGATAGATGGGGCTTCAACTTTGATATGGCTCAGCAAAAAGGAGTGAAATTTAGTGATATAGTGAAAACTTACAATGATGGCGCTGAGGCTAATTTGGCTGAGAAGCTTCCTTTACATGAAGCAGTCTTGTCCATGGTCATAAAGCACCATCCCCCACCTCATGTTGCTCAAATGTACCGCATACCAAGGATTTGGAAGGGAGACTTAGATTCAGAGGTAGGAAAATACCTTGTTTCTTGTGATGATAACGGACCCATAGTGATGATGATCACGAACGTTATAGTAGACCCACAGGCAGGAGTAGTAGCTGTAGGTAGGCTCTTCTCAGGCACTATTGATGACGGTGATGATGTTTACTTATTAGGAGCTAAAAGAGATGGAAGGGTACAATCTGTCAACATGTTCATGGGACCCTTCAGAGAGATAATTGGAAGCTTGACAGCAGGCAACATCCCGGCTTTGCTAGGTTTAGAGTATGCAAGGGCTGGTGAAACTATATCATCCATAAAGGGCATAGTTCCCTTCGAACAAATAAAGTACGTTTCAGAGCCTGTTGTTACTATAGCTGTAGAGTCGAAGCATCCTAGAGATTTACCTAAATTGGTGGATTCCCTTAGAAAGCTCAGCATAGAAGATCCAAACCTAATCACGAGGATCAATGAGGAGACAGGAGAGATGCTCATGTCAGGAATGGGGGTATTACATTTAGAGATAGCTACCACTATGATTCAACAGCAAGGTTTAGAGATAATAACGTCTAAGCCTCTTATCAATTACAGAGAAACTATAAGGGGTAAAGCTGGACCAGTTATGGCAAAATCTCCCAATAAGCATAACAGAATCTTTATGAGAGTTGAACCTTTACAAGAAAATATAGTAGAATTGATAAGAAATGGTACAATTCATGAAGGTCTTGATAGAAAGTCCGTAGCTAAAATATTGAGAGATAAGGGATGGGATGCAGAAGAAGCAAGAAATGTAGTAACTATAGAAAATAGGGGCAATATTCTCATAGATGCAACAAAAGGTGTTCAATATATGCAAGAGTCCATAGATATGATAAGGTCTGGTTTTATGGATGTTATGGAGAACGGACCTTTGGCTTATGAGTACTGTAGAGGAATAAAAGCCATACTAAATCATGCAGAATTCCATAGCGATCCTGCTCATCGCACATATGCTCAATTGATGCCAGCTTCAAGGAGATCATTACTTGGTGCTTTATTGCTAGCAGACCCTGTTCTACTTGAGCCAGTATTGGGTATAGAAGCTAAGACTCCAACTGAATTAGTAGGTCAAATAGTTAGCGTCATCTCTTCTAAGAGAGGTAGAGTCTTGACTATAGACCAGAAAGAATTCACAACAGTTATAATAGGAGAAATACCTGCTGCAGAGACCTTCGATCTGAGTGATATTATGAGAAGTGCAACTGCTGGAAAGGCTCTATGGTCTACTCACTTTAAGATGTGGAGCCCTGTACCATCAAGTATGCTAACATTGTTGATAGCAGAAGTAAGAAAGAGAAAGGGATTAAAGCCTGAGCCACCAAGTCCTGATGAGTTCATAGACAAAGAATAAAATCAAGTAGCTTTAATCATATCACAAAACCCTCATTTTATCGACCTCTGAACTTCATTCTCCCCTAAGACTTAAGGAGCATTAAACTCTCCTTAAGTAGCCTTGCACTTCATCATCATTCAGATCGTACCAGTTTTTATAAGCATCGGCAACAGCGAAGAAGAAACTATCCCTAATATTCAAGCAAAAAATCTCATCTACATGAGGAGCTATTAGATTTATGGCATTCGTAGATGCTGTGGGCACTGCAACTATGATTTTTCTTACTGATTGCTTCTTTACAGATTTTATAGCTGCAAGCATTGTATAGCCTGATGCTAGACCATCATCTACTATTATTACAGTCTTATCCTTCAAATCAGGAAAGGGCTTATCTCCTCTAAACTTATCCATTCTTCTCCTTATCTCCTTTAATACCTGGGAAGAGCACTCATCAATCTCTTCTTTCGTAAGACCTAGCCTCTCTACTAGAGTCTCATTTAGCACTATGTTGCCATCAAAACTCATAGCTCCGAATCCTGCTTCAGGCTCCATAGGGATGGGTATCTTTCTAACTATTATCAAGTCAAAGGGCTTTTTAATTTCTTTAGCTATGGTGAAACCTACTGGTACTCCTCCTGATGGTATTGCCAATATGATTACATCTTCATCTTTATATTTCTCAAGCTTCTTTGCTAGCAGTTCTCCTGCATGAACTCTATCTTTGAAAACATATCTCTTTGATCTTAATGATGAATCCTCTACTATCTTTGTGCTCATATTCTTATTAATAAAGCATCTAGCCTATAAGTGTAAATTTCATAATAATTTCAAAAAATTGTAAAAATAATGTAAATATTACAATTTCTAAGAATATGTTTATATATCATAATTAGAATTTTCATATCGAATGAAAATGCTTCAAAATAAGAAGATAACATCCATAGCTATAATCAGCCTATTCATCCTATCAGCATTCACTACAGTACCATTATCATTTGCTCTTCCATACATATCTGTATATCCATCTTCAGTTAGACCTGGAGATACTGTACGTGTTAGTGGCTATTACTTCCCAGCATACAAGAATGTTGATATATACATAGATTTTCAAGACGATTACCATAAATTAGGTAGAGTTGTTACTAGATCTGATGGTAGCTTCACTTTCACATTCACAATGCAATCAAGCAAACCTGGAACTCATACTATAATAGCTGTGAATCCTCCTGCTACTTATACTGCAGTTCTCACACTTCAATACACTAACCCATTGGATCAGAGGCTCATAGACCTAATAAATGGTTTAGCAACAGGAGTTGGGGATATTGAAGATAAGATAGATGATATAGAGGCTAAGCTAGATGATATAGTGATTCCAAAGCTCGATACAATACTAAGCCGTATTGGAGTCTTCCCAACTGCTAATTATGGTTCTCTTGCTTCTTTCGTTGAAGATATGAGGACAAAGTTGATCGACATCAAGACGGAAATAGGAACATGGCCTACAACTCACTTCACAGACATGAGCATCTTTGCAGATTGGCTTTTCGGTGAACTAATCTCTGATATTGCTGCTACCGGACATTTAGGATGGACTGACTTAGCCTCAGCATTGGATGACATAAAGGATGAGATCATAACCATCGACGGAATTGTGGATAACATCTGGGGCAAAGTTGACGATCTTGACTCTTGGTTCGGTACTGGAGGGACATACAGCAAGACTGCACAAATCATAGTAGGAGAAGGCTTAGAAACGCTAACAACAGATGCTATAGTTGAAGAATTTTCTTTACCAGGTGGTAAGCCTTTTAAGGTCACGATAACAATAACCGCTTACTTCGTTGGTCCAGACGAAGAGGTAACTTTCAATTATTCTGGTGCAAAGGAGTCTAAGACTGTCGCTTCCGGATTGGACGGTGAGGCAACGTTCGAAGTTTGCACTGACTGGTGGGAGATATACGCAACCTGTTTTGGGCCTTTGGGGTTCGACGGACAAATCGAGTATACATACGTAATAGAGTATCAGCCATAAGAGCAATAAGTGTTGTGAAAGCAACCCACCACAATTTTTTATTATGTAAAGTAAGAGAATAGAAGGAATTCTGGTTAGATCAGAACCGCAGATAGCAGTTCAGGATGTTGAGGAGAATCCCTTAAGAGGAATTCTCAAGCCCATAAATATCTTATGACGTAATTGATTTCCTTCTTATCCAAGTGTTCTGTTAGGGTCTTCAATTTCTCTAGTGGAACCATCACTACACCTCTTCCAACTTTATAACCTCCAAGCTCCTGTATAAGTCCATCATACCTATACTTGCCCTTATGTCTCCCCTCAAGTTTTTGGGTGAAGATGACTCTTTCCTTTGGGCTCAGGTTTACTGTGCTGTAGGTTACAAGGGCGTATGGTTTATGTGTCGGAGTGAGCAGTTTTTTTACATCTTCATTTGCATAGTATATCTTTCCATCTCTTAAGACAGATTCTAGGATTGATGAGCCTTTTAACTCATCCAGAGTCAAGCCTATGACTTGAAAGAATAGATCTGTCTTAGCTGTTGTTTTGTATATTTCTTTTAGGCCTTTATTGAGTTCTTTTTTGTCTTTGAAAACGACAAGAAGATCGATATCACTCCCTTCATCATAATCCCCTCTTGAAAAGCTGCCGAAGAGAATTATGCCTATGGCTCCATCTATTTTCTTTATTTCTTTAACAAAATGCTCTATCTTTTCATAGACCTGCGATTGCAATCTTCTCTCTCCTACTCAATTCAGTCAAACATTTCTTAAGGATGATTAGAGCTTGTTCAGCTCTTTCACCGTTTAACCCTCCATATCCCAGGGCACCATAGATGCCCCAAAGCTGATCCCAAAGTTCCAATAGGTCCGGATGATGCATCTTTAGCCAATTACGACGGTTTTTATGTGCTGTTCTTGGATGTTCATGAAAGTGTAATCCTTCTTTAGAGGCACATGCTTCTATCATCTGCTCCAGAGCTCTCATTGAGAGGAATCCTACATTAGAAAACCTCTTGTTCTTTAGCTCCTCCTTAGCACCTTTTAGGTGCTCTTCGGCGATGTTTACGTGGCGTGTTGCATCGTTCATAATTTGTTAATTATTAACAAAATTTATAAACTTTCTGGCTTTGAAGTGAGTGAAGTAGAGAATAGATGGATCAATGAAACCTTTCAGAAACCTCATTATGCCAAAGTATTTAAGTTGAGTTTAACAATTCTCTTTAGGTATAGATATGGGCTTCACTTACGTAAAGGTTAGAGTTGCTAATCCATCAGTCCTAGAGAAGTTGGAGGAAGTCGATCTACCAGTTGATAATGATGCCATATTTACCTTAATAGCTCGTAATACTCTTGAGAAGTTAGGATTGAAGCCTGTTGACCGTGAAAGATTGAAGGTTTATGGAGGAGCCATTGTCGAACGTGATATTGGATGGGCTTTGATAGAATATGGTGGCAAGCGTAGAGTGGTTCCAGTAATATTTGGTGAAAAAGAAGATATATCAATACTTGGAGCAACAGGTTTAGAATCATTAGGCTATCAAGTTGATCCAGTAACAAAAAAGCTAAAGCCTATAGAACTCTTAATGATTTAGAATTTTTGGAAATCCTCAGAACCTTTATAGAACTTAGGAAGGAGAGAACAAGGTTATAGAGATATACAGAAATAAATACCCTCCTTGCTATCATTGTCTATGGCAATAGAGAATCTGATGTGGGTGGAGAAGTACAGACCTTTAAAATTAGAGGATTTAGCTGATCAAAGTTCAATCGTTGAGAGGCTAAAATCAATGCTAAATTCACCCAATGAGATGCCACATTTATTATTTGCTGGTCCCCCTGGCACTGGAAAAACGACAGTTGCTTTATGCATAGCAAGAAGCATATTAAGAGATTATTGGAGAGATTACACTTTAGAGCTAAACGCTAGTGATGAGAGAGGAATTAACACAGTAAGAGATCGAGTAAAGACTTTTGCAAGATACATTGATAAGCGTGTTGAGATTCCCTTTAGGATAATAATCCTTGATGAAGCTGATGAGATGACGAGTGATGCCCAGACTGCTTTGAGGAGAATTATGGAGGAGAGTTCAAGGATATGCAGGTTCATATTGATCTGTAATTACTCTTCAGGTATAATAGAACCTATTCAAAGTAGATGTGCTATCTTCAGATTTTCTCGATTAGAAGAGAAGGATGTTGTAAGCCATTTGAAGACGGTCTGCAAAAAAGAGAAATTGAAATGTAGAGATGATGCTCTAAGCCTGATTTATGAATTGACTGAAGGAGATTTAAGGCTTGCTATAAATATGCTACAATCCTCTTCAGCCCTAGGTGAAATTAGTGTTGAGAATGTCAAGAAGACGGCAGGAATATCAGGAAAAGCGAAGGTAGGAGAACTGGTCAACTTGGCTTTGGAAGGGAAATTCAAGGAGGCAAGAGAAAAGCTCTTAGAGATTATGAAGGTTTATGGCATGTCTGAGAGAGATATAATAAAGTATGCTAATGAGGAGATATTCAAACTTAAATTGCCTAACCTTGATGAGGTTGCAGAAGCATTAGCAAAATATGATTATAGGCTTATAGTAGGAGCCCATCCTGATATTCAACTCACAGCAATGATTGCTGAGCTTGGCAAGATAGGGAAAGAGGCTGGCTTTTTAAAATCCAAAGAAGAGAGAGTTTAATTTAAAACATTTTAAATAACATAGATATAATTCTCGTTAGAAATAGCCTCTTTAATGAAAGTGATTTGAGATGAAGTTTCAGCTACCAAGAGGGATGAGAGATTTAGAGCCTGAGGATTTTGAAATATTGGAGAGGATAAGAAGCACTTTCTTAGAAGTCTCTAGGCTTTTTGGCTTTAAGCTTATGGAACCATCACCAATAGAGCTCTTAAGTACCTTAGAGGCAAAGAGTGGACCTGCAGTATCGGATGAGATTTATTGCTTTAAAGATAAAGGAGGAAGAGAATTAGGATTAAGGTTCGATCTAACTGTAGGATTGACGAGGTTCATTGCCTCTCGCCGTGATCTACAACTACCAATAAAATTATGCTCTTTCTCAAGTATGTGGAGGTATGATGAGCCTCAGTATGGTCGATATAGATGGTTCTATCAATGGGATGCAGAAATATTTGGATCAAAGAGCATAGAGGCAGATGCAGATATAATTGAACTGACAAATATTATATTCGATAAATTAGGATTAAAGAACTGCTTTATAGAGATTGGTGATAGAAAAGTAGTTGAAGAGTATGTAAAAAGAGAGATGAAGACTGATGATGAAAGATTGATCCTGGAGGCTCTTAGGGCTTTAGACAAATTAAAGAAGAAAACTATCTCTCAAATCATTGATGAGTATGCTGGTAAAGGCATAGATGAAGATATTATGAGTAAAATCATAAAATTTGGCAATTTAAGAGGCAAGCCTGACGATGTATTATTTTCTCTTAATGTGTTAGGGCTTCAAAATCTTAATGATTTGATGAGTTTAACAGAATCTCTAGATGCAAGGGGCATGAAGAATATTCTTTTGAGCATGGGAATAGTTAGAGGATTGGATTACTATGATGGCATAGTCTTCGAAGTATTCGATGAGGAGAATACAGATATTGGAGCCTTGGCAGGGGGAGGCAGATTCGATAGCTTACCTGCAATCTTTGGTAGACCAGACCTATCAGCAACTGGTGTTGCAGGAGGTGTTGAGAGAATTGCTCTTGCACTATCTAAGATAAGCAAGGTCAAAATTGAAGAATTGTCATTGATCTATGTTGCATATGCAAATAAAGATTTCATAAGACAAGCTACTCAATTGGCATCAGAATTAAGGAGAAATGGTATAAGGACTGAATTTGATCTATCAGGAAAGAGCCTGAAAAAGCAGATGGAATCTGCTTCATCTTTGAATGCAAAATACGTAATGATATTGGCACCAAGAGAGTATGCACAAAAGAGAATAGTTGTAAAGAATATGATAGATGGAACTGAGATACAGATAGGGATAGATGAAGCATTATCTTTTCTTAAGGCTAATATTTAGCATAAAAAAAGGGTGAATGATTTTACGGTATAGGTGCAGTTAGCCATGGTATGTAGTCTAATCCAGAAGTTACTTCATCCCCAGTACCAGGACCTACTCCTGCTGGACCATCAATAGCTCCCCACCAGTTATACTGTGCATCATCTACTGTAGTTGCAGCCCAGTTGCTTATACCATATCCTGCATTGCCATATATGTTGTTGTAGTTTATTACAGGGTCTGAAGGATTATCTTCTATGTATATTCCATCAGCATAATTCCTTATTATGTAGTTTCTATTATCATAGCTACCACCTATTGTTGGGTCTGAACTAGTACGGAGATAAATACCATATACGTTGTTTGCTATGTAATTTCTTATTATAGTTGGGTCTGATGATTTATCGCAGTATATGCCACGGTAGTTACCTATTATTATGTTATCACTTATCGTTGTTAGACCTTGGTCAGTGCTGATAGACATGAATACCCATATTCCACGATAATTTCCTGATAATGATCCGCTATAGCCTATTACATTGTTTGTTATCAAGCCAGAGCTACGACGCCATCCGATACCATCCTCTTCATTATCGTATATCTTGTTGTACTGTATGATCATATCTTCACAGCCATCTACTTCTATTCCATCTTCTGTAGAACCTATTACAGTATTGTACTCAATGATTACATCCTCAGAGGGTTTATCTACATAGATGTTATCGCCTGTATTGTATGCTACAGTATTGTATGCAATCCTTGCTCCATTACATTCATGCATGTCTATCCCATTGTCACCGTCCCATTGATACATTATTGTATTGTGAATTATCTGTGGGCTCTCAACATAGTGTATGTTTATACCGTCATCACCATTTCCTAGAATCGTGTTCCACTCTATTATCACTGGAGCATTAAAGCGACGCATTCTTATACCCTCTTCATCATTCTCATTTATGATGTTGCCCTTGATGAGTATATCTTCACCTACAGTTATACGGGCTCCACCATAAGCCACGTAGTCTCCACCCATTATTATGCCTTGATCTTCATGAGCCCCTGTTATCTTGTTAAAGAGTATCTTCACATCAGATACTAGCAACATGTCTATATTCCTATTATCGTTACCACTTATGGTATTGTATGCTATCAGAATATTCTCTACAACGAAAATTATATCGTCTTCTGGCTCTGGAGTGCCTTTATCGTCCACCAAGGTTCCCCAGATATCTATACCATCCTCTTCATTCCACATTATCTCGTTATATGTTATTACTATGTTCTTTGTATTATCAATCTCTATTCCATCATCATTGTTGCCCATTATCTTGTTGTAGCTTATGGTAAGGCTCAATTCTACTTCTACTTCATCAGGCGTCCCTTCATTTAGGATTGGCCAATCACTATCTCCAGAGTAGTATATGCCCTCTCCAGATGGCACCTCATAATAACTCGCCAGTATCTTGTTGTGTGTTATGGATACTATCGGACAATCGTCTAGGTCTATGCCTTCACCATGATTTGCATATATCAAATTCGATGCTATTGATAAACCGTTCACACAATCAAGATCCATTCCGTCACCATCGTTGGCTACTATCTTGTTTCCCTTTATCCTTATATCATGAAAAGCATTTGGATCTTCATCGTATAAATCTTCATTGCCGCCATATATTCCTTCATCCCCATTGTTGGCTATGGTGTTCTCAAGTATAGTTATCTTCGTTGAATCATCGAAATCTATACCATAAAGATTATTCTGAATTATCGAGTTCTCCTTTATCACTATGTCTGAAGATTCCTCTATGTATATGCCAATGTAATTGCTGTCCACGATTATATTTTTATATACGAAACCGCTTGCACCGTCATAGAATTCAAGAGCAGCAAAATAGAGTGTACCACCATCTGTACCATTTGTGAGAACACATCTCTCAATGTATAAGTATGCATCAACGACCTTTATGCTCTTCTCTTGTAAATCTATCACAGCACCTTGACCATATATTCTAGTATCTCCAGATATTGTTACTCCTCCTGTGTACAGAATGCTAGGATTCAGATAAAATGTACCGCCAGTACCTCCACCAACTGCATCAGATAGCTTCATAGTAGGCTGTGCAATTACTGGTACTGGTATTAAGAGAAGAAATGGCATCATTAAGAGCATTGCTATTGTAATTGATCCTATGATTTTTCTCATTTTATTTCAGCATAGATTATCTTGGTTTACTAATAAAGCTTGTCTTATTGGTAATAAAATTAACCTTTGATAACTTCTTTTAGCATTTTAAATTCAGGCTCTATAACTGTAGGCTCTTGATAGAATTTTATTGCGCTATCAGGGTCTTTCAAGCCATGACCAGTAGCAATACAGACTATCTCTTCATCTCTATCTATTGAACCTGATTCGATCAATCTCTTAAGACCTGCTATGCTAGAAGCACTGGCAGGCTCTACGAACAATCCTTCTTTTCTTGCTAAAAGTCTTTGAGCAGATAGTATCTCTTCATCAGTTACAGTTTCAGCCATTCCTTTCGATTCTCTTATAGCAATTATAGCCTTCTTCCAGCTTGCAGGTTTTCCAATTCTTATAGCAGTGGCAACTGTACTAGGATTCTTTACAGGCTTGATTCTATCTCTCCCTTCCTTTATAGCTTGAACTATAGGGCTTGCACCAGATGCCTGAATCCCTATCATTTTTGGTAAATTCTTGATAAAATCTAGCTGATAAAATTCTTTGAATCCCTTCCAATAGGCTGATATATTAGCTGCATTGCCCACAGGTATTATCAATCTATCAGGTGCATGGAAATTGAGTTGTTCACATACTTCAAAGGCTGCTGTCTTTTGACCTTCTATTCTAAATGGATTTATGGAATTGAGTAAATATAATCCAAGGCTCTTGCTAGCCTCTATAACCATAGATAATGCTTCATCAAAATTTCCCTTTATAGCTATAACTTTAGCACCATAGACTATGGATTGGGCTAATTTTCCTATTGCAATGGCACCATGTGGAATCAAAATTATGCATTTTAAACCAGCTTTTGAAGCGTAAGCTGATAAAGATGCTGCAGTATTCCCAGTGGATGCACATGCAACTTCTTTCACATTAAATTCTCTAGCCTTTGTAACTCCTACAGTCATTCCTCTATCCTTAAAGGACCCTGTTGGGTTCTCCCCTTCATTCTTCACATATAACTTCTTAACTCCAAACTCCTCTGCCAGATTTTCACATTTATGCAATTTAGTCCCTCCTTCTTTGATGGTTACTATCTTATTTTTATCGAATATGGGGATAAGGTCGATATACTTCCAAACTGAGAGAGGTTTTGAAACCAAATCTCTTTTATCGATCTTATTTTTTATTTCTTCTAAATCCATTTGAACCTCTAGCAAATCGTTGCATTTTTTACAATAATAGATTATCTCATCTAAACTATACTCTGACTTGCAACCTATGCACGCTAATTTAAACATCATCAAGATCGACCATTAATATATTATATTAACAGTTCTTATAGTTTAATCTCAATTATTCATAGATCATATCCTCTCAGGAGTCTCTATCCCAAGCAAGTTAAAGGCTGTCTTTACTACATTTTTAAAAGCTTGAACTAAAGCTATTCTTGCTTCTCTCTTCATCTCATCCTTTTCTTGTAATACAGGATTCTTCTCATAAAAGATGTTAAAATCTGTTGCTAATTGATAAGCATATCTGGCAATGGTCTTTGGTGATAGGTTCTTTAAAGCCTCTTCAATGTGAAGATCAAATTTAGATATCATCTTTATGAGTTCTATCTCAGTAGGATGATTTAATGAAGAAGCGCTATCAAGAGTAATTCTTGGTCTTATTCCAGCCTTTTGAATTATGCTAGATGCCCTTGCATGGGCATATTGAACGTATGGTCCAGTCTCTCCCTCTAAGTTTAAAGATTCACTTAAATCAAAGACTATTATCTTGTCCAAATCCTGTTTTATAAGATCGAAACGAAGAGCTGATAAAGCTACCTTCTCAGCTATATTATGAAGCCACTCTTCACTCTCATTTGGGTTTCTCTTCTTCGTCTCCTCATAGGCTTTCTTATGTAAAGCATCAAGGACATCATCAGCGTTTATGTAAATTCCCTTTCGACCAGACATATGAATGAAATCTTTTCCATATACCATGATGCCAAGCTCATCTGCAGTTCTTTTGCTCAATGAGACTACTTCATAACCAAGATGTAAATACTTCTTTTCTAATCTTTCTCCTAAAAGAGAGAGAATGTATGAGATTATCCTTTGAAGTCTGCTCTGCCTAACATCGATTACAGTTATAGCAAGATCTGAATTACCAAAAGAAGGATGGTCATCCCTCCCTTTTCTTGATACTGTAGACCACAAATCTTTACCATTTGGCTGTCTCATGAATATATTATATTGAAAAGGGTCTTCTATCAAACCTATCTTCCATGCAGCATAAGGTATATCTTTAGCAATATATGTCAGAGTCCCATCACTTCTCTTGAGCACTTTCTCTTCCTCTTCACCATTCATTTTAATAACCCAGCATCCAGAAAGCTTTCCTTCTGTCATGAGTTGTATCATTCCTTTATCCTTCATATGACTGAACAATATATTCCAAAGTTTTTTTTCTATTATATGAGATTCAAAGTTTAGGCAATCATAGTATGCTCCTATCCTCCAGCATGTCTTGAGTTGCTCTCTCAATATCTTCTTTGTTAGCTCCTTGGCAAAATTCGCTGTATCTGATCTACCTTCCTCTATAGCCTTTAATACTTCTTTCTGCTTCATAATGAGTTCAGGCTTTGTAGCGTATAACTCATTCACTTTCACGTAAACATTATCGCCACAATAATGATCGAATTTCTCTCCCTTTGGGGGCTCAAGAGGAAAGCCCAGATATTTGAAGCCAACTACGATGTCTGCTATCTGTAATCCTGAATCATCGATATAGTTCAATACTTGCACATCATGCCCTGTGAATTTTAATATCCTATGAATAGAATCTCCAAGGACTAAGTTTCTTATATGGCCTATGTGCAAAGCCTTATTCGGGTTTACACTCGTATGCTCAACACAGACCTTCTTCCCTCTTCCAATGTTCAATGAGCCATAATCTTCTTTAGAAATGGCATCAAAGATTACTCTGTAGGCTAAATCTGGATATCTTACCTTAAAGTTTATGTAACCAGGATCATGGACTTCAAAATCTGATATCAATGAATCCTTTGGTATTCTTAACTTTTCACCTATAGCCTCTGCCACTTCTAATGAATTAAGACCTAGCTTGTTGGCTATTATGAAGGCAACATTTACTGATAGATCGCCAAACTCAGGTCTTGGAGGCTCAAAAGGCTCAAAATCTATCAAAGGGAAGTCTGCTTCACCTATAGCTAACTCTACACTTTTTTTAACATGCTCTTTGAACTCTCTAAAGCTCAACTCTTAGCACCTCTATCTAATCTAATTTTCATAAATTTCTCAGTGATATGCTGAATTGCTTCAACAAGCCCATTGCCCATGCTTGCATTCACGAAAAAGTTTGCCTTTTCCTTTAAGCTATTAGGTGCATTCCCTAATGCTACACTATAGCCACATGCCATGAACATAGGTATGTCTATCTCACTATCACCTATTGCTATTATCTGGCTCGTATCAATACCAAGATGCTTTGCTGCTACTTTCAAGCCTACTGCCTTATTCACACTTTTATGAGTAAGATGATATCCATATTTGCTATCATTGATGGTAACTGGTATTCCACTCTCATCAAGAACCCTTCTCCCCTCATTAAGATCAAAGGTTCTCTCCAATACAACTTCAGTAAAGCGAGGGAAGACTAGTTTCTTCTTTACATTTGAAATTTTCTTTGAGAGGTAATCGTAAGCCATCAAGCTATGAGAAATATCTGCAAGCAAAGTCATATCTAATGGGGATGTTGCAACAACCCCTCCATTCTCACCTACTACGACTTTTGTTGTACCAAGATATATTGATAGAGCTAAAGCTTCCCATGCACTCCTCCCACTAACCAAGATCACTTTATAGCCCATCTTCTCCAACCAGCGAAGAGAATATGCAGCATCAAGGCTTATCACTCCACCATCCTCTGTTATAGTGCCATCCACATCTACAGCAAAGCCCTTTATTTCCATATTAGCACCTATCGATTCGATTACCAATATGGAATTAAAAACTCGTAACTTTTTAATTTTATTAAATATACACGCTTATCTGACATAGTAATGTCATTGATTGCATATACATTTTCGATTGATGGTAAGAGGATTCGTATTAGCGCCAAGACATGGTCCCATGTGATCGAGGAGCATGATGAAATGGCTGGGAATATTGATCTCGTTCTTGAGACTGTGAACGATCCAGATTTTATATTACATGGAATAACAGAAGAAAAAGTAGCAACCAAGTTTTTCCCAAGAACAAACATTGGACCAAAATACATAGTAGTGCCTTATAAAGAGATAAGCGATACCGAAGGATTTATTATAACCTCATACATAATGTCTAAACGGAGATTCAGGAGATTCCTTAAAAGAAGGGGAGTGGTATGGCGCAGACAATAAATATTGAAGGTCTCAAAAAGATTGCACCTATTTTACTATCTATGCCTTCTAAAAGAATTTGGGTGAGCTATGATGATGAAGCTGACGTGCTCTATATGAGTTTTGAGAAGCCACAAAAAGCAACTGATAGCGATCAGAGAGATGATGTAATAATACGTTATCGAGGAAAGACCATAGTCGGTGTAACTTTGCTTAATGCGAGTAAGTATCTGGAAAGCCCAAAATAAGATTATTCAATCAATTAATCCTCTTAATATTATTATATACAAATTAAGCTTAATCGAATTTTAGGGCTCGTCGCCTAGCCTGGATCAGGGCGTCAGCCTCCGGAGCTGAAGGTCCGGGGTTCAAATCCCCGCGAGCCCGCCATCTAAAGAAGTTATATGAGGGTTAAAGCTTATTTTGCTTAACTTCAAATTGCCATATGGTTAAGGGGTTAAAGAGTTGGAAGGGTATGAGAGCTTTAAGCGCATAGTTATGATAATTGAGCATATAAGAAGCTTAGCAGAAAACCTTCCCTTAAGCGAGGCTATCGCTAAGGCAAAAATTACATACAAGGATTATCCTAAAGTGGTTTCAGTGATAGCTGAAGCAGCTTCATCATATAGACTCATAGGATTAGAGGAAAGGCTTCACTATCAACTAACTGTAATTAAAAACTACATGCCACCTGTAAGACCAGCCATAGACCCTGAATTCGCATTAGCCCTCCTGTTATACTCTCTAGACCACCTAGAAGTGGGCCTATTCCTAGGATACCCCAAGTGTTGTATAAGAAGCTTCATAGACTATTGTAGAATGTTCTTCGACGAGAGACACAAAGGGGAACTAGAGAAAGTTAGAGATAATGGTCTAAGTGTGGTCTTAACAGCTGGCTTCATACCCTGTAGTTTAAACTGCATTAATGCGGTGAGAGCTGGGCTTTTAAGCCATTTAAAGGATATCTCAGTTATTAGACAAATTGACACTGAACTTAAAGAGAAGCTTCCTCACTCTCATCCAGCTTACCAAAGCTTCTACGAAGTATTAAGTTAGTTCAGCCTTTTTCCCTATCGCCTTACTTATTTAGAGCTATAGTGTT
This sequence comes from archaeon, assembly GCA_024256265.1. Next base: position 48,889 of record JACGUK010000006.1, read on the forward strand.
TTTGTGTCTTTGGTTGGGGTTTAAGCCAAACACATCAAACACTTTGATATTCCAATCTATATCATATTCTAAAGGATTTTTGGGATAAGGAATGGCGTCTTCTTCTTATACTCTAAATATTCTTGCCCAAACCTTCTCTCAAGCTCCTTCTCTTCTACCAATTTGACAAAGACCAAAATAGGTATGAATACTATAGGGGTCAATATTATTAGCATAGATGTAGTGTTAAGAAGAATAGCGAGACCTGTGTAGAAGATGATTATTGGGAATGGTGTACCCTTCCCAATTCTATATTGAACATAAACTGACCATAAAGCAACAGACCAACCAATTGTAATGAAGCTAAGTCCAATAACGAGGTTAGCTGGCTCTGGTAATGCCTTTGAGAATCCGAGCCAAGAATCCAATGTATAGCCTCCAAGGATTAGTATTAAAGGTAAGAAAAGTACAAAAATTATCACTCCAAAAAATATAGCCCAAAGCCTTTGTGCTTTTGACCTTTTCTCTCTAGACCATTTAACGAACTTTCCCACCAAATCTGTGGTTAATAGCTCAATCATTTTTGAGCTATATGAACAATAATTAGTTATTTAAAAGCACCTTAACCCTTATATAACGAAAGGATTTTATATTTAGGCGTAAAGGTGGGTAAGCATGCCAGCAAAGCCGCATTTGAATATTGTAATCTGTGGGCACATCGACCATGGGAAATCGAATTTTCTCTACGACCTTGGCACGGTTGATGCACGCGCAATAGAGGAGTATGCAAAAGAGTCTGAGAAGGCTGGTAGGGGAGATACCTTCAAGTTCGCTTGGGTTTTAGATAAATTGAAGGATGAACGTGAGAGAGGAATCACCATTGATCTCGCTTTCCAGAAGTTTGAAACGGACAAATATTTCTTCACACTCATAGATGCACCAGGTCATAGGGACTTCGTCAAGAATATGATTACAGGAGCAAGTCAAGCTGATGCTGCCGTATTAGTGGTATCTGCAAAGAAAGGTGAGTATGAGGTAGGCATAGGTCCTGGGGGGCAGACCCGTGAACATGCCTTCCTTCTGAGGACATTAGGAGTAAACCAAGTAGTAGTACTCCTAAATAAGTTCGATGACTTCACTGTTAACTATAACAAGGAGAGGTATGAAGAGGTCAAGGCAGGAGTGGAGAAGCTTCTCAAGACAGTAGGTTACGATGTGAAGAAGATTCAATTTATACCAGCCTCGGGCTGGACTGGTGAAAATCTTATCAAAAAATCAGAAAAGATGACATGGTATATCGGTCCTACATTATACGAAGCTCTTGATCAATTGGTCGAGCCTTCAAAGCCTATCGATAAGCCTCTTCGCATCCCTATTCAGGATGTCTATTCCATCACAGGCGTAGGTACAGTTCCAGTAGGAAGAGTAGAGACAGGTGTAGTCAAAGTTGGAGATACAGTAGTAATAGCACCTTCTATGATAACAGCAGAAGTCAAGTCCATAGAAACACATCATGCAGGCATTCCTCAAGCCATACCTGGCGATAACATAGGCTTCAACCTAAGAGGGGTTGCCAAAAAGGATCTTAAAAGAGGAGATGTAGTTGGTCATCCTACTAGCCCGCCTACAGTAGCAAGAGAGTTCATAGCTCAGATAATAATCGTATTCCATCCAACAGCGGTAGCAGCAGGATACACTCCTGTATTGCATGCTCATACTGCTCAGGTAGCTGCTCAGATTACAGAAATGATATCAAAGATAGACCCAAGGTCTGGGCAAGTAGTAGAGGAGAAGCCTAAATCTCTCAAGACAGGAGATTCAGCCATAATCAGGATTCAGCCTGTAAGACCTCTTTGCATAGAGCTCTATAAGGATATGCCAGAGCTAGGGCGTTTCGCTCTTAGAGACATGGGCACAACTATAGCTGCAGGAGTTGTAAAAGAAATTACCCAAAAATGGACTGCAGAGAAGGTAGAAGCAAAGGCCTAACCATAGTTAAATCTAGTTATTATAAGTAAAAAGTACATGGTAGTCGTACTAGGCAAGCCTGTTGAAAGATGGAAATGCATCTGCGAACTCTACAATGCTCTATATTGCAAGGTGGAAAGAGATCACGCCAATGGACATAGAGAAAATTAGCTTGTAATATTTATGAATAAAGGTGTTATGAATGCCTCTATGAAGGCTGATAAGAGAAAGAGGGGCAAGATGTAAAGGATAAAGAACCTCAGTCCATTTTTCAACTCAGATTTTAGCTTAACATCTTTACCATCAAGTTTAAGGACTGTCTGAACGCCCATCCTTAAGCCTATGGCAACGCTCAGCAGGAAGATAGGCATCTCTATTATTCCATGTGGGAGTATTGCTGATAATATGAAAGCCAGCCCTTTCTCCTTCACAGCATCAAAAAAGATCATTCCTATCAAAAGACCATTGATAGTGACGAAGAGCAAAGGGATTATAGCAAAGAAAAAGCCAAGTAATATTGCGAATAAGCTTTTTATGGAATTGTTCAGAAATACAAAGAGCATTAAGGTGAAGGGGTCTAGTTCTACAGCCCATTGGAATGAACCTTCAAGCTCACCAAGGATGCTCAATTGAAGATACTCTGCGATTAAGTATCCTATTATTGTGGAAAAGATGAAGAGGATTGAACCTACAATCATGTAATACTTGAGCTTGTAGAGATAATGCTTGGTATCATTAATTGCCATATTATTATAACTCTAAAACTAATATTTATGCAATATTTTTGTAAAGAATGAGATCAATAAATCCTACCAAGGATAAGCCTTAAAAGATGGCTTATTGAAAGATTTTATGCTATGCCTCAATTCGCTAGGATAAAGCTCACAAGTACAAATCTAAGCAACTTGGAGCAAGTCTGTAAGGAGATAAAAGAGATTACTGATAAGACTGGTATAAAGGTTAGGGGACCTCTTCCTCTACCAACAAAAAGGCTTAAAGTAGTAACAAGAAAAGCGCCCAGTGGTCAAGGTACTCATACATTCGATAAATGGGAGATGAGAATTCATCGAAGGCTTATAGACTTAGATGCTGATGATAGGACTATGCGCCAACTAATGAGGCTAAGAGTTCCTGATGATGTCTTCATAGAAGTAAATCTATCAACTAAATGAATATGATGAGTTATGGAGAATTTATCAAGCAAGGTATTAGTAAAGGGAGAATGTCTTTTTATTTTTAATTAATCCTAGAATATTTCCAATAAGATAAGCTTTATTAATAAACTTATACAATCTATGCCGAAATAAAATGAAGAAAATCATAGGAACTATTACTATAGCAATGCTCCTAATGATGCCATTTCTTCTCATGATACCAATATCAGTAATTGCACAGCCCACTATGAAGTTATCAGATGCAGTAGGTGGAGGTACTGGCGGTACATTTTACCTAAATCCAAGTATTCTGTATACTGGAGGAGTTACAATATCTGGAGATACTAGAATATATGGTCAAGGTGCAATGATAGATTTAGAGGAAGAAAGCATAACAGTTACAGATGCATACTTGTATATTGAGAGATGTGTTCTCACGAATGGTACTGATGGTGGTACAGACTATTATGGTGCTCTTGAGTTCTATGATGATGCAAGTGGATTCGTATACAATAACATAATAGTTGACAGCGATTATGATGGCATACACATAGAGGACTGTGATAAGTATGAGATAATAATAAAGGAGAACTCTATACTTTACAGCTCTTATGCAGGCATATACTTCGAAGACTCAACAGACATAACCATACTTGAGAATATAATAAAGAACAATAACTATGGCATATATGGTGATAATCAGGATCTGATGTATGATGGGGATTGGCTTCCTGAAGTAAACGAACTGCACAACATATTGATAAAGGGAAACAACATAGGAGTAAGTTTCAGTGAGAACATATACCTTGAATACGTGAACGGTATATCGATAGCATCGAACCTGATATACAGCAACTTTGATGGTGATGGCATAGAGCTAGGAGACTGTCCAATAGTATCTATAACATACAACAAGATATTCTCAAACTATTACTATCAAATCTACTACTGGGGAGACGATGAGTGGCCAATTGTAGATGTTGATGGAACTGATGTAGAAGTAGAATTAAGCTTGACGATAAGCTACAATAAGATATTCGGCGCTTATTATGACGATTACGGTCTTATCTATGCTGAGTACACACAGAATGTAGTAATAACGTACAATGAGATGGGAGGGTCTTATGGATATGGCATTGAGCTATATGGATACGATGAGGACTTCTTGATGGAGCCTGTACTCATAGCATACAATACAATAGGTTATTGTGAATTAGAGCAGATATACATGGACTACGTATCAGACGTATCCATCCTATTCAACAAGATGACAGGAGGAGCATACTATGCTATAGAGATATACGGTGAAGGCTATGGTGAAGGTCTAATCATAAAGGGAAACGTCATAACTGATACCTTCGACTATGCTATGGAGATAGTTGACTTCGGTGCTCCTGTAATAATAGAATATAACACGATTCTGAGGACTGGTTATGGAATAGAGTTACATAACTGTGAGAACCCACAGATAATCTACAACACTATAATGTACTCATGGGATTGGTACTCGCTTTCACTCGCGGGTTGTGTTGATGGAGGAAGAGTAGCATACAACACTATAGCATACAATACAGGCTATGGCATTGATATATATGTTGGCTGTGAAGGCATAGTAGTTGAGTACAACAATGTAATAGGTAATAGTGTATATGGTATCGTTGTCTCTGATAGTGATGATATAACAATACAGTACAACAATATACACAACAACTACTATGATGGAATATACTGGCATGATAGCTCTGGTCTGATATCCAACAACATAATAGGACATACTGATGGCAATCTAATATCAGGACAATGGTATGGAATACTCATATCTAGTACTGAAACAACAACGATAAGTGATAACATAATAATTGGCAACTATGATGGCATATACTGCAGTAATTCAAACCCGACTATAGTAAGGAACTACATAGCAAACAATGTATATGGTATTTACCTTCTAGATATTGAGGGTGATGATCCAGACCCAACAATAGGTGGTAGCTATGATAACAGAAACTACATAATAAGGAACTATGCGGATGGTATATACATAAATGATGAGCAATCAGACCCTGTAATAAACTACAACAACATATACGGCAATGTTAATTATGGAATTAATAACTGGGCTGCAGATACAGTAATCGATGATGCAGTGAATAACTGGTGGGGTGCTATTGATGGTCCAGGAGGAGTAGGTCCTGGCTCTGGGGATGAAGTAACAGATTACGTAGACTATATACCTTGGCTAACTGCACCAATACCATGAACTAACCACTCCCTTTATTTTTTGTAGAATATTTTAATGAGGTTTTATACAGATTAGCATATCATAAAAGTCGATGTTTTCAAGAATAACTGGTGGGGAGTGCTGATGATCCTAACTCTAGACCATCAGCTGGAGACTACATACCATGGCTTACAGCACCTATACGTAAAATAATCTCCAATTCAATATATCCGTTATAATTTATAAATTTTAGCATATTGTTGTTTGTATGCTTTGAAACTTACAGATCAGCTAAAGAAGATTTTATTAGACAATAAAGAATTAAAGCCGATAAAGTTATTGATCTGATCATCTAAAGAGAAGGTTGAGTATAATGAGGATAGCCATTTTAGGAGGTACAGGAGACTTTGGCAGAGGCTTAGCATTAAGATGGGCAAGATTTCATGATATGATCATTGGTTCTAGAGATGAAAATAAAGCTAAGGCATTTGCAGAGGATTATAGGAAAGAAGCAGAAAAGCATTATAGGGATGAGATGAAGGGTAGCATAGTGGGCTATGATAACTTTCAGGCAGCAAAAATCTCTGAAATAATAGTATTCTCCGTGCCACATGAGGATTTGATAAATTTCACTCGATCTTTGAAACCTTTTATAACTAATGATAAGATCATAATATCTCCTATTGTGCCTTTGAATAGGGATGATAAGTGCTACAAATATGTACCCTATACTATAAGTGAAACATTAAAAAAATCAATTGTATATGCTTCAGCAGCAGAGGTCATCTCCTTTGAACTAGGGTCAAAGCGAATAGTCTCAACTTTTCACACTATGCCTGCGAAGAAGCTCTGTAACCTCAAGCTAAGCCTTGATTGTGATGCCCTTATGGCGAGTGATGATATTGAAGCCGTCGATAAAGTTTCAGATCTAATATCACAAATTCCCAATCTGCGCCCTATCTATGCAGGACCTTTAGATGTGTCTAGACTATTGGAAGCACTCACGGCCCTTTTGATGAATTTAAGACATTATAGCAAGATCAAAGAGCCATCGATCAAGATAGTTTGAAGAGTTTCCAAATTAGGTCATCTCATCAGAATGATAATTTTTTATAGTAAAAGCATAAAAGCACATAATCTTAACTCTCGGTAGAGCGATCAAAATGCAGAGCAAAGTTGAGTATATAACACTGGAACTCCCAAATGGTGTTACAGCAAAGTTAGATAATAATATGCTTGCTATTAAGGGACCTTTGGGCGAGTGTAGAAAGGACATCTCTAAGATAAAGGCTCAAGTCTCACATGAAGGGAATAAGATATTAATTCGACCATTAGGTAAGAAGAGGTCTGATGTCAGCGTTGCCAATACTGCTAGATCGATCATAAGGAATATGATCAGAGGCGTGACAAAAGTTTTCACTTATAAACTCAAAGTAGTATTTGCACACTTCCCAGTTTCTGTCAAAGTGAAGGGTAAAGAAGTAATAATCGAGAACTTCTATGGAGAAAGGTCTCCACGCATAGCGAAGATAGTAGGTGACTGCCAAGTGACTGTTGAGGGCGATGACATCATAGTCAAAGGTATATCATTAGAGGATGTGGGTCAAACAGCAGCCAATATAGAGCAAGTAACTGCTGTGAAAAGAAAGGATCAGAGGGTTTTTCTTGATGGAATATACATTTATGAGAAGGGGAGAGGTTAGTAAGATGGTAAAGAAAACTACTTCCAAAAAGAAAACAAAAGCAAAAAGAAAGAGTAAAGTGAATTTAAAGGAGCTCTTGAAGTTAAGAGAGAGTATAGATGATAAGCGCCCAGAATTCGTGAGGCAAGAGTCATGGAGATATAAGAGACTAAATGAGAAATGGAGAAAACCAAAGGGCATAGATAGTAAGATGCGCCTTAAGGTTAAAGGCTGGCCTAAGATAGTAAAAGTTGGCTATAGAGGACCAAAGATAGCAAGGGGGATTCATCCCTCTGGATATAGAGATATACTCGTTCATAACATAGATGAACTTAAAGGGCTTAATCCTAAGACAGACGCTGCTCGATTGGCATCAGGGTTAGGAGCTAAGAAGCGTGCTGAACTGATAGAAAAGGCAAAAGAACTGGGCATAAAAGTCTTAAACCCAAGAGGTATTAAAAAAGTTAAAGAAGTAGAAGCTTAATCAATATTAAAAATTGGCAATTAGATTGAGCTTTTAAGGCTAAAAGGTGCTATAAAGATTGAACTTAAGTAACAAAAAGGAAATGGCTGCAAAAGTCCTTAATGTAGGGGTAAACAGAGTTAGAATTGACCCTGAAAATCTCGAAAGAATAGCTGATGCCATTACGAGGGATGATATAAGAGCCCTCATCAGAGAAGGCATAATCTGGGCTGAGCCCGTTAAGGGTATATCTCGAGGTCGCATTAGAAGGAAAAGGGCTTTAAAGAAGAAGCGTGGGAGAGGTAGTGGCTCGAAGGAAGGCTCTATTGGTGCTAGATCGCCAAGAAAGAGGTTATGGGTTACAAAGGTTCGGTCTATAAGAAGCCATTTGAAGAAAGCTAGAGAGAGGGGTGATATAACAGGTGATGTGTTTGACAAGCTTTATTTACAGATTAAAGGCGGTCAGATCAGATCGATCAAGCATCTTAAAGAGCAGATAAGCTTGTTGAGCAGGAGTAGAAGGTGAAGATTATGAATGATAGCTATGCTCCAATCATACGTAGGAGGCGAGAGGGCAAGACGAATTATAGAAAGAGGAGAGCGATAATCCTAAGCCGATTGCCCTTTGTATATGCATTCATAAGTGGAAAGAATATTTTAGTTCAGATATTATCGCCTCAAAAAGAAGGCGATGTAGCTTTGGCATCAGCCCATTCAAGGGAGTTGATAAAGTTTGGATGGATGGGTTCAAGAAAGAATATCCCAGCAGCATATCTCACAGGATTATTGGCTGGGCTCAAAGCTAAAGATAAGGTAGATGAAGCTATATTATACATAGGATTAAGAAGGTTTGTGCCAAACTCACGTATCACAGCTGTAGTCAAGGGGCTATTGGATGCAGGTGTATCCATATCTATAGATCATGAGACTTTACCTTCTGAAGAAAGACTCAAAGGCAAGCATATAGCTGATTATGCTAAGTACTTACTTGAGAAGGATAAAGTCCTTTACAATGAAAGATTCTCAAGTCTTATTAGCAAAGCTCTTAAACCAGAGTCGATTCCAGAGCATTTTAAAGATGTCCGTAAGAAGATAATGGAAGGATTTGAAGTGAGGAAGGCATGAGTGAAAAAGCTATTCAATCTTGGATGCCTAGAACTAGATTAGGAAATCTTGTGGTAGAAGGGAAGATCGCTTCATTAGAAGAGATTTTTGAGAGTGGCATGAAGATAAAGGAGCCGGAGATAGTCAAGAAACTTCTACCAGATTTAAAGACTGCTCTAATTGGGGCAGGGATAGTTCAAAAGCAGACAGATGCAGGCGAGCTAACTAGGTTTAAAGCAGTAATGGCTTTAGGGAATGAAAAGGGTTGGTTCGGTGTTGGCAAAGGAAAAGCCAGTCAGATGAGGTTAGCCATAGATAAGGCAACAAATAGTGCTCTATTGAGCATAATTCCTGTAAAACTTGGCTGTGGTAGTTGGGAATGCAGGTGTATGACCCCTCATTCGATCCCGTTTAAGGCTATAGGCAAGTGTGGCAGTGTAAGAATAGTGATAATCCCAGGTCCAAGGGGGCTTGGGCTTGTGGCTGGAGAAAAAGTAAGGAATTTGATATCTTTAGCTGGAATTAAAGATGCTTGGACAAGGACTTATGGTTCCACTAGCACTGTATCTTCAATAGCATACGCAGTGTACGATGCTTTAAAGAAAATCCATGGTCTTAGCATGGTGCAGAGGTGAAACCTTGGTTAATAACCTTCTTGTTGTAAGACTTCGTGGTACTATAAATGTTCGAGAGCCTGTAAAAAGGAATCTTGAGCAACTTCATCTGACAAAAAGATTTAGGGCAACCATAATCCCAGATACTCCTGACTATAGAGGCATGCTTATAGCTGCTAAAGATCATGTTGCATGGTGCCCTATAAATTCCTCTTTCATTTCAAAATTGATTAAAGGGAGAGGTCGAAAGGAAGGATGGAAGCCTTTAAGATTAAAGGAGATTAAAGAGATGAATTTTAAGAGCTTTAGTGATCTGGCAAAATCCTTAGAGAAAGGAGAGATTGTTTTAAAAGAGGTTAAGGGAATGAAACCTTTTTTCGCTTTATCGCCACCAAGAGGAGGCTTTAAGCGCTCAACTAGGCGTATGTATGCTCAAGGAGGAATCTTGGGTGAGAATCCTGAACTCATCTCTATCGTTGAAAAGATGATCTAGCCTTCATATGATAATCTTTTAATTTATTATCAGTTTAAAATAGGTGCTGAAGATGCCCACTCGGTTGAGAAAAACTAGGAAATTAAGAGGGTCGAGGACTGTTGGCTATGGACAAATAGGCCAGCATAGAAAGAGCGGTAGCAGGGGAGGAAAAGGCAAAGCTGGTCTTCATAAGCATAAATGGAGCTGGACTGTCAAGTATGCACCAAATCACTTTGGAAGAGATAGCTTTAAGCCACCCAATAGAGCCATAGTCAAAAGATGGATAAATATTGGTCGATTGAATGAAATATATGATGAGCTATTAAAGAGTGATAAGATTGAGAAAAAGGATGATAAAGTCTTGATAGACCTTATTGATTTAGGCTATGATAAGCTTCTTGGAGATGGCGAGATTGAACACCCTTACTATGTTATAGCCAGATCCTTCACAAAAAGTGCAAAGGATAAAATAGAAAAGGCTGGAGGAGTATTAGAAATAAGGTAAAGAAGATGAGCAGTCTCTCTGGTTTTCTAAAAAGTATCTCAATAATATTACCTGAAGTTCCTAAACCTCAAAGGAAATTGTCTTTAACGATGAGGTTAATCTGGACAGCTTTAGTCTTAGCTATCTACTTTGTCATGTCTGAGATTCCATTGTATGGAGTTGGAAAACCAGGTACAGACCCTTTGGCTTACTCAAGAATAATCTTTGCATCCAGTCAAGGCACTCTAATGGAGCTTGGTATAGGTCCTATAGTCACAGCAGGCTTGATCACACAACTCCTTAGAGGAGCAAATATAATAAAGCTGGATTTTAAAAAGCCTGAGGATAGGGCTCTATTCACATCTGCTACTAAGCTCTTGACTATGATTGTCATACTTATAGAAGCTCTTGGTTACACGATAGGAGGCGTCTATGGTAGAAATCTATCTTTTATGGCAATGAGCATAATAGTGATACAACTTTTCAGTGCTAGTGTTATGGTGATGCTCTTTGATGAACTCGTTCAGAAGGGTTGGGGTATTGGTAGCGGTATAAGCTTGTTCATAATGGCAGGCGTAGCCCAGCAAATAGTATGGTATCTCTTCAACCCTTTAGAAAATTTTGGCTTCTTTCCCTTTCTCATAGATGCTTTGTTTAGAGGATCATTTTATGAAGTTATATTAAGACCTGGAGCCCTTCCAAGCTTGATAGGATTTATCATGACGATAGCTGTAATCCTCCTATTAATTTATGCTGAAGGAGTAAGGGTTGAAGTCCCTATAACATCATCGAAGTACAAAGGATTCTCTGGAGTTTATCCTATTAAGCTACTTTATGTATCAGTAGTTCCAGTAATATTAGTTTCAGTGCTACTGACAGATATAATATTCTTTTCACAGTTCATCTGGTCTAACTATAATGTAGGCAATACAAACCCATGGCTCAACTGGATAGGGACAGGAACTTATGATCCATTGACAGGCGATATAGTCTATCCAACAGGCGGTTTGGTTTATTATATGAATCCACCACATAGCTTGAATGTAGCTATGGCAGATCCTTTAAGGGCTATTTCTTACGTATTTTTCATGGTCACTTTATGTGTTATCTTCTCTAAGCTCTGGGTCGAGATAGGAGGATTAGCACCCAAAGAAGTAGCCAAAAGCCTGATGGATGCAGATGTTCAAGTGCCAGGCTTCAGAAAGGCAGAAGCATCGATAGGAACAGTTCTGGCTAAGTATATACCACCTATCACTATATTAGGCGGTATCATCATAGGTCTCCTTGCATCTCTATCAGATCTTTTAGGCGTCTTCGGCTCTGGAACAGGAATACTTTTGATGATAGGCATAATCATGCAGTATTATCAAATACTAGTAAGAGAGCAATTTGAGGAAATGCTACCAAGGCTTGCTGGAATTTTAGGAAGAAGGTAACTAAGAAAAACATTTTAACTTAGCAAAAATTTCACTTAATTGCTTCTATAAGGTGTTGTCTTTGGTAAGCACTAAGAGGATCATAATAGTTGGCATTCCAGGAGTTGGTAAGACTACAGTTGTCAATAAAGTAGTAGAAATGATAAAGAAAAAGAACTTTGCTGTAGAGTCTGTAGTGTTTGGCACAGTTATGTTCGAGGAAGCAAAAAAGCTTTGTATCAAGCATAGAGATGAGATGAGGAAGTTGCCAGTAGATGAGCAAAGAAAGCTTCAGATAGAAGCTGCTAATAGCATAGCAAGGATGGAAGCAGATTTTTTAATCGTAGACACTCACCTTTTAATCAATACAAAAGAGGGATATTGGCCTGGTCTTCCCCTTGAAGTCTTGAAAGCTTTGTCGCCTAGCAATATTGTTCTGATAGAGGCTTTACCCCTAGAGATAATCTCAAGGCGCATGAGAGACTCTGAAAGGTATAGAGACTTTGCTGATGAGATAGAGATTGCTAAAGAGATAGAGATTGCGAGAAGTATGCTGAGTACTATAGGAGTAATAACTGGAGCCCCTATACTTATGGTCATGAATAGAGAGAATCATATAGAAGATGTTACCAACCAAATCTTGAGAGCCCTTGGGGTGATTTAAATGACAGAAATTATCCTGATGTATACTTTTTTAGTAGCATTGACTGCCATAATCTTGAATATAATCTCTAATGTAGCTACTCGTTTATTGACAGATGTGGGAAGAGCAAGAAGAATTCGTGCCGAGGTTAGAGCCTTCAGAAAAGAACTGAGGCAAGCTATGCTTGCTAAAGATAAGGCTAAGGAGGAAAAGCTGAGAAAAAAGGAAAAGCAGATGATGAAGTTGGAGATGAAGGTAAGTACGGAAAGAATGAAACCTATGCTCCTCTTCTGGATTCCATTCATAATCATCTATTATCTTCTTGCTAGCTTCATTGGTGGGTATAATACTATCGTTGCTATATCGCCTATGCCATTACCTATAATAGGTACAGAGATCGGACTAATCTGGTGGTATTTGATATCATCTTTAGCCTTTAGTGCTATAATAACAAAGCTTCTCGGTACTAGCCTAGATTGATCAAAGTGAATCAGATGAGAGTTAAAAAAGAAGGTAAAAATATCGTAATATGCATTTCAGGGATGGCAGGTACTGGAAAGAGCACTTTAGCCAAGAGAATAGCTGAAAGATACGGTCTAAATTACTTTTCAGGTGGGGATGCTTTAAAGCAGTTAGCCATGGAAAAAGGATTTGAACCAAAAGGTGATGGATGGTGGGAGAGCAAGGAAGGTTTAAAATTTCTAGAAGAGAGGGAGAAAGATAAAAGATCCGATGAAAAGGTTGATAATAAATTACTCATGATGGCAAACAAAGGTAACGTTGTACTTGACAGCTGGACTATGCCATGGCTCTTTAAGAAAGAGGCATTCAAGATCTGGTTAAAAGCCTCTTTAGAGGTTAGGGCTGAGAGGGCTGCAAAAAGGGATTCAATAGAAGCTGAAATCATCATAAAAATCATCAAAGAGAAGGATGAGAGGACTAGATCGATATATAAGAGCCTTTATGGATTCGATTTTGGTGGAGATTTCTCTCCCTTCGATCTTATATTGAATACAGATAAGTTCAATCCTGATGAAGTCCATGACATAGTCTCTAAAGCTATTGATATTTACATAAAAAATCGTATAAAGAAAAAATAGGTAACACAAAGAGTTTTTAGTTTAGTTTAACAATTAAATCAGGGGATGAACTCTTGCAAGGTTTGATAACTATAGATGAAGATTTAACGAATGAGAGTTATGGTCATTATCCTTACAAACGCCCCATAGAGGCTCTTTTAGATTATGGAATCATTCTTCTTGACAAGCCTTCAGGACCTACTAGCCATGAAGTCGTATCATGGGTGCGCAAGATGTTAGAAGTGGATAAAGCAGGGCATAGTGGTACTCTTGATCCTCCTGTGACAGGTCTACTCCCTGTAGGGTTAGGAGAAGGGACGAAAGCCTTATCACTACTTTTACTTGGACCTAAAGAGTATTATGCTGTTGCAAGAATTCATGATCCTGTTAGTGAAACTAAGCTAAAAAAGGTCCTATCTGAATTCACTGGAGAAATCTATCAACGCCCCCCTCAAAGATCCTCTGTTAAGAGGACTATAAGGACTCGTGAGATCTATAATCTAGAATTGGTCGAGCAGATCGGTAAGCTGATCCTTTTAAGAGTTCTTTGCCAAGCTGGGACCTATGTGAGAAAGCTCATCTACGATATGGGGGAAGTTCTAGGACCTGGTGCTACTATGATAGAGTTAAGAAGGACTAGAGTTAGCGATCTAAGCGAATTAGATGGATTAGTCAGGCTTCATGATCTATTAGAAGCTGTTTATGAATGGAAGGAGGAAGGAAGAGAGGATAAGATTAGGCAGTTGATAAAGCCTATAGAGTTTGCAACATCTTCACTTAAAGCTGTTGTAATTCGTGACTCAGCCGTCGATGCCATATGCCATGGAGCAAAGTTAGCAGTACCTGGAATATTGCAGCTATCTCCTGATATTGTAAAAGGAGAAATCGTTTGCATTTACACTTTGAAAAAAGAGCTAGTAGCTATAGGAGAAGCTTTGATGTCAACAAAAGAGATAGAGGATGCAAGCAAAGGCATAGCTTTTTCAACAAAGCGTGTAATAATGAAGGCTGGGACGTATCCTAAATTATGGCACTCTAAAAAGTCATCGAATCTTAATGAATCAGTGAGCCAATGAGCTAGATGAAGATCAAGTTAATATCTCCTACATTCGGTGGCACGTCAGGTGTTGGTAGACATGTTGAATCTCTCTCAGAGAAATTAATGGAAAGAGGGCATGAGGTTCTCATAGTTTCTGCCAAAAATACACCATACATTCCCGTAAAGAACCTAAAAAATATTAGCTGGGCATTATTTGCATGCTTAAATAGAGAAAGGGCTGATGTTATCCATGCCCATAATTTGCCCAGCATGATCCCAGCAAAGACCATGAGAGGGAAAAAGGTCCTTTCCATTCACGGTCATTATTCATCACAAATCGAGTTATTACATGGCAAAGCCTTAGGGAGGATTATGAGTTTGTATGAAAAGAAAGCCTTAAACTGGGCTGATAACATCACATGTATAAGCAAAGATACCACGAATATTTACCACAAGATGGGCTTTAAAGTTGAATATGTACCAAATGCTATAGATACAGCTAGAATTGAAGATTTATGTAAAAATGTTGAGCACAAAAAAAGAAGATTAATTTATGTTGGAAGGAAGACAAAAGAGAAGGGATACGATACTCTAGTAAAAGCCTTTAAATTATTATCCCCTAATTATGAGCTAATAACAGTTCATAGTAAACCTTGGATCGAGGCTATAAAGCTCATAGCTTCCTCAGAATTACTAGTTTTACCTAGTTTAATGGAAGGATTACCTACAGTTATTCTAGAAGCCTTTACATCTGGAACAGCTGTCATAGCATCCAATGTAGGAGGAGTCCCAGAGTTGATCGAAGATGGAGTAAATGGTTTTTTATTTAAGCCTGGGGATCATGTTAAGCTTGCAAGTTTGATAGAGCAAGTTTCAAAAGATGAAAATCTTCGTGAATCAATAACCAATAAAGCCAGGAAGAGAGTGAAGAGAGAATACGATTGGGAGCTAGTTATTGATAAGTACTTACAGATATATGAAGGATGCTTGAATAAGAATTGAAATTTAATAATCAATATCTGCCCATGAACTATCCATTCGTCTCCATCGTGATCTTAAACTATAATGGAAGGTCTATCCTTGGTAAAGATTTTGATAGATACCTTCGATCAGTTTTACAGACAGATTATCCTAAATTTGAGTTAGTATTCGTGGACAATGGCTCGAAAGATGATAGCCTTTACCATGTTGCCAGCAAATATCATGATTCCAGGTTAAGAGTCATTAATATTGGGAGAAACCTAGGCTTCGCCCAAGGCAATAATGTAGGGATAGCCAATGCCAACGAGAAGGCTGAATACATAGTCTTACTCAATAATGATGTAGAGGTTCAACCCTCTTGGCTCAAAGAGCTTATAGAGAAGATGGATCAATCTATAGCCATAGCCCAACCAAAAATTCTAAGGGATAGCGACAGATCCATCATAGACTCGACAGGAGGCTTCATCAATAGAATGGGCAGAGCATATGATAGAGGCTCAGGCAAAAAGGACTTTGGTCAATATGATGTAAAGAATGAGGTTTTCTATGCAAAGGGTGCAGCCATAGCTATGAGGAAGAGTATCATTGATGAGACTGGATTACTTGACAAAGACTACTTCATATATTATGAGGAAACCGATCTATGCTGGAGAGCCCATCTTAAAGGGTATAGAGTAGTCTTCATTCCATCATCCATAGTTTATCATAAAAGCAGTGCGACGATGGGAGAGCAGGTTGATGTGAGGATTCTTTTTATAAGAAGGAGAAACCAGATTGCTACATTAATAAAGAATTATGAGTTGGGCAATTTAGCTAAGTATCTTTCCCTTTTTCTTGCAAAATCTATTCTATATTCAATTCAGCTTGTCTTTAGCAAGAGAATTAGGCTTGCCTATTCCATCTGGAGAGCCATTTGGTGGAACATTAAAAAGACGTTGAGAAAGCGGGCAAAGTTTCAATTTATAATAAGAAATGTACCCGATGAATCTATATTGAGTAAAATGCTCACCATAAGAGAATATGACTCCATAAGATAATTTAACTATTTTTTCCTTTTTATCATATAATATAAAAGCCCATAAATCATTCCTAAAGTCCTTGCCATTCTATAGAGAGCTATTACAGGAAAGCCTATAATTTTTCCCCAACTTCTCATCCTAATTGAATATAAGATATAGCCTAACAAAAAGAGCATGAAGAAAGGTAGAGGGGTAATGAGTATTAAGGGAATCGATATCATCAGACTTGACCAATATGCAAGTCCTCTAACCTCTTTCTTCCAAAGTTTATTCTTTATCATATTCCTTACCTCAGATTTCCCCATCTTCATAATAACGAACTTAAGATACGATGATGTCTTAACATCTTTATCGTGGAGAAGAGCCACTGAAGTATCATACATTATCTTATAGCCCATCGAAGTTGCACGACGAGTATAGTTCAAATCCTCGATCCATGGAATCTCTTCATCGAAGAATCCAACCTTAGAAACTAGGGAGAGTTTTATCATCGTTGCACCCATGCCTACTGTTACTACAGATATTGGACCTTTTCCAACAATAGGTGGTCCTAAAGCACCCTTACCATACTTCATACGCACTCTTATAAACAGATTATCCCTTTCAATTGGAGCGTAATAAGGTAAAGAACTTATGAATACATCCTCTCCAAGATTGAATAACTCAAGAAGTCTTTTTACGGAATCTTGAGTTATAATCACATCAGAATCTACGAACATTAAGTAATCACAACCTTTCTCTAAGGCAAGGTTCAAGCAGATATTCCTGAGGCAAGGGACGTTGCCTGGCTCACATAGATGTTTTATCTCTAAATACTTCTGCCCTTCACTCATCAACCATTTATCGACCAAATCTGAGGATCCATTTTTTGACATATTGTCTATGAAGATTAGGCAGATCCTTTTCTTTTGATAATCGATAGCCCCTATAGCCTCTAATACCTTATTTAGAACGCCTCTACCTGCATGGTAAAGCATTGCTATTGCTATCTTGGGCTCTTCACTGATGCGCGTTCACCTCAACTTTGAATATTGCTTAAATCTACTCTTTAATATATATAAATATACCAAATTTGAATCAAAAGGAGGATTATAGGAATGAAGGCAAAAGGTATAGAGAAGGTTCTTATAACTGGTGGTGCAGGTTTCATAGGCTCACATACTGTTGATCTTCTTGTCGAAAAAGGATACTATGTAAAAGTGCTTGATAACCTTGAGCCTCAAGTCCATGGAGATAAAGGCATTCCAGAATATCTTAACAAAAACATAGATTTCATAAAAGGAGATGTTCGAGACAAAGAATTGATGAAAGATATTCTTCAAGATGTAGACGCCGTAATTCATTTGGCTGCTATGGTAGGAGTGACTCAATCCATGTATCAGATAGAGCATTATATCGATGTTAATACAAAGGGGACAAGCGTCTTACTCGACTTGATAGCAAATGGGAGGCATAACTTGAAGAAGATAGTTGTAGCATCTTCTATGAGCATATATGGAGAGGGAAGGTACCACTGCCAGAGATGCAAAATAGATTTTTATCCATCTTTGCGTGATGAAGAGCAACTAAAAAAAGGAATCTGGGACCATTTATGCCCTAATTGCCACTCTTTTCTAGTGCCCTTACCGACAGATGAGAACAAACCTTCTGCACCTATGTCAATTTATGCTATGTCAAAAAGGCATCAAGAAGAAATGTGCTTATTGATTGGGAGAACTTATGGAATTCCTACAGTTGCTTTACGCTATTTCAACGTTTATGGCTCTCGCCAATCTCTCTCAAACCCATACACAGGTGCTTGCGCTATATTTTCAAGCCGAATAATGATGAATAAGCCACCGATAATCTTTGAGGATGGTCATCAAGTAAGAGACTTCATTCATGTGAAGGATGTTGCTATGGCTAACCTTAAAGCCCTTGTGAAAAATAGAGCAAATTATTCAGCTATAAACATAGGTACAGGAATGCCTGCATCTATTCTTAAACTTGCAGAGATTCTGATAGAAATTTATAATTCAAATCTAAAGCCAAGAATAATAGGATTATATCGTGTAGGCGATATACGCCACTGCTTTGCAGAAACTAAAAAGGCTGAAGAGCTTTTGGACTTTACACCTAATATAGGATTAAAAGAAGGCTTGATAGAACTTTCAAGCTGGGTTAGGACTCAAAGATTAACCATAGACATATTCGACAAGGCTCTGAAGGAGCTAAAGGAAAAGCATCTTTTATCATCAAGTTAAATGGAGAGTTCATTATTCAAGAAAACCCATTCGAATACTATTTACACTCCTGATTATTATGCCACAGTTTCATGAATATTTAAATCTGGATTAAAAAAGGTTTTTAGCAGATTAATTTTAAAGCATTAAGGAAAATTATGTTGGGTATGGAAGTCGAGCTTGTCCTATCTAGGCACCCGATATGGCAAAGCCTTATAGAGTATCCTCCTGATGGTATAAGATATAAAATACGCTCAGGGAGATTTGCAAAGATTTACTATAGATTGAATAACATATTTCCATTATCTAATCGTTTAGTTCACTTTTGCAATGGTGCAAAGCCCCTAAAGAAAAGACCATGGGTTGTAGATTGTGAATCAGTAAAGGTCTTCTTTAAAAGCTATGAAGATTTGCAAAATCCAAAAGAAGTAAGAAGGGTGGAGAGGCTTTTAAAATCTGATGCTTGCCGTAAAATAATCCCTTTAAGCTATGCATCTAAAAGAACCTTACAAAGATACCTAGATATGCCAGAGGATAAGATCGAGGTAGTATATCCAGCAGTTCCTACAGTAGCCCATAAGAGAGATTATACAAAAAGAAAGGGATTGAACTTATTGTTTATTGGTGGTGCCTTTGAAGCAAAAGGTGGGAGAGAAGTTATTGAGGCTTTTAAGATTTTGAGCAAGAACTATCCTGACTTATCTTTGATCGTTAGAGGACCTGTGAAGGAAGAGTATTTGCGTGATGGTGTGAAGAACTTGACAATTCTAGGTCGTGTGCCTAGAGATGAGCTCTTTAAGATTTATTATCCAAATGCTGACATCTTCCTCTTGCCTACGTATATGGATACAGTAGGTTATGTTCTATTAGAGGCTATGACTTTCGGTATCCCTATTATAGCTACAAAGCATTTTGCCATCCCTGAGCTCGTTAAAGATGCAGGATTATTGATAGATCCACCAACTACTCTTTGGAAGAATGATGGGAGCTACAACTATGAATTCTCAAAAGAATTGTCTGGAAACTTTCCTCAAACTGTTAATGCTTTAGTAGATGCTACTATTAGCTTGATAGATGATGAAGATTTGAGGAGAAAGCTTGGAGATAGAGGTAAAAGAATAGTTGAGAATGGTAATGCCTCAATAAAATTGAGAAATGAGAAATTAAAGAAGATATATGAGGATGCCATTAGTTAGGAGAAGATTTTGTTGGCTCATGTAGAAATAAATGTATGGTGTTATTGATTGCATGTTGACATAGTTATACTCTCTTTAGATAAGTTCGATTTTACCAAGCAGTGCATAGAATCTGTTAAAGAGCATACGACTTTTCCTCATCATATAATCGTCGTTGACAACGGTAGTTCTCAAGAGACTGTAGATAAGCTAAGGGGGATCGATGGTATAAAACTGATTCTAAATGGTGTGAATAAAGGGTGTGCTGGCGGGCGGAACATAGGCAGTGAGGCATGTAATGGTGAGTATGTTGTTCATCTTGACAACGATGCAAAAGTAACAAAAGGATGGCTTGAGGAGATGATAAAGATGGCAGAGTCGGACGATAAAGTAGGCATAGTAGGTTGTAAGTTACTCTATCCTGATGGAACAATTCAACATGCTGGAGTTGTCTTTAAAGGATTATTACCTTTCCATATAGGGGTTAGATTACCAAAAGAATTCTACTCCGAACCTAGGGAATGTAAAGCAGTAACATTTGCATGTGCTCTGATAAAGAGAGAAGTGTTCGATAATGGCGTTTGGTTTGATGAGAGATACTACCCTTTCTTATTTGAAGATATGGATTATTGCTTTCAGGCATTAGAGAAAGGTTGGAAGATAATGTATTGCCCTGATGCTATAGTCTATCACTATGAACACGCAACGTTCAAGAATGGAAGACTTGGAAGAGTATATCCCAGAAACAGAAACGTGATGCAATATTTAAACAAAATCTTTTAAAATTTCAGCAAAAATGGAAAGATAGGAATCCAATAAGACCTAAAGCAACAATCCCTAGAATCGCCTATAATATCTACAATGTATATCTCTCCTTTATCGATAAGATGAAAATGCCTCGTTTAATCACTTTATCTTTCTTCTTTAGGTTTTACTATCATCTTAAATTAAAACCATTGAAAAGAATCTTCAATCATTTACCAATAACGTTCACAGCCCCAGTACGTATTAGATGGAATCAATGGATCGAAAGGAGATATAGAGAGCAATTGAGAAAGTTAGGTAAACAATCTAGCAATTAAGAAAACATCTCCTTCAGGTGGTGTAGTACTGTATCACTAAGCTAAAATGACGTCGGGTCTATTGTTTTTAAAAGCTTTTCATATATTCTTACTAGCTGTATGCTGAGTTTTTTGATGTCAAAGTGAGTTTCAACGAGTTTCCTTCCTTCGTGACCCATTTCAGGCCAGATTTCAGGATGTTCGATTAGATACTCTAACTTCTCAGTCAAAGCGTTTACATCTCTCTCAGGAACCAGAAAACCAGACTTACCATTCAGAACACTTTCAGGAAGTCCATCATGTAAGGTAGCGACAACTGGAAGACCCTGTGCTTGAGCCTCTTGAAGAACGACTGGAAGACCTTCTTGATCTCCATCTTTTGCAGTTATACTAGCAAGTACAAATAGATGGGCCTCATCTATCAATTGTCGGACAATGACGCTGTTTTGTGCTCCAAGAAGAAATACCTTATCCTTAACTCCTAATTCCCTAATCAAGTTCTCCAGCTGAGATCGAAGAGGACCTTCCCCAACAATCTTGTAAATCAGGCGTGGATATTTTTTGGCTAACTGAGCTACCGCTTTAATTGAATATTCTAGGCCTTTTTTCTCGACTAAGCGAGCGACGGTAAGGAGTTTAATAGTTTCATCACTTTTTAATGTTCTATCCCTATAGGGGAAATCTTGGAGATCTAACCCTATGTAAAGCCTGACAACTTTAGATGAGGGGCATCTCAGTTTTAAAAGACGATGAGCCATATAATCGCTGACTGCTATCACACAGTCTGATTTCTCGAAAAGATTCTTGTAAATGTTCATACCGCAAGCTTTCACCCATGCTGAAAAATCATATCCATAAAAAGTTACCACATACCTACTTTTTGGGAAAATTGCTTTGAGAAACAAAAAAATCTTTCCTGTAGGCCCAAAGTGGCAATGGATCACATCGTACTTGTGAGTAAGAAAAGGTTTTAACATGTAAAATTTTAATATCGTACTATGATAATCTCTCCATGTATTCTTAGCTTCCAAAATCACCTTAGGTTTTCTGAATATAGATTCAATCACATATGGTACGAGTTTTAACGCACGATGCACTTTATTCTGAGGAATATTGAAATATTGAGTTCGAGTGAGCAGATCGTACTCTTTTATCTCAGGGTGTACAATTCCATCTCCTTTTGATAACGCGTAGATATCCACTTTATGACCTAGATCTATAAGTCCAGTTATCTGACGTATGATGAAAGTCTCAGAGACAACCGGAAAGCATCCAAGAATAAATGCGATCTTCATCACACTAATTACCTCTTAAAAAACATATTTTGACAATCAAAATAGAAGTAAGAATATACCTTAAGAGCAGATTCTTAGGATTTCTTTTTGAAAAGACTATGTTTAGCATTTTCTTTGGGTAGTACTTCATACTGCTCAAGCTAATCTCCAGACCTATTATTCACTATCCAAATAGATTTAAAAATTCTGTTGGGGTTGATTTAGAAATTCTTTAATAGAGTAAAAACAGAATAAGAGAGATTAGATCTTAGTGGTTAGATGAAAAGCTCTCAAGGAAACAAAGTTTCTGTCATAATACCAACAAGGTTGGGGCAAAGAAGATTAGTTACTCTAGACTCCCTTAAAGGTATAGATGGCATAGAAATTATCATAGAGCATGATCAGAAGGGGCTAGATATCTCAAGAACTAGAAACAGAGGGGCAAGAAAAGCCAGTGGAGATAAGCTTGTCTTCATGGATGATGATATATCATTTACAAAAGATTTCTTTGAGAAGTTCGTTGATGCAATAAAGCCCAATACAATGGTCGGATTATCTGTAGGCAGTGAAAGATGGGTAGCATCAAGAGCCATGGGTTTTATGAAGGATGACTTTTGGAGATTAAGAGGTTTTTTTGAGCGTTTTGGATACAGAGCCATGGATGTAGAACTCTCCTTTAGGGCTCAAGAGTTTGGGATCAAGATCATAACTTTTCCTATCAATTCCGTCGTGCATTATGAAAATCCTGCAACTGAAAGCACTATCAAGAAGACGCTTTTGCAAGACTCTCATTGCATCTTCGTTGATTTACGCTATCATGTTAGGCCCATATCGGATTGGTTCAAGCGCAAACACTTAATCCGCATTGCATTAAGATTCTTATTTTTGATTTACTGGTTAATCTACTTGGAAGTTGCCCATAATAGATGAGAAAAATTTGACGAATAATCAAACACCTAAAAGTTCTAACCAAGCTCCAAGAGCTCTCAACATCAATCTCCAAACTTCTATAAAACCTAGTTTTATCTGTGCTTTACATGTAATGTCTTTATTGAGCCTTTTATGCTTGTAGAAGTAGTATGAAGCAAAGGGAAAGATAGCTGTAGGGAAGATAATACATAAAGATGCAAGCTTTAATCTTAATGGGAATATCTTTATAGGATATCCTTTACGTCTGCAATGAACCCTAGATCTGCCATATTTTATGTTCATCTTTCTGAACCTGTTTGGTGTTTCTAAATGCTTTGAAAAGTTGTTAACATATGCCAAATTATAATTTGATGATAGCAACCTGTAGCTTATAGTCCAATCCTCTAAAGCCAGTTTCATATCACGATCAAAGCCTCCTACTTTCTCCAAAGCCTCTCGCCTAAACATAGTTACAGCAGTGTGAAGGGACTCTGATTCATAATCTGGGTATGAAGATGCATTCTTATGCAGAGTTATAGACAGATTGCGCATCATCCATAAGCTCATAGTATCCTTGCCATGACAGATAGGCTCAAGCTTTCCCGCCAAAGCACCTAAAGCCCTATCCTTCTCCATGATATTCATGGCAATTTGAATGAAATCTTCTTTGATCACAACATCAGAATCAACGAATAATGCATAATCACTTGAAGAAGCTCTCCATCCTATATCTCTTGCATAGCCCAAGCCCTTTCCCTCATCACTTATTATTAAACTGACTTGAAAATCTCTTGCAATCTCTAAAGTATTATCAGTTGAGCCTCCATCAACTATTATAACTTCTCTAGGCTTGAATTTACTTCTAATTATAGCATTTAAGCAGACATCTAATGTCCTAGCAGAGTTCTTGGTCAAGATGATTATAGATACTGATGGGTATGCTTTCAACATAAATGACTTTATATTTGCTGATCTTATTCTTTACTTAAAGTGCTCTACTCGAGGCCTTTCCCTTTCTTTTTCGTCTTTCTCAGTAACTTTCTGGTCGAACTCAAGAAAATCTATAGCGAACTGCCTCAGCTTATCGAAGAAGGTCCTAAGCTCCTCTTCATCAAATTTGCTCATCTTTATAGGGTTTGATAACCATTGCATCCACCCGTTAACGCTTTGATTTATTGCTAAGAGAGATTGAATGCAACCCTCTACGTATCCAAGGCGATCCTTTGGTGTCATAGCCTCTATCGATTTTCTACGCTCTCTAACGATTGCTGTCCAACTTTGGTCTGCCATACTTTCAAATTCATCCTCCCAACTTATAATACTATCGCTTAAAATATTTTGATGTACCATGATGATATAAATAAGCCTTTATGAGAATTTTTCACTTTATGTTACAGACTGATCTGTATAAAACCTCATTAAAATATTCTAAAAAAATAAAGGTGTGAATGATTTTATGGTATTGGTGCTGTAAGCCAAGAAATGAAGTCTCCAGCTAATGGTTCCAATATCTCTTTCATGCTCGAATTTCACATATTATAAGATATATAGCATTTATCAAAAAAGGATATAACACATATAGTAAGGATTCTATGCTATAAGAGTTGCGAAGTGAAATGTCCCAAAAAGTAAGAGCAACTATTCACGTATCAGGTCTAGTTCAAGGTTTGGGATATAGACCCTTTGTTTATAGACTGGCTATAAGATATAACTTGACAGGTTATGTGCTAAACTTAGGGGATGCAGGTGTTAGGATCGAGATAGAAGGAAGTGAAAAAAGTATTAAAAATTTTCTTAAGAGTCTCGTCGAAGAAAAACCTTCTTTAGTATACTATACAGACCTACGCATAGATTTTAAGCCTTTCAAAGCTGAATTCAAAGATTTTAAGATTAAGAGGAGTTCTATAGAAGCCGGTGGGGGTCTATCTTACCCAGCGCCAGACTTGGCTACTTGTAAGGAATGTGTGTTAGAAATCTTTAACTCTAATACTCGCTTCTACCTTTATCCTTTCACTAGTTGCACCAACTGTGGCCCAAGATTCTCAATAATTGAAGAATTGCCATATGACAGAGAAAGGACGACAATGAAAGATTTTCCTTTCTGCCCAGAATGTGAGAAGGAGTATAACTACCCATTTGATAGGCGTTTCAATGCTCAAACGACATGCTGTCCAAAGTGTGGTCCAAAATACGAATTAAGAGGGATAGATGGAAGTCTAGTGGATGGAGATTCAATAAAAGAGGCTGCGAGACTTCTGGATGAGGGTTTCATTATAGCTATTAAAGGTGTTGGAGGCTTCCATCTTTCCGCCGATGCATACAATGAAGAAGCGATAAACGAATTAAGGGTGAGAAGGAAAAAACCTCAAAAACCCTTCGCTGTGATGTCTTCGAACTTAAAAGAGGTAATGACCTTTGCCCATATATCAAACATAGAAGAACAGTTGCTCAAGTCCCTGATGGCGCCTATAGCTCTATTAAGAAAAAAGGAAACATTCCCGTTAGCTGAGAACGTTTCACCTCAGCTTCATAACGTTGGCGTGATGCTTCCTTACTCTGGCATTCATCACATACTTTTTCATTACGCCAAGACTCAAACATTGGTGATGACTTCAGCCAATAACCCTGACGAACCTATGATCATAGAAAATCAAGAAGCATTTAGAAGAATGAAGAACATAGCTGACTACTTTCTCATACACAATAGAAGAATATACATGAGGTGTGATGATTCCGTTATCAAAGTTGTTGATGAGGAGCCCTTGCCCATCAGAAGGTCGAGAGGTTATACCCCAACCCCTCTATTGATCCCATTGCCATTCAATAGCAATGTATTGGCTGTAGGAGGGGAGTTCATGGTTACCTCTTGTCTAATCAAGAAGGATAAAGCGTTTTTAAGTCAACATATAGGAGAGGTCGAGAGTTTAGAAAGTATTAGATTTTTGGAGGAAGCCATAGATCATCTCATAAAGATATTGAAGATAGAAAGCTTGGATTCAATCGTAATAGACCTTCATCCACTTTTCCATACTCGTAAGGTCGCTGAAAGATTCGCCAAAAGATTTAATGCGCCGCTCTTTGAGGCTCAACACCATCATTCTCACTTAGTCTCCCTTATGACTGAGAATATAGTCGACCCTGAAGATGAGATCGTAGCAATAACGTGTGATGGTGTAGGTTATGGTAGTGATAGCTCGCTTTGGGGAGGAGAGATTCTATTAGGAGGATATAGACGATTTGAAAGAGTCGCTAGCTTAGAACCACATTTTATGCCTGGGGGCGATCTTAGCGCAATTTGGTATGGTCGTATGCTTCAAAGCATCCTCTACAAGGTTATCGAGAGAAGAGAATTGACCAATTTTCTTAAGGCAAGTTATACTGATGGTTTCAAATATGGAGTGAAGGAGATAGATGTTGTCTTTCAACAGCTCGAAAAAAGGATAAACACACCTCTAACCACAAGTACAGGGAGAGTTCTTGATGCCTTATCTTGCCTTTTAGGAGTGTGCTTTAAGAGGACTTATGAAGGAGAGGGAGCTATGAAGTTAGAGTCTATTGCTATCGAAGGAAACGACTCGATGCCTTTGCCATTCAAGACTCAGCGCTTAGAGGATAGAGAAATACTGATAACATCTGATGCTTTCGCTGAAGTAAAGGCTCTTCTACAAAAAGGTAAATCAAGAAAGCACCTGGCTGCTTCTTTCCAAAGGGGACTGGCTGAAGGCTTAGCAGATATAGCCACAAGAGTAGCTAAAGAAAAAGGCATAAAATTCATCGGTTTTTCAGGAGGGGTTGCCTATAATGAAGCCATGACCAAAATCATCAGAAAGAAAGTTGAGAATGAAAATTTAGGATTCTTAAGGCATAGGATTTTACCTTGTGGGGATGGTGGATTAGCCTTGGGTCAAGCCGTATTGGGTGCAGCAAAGCTCTTGGTCAAAGGCGTTAAAGGGAATAAAAAGCCTCTCTCAAAAGCCTTATTGTCTCCTTAGCTTCAGCTTCATCTATCTTCTCTATGGCAAAGCCAGCATGAACTATAACATACTCTCCAATAATGGGTTTTTCAATCAGAGATAAATCTACCTCTCTTTTTGCCCCTCCAAAACTTACGATGCCCTTTGTCCCTACAATCTTTACAAGCTTGCCGGGCACGCCTAGACACATAAAATAAATTTACACTTAGTGCCAAATAAACCTAATCATAAAGGCTTTAGCATATTCTGGGCAAGGGGCTTCCAACAGGCTCTTCCATAATTCTCTTCCCACCTGCGCTAGTCTCGAGTATCACAATTCCTTCACCTTTCTCCACCTCTCCTATGATTTTTGCCTTACGTCCGTACTTTGTCGACCTTACGGCTTTTAGTACTTTTTCAGCATCATCTTTTGCAACGCCCATCACCATTATTCCCTCGTTTGTGGTTTCAAAGATATCTATGCCCAACATTTCAGCTACACCTTTTACCTCCTCGTCCACTGGCACCATATCTTCCCACACATTTATATTCACATTCGATTTACGGGCCATCTCGTTAAGAGTTCCAGCAATGCCTCCTCTAGTGGGATCCTTCATAGAAGTAATTTTTCCAGATTTTAAAGCCAATTCTACCATATTCCAAAGTGGGGCCACGTCGGATTTAAGTTTGGTTTCAAACTTCAATCCCTCCCTTTGAGATAGTAGGGCAATCTCATGGTTCCCAATTGAACCAGTTACTATTATCAGATCCCCAGATTTTAGTCCACTATCGAGGACGGGCGTATGGGTGTATCCTATACCTGCTGTTGTAATTACAATCTTGTCAATACCGCCTTTTTCAACAACCTTTGTATCGCCAGCTACTAATGGAATACTCACTTCCATCAAAGTTTTGTTCATCGAATTAACAATTTGCTTGAGTTGGGAAATTGGAAAGCCCTCTTCCATGACTATTGCAGAAGTCATTGCTATAGGTCTTGCACCCATTGCTGCCAAGTCGTTTATCGTACCAGATATCGCCAATCTGCCTATATCTCCGCCAGGGAAGAATATGGGCTTTACGGTATGAGAATCTGTAGTTAACACAAGGTAGCCATCCCCAATAGGAATTACTGCACCATCATCCTCCTCTAACAAGCCTATTCCTCCCTCAACTTTTTTAAGAGAAAAACTTGGTATCACCACATTCTCAATGAGTAGCCTCATAAGTTTTCCACCACCTCCATGCTCGAGACGAATAAGCTCTGTAGTCAATAGTACCACTTATCAATAAGACCGTCTCTGCTTATTTATAAACTGATAAGCACCAATAGTGCTGTCCAAATCGTTATAAACTTGATGTGAGTAAATAACGTAACACTTGGTGATTAGCTTGCCTCTCGACGCTTTGACAAAAGGTTACAGGGATAAGGAGCTAATATCAAAGTTAGCCGAACTTATTAGGAGAGAGGCTTCGAATGGCATCTATAAATTCATGCATGTATGTGGAACCCATGAAGACACTATTACAAAGCATGGCTTGAGGGCTATTCTCCCTAGCAATATAGATGTAGTGGCTGGCCCAGGCTGCCCTGTCTGTGTTACACATCCTGAGAGGATAGAGTTAGCATTGAAACTTCTTGAAGAGAGAAGTAACGTGACCCTGACTACTTTTGGAGATATGTATAGAGTACCATCAAGGTATGGAAGAAGCTTTAGCCATGCCAAGGCTAAGGGGTTTGATGTTAAGGTTGTGTACAGCATCTCAGATGCCATAAAAATGGCAAAAGATAATGGTGATAAGGAAGTGGTACATTTTGCAGTAGGTTTTGAGACCACGGCTCCATCTACAGCGTCGTCTCTTTTACAAGATCCTCCCAAAAACTTTTCAATAATATCTGCCCACCTTGCAGTTCCACCAGTTTTAGACCATCTTTTAGCATCAGGCGAAATCACAGTTCAAGGCCTTATACTACCAGGTCACGTCTCAACTATTATAGGCTTTAAAGCCTATGAATTTCTTATCGATAGATACAAAGTTCCCCAAGTAGTTGCTGGCTTCGAGCCTCTAGATGTAATTGTGGCTCTAAGGATGCTCTTAAGACAAGTTAAAGAAGGCGAAATCAGGGTCGAAAATGAATATGGTAGAGTGGTCAAGTCTGATGGTAATTTAAAAGCGAAAAAATTGATGAATGAAGTCTTTAAGCTAGAGAATACTAAATGGAGGGGCTTGGGTAAGGTGCCTAACTCAGGCCTCCAACTTAAGCCTGAATTTGAACAGTTCGATGCTGTTAAGAAATTCGATATAGAGCCACCTGAAATTACAAAGGATATCGAGTCAGGATGTAGATGTAGTGATGTAATTAAAGGATTGGTAAATCCTCAAGAATGCAGGCTTTTTGGGCGTGTCTGTACTCCCTATGATCCTAGAGGGCCATGCATGGTCAGCATTGAAGGAACTTGTGCTATTGCATACAAATATGGAGGGTTAAAGTTTAAAAACTAATATTTTTCACAAAAATTGGTTTATCTCTATTGCTTTATTGGATTGAGGTGTCTTACTCTATTTGCATGAGCTAGCGTTGGCGGAAGGAATAATCTCATATATTCTAGACATTGTGCGTAAGAGTGGAGGGCATGTAGTAGTTTTCAAAGTTGCTGTAGGGGAATTTTCTCAATTTGATAAAAGGTTGATAGAAGAGTTGCTAATGGAGCTTGCCAAGGGAACAGAATTAGAAAGGGCTAATATAATAGTAGAAATTGAGAAGGCAATGGTAAACTGCCTCTATTGCGACTCTAAATGGGGATTTCATGAGCTTATAGAGCATTTGCCTGATGACCAGAAGGAGATGATACACTTCTTGCCGGAGCTATTAAACTCTTTTTCTAAATGTCCTACCTGCGGAAAGAGTGACCTTGAGATAGAAAAAGGCAGAAGTGTGAGAGTGGTCGAGGTTGAGTTAGATGTTTGAGCCTGATATAGGCTTAGACTTTAGGGATGAGATGATTAAAAGGAGATTCGAAAGGATAGACCAGACGATACTCATTACAAGTGGTAAAGGAGGTGTAGGCAAGAGCATGGTGGCAGCGACCATGGCAGCCCTGATGGCAAAGGCTGGTATGTCAGTTGGCCTCCTAGATGCTGATGTGTATGGACCATCCTCTGCGTTTATATTTGGAGTAAGAAGCCTACCAAGAGAAGATAGGCATGGTCTTGTGCCTCCAGTTTCTAACGGTGTAAAGGTTATGTCACTGGATCTATTCATAGCCGGAAGGCCTCTCCCAATGAGTGGCAGAGGGGCAAGACAGATCATTAAGGAAGTACTTGCACTAACAGACTGGGGAACTCTGGATTGCTTGATCGTAGATACACCACCTGGTACAGGTGACGTCTTGATGACGTTAATCAAGACTATAGGAGATAGGTCAGGTTCTATCGTAGTGACTCTACCGACAGCGCTCTCTAAATCTGTTGTTCGAAGGGTTATAGAGATACTACTAGCTACGCAAATCCCCTTATTTGGTGTGCTGGAGAACATGTCTTACATAGCTAATAGCAAGGCAAGACCTCTAGGCCATGGTGAGGGAAAGTCACTTGCATTAGAATTTGGATTAAAATTCTTAGGGGAGTTGCCTATCGACTATAAGGCAGCCGAAGCTGCTGATGCCGGCGATGTCCAATCTTTACTACAGACCGATTTTGCAAGAACTCTCCTGATTTTACTGAAAAAGTCAAATCTATTAACTGCAAAATTCAAAAATTAGCCAAATTTCTGAATTTCTCGCATAATGGCTTCAATAATTTTTGGAAAGGCTTTTTTCACTTCATCAGAGAGGCTCATAGAAAGTTCTAAGGATTTTGCTTCTATACCTATCAAAACTATTTCATAGGGCATCTTGTAAGCGTTTGTCAGATCTGCTAATTTAAGCGTTGATATAAGGTCAAACTGATGAAGGGAGACAAATGTGAGTAACCTATCTTCCATTTGAAGAAGGTCTTTCATAGTATATAGATATACTGTGCCAGGCTCTCCTCCAGAGTAGACAGCATCTATGATAATCGCTTTATGAGCACCATCCATTGCTTCAAGCACGGCTATCCCACTTGTCCCACAATCAAATATGGCAACGTATGGCGGTAGTGTCATATTTTGAAGCTCATTTACTATATGAACCCCAACCCCTTCATCAGAGCATAATATGTTACCTACACCTATGACCACTAATGATGGCTTATCCTTAGATCTCAAAGTCTAACCCATACATCTTACTCGTAATGAACCAGTACAATTCCAAGGCATGTAAAAATATAAGTTTGTTCATTTACTTTACAACAGGCTCGTCTCTGTCACCTAACGTTATGGAACGTAGCATCTTGAAGTCCCAAGCTGCATATATGTGCAAGATTATTATCCCTACTAACAGAAACATGAGGAGCCTATGGATCGCTCTAATGAACGCGTAACCACCCACGCCTGCTATTGGATAACCTATTATATTCGCTAGCTGATAGACAAACGAGAAT
Source organism: archaeon (assembly GCA_024256265.1). The sequence continues at coordinate 80,327 of JACGUK010000006.1, forward strand.
TGTGATGGAAAGGCCATGGCTAGTCCTGTGATGGGAAGTAAGATTCCAAGTATAACTTTGATCCACCAAACGGTGATGACTGTTGGTATCACCTTTTCTTTATACTCTCTTTTCTTTAGATCATACAGTATTGGCTCCTTCACATGAGGCCCTATACCAAACCATGCTTTGAATTCGGCAACAAAGAACCTGAGTGAATAAGGTATTCGCCTTAACCCATACCATCTGTAATCCTTGTCAACAATTATGTAGTATACAAAGACACCTAAAGTCACGGTCAATGCAAGCCCTATTACTATATGAGTGGCTGTGTAAGTCTCAGTTATCACCTTTAACCCAAACAAACCTCCCATTATCCCAGTCAGCGTTAGCAATGCACCCTCAATGAATATAGCCCAGTGCAAGATTCTGAACCCAAGATGATGCCTTATAACCTTAACCCTCTCCAACTTAACATCACCTCAGATAAAAGACGAAAGACCATGACTGACTTCAAATACATGAGTTCTGTGCTTTGGCGTGATTAGATGGACGCCACAGGCCAAACAAGGGTCGAATGACCTTACGATTAGAAGAGGTATTGTTGCGTTAATGTATTCTTCAGCCTCAGTCTTTTCCATGTTAAGATTTGCGAACTTAGGATTCAGCTTGGTGAGAGCATCAGCAACTGTATCGCCCCACCCTGGATAAAGGGCATTAGCTATTTGTGGTACATTAAGCGTCGGTATCCATGTTGTGCCACACTGTATGGCAGCTTCACCAGGGCCTGGCCTGTCTTTACTGTCACGCGGGCTCCAGTTCCAAGTACCTGGAACTACTGCTTGATAATGAGCAATTTTGTAATCCCTTATCTTAATCCAATGGCTAAGCGCTCCTCTGGGAGCTTCCCAAAGCCCTCTACCTTGAGCTTCTTTCGGTACGGGCTTTAAGTTAATATTACTCACTCCATTACCCATGTGGATAAGTTCCTTGAGGAAATCAAAGGCGGCATTGGCGCATATCATCACAGTAGCAGCCCTTGCAACGACTCTATCTAGCACCGAGCCTTTAGGATTTTTTACAGTATAAACGAAGTCGCCATAATCTTCGCCTGTTACAGGATGGATTCTTGGTACCCTCCATTCAAGACCTTGAGTGATAAGCATTCTAGCTAGTGGGCCTACCTCATATACTTCATCATCATAGCGTGGTGCTTTGGTCCAAGAGTATGCATCTGGCTTCTGACGGTTCGGAATTGTCTGTCCGTCCCAAGGATGTAATCCATCAGGAACATCATAGAATGAGTACTTTACGTCCTCGGTTATTTTATTCTCATCTAGAGGCCTCTTACCAATGTCTGCCTTCCAGGTTCCGGCTTTTATGATCGAATTCACACGCCTCGATGTATCAAGCCAGTCTGACTCATAGTTCCATGGTTGTGGCAACATGCCGAAACACAGGAAGTTTCCATTGCCAACGCCGATGTCTTCGAGACCTACACGTGCTCCTAACACAGCCTCCGTTACTTCCTTCAACCTTTCGTTCGCTTCGATAAGATTCTTTATGTCCTCTATATGTGTCAGGGCAATAAATTCCCATGCATATATGAGGGTTGCTATAGAATCTGCTACCCTTTCTAACGTAGGCTCTACAAGGACGCCACCAGGATAATAGCTTGCTATATGTGGAAATTTACCGCCCCAAAGTGCAACTACCTCATTAACCTTCCGCTGGACCCTAGCGCACTCATAATAGTGGCTTCCTATACCTTGCTTAATACCCTCATTACCTAAGACTGGCGGGATTATGGGTGCTCCACGATCTGGACCCATTAATACACCTAACTCAGGTCCTATAAGTAGGTAGAAATGGATTAGATGGTCATAGAGGTAATAGGTGGAGTCTACGATATTCCTTATCAATATAGCAGCAGGTGGAGGTATGGCATCGAATGCATCATCAAGGGCTAACGTGGAAGCCATAGCGTGTGGATTTGGGCATACGCCACAGATACGCTGAGTTATCAGTATAGCGTCACGTGGGTCTCTTCCGTTCAGGAATATCTCAAAACCCCTGAACATGGTTGCTGATGCTCTACTCTCAGTAACAAAATACTCATTTCCAAGCTCTGGTTTCTTTTCTATCTCACATGTGATATTTAGGTGACCTTCGATCCTACTCATTGGATCGACTTTAAAGGTCGGCATTTACTCTTTGCCCTCCTCTTTTTTCTTCTTAGTTAAAGCCTTGTGTATGGCGTGTATTGCTATTGTTGCTCCAGCTGCTCCAACGAAAGCGGTACCCCATGTCTCTGCTGGGATGCTTAAGACAGTAGGCAGGGATGATAGCTCTACATAGAACGGGGAGAATTCACCATCAGGCCAAGCAGGCTCTGAACACCCTATGCAAATACCTGTGTCAATGCAGAATGCTCTGCCTTTGTTCCACTTTCTAGTCGGACAATCAGCCCATGTAATCGGGCCTTTACAACCTAGCCTGAATCTGCAACCCTGTACACTCTGGCCAAAATTTGCAAATATACCTCTATCATAAAATGGTCTGTACGGGCACTGTTCGTTATGTATATGCCTACCATAAAAAGCCAGTGGTCTGTTATACCCATCAAGCTCAGGTTCTACACCCTGGATAAGGCTAACAAGTGTCTGTACTAGGCTGTCAGGATGGCCTGGACATCTAGGCAAGTTTATGACTCTTTCAGCTTCGTCACTCATGTCAACTTCTCTTAGGAAATTTTGGAGACTCATTGCACCTGTCACATTACCCTTAGCGTGTGGGATGCCTCCAAAGGCTGAGCAAGAGCCAAAGGCAATCAGATGATCAGCGGCTTCTGCACTCTCTTTGACCCATTCCCTGATATCTCTCCCACCAAAATCACAAAAGCCTTCTTGCTGCATCACACCCTCTAGTATAAAAATTTTCTTTCCAGGCCCTGAATGCTTAATCCAATCTTCTATCAGCTCAGTTCCTAAGCTACCAGAAGCTGGATGGACTACGTACCACCAATCTGGAAGGGTTATAGGCAGACCCGAGTTTCCAGCTATAATGCTTGTCAGTACTCTTATTATATCAGGTTCAACCGTTTGAGCGAACGAGACGCTACATCCAGTGCAACCTCCAGCGAGTAGCCAGTTTATGTGCACGTAATCTTTAGCTTCTGCAAAAACTTTGATGATATCCATCTTGAATGGTATTATACTTATAGCGCCCGCGGTGGCAACTAACTTTAAGAAGTTTCTTCTGCTTATCTTACCAGATCTCCCATCTTTTGTTTCTGAAAGGCCAGGATGAGATGATAACTCGGGTCCCCCCTCTTGGGTAGGGAATTTCTGTATATAAATTAGTATATTCTATATGCTTATAATTAATGTATACCACAATTAGTTCTGATAACTTGTCAGAAGTTGAAAGGAATGTGGTTTCTTGTTCCATTATTAGTTTTTAGGTCTTAGATCCCGAAGAGTTATCAGAATCGGTATACTTTAGCCTCAAATCCTGCCCCAATTAAGAAGGTAAAGAACTGTATTCACTTAAAAAATTTAGTGGGCCAGGCAGGATTCGAACCTGCGACCTTCGCTGTGTAAGAGCGACGTCCTAAACCAGGCTAGACGACTGGCCCCAATTGGCATCTTAAAAGGCTGTTAATTAAATTTGTTTATATCGTTTAAAAGCTAAATAGAAAATCGTTATTTTCAAGTTATAAGTTAAAGATAATGAGGGAAAAGCCCTTGGAGGCTAGGATAAGGCAGCCTGTAGTTGTAGTATTGGGCCATGTAGACTCAGGTAAGACATTGCTATTGGATAAAATGAGGGGGACAGCAGTTCAAGCAAGAGAGGCTGGTGGCATGACTCAGCACATCGGGGCAAGTTTCTTCCCTATGGATACACTGAGGCATATATGCGGTCCGCTTTTATCAAAGATAAAGGGTGAAGTGAAAGTCCCAGGATTACTGGTTATAGATACGCCTGGTCATGAAATATTTACCAATTTAAGAACGAGGGGAGGCTCTGCTTCAGATATCTCCATATTGGTTATAGATGCCATTCGTGGCTTTGAAGCTCAAACCTATGAGAGCATAGAGATATTGAAGAGTAGAAGAGTTCCATTCGTGATGGCTTTGAACAAGATCGATTTATTGCCAGGATGGAGAGTAAGCCCTTCTCCTCGCCTCACAGACTCATTAAAGATTCAAGATAAATCCGTGATAGATAAGCTAGATGAGTCTATCTATTCAGTTGTTGGCACTTTATCGAAATTGGAATTTAGATCAGAGGCTTTTTATAGAGTAAAAGACTTCACTCGAGAAGTAGCCATAGTCCCTGTGAGTGCTAAGACTGGAGAAGGAATCCCTGAACTATTGACAGTCTTGATAGGATTGACTCAGCAATATTTAAGGAGCAGATTGGCTGTCACATCAGAATTGGCAAGAGGGATAATACTTGAGGTAAAAGAAGAGGTAGGTCTTGGGCATACTGCCAACTTGATCCTTCTTGATGGAGAGCTTAAGATAGGAGATAACATCGTATTAAGTAAGAGAGAAGGGGCTATTGTATCTAGAGTAAAGGCTATTTTCATGCCAAAGCCTTTAGATGAGATGAGAGACCCTAGGGATAGATTCACTTCTGTTGATAAAGTTGTGGCTGCTGCTGGTGTGAAGATAGTCACGCCAGATCTTGAAGGTGTACTGGCTGGCTCACCTATGCTGGGGCTTAAAGAATTGGAGAAAGCTGATGAAATGAAGAAAAGAGTTGAAAGCGAAGTTAGCAGCGTCTTCATTAGCACAGATAAAGTAGGCGTTGTAGTCAAGTCTGATACTCTAGGTACTCTTGAAGCGATTGTAGATATGCTCAAGAGAAGAGATGTGCCAATAAGGATAGCAGACATAGGCCCTGTAACGAGAAGAGATGTTGTTGAAGCAAGTACTGTTAAGAGTGAAGATCCATATCATGGTGTAATAATAGCTTTTGGTGTAAAATTGTTACCAGATGCTGAGGAGGAAGCTTTATCAAAGGGCATAAAAGTCTTCACAGACCCTATTGTTTACAACTTAATACAGAATTATATAGACTGGGCTACTTCAGAGAAAGAATTAGCTGAAAGGAAAGATTTTGAAGTTATAACTCCCCCATGTAAGATACGTGTATTGAAAGGGTTTGTGTTCAGAAGAAGCAATCCAGCCATATTCGGCGTAGAGGTTTTATCAGGGAGGCTCAGGCATAAGGCTACTTTGATAAACGATCAAGGAAAGATCGTTGGCACTATACAGCAGATACAAGATAAGAGTGAAAAGATAAGTGAAGCACCTACTAACTCTCAGGTTGCCATTTCCATGCAGGAGCCGATAATTGGCAGGCATATAAATGAAGAAGATATACTTTACACACTGCCAAGAGAAGATTATGTCAAGCTTTTATTGAGTAAGTTCAAGGATAGACTTACAGATGATGAAATTAAGACATTGAACGAAACAATAGAGATTAGAAGAAAAGCCTCGCCTCTTTGGGCTTATTGAAAATATTTATTAGACTACAAGAAAAGGCAATTTGTGGTAGATGGTTTGCCTAACTTTAAGTTGATTGTCTCAGATAAAGAAGCAGGTAAATCTAGTGTGCATGAGCTCAAGGATCCACAAGCTCGTGCCCTTGTTGGGCTTAAGATAGGTGATGAAATCGATGCCTCAGTACTGGGGATAAAAGGCAAGATAAGGATTACAGGAGGAAGTGATAGAGCTGGTTTTCCTATGAGAAGTGATGTAATGGGAGGGGTGAAAAAATACGTTCTTCTAACTAAGGGAGTGGGCTTTAAACCAAAAAGGAAGGGAGAGAGGAGAAGAAAGCTCGTAAGAGGCAATACTATAACTGAAGATATTTATCAAGTGAATGCTATAGTAATCAAATAAAAAGGAAATCGAGTTGCAAAAGATACCTAAACAATCAGAAGTGAATATTGTTACTTGTAGTATTAACCAGAAGTAACTTTAAATAGAATTCATCATATTATATACTCGTGGATGCTCAGACCTAAAAGAGTAAAACGAGGTGAATAGAAATTAAGAAGAGATCAATTATTGCGCTAAATATGCTTGCGCTTTTTACCTTCGTATTTTTATTATTATTAACGGTAATGGTTGACCCCCATGCTATTGCCAGCATGATTGCCAAATCTTTTGCATCGGCAATCTTCTTTTGGTTGTCTATCATAACTTTTTTTGCTATAATGATAGCCAACATTGTTCTTTATGTTAGAGAAAAGGAATGAGTACGCTATACACTCAGCGGGCTCTAAAGACCAAAGGTTACGTATGGGCATAATGACCTTATCTTATTTAGCTACCGTTTGTATAGGCGCATAGACATCAAATATAGTTCCGCACATAGGACATACCCGAAAATCCATTTTACTCTTAACTTCACGCTTAAAAGGGATATTTACTGCTATGAATCGAGTTGCGTCATTCTTTTCTTTGCAGACAGGGCACGTTACTATATAGGGAGGTTTTACAGGCATGATTCGTGATTCCGATTAAAGTATTTATATCTTATGAATAGATACAGCGTACTAAGTAAGCACTTAACTATATATAATCGTCTTACAAGTAGCGTACTTGATTATTGGTATTCGTTCTTCTTAACACAAATATTTTTTAACCCGCTAAATGACGTTAAGCCTAGTAAAGATAAAATTGTCTAAGAATCGTAACTTACCGTCGCAACCAGAGATTAATATTGGAACTGCAGGTCATGTAGACCATGGGAAGACTACGTTAGTGGAAGCTATAACAGGAGTTTGGACTAGTGCTCATAGTGAAGAATTAAAACGTGGAATTACTATAAAGGTAGGCTATGCTGATGCTGCCTTCTATAAATGCCCTTCATGCCTCCCACCTATGAGCTATTCTACTTCACCTAAATGTCCTTATTGTGGTTCTAATACAGAGCTTCTAAGGGTTGTGAGTTTTGTTGATTGTCCAGGCCATGAGGCTCTTATGACCAATATGCTTTCAGGCGCTGCTTTGATGGATGGTGCAATACTTGTTATAGCTACTGATGAGAGAGTCCCTCAGCCTCAGACAAGAGAACATTTATTGGCATTACAGATGCTAGGCTTGAAGCACATAGTTATTGCTCAAAATAAAGTAGACCTTGTATCATATGAAGATGCATTGTCTAACTTTGAAAAGATAAAGTCCTTCGTAGCAGATAGCATAGCTAAAGATGCTCCAATAATACCAGTTTCAGCTCAGCATAAGCTCAACATAGATGCTATGATAGAAGCCATAGAGAAATTTATTCCAACGCCTGAGAGAAAACCTGATGCATTGCCATTAATGCATGTTTTAAGGTCTTTTGATATAAATAGACCAGGAGCATCCATAGATGAACTGAAAGGAGGAGTTGTAGGAGGTACATTGCTTCAAGGCGAGATAAAATCAGGTGATGAGATTGAGCTAAGGCCTGGCAAAATCAATGAGCGCACATCTAAGTATGAGTCTATATTTACTTCAGTGGCAAGCCTAGGTACGAGTGCAGGTTTAGTTAATAAAGTAAAGCCTGGCGGGCTCATAGCTATTGGAACAAATCTAGACCCATATATGACAAAAGGAGATGCTCTTGTAGGTCAGGTCTTGGGCAAGCCTGAATCTCTCCCTCCCATACATGAGGAAATATCTCTTGATGTGGCACTCTTTGAGGTTGTTGTTGGTGCACCAGAGATGGTCAAGGTGGAGAAGATGAAGATGAACGAAGCCCTTAGGCTGAATGTGGGCACAGCGGTAACTCTCGGGAATGTATCATCGATAAAAGGAGATAGAATAGATGTAATGTTGAAGAGACCTATTTCTGCACCTATAAAGAGTAGAGTGGCTATAAGCCGAAGGATAGCAGATAGATGGCGCTTAATAGGATCAGGAATAATCGGGTAGCATCATAAATGAGAAGAGTACTGCTAGATGCTAGCTTTATCCTTACATTGGCTAGCAAGCCTTCAAACTTGATTGAAGAGATGGAAGAGATGCTTGGTAAGGTTGAGCTATTGGTTTTAGAGGATACGATAAAGGAGCTTGAAGCCATAAGTAAAAGACCATCGATAAAGAGGTCAAAGCAAGCAAAATTGGCATTAAATTTTGTAATAAGACTTGAACGTATTGCTTATGCTTATGAAGGCTCTGTCGATGATAAAATATTGAGATGTGCAATGGAGAATAGATTGCTCGTGGCTACTATGGATAAGGAGCTAAGAAAGAGACTAAGGGCTATGGGGTTATCAGTTATCACTCTTAGAGAGAACAGGTTAATAATAAATGGTGCTAGACTTTAAATTCCTTATACTGATTCTTACACGGATTTCCAAGACAGTATAGAATTTTAGGTTGAAGATCATCCTTCAAATGAAAGATAATGCTAGATAATGTTAAAGTATCTACTCCATGCCTACATATAGATTCTCCTTCACCATGATAGGTTGCGATTCTGAAAATATCCTCCAAAGATTTTAGCCTTTAAAGAGAAGCCACAAACAATTCCCTTCGATCTGTAATCAAACAAAGCTACAACTTTATTCTCATCTATGAGTCTTACATCTTCTCCCAAATAATCTGCATCAACTTTATCATGGTTTTCTAAAAATAGTAATCTATCCTCAATATTTGGTCTTAATATAGCAACTATTGTGCACATAGTTTACATCACTTTATAATCCACATTATCTTTATTGAAATCTCTAAAAATCTTATCAGAATTTATTATAAGCATGAAAACCAATAAAGCTTTAATTCTAAAGATAATCTTTATTCAGATAAAAATAAGAGAGTTAAAATCTATGCCTCTTCAAAGCCTTCTTCCCAGCCTTCTTCATATTCTTCTTCATATTCTTCTTCCTCATACTCCTCCTCTTCTTCATACTCTTCCTCAGACTCTTCTGACATCAGGATCACCTCGATGCGCATTTAGTCCGAGTTGATAAATATATAAGATTTGCCTTATTAATGGTATTGTTTAGTAAATTTTAATTCTTAGTTGCTTTAGTTATCTTTGTGCGGTCGTCGTCTAGATGCCGGTGATGGGAAAGTATCCGGCAGGGCAACCTGGTCTAGGACATCAACCTATTAAGGGTGTAAGCCTGCCACGCTGGTAGCCCGGGTTCAAATCCCGGCGACCGCACCTTTAGAGCAAGATGCCTCATCACATGAGACACATTTGACCTCTTTAAACTTGCTTTATGATAGTAGGGCTTAAGTTCCAAGCTAGATGGTATGTGAGAGTGTTGGGGAGAGTGAGAGAAAAATTTTTCTAGCAAAGAAGGAGAAACTTATCATTGTTCAGGTCAAAGGTTCAAATCTCATTATTCTGCTTTCTCGCTGTAGATCATATTGATCCTCGTCTTTCCCTTGCACTTGGTACATTCTCCTCCCTCTTTGTATACATAGTCCCCTGACTGGAAAGCCCTTTTCGTCTTCAGACCACAAGAACTGCACTCTTCAACTGTAAAGACTAAAAATTTTGATCTTTTCTCTAAACTACTCATAAAGTTCATAAATTGCTTTACTGCCTCCTTAAAAACCTCTTCGTTAAATTTATGGGATTATTGGGAAACACCTACAGTATTACCGACGCCTATAACTACTACTTTATCCCCTTCCTTTGTCTTCTCCTCTATTATCCTATTTATAATCCCCATGACTTTATCCATGGTTTCAGCTATTTCCTTTTTCATTACAGATATGGCATCGATGATGGATTGCTTAACTGCTATAGCGTATAGTGGGATGTTATGCTTTGATGCTACCTCTTCTATCTTGAACCTATCCACACCTATGCCACCTATTATGGCACCGACTCCCTCTGCTATCTCTCCAGTCTTCTCTCCCTCAAGCTTTAATGCTGCATCTATCATTATTATTGCATCTATCTTTATCCCCATCTCTTCTATAAGAAGAGTTAAAGCGTTACCAGGCTGCCCAACATTCCCTCCAGGTCCCTCAGCTTTAATAAGGTAAAGCACTCTTCCCTTATACTCTGATTCGCTCATCACTGTATCCTTTGCAACAGTTTTCTTCTCTTTCTCATTCATCATCTTCCCTACAACCATGGCTCCTATTCCATCTCCTATAGGTTGAGATTGCTTGAAGGCATCTATTGCGCCCATAAGAGCCTCAGCCTCTTGAAGCACCGTAGGTAGAACCATCTGAAGCTGTACTACCCAAAAATAGCTATTGGTCTTCTTACTTAAGAGGTAATAATGCCTTACTACTTTGTAATAATAGTTCAAAGCTGTAGCTACCTCTAAGATATTCTCTATATTGCTGGCTTGAGTATCCGTAGCAGATGAGACAAAGCGTTTAATCTCAGCCCTCACCCTTTCATCCCTTACATTTATTACATGCTCTATCTTCTTTACGATGCCAGCAGGATCTAGATCTACAGGCAAGAGGGTAAAGTACTCCAAGAACTGGTCAATTTTTTCAGTCAAATTCTCTTTGGATTTGCCAAAAGTAGCTATAAAATCTATAGCTTCTTTTCTCGATTTCTCCTTCATAAGCTTGAGCTTGTTCAATGAGCGAGAGACATCACTTAAACTCACCCACATCTGTATGCGTTGCCCATAGAATATGAAGATGATGAAGGGTATCCAGAATAGCAATAGCCCTATCAAAGAGTCTTGTCCTAAAAGCCCTTGAAGTTTAAGCATTTGTAGTAATTCGAACAATACCATGCGCCTTACTATCATCTATATAATAATTTTTTCCTTTTTAGCTTTTTGCTTGTGATTTGAATTGATATATTGATTAGCATTATGGTAAAGGTTAAGAGTTAAAGATCGAGAATATTCATCTATGAGAATATTAGTGATAGAGTGCTTAATAGTTCCAATGCTGATTCGCATGCATGTGGCTGAGGCTAAGGATGAAGAATTCAATAGTTGGGAGCATGAATGCTTGCTATGAGCTGGAAGAAGCTATAAAGAGCACTGATAGGATTATGTTACAAGAGATAAGGTAGCTGAAGTTTATTATATTAACGACTAAATTTATCCATTCAGATGATTGTATATGGATAATGCTAGAATTAAAGAGGAGGATATAGCGCTTTTATGTAAAAGTTTAGAGAGAGAAGGGTTTATCAGGAGAATAGATCTTAACACTTATGCCCTTACTCGAAAGGGTCGAGAAGAGGTGAATAATGCCTTGCTGAGCTTACCTATCTGCCCTTTTGATACTACACCTGATGAAGTGGTCAGGGGGATGCTGGAAATCGCTGAAGTAAAGCCTGATGATATTGTTTTTGACCTTGGTTCTGGTGATGGTAGAATAGCCATAACGGCTGCCAAAGAATTTGGTGCCATAGCCTATGGTGTGGAGATAAGAAAGGATCTCGTTAAAGCGGCTAGGGATAAAGTAAGAAAGCTCAAGCTAAATTTTAGAGTAAGAATAATTTACGGGGACCTTTTTAGGGCTGATATAAGCCGAGCTGATGCAGTATTCTTATACTTAACAGAGGGCATTAACATAATGTTAAGGCCTAAGCTTGAAAGGGAGCTAAAGCTTGGTGCACGTATAGTTTCACATGATTATCCAATAAGAGGATGGGTGCCAAAAAAGATTAAGACTATTGGGGGGCATATATTATACCTCTACATAAAGGAAAAAGTGATCTTGTAATAAAGCGTCTCATTATAATCTATCACTCAGCTTCTTTTATATCTTCGCATTTCAATTTGGTGCTTAAAATAAATGTAAAATCTCTTGTGTAGCTGGGTCGTAGGATAATTAACCACGAAAGCGTGGGTAATAATATCTAGTAAACGGATGTTGACGGTTGGAAAAAATAATTGGTGTTTTTAAAAATTATCTTTTCAAGATCAAGTTTCAGCGCATCTACGGCATTCCCCGAGAAGTCATCCCAACTCCAAGAAAAGATTATTTCGTACTCCATTCTGAGAAATAGTGAGACTTTCAAAGTTGGTACAAAGGCTCGTTGACTTTATGGAGAAAAAGAGATTGGAAAGGAAAGCAAAATCGGGAATAATGTTGACACTGCTTTTAGTAGGCATGTTACAAATAGCATTTAATTTCGAAAAAGTTGACGCGATTTCTGACACGTCTTTGGCGGATCAGATTAACGCTTGTTTAAGTGAAGTTACAAGTTGGAGTGACCTTGTAAATATCGGTGTTGTAATGCATAAATCGTCACTAAGCGATTTTGACACTTGGATAACCAGTAAGGCTGATGCCTATGATTGGGAAGGTGTTTTTGCTGTGAAGCGTTACGCTGAACAAGCGGGTTATTCTTCCAGCATTATTGATGCTAAAGTGAAACTTGCTTTAAGTAATATCCCAATGTTCAACAATTATTCACTTCCTAAAACAGATATTGCAGATTTGGGATACTTTTGGCCTTGGGAAAGGTGTGTTCTCTATGGTTACCGATATGCCGAAGAATTGAATTGGGAAACTGGCAGATGGAATAAAACTTCTGGATTTTTGGCTTTAAAATCTGTAAGAGATTGGTATGGAAGGGCATTTTACCGATGCAACCCTGACATTCCAACTGCGCAATCTTTGTTTGGAACACGATGGCATGAAGCCGGAAGTCTAATGGATTGTTTCTTCATTTTCTACAAATTAGGTGTAGAAGATGCTCTCAATTATGCTGTTCAAGAATGGGAATGGTTAAATAATAATCTATGGTTGAGTGACCACTTCAGCTATGCACCTTCATGGCCAAATTGGGAATTTAGCGGAATAAGCGTTTTCCCAAATGTTGCGAAACTGCACTTGAAGGGAACGAATTTGGGCAACTGGAGCAGGGTTGTGATAGATCTACAGTTTAGATACATTAGCAGTCTATGGAGTTCTCCGCAATGGCATGCAACTTACAAAGTTGCAGAACATCATCATACTGGAAACACTGAACGAAGGTTAGACGGAACTTTAGACGCTTGGATGATGCTCAATACCTTTTACGGTTTGTTCAATTCTGGGAACCGAACAAACATGAAGAATATGTTAGAGGGAAATGGAGTGACACAAGCATGGGTAGGTTTAAATGAATCAGATTTAAGGCAAACTACTACAAACTTGTTTAGGTCAACAAGCTCTTGGGGTTATTCTGACAGCTCAACGGCACAAGCGGCATTATGTTTGTTTTTAATTGGAATTTCTCCTCAAGACGGCAGAGGTTTAGCAATTCCTTTAATTTCGGATAGACATAGCTGTTACGCCTCTTTAAATTATCGTCATTTTGAATTTGACTATACAAATCATAAAATCAAGATCCCAGTTTGGGGTGGAACAACTCTAAAATTCATGTATGGAAACACAGCTGTAACTAAATATTTCGAAACAACTGGCATTTACAACGTTACTTTTACTTCTGATTGGAATTCGATTTCTCAGGTTACAAAAGTTTCAAGCCTTTATTCTGACGAATATTATTTGTGGACTCAAGAAGGCAGTATAACTTTTCCCCCTACAATAACAATTGTTTCTCCAGAAAACAGAACATATACAACTACATCCGTTCCATTGATCTTTTGGATAGGATACAGCTTAAATGAGACAATCTCTTGGATAGGATACAGCTTGGACAACCAAGCAAATGTAACAATTACCGAAAACACAACTCTATCTGGGTTGTCTGAAGGCTCACATAGCTTAATAGTTTATGTCAATGATACCGTTGGGAACACTGGAACTTCTGAGACAATCCACTTTAGCATAAATACCCAACAACAGGGATTTTCCCCTATAAAATTCTTTCTCCAGAAAACAATATGGATCGTAGCCGTAATCACAATCGCAGGATTCGGAGTAGCCCTTTTAGTCTATTTCACAAGAGTCAAGAGAACAACTGAAAAGACTAATAATGTTTCCAGAGTTTTCCTTGAGGGTTATTCTACCTTTATTTATGGTTGAGTCTTATCAAATGTCCCTGCACCTTCTTAGACTAGATTTGGCGATAGAGCCTAGGATAACCTGAGAGGATAGGATAAGTATACGATGATGTAATGTGGATGAGTTCTTATGTATCAAATGATGGGGCCGGTGGGATTCGAACCCACGACTTTCAGCCTTTTTAAGGACTCTGGCGCCCGAGGCCAGTGCCATAAACCAAGCTAGGCCACGACCCCCTTTTGTAATAATTAAAACATGTGTTTAAGTATTGTTTTGTAATAATGCTTAATTAAAGAACTTAACTATTAGAGGAGAATACCATTGGAGTTAGTTTGTTGAAGTTATGTAATTGCTCATGCTTGGTAGAGCAGATATATTGATGGCAAGTTAAGGAAAGTAGTATTTTATACCGTCTATTACGAAGCCCACAGCTATGGCTGCTATGAATATTGCCATTATCCTTGCAATAACGGCAGAACCAGTGGTGCCTAGAATCTTATGAATTCTCTCTATAAAGCGCAAGACTAGCCATATTGTGAAAAATATAATCAGAGCAGACACCAAAGTAGCTGGTAATCCAAAGGTCTGTAACATCACTATCGTGGTAGTAATAGCTCCTGGACCAACAAGGAGAGGGGTAGCAATTGGAACTGCACCAATACTCTCAGGCAAGACTTTTCTCTCCTCCCAGCCCCCAAAGACAAGTATCTTGATTGCTATCACGACTAACAACACTCCACCAGCTACCATGAAGCTTTGTGGAGAGATTCTGAAGACTTCTAATATCTGTTGTCCTAATAGGGCAAAGACCAAGAGAAGTATTAAGGATACAATAGTAGCTGTTCGAAAAGCTTTCCTACGTTGCTCAAGACTCATACCTTCTGTTAGGCTGATAAATATTGGCACATTCCCAATTGGGTCGACGATGATAAATAGTGCAAGTGAAACCTTCAGCACTTCATTGATGAAATTCTCTATCAAAGATACCAGCCTCATTACTATTGCTAGAATCATATGGATAAGTCTTACCATAGAATTATCTTGAATATGCTACTACACTAAAAGGTAAGAAATTCTGCTGGAGGTCTTTTTTTGGACACAAGTAACTATTTCACAAGATTAGAGGAATCTCATCTTATGGGGAAATATCTCATGTAAACTTGCTTCGAATAGATCGTCAAGATTACCATTTAGCTTAAGAAGTCTTGGCAATTTACCAACTTTGCCTATGTATCTCCCACGAATAACCATGGCAGCCCTAACATTTGGTATAGTCTCAGCTACTTCTAATCCAGATTGAACAGATGCCTCAACATCAGAACCTTTCACAGCATTACAAACAGCTGTAGCTACTGCATCAGCCAAGGACGCTGACCTCGCTATTACAATTGCTGCATCTGCATTGCCAAAGCTTAAAGCATGACTAACTGTAGCAGAGCTCGTTGCTATACCTATAGGAGAGTCATCTGGTAATAGTTGAAAGCCTATACGACCAGAGAGAGGGGAGGAGCCTGCATAAATCCCTACGTTAATGGGCTTATTAGATACAGATGCTATCTCTCCACCATTTTCAACCAAACTAACTGAAGAGCCTTGATGAATCATATCTTCAACTGCTATCTCAGCTAAAGCTCCTGGAATAGCTGCCATAGGCCCAACATTGGCTAACTCTGCTGAAAAAGCTGCCAATTTAACAACTTTAGGAGCATCTTCCTCAACATCTATAGGCTCTAAAGAAAATTTGTAATCAGGATGATATTTAATGTATCTTTCTAATGATTTCCTATGAAGAATTATAGAATTTAATGCTACAGATATGGCTTGAGGGTTATCACTGATTATTAGCAAGTTGGATTGCTTTATCACTCTTCTCTCTCTGTATAAACCTCTTAAGAATACTGTTCTTGAGCTCATAGGCTTTGTCACTTTTAAAATTTGTTTTTATCATAACATTCGAATGGCTCTAACTGGGCAAGCATCAACACAGATACCACATCCAACACATTTCTGTTCATTGAAATCTATGTCCCAATTTAAGTCTTGAATTATGGCTCTGACTGGGCATGGTGAGACACAGGCTCCACAAGATATGCATCTCTCACGATCTATCTCTATAGTTCTAGTTATCTCTTTTACTATCAAACCGGCTTTTTGGAAAAGAGACGAGACTTCTTTCAATTTTTCTCCTATAGCTGGCACATCAATTAACATCTCTCCAGTATTCAGCGTTATCTTTGCCTCTAAGATGTTTATTGGTAAATTGGTTTTAGATATTACCTCTGAAAGAACTGGTTTTCCCAAATTCTCACGAGAATAGATGAGCTTGAGCTTCATGCTATCACCCTCCTAACGAGCTTTCTCGATATATCATCTGTAGTCAATATGCCAATTATATGATTGGATTGATCTACAATAGGAACTCCAGATATGTTATGCTGTTCCATTCTTCTTATTACTGTGTCTATAACTTCATCCTCTTTTGCAGTTATAACCTTCGAAGTCATTATTTCATGAAGCTGTCTTTTATCGTGAGCTACTGCCTTAGCCAAATCCCATGATGTTATTATACCTATGAGCTTGCCTTCATTGTCAACTATAGGTAGATGATCTACGCCCTTTGTTATCAGTATCTTAGCAACACTCTTTATATCATCGTTTGGCTTGCCAACAATTATCTCTCTTGTCATTATATCCCTTACTCTTGGCTCTCTTCCCCTCACTTCTAAAGGCTTGAACTCCCTATAGTTTGGGATTAATTCTGCAGGCCTATTGAGTAAGAAAATCCCTTCAATTATCCAATTTTTAAGAGTTATAGCTATCTCTTTTGCTACTTTATAGCTTGAGAGAGAAGAGGATCTTATTTCCTTTTGATTGATTTCTACTTTGCCAGATTTCAGTTCAGTATACGATACCTTTTTTACAGCAGGTCTATTTCTTGATGGTATACCATAATCCAGTATGTTGGTAAAGATTTCATCATCCTTCAATGCTACTGAGGCAGCTACTCTTTCATTTATAATGGGTAAAGGGATTCCAACGCCTACATAGAGGGTAGTACCATATTTGTGATAAGTTGCACCTCTTAGATAATGGCTACTCATCTGTTTAAGGTCACCTCTCACCATTATAGTGCCCAATTGGTTCTGAGGATTATGCTGAGTCCCTTCCCCAACGATATAACCAACTCCTCCTCCTAAGAAGATACGAGTTCCTATGCCAATAGTTTCAAAGCCCTTATCCTTGTATAATGGGCTTAACTGACCTGCCCCACAATAAGTTATATTCCCATAGCAAGGAAGAAGAGTTCCCATGTAAGTGTAAAGAATTTTATCAGTGCTATTCGTTGCTGCATTGTATCTTTCATAAGCATTTCTTGGATTGAGCAATACTGCTTGGTTAAGATCGTTTATAGTTAACGTAGTTTCAATCGATCTTCTAGGATAGCAATCAGTTCCATAAGCCTCAGCCCTTAACTCAATCTCTTTTCCAGAGACTAAATCTTCAATTACATGACCGCCTCCATACTCAAAGCCCTCTGTCTCACTCATGGCAGTAGCGCCTATGTAGCAGTCTACTGCTGCTAACCCTTTATAGGCAGGAACATCGTTGAGCCAGCACTTGAACATCTTTATTGGAGGATCAGCATGACCAAAGTTTATGAAGGCACCAGAACTACACATAGCACCAAAGGTCCCTGTTGTTACCACATCCACTTCTTTTGAAGCTTTTTCCAATCCTGATTCTTCAACAGTCTTTATGAACTCATCAGCAGTTAATACGATAGCATCTCCACGCTTTATCTTCTGATTTATCTCATCGTAGGTTCTTAACTTTTCTGTTCCTATCTCTTCTGACATAACATCACCTTGCCCAGAACAGAATTGATACTTTATAAATAGTTTCTTGGCAAAATTATTCCTTTTGGAATAAAGCTAAAGGTTAAATTTAAGTCATAAAATGAATTCATAATTTGATGAGAGTAGTAATCTTACTCGACCCGATGAGACCAAAGGTTAGCCTAGAGGATACCATCAAAGTTGTCAATAATGCAGGATTGACTTACGATCCAAAAAGGCCTGATTTAGGGATAGTGATAGGAGGTGATGGCATCTTCAGTTACTTTGGTAGAGTTAGAAAAATTCCTCTTCTATTTGTTGGTGTAAGAAAAATAAAGCCAATGGAGAGTAAAGGTTACTTAGCCGAGGCTTATTTTGATGAACTAGAAGATGTATTAAAGCGCATAAAAGATGGAGGCTATAAAATTGTGGAATGCAATAGACTTGTAGTATTTTTAAATAATAAGAAATTGAATGATTTTTTCACTGATGTCTATCTTGAAAGAGGATTGAACAGTAACTGCTTAAGGTATAAATTGGAGGTTAAAGGAGAAGGCTTTAGCTTCACAGATTTCGCAATAAGTAATGGAGTTGCTATAACAACTTCTGCAGGTTCAACAGGCTATTTTTCAAGCCTTGATAGGATTAAGGATGGTTCTTGGCTTAACATTGATTCTTATACTCGAATCAAAGATGATCAAGTTGGCATATATCATATCCTTCCAACTTACACAATAAGAGAGGGGACTAATGAGCATCCCTTAAGATACGTTGTTCCATACGGTAGTGAAATAAGAATAAAGCTTGCAAGAGAGGGCGATGCTCGACTTTATGGCATAACTCGCAGTACGAAAGGCATAAAGATAAGAAAAGAAGATTTTATAGAAGTTAAAGCATCAGAAAATAAGACCAAGCTGATAAGACTTATCTGAGATTTATGCTTCATAATACTAAAAAAGTTTCAGTAATTAATTTATTTTTAACACTGCTGAGCCCCTTATCTTTCCTTGCTTTAAGTCCTGTAGTGCCTTGTTAGCGTCCTTTAAGCTGTAAGCTATTACATCTGGTTTAACATGGGCTTTTGATGCCTCAGTTAGGAACTCTTTTACATCCGTTGAGGCTACGTTGGCTACGCTCTTTATTTCTCTTTCAAGCCAAAGCAGGTTGTAATCTAATCTCTCAACAGGCGTCATGTATATGTCAGCCAGCACCACTCTACCTCCTTTATCTAATTTCTTAAGAGCCTCCACCATAACCCAGCCTGCTGGAGCGAAGATTATGGCTGCATCTAGCTTAATGGGAGCTTTATCTGTTGGTGCCCCAGCCCATTTGGCTCCTAGGGAAAGTGCATATTCCTGCCTCTCCTTACCTCTTGTGAAGACGTATATTTGTAAACCTTTTTTTAAAGCTACTTGGGTAATCATGTGTGCAGATGATCCAAAGCCGAAGAGCCCCAAATTCCCTTCTCCTCTTTCTAGAAGCTTTGTGAGCTTCAATGCCCTATAGCCTATTGCTCCTCCACATAGTAGAGGAGCAGCGTGGAGGTCATCATAATCTTTTTGTATTGGGTAAACGAAGTCCCCTCTAGCAACCATGTATTCTGCATAGCCCCCATCTACGTTATATCCTGTGAATAGTGCGTTATCACAAAGGTTTTCAAGACCCCTTTTACAGTACTTACATGTGCTGCAACTCCAGTATAACCAAGGTACTCCTACCCGATCACCCCTCTTAAAGTTCTTGATTCCTTCGCCTAGCTCACCCACAATAGCTACTACCTGATGACCTAAGATAAGTGGGAGCTTCGGGGGAGGCAACTCGCCTTCCACAATGTGAAGATCTGTTCTACAGACGCCACAACAACTAACCTTGAGTAAAAGCTCATCCTTGTGTAGCTCAGGCTCATCAACATCAGTATAAACCAATGGTTCCGACTCAATAGTAGCCTTTTTATGAAGTATTATAGCCTTCATGGACTCACCTCCAAATTGATACCCCTACATGAAGGAAGATTCTTGAGCATTATAACAGTATAGTTTTGAATGATTTGAAAATTTTCTCTAAAATCTTCTCATTATTGGCTTCTGAGAATAGAGCCTATTAATACTGTAGAATCCAGATTTAAATCTTTTAATAACTCTCAAGCAATTCTCGTGAGATAAATATTTAAACATATATACTCTGAGATAGCATGAGTTGTGTAAAAATATGAGTAAAAAATCCAAACAACGCAAATCTTGGCAAGAAAAATTGGCAGATAGTAAAGGTCTGCCAGTAGTCGAAAAAATTACTGATAAAATGAGCAAAAAATGGGGAACAGGCACTGTTGTTATTCCAGCACCAAAAGAAGTAGATGAAATTATGAAAAAGGTTCCTGAAGGGAAACTTATTACAATCAATGAAATTCGTGAGATACTTGCTCAAAAACATGGTGCTACAATTGGTTGTCCTATAACTACTGGGATTTTTGCTTGGATTGCGGCTAATGCAGCAAAGGAAGTAGCTGAAGAAGGAAAGAAAAACATTACTCCTTACTGGAGGACATTAAAAACAGGTGGAATCATAAATGAAAAATACCCTGGTGGAGTAGAGGCTCAAAAGAAAATGTTAGAAAAAGAAGGACATAAAGTAATCCAAAAAGGTAAAAAATTTGTCGTTGCCGATTTTGAAAGAAATCTAGTAAAATTATGAAATAACTATAGGCATGGTTACATGATCGAAAAGTGAATAATATTTTAGAAAAAATAGGTGTACTATGTGGTTAGAAACATTAGTTATTGGAAATAAGGCGAGTTCAATTTATTTTTCAATTTTTTCTCCCGAAATAATGAGTTCACCAAATCTCCTTGTAATAATTTTCATCATTTGCTTTGGACTCACGATCTTAATGTCTTTAAATTTCTTTAACTTTTGTAGATGGAAGTCTCCTGAAACTATATAATCCACCTTGCCGTCATAAGCAGTATTCAAAATAATATCGTCTTTCGGGTCTTCTTTGATTACACTAAAGTTTGATTTGAGTTTAACAATTGTTGAGATATCCCTTATGGCTTGAACAAAAGATTCGATCTCATGTTCAGAATAATCGAACCTTTCTCTAACTTCTTGCCTAGAAATAACCTCCCCAAATTCCTCAAGTATCGAATTAGATAGGATGAGTTTGATTTCAGGAAATGTAAGAATGATGTCTAAAATTTTTGCTGGTTGTCCACGTTTTGATATAAAAGCAGAAACAAGGACATTCGTATCTAGTATAACTTTCATCTACTTACCTTTCTAACTGATTGTATAAGTCTGTCTATTTCCTTCTCTGTGAATCCTACTCTTCGAGCTTTTTTCCTCGACTTCTCTAAAAGTTGCTTAAGCCTAATTCTCTCTTGTGATAGTTCAAGCTTTCTTAAAACAATAGTATCCTCTAAACCCATCACCAAGAATCTCGTACCTTCCTTCAAATCTTCTCATTTCATTTGGAATAACTATTTGACCTCTTTCAGATAGCCTTGTCATATCTATTGCCATAAATTTCACTTAGTAAGATATATCTTATTTTAAATATTTATAGTTATTTATCAGGCTCTTGAAATTGAATGATAGAGCCTCGGGCGGGTTTTGAACCCGCGACCTCTGCCTATTTGTCAAGGATACCAAGGCAACGCTCTCAGCACCATTATATTGGTTCTACCAGGCTGAGCTACCGAGGCCCATAAGCAAGATGCTTTAACAAATATTAATATTTACTTTGTTGATAAAAAGAGCTTGATAAAGTAATTCAGTTTTGATTCACACTAGTTTGTGAAGCTTCTCATTAATCCTATACCTTAACCAACAGCCTCTTGCACACTTTCTAATTTCATTCAGTGTATTATAAGCGTCCTTGCCCATTTCTCCTAATACATCTACAATCTTCACCTTTTCATCGAAGTCAAGAGTTATAAAGAAAGACTTCTTTAAATCCTCCTTTGCTGACATGCCTCTTCTCAGCGTTCTAACTCATATCACATATATAAATATAACATATGTTGATTTTCTGATTTGGTCTGTTTATAATTCATTAATCATTACAAATTTGGCGATTAAACATAGATCAAAGGATATATTTAGCCTATCATCTTAATCATAAGCTATGCCGGGGTAGCTCAGCCTGGTTAGAGCGCCAGGCTAAATTGGGCGTAACTCATAATCTGGAGATCAAATAGAACAGAAGTCGTGGGTTCAAAACCCATCCCCGGCATAATAGTCGATAACCTAAGCTTACATCCTTACTCTTTTAATTTTAGTTGCTAATGAGCTGAATTACACATGAGCTTGATCTGAGAGGCGAACTCCTCATATTCAACCAAAGCTGAATGGAGAGTTTTCTCCCCCTTTCTTGTCAGATTGTATAACTTCTTTCTTCCATTGATATCAGGTTCTCCCTTGATCAACCCTTCCTTTTCTAAATTAGTCAAGATAGGATAAACTGTACCTGGGCTGATAAGGGCGTTAAACTTATCGTGAATAATACAAATCAAATCGTAGCCTGATCTTGGCTCATTCTTGAGCGAGAATAGGATTATTATATTAAGAACTCCTATCACAGATTTGTTACGTATCTTTTTTCCAAATCTTGATAAGGCTAATTCTATAGAATATCACCTCTGCTATGGTAAAAGAGTTAATACCGTTGTCGGTATTTAAGGATGAGTAAGTTACACATCTAACCCAATATAACAAGGTTTATGTAGAATATACCATGGTTGAATAACGTTGTTATCCCCTCAAGACGAATTCGAGGCAAGAATGGCTGAGCTAACCAAACTCGGCTTGACAAAGCTACAGGCAAGACTCTACATTACACTATTGGAGCTTGGAATATCTCCAGTCAGAAAGGTTGTGAAGGCTACATCTCTCCATAAGGTTGAGGTCTATAGGGTCTTAAAGGAGCTTAAAGATATTGGCATGGCAGAGGAGGTTATTGCAAATCCTAAGAGCTTCAGAGCCATAGAACCGAAGATAGCGATAGAGGCAATACTCCAAAAAGAGAAGGAGAAGGTAAGTATGATGGATCAAAAGGGGAAGGAGCTAAGTGTATGGTTAGAGTCGATTCAAAGGAGAGAAGGGGAGAAAGAAGATGTTAGCATTCAATTCAAGTTAATTGAGGGGGCACGAAGGCTCTTAGAGAGAACCAAAATAATGCTTGAAAATGCGCAAAGAGAAGTTCTCTTCATAATGAGAGGGCCTATGATTCGGAAGGGCTTACAAGAAGGGGTGGATAAAATCGTCTCCAAACGCCTCAGCAGAGGCATGAGGTTTAGGGGTGTGATTAACATAGATAAGGATAATATCGATTTTGCTGAGAGATTCATCGATAGGATAGAATTGAGGCATAATGGAAATGTTGAATCGTTAATCCTCATCGTTGATGATAGAGAGGTCTTGTTCGGAGCGGGTATTGAAAGGCAACCTATGGATTATAGGAAGACTACGGCTCTCTGGACGAGGGATAAAGGGTACATAAGAGCAATAAAAGAGTCCTTCGAAAGCTTCTGGAAAGACTCGATAGATGCTAAGGCTAGAATTGCTGAATTGAAGACTGGCAAACCAATGGAGCAAACATACGTTATAAGAGATGCTGAAGAAGCTTTTAAAAAGATCAATGAGACATTATTTTTAGCCAAGCGAGAAGTACTAGTGATAACGGCTCCGGATTTCTTCCTCCGAGTGAAAAGATACCCATTCAAGTATCTAAGTGAAAAAGGTGTGAAGATTCGTGCTATTTTGCCTATCATGAGAGATAATGTAGAGGTTGCAAAGGAAATCTCAGGATACATTCAATTGAAGCATATAGAAAACAATGTGTTAAGAATGGGAGTCATCGATGATCAGGCACTAGTCTTTGCTGAAACTCCATCTAATTTAAAGAATTCAAAGGCATATTGGGATGGTCTTGACAATACCGTTTACTCTAATGTTGCCCGTTATGTTAGTGGCATTAGGAATTTGTTTGAGATGATATGGGATCAAGCTTTAGATGCTGAAGTAAGAATAAAGGAGATCGAGACAGGCGAATCAGCAAAGTTGACAGAGATCGTAAGAGGAAAGGATGCCATTTATGAATGTATACTCGATGGACTCTCAAGAACGAAGTTAAAACTTTTCGTCATGGTTGATGCTAACACTCTTAGGCTTATCATACATGATTTCTCATTAATAAATACTGAGTTAAAGAAAAGAGGAGTAAGAATTCGCTTCTTGACTCAGATTGACAAAGAGAATTTTATGATGGTAAAAGAGCTATCTGAACAGTTTGAAGTCAGGCATATAGATCAATTACCTATCAGAGCCATACTTACAGATGAAGAGTCTGGTTTTACATGGGCTCCAGTGGAAGAGATGCCAGACGTAGGGATATATTCTAACAGTATAGAAATGACAAATGGTTTGTGGTCGATAGCTGAAGATGCTTGGAAAGATGGTATAGATGCAAGAGCAAGGATAGAGGAGATTGAAACTGGTAAGCCTATAGGAACATTATCAAAGCCATTTATTGAGTATTTGCAAGATAGAGGAAAGGCTAAGGAAATTGAGTGAAGTAATCATCTCAAGAAAGGGTGAGAAGATTAAGGCTGTTGAAATAAATGGTATAATAAGTAATCTGCTTTTGAAGACAGATATATTGGAGGCAGTGCTCACCACATTAGAAATTGGTGCCACAAAAGGACCGCTCAGGCATTTAGGTCACGAAGTCCACATAATCCTGCAAGGAGAGGTATTAGCAGAAATTAATGGAAAAGAGTACTCCTTAAGTGAGGGGGATGTTATATGCTTCCCATCTATTCTAACTCATGCCATAAGAAATGCTGGCAAGGTGAGAGCAACCCTCTTCTCAATCTCAACCCCACCTACATACATTTAGAAACCATTCTGTAAACTTTTGAACTATTAATTCTTCCTTACAATAGGCAATATAGCTTCATTTCTTAGATCTGGAGAGATTCTTATAGTGCTCAAGAATAAAGTATCGAATTTGCCCTTGAAATTTGTATTTATAGTTATTATTTGATTTTGATGCAATTTATTTATCTGAGCAAAGCCAAAAACATCATTAGAACCTAATCCTACAAACATGCCCTTTAAACTGCTTTGATTGAAGATTGTGAATCTACCAGATATCTCTATCACATCATTTATATCTGATCTAAACACAATCATTTTATTATCAGCTCTCTTTGCAAATAATATATTTGAGGATAATCTTTGAACAATTTCTTTTAATTCAATGTCAGATAGATTATTCTCATAAAAATCTCCCATAAAGCTCAGCCTGATCTTCTTTAATCCAATTCTCAAATCCTTCCCATCTTTTAAAAATCGAAAGTACTGGCTCAGCCTTCTCTCACTTCTCTCAGAAAGACTCTTTACAACTCCCTCAGGCTTATCTGCAGAGATCACTATAGGAGCATTATCAAAATCCTTGAACCTTTTGAACAATTCTTTATCTATCTCTTTAAAGCAAATGACAATGTCAGGTTTAAGCTCATGAACCATATCGATCTTATAGTCCATGCCCTCATCAGTAACATAGCCATCAGTATTTATTATGCACAAATCATGCTCTCTCTCTTCTATATAAGAAATAGTCTTCTTCATTCTTTTTATTATCAAATCTCTAACATATCGAGGAGAAGTGAATCCTAAAAAGCCAAATATTTCTGCTCTTAAATCTCTAAGATCATAAATCTTATTCCTTACAATTGTAGCCCCTATACAGCCTGGTGGTGCTAAGTCGCCTTGGCCTATATCTCCATCTATGATTATAACCTTTAAACCTCTCATTAAAGCTATATTGACTAGATAAGATGTGAGAGTAGATTTTCCTGAGTCTGTTTCTCCTATTATCATCAATTTCCTTTTACCTGATTCAAAATTTGTGAAGACTTTTTCTTCTAAATCTTTCCATATTCTCATACCAACTTTATCATGAGTTATCCAGCTCTCACCCTTTTCTCCCAAAGCCACTATCAAAGAAACATCTTCATCAGCTTCAAAGGGTAGAACTTTGTTCTTTCTTACAACTATCTTATCGCCAATCTCTATATGGATGCCTAAAACAGAAGAGCCCTTACTCTCAGCCTTAACTGATGCTGGACCTCTTACAAGTAAAACCTCGCCCTTATTTAGCTTGTATGATTTAGTCTCCAAAGTACCTTTTTCCTTGCCTAAGAGCTATGATCATAGCCGATCTTTGATCTCTTACAACTTTCTTGCTGGGCTTTATTTTAGAGAGGGAGGATGTTCCTCTTTCATCCACTAGCTCGATTATTGTATTCTTAAGGCGCTTTGATAGCTCATTGGCTATCTTCTCTGCCATCTCTGGTTCACCATTGCCAATTCTGATGATCTTCTTTTTGGCATGAGTGCTCATCATCAATCTTACAACTTTGGCTATAGTTTCATCTACAGAATTTAAAACATCTCCCATCAACTCTTTTTGCCTATAATAGACAGCTATGCCTATCCTCTTTCCAGGATCGATGCCTATGATTATGGATTCATCACTATTGCTGTAAAGATTATCGATGATCCTCTCCTTAGCAAGATAAGGGTCTTTACTCAACTCTTCCAAAAATAGGACTTTATCATGGCTTATCAGATTCTTCTCTTTCTCGGTGGTTATGACGAGCCTTACGCTTGGACTCAAAACCTCTCCTGGCATTACATTATGGAATTTTAGCCCCATCTCCTTCAGCATATTCATGATTCTGTAGTAAGCCCTACCGTCAAGGGTCATTACGGCTATTTCATGGGGCAAAATATCACCATAGAGATGCTATTGCATCTAATTAGATGATTATAGGTAAGATAAATGTGTTACACTCTAACAAACCTTCACGTATACGCTTTGATTTTGTGAAAGATAAGTAGAGTTTGTATTCGTCCAACCTTTTAAATTTCAGTAATTTTTATACCTTTAGTGCGGGATCTCAAGCCAAACTGCAGGTTTGTTTCCGACAGCCCATCCATCATGTCCAGGAGGTACCACCCCTATATCGCCTGGACCAAATTCTTCTTCCTTCCCGTCACTCATGCGTGCGTGTAACCTCCCAGAGATCACATAAATAAGGTGGTGTTTTTGACAGCTTTCAGTCTTTACAACTGACTTCAGGTGTTTTGACCATCGCCATCCAGGTTCTGCGGTGACTCGTTGAAATGTGAGACCTCCGACTGTAACAACCTCAACCTTTAACTTCTCCCCCGGCTTCGTAGTATTATCTGGCCTGTCTAGACTCTTTTTCTCGATAGTTATCATATTCTCTCACTATCTTTTATTTATTTGATTATAATAAAAGTTTTGGTTAAGACGAACAAAAGGGTTAATTGATTGTTAAAATATGAAAGGAAATAGATGGTCTTTTCGAATCGTGAGAGCCTCATAGAAGTGATGGAAAAGTTGCCTTTAGGAGGCACTATATCTATAGAACCTAATGATTGTTCATTGATACTGGAAAGATCGGCTTTGAATGTGATTTTAAGCGAGGATAGCTTCATCAAAACATTGTTCATTGCCAATACAGTAGATACTGCTTTAAAGGAAGGGTCAGTAGTTTACATTGATTTTGATACCATCTTTTCAGCCTTTTTGAATTTAATCATTCATGATACCAAAAATTTGGATAATTTGCTCATCTTAAGACCTGATATTGAAGATGTTGAGAAGAATATGGCTTATGCTTGCTCTCTCTCCTCACCTTATGTAAAGCTCATAATATTAGATTCTATAACTACCCTATACTATCTTCTTGATAGTAAGGCACCATCAGATGTCAACAGAAAGATAAGCGTTTATCTGAGTTTATTACAAAGTTTAGCGAAGAGATTCAATATGCCTATTATAGTAACAAGCATGATAAGGGCGAAGAGAGTTAAGCAAGCTGAGCCTTGGCTCACTTCCCCAACAGGTGGTAGAGCTTTGTTAAAATCCAAGACAGTTTTAAAGTTGAATAAAATCTTTGATCATATAGAGATCAACGTAATAAAGCATGAGAATAACGCATTTATTAGCAAAACCTTCAAACTACCTATAAGACTAGAGTGAGCATTAAGAATTGGCTAAGAATATGAGTGTTAAATACATACCTATTCATTTGAGTGTGAAGAAGAAAAGATTCGACCTATTTAAGACTATTTTAGATGAAGTGGAAAAAAATGGCGAAAGATTGGAAGATGGAGATATTATAGTGATATCGAGCAAGTTTGTGGCTATGTCAGAGGGTAGATTGGTAAGATTATCAGATGTAATCCCAAGCCCTGAGGCTGAAGATTTGGCATCAACGACTCACATGCCAAGCAATCTTGCTGAGTTAATATTGAGAGAGGCTGATTCTGTCTTTGCAGGGATGCCTGGCTTCGCTTTGTCTATAAAGGATGGTGTTTTCACTCCTAACGCTGGGATAGATAGATCTAATGTGCAAGAAGGCTGGGCTATACTCTACCCAAGAGTGCCCTTTAGAAAGGCTGAGATGCTGAGAAGAAGAATACTCTTAGAATCTGGGAAGAAGGTCGGGATAGTGATAACAGATAGCAGATTGTTACCATTAAGGTCAGGCACAACTGGGATAGCTATAGGAGTGGCTGGCTTTGATCCAGTCAAGGATGAGAGGGGAAGAAAAGACCTTTTCAACAACATATTAAGAGTTACTTTACGTGCTTTAGCTGATGATATAAGTGCAGGGGCTCAATTGATAATGGGAGAGGCTGATGAAGGGACACCTATAGTCATAATTAGAAATACTGGTATAAAATTACATGATAAGCCCATAGATCATGAGCAGATGACTGTTGATTATGATGAATGCCTATATGTAAGAGGACTAGCATATAAAAATCGATCTATCTTCGAAGGCAAATCTAGCCAGTTCTTTAATAAGAAAAATAGTAAACAAAATTATATGTAAGGTTGAAGTGATATAACCAAATTATTTTTATTCTACCTTCTTTTTGGTCAAAAAATGGAATTGCCTTTCGAAATAGTTTGTGATAATTGTGGTGCATCTTTGTACTCTGGGATGGATCTAAAGTATGCAAGTAAAATTTTGAAGCTCTACAATGGTAGGTGCAAAAAGTGTGGCGAGCCCTTGTCTCTTCGAGATTTTATAGTGGAGATAGAACCGATAGAAAAATAAAAAGTAAAATGCCATATAGTGAGGATTTTATTCCTAAATTGAAATCATTTTGATGATTCAGCAGGTGATTCGATGAGATACACTTTATTGATAGCAGAAAAGCCAGACGCTATGAGAAAGATAGGAGAATCTTTGGCAGAGGATGGAACTTTAAAGAGAATTGTAACTGATCAAGGTGTAGATTATTATGAATTTATAAGAAATAATAAGAGGCATTTAATTGTAGCAGCAGTAGGGCACCTCTTCAACTTAAGCCCTATTGAAAGAGGGAAGTGGGTTTATCCTATTTTTGATGCTGAATGGAGACCTAGCTTTGAAGTAAGAAAGCAATCAAGCTTCTCTAAGAGATATTTTGAAGCCATAAAAGATGTGGCAAAAGATGCATCAGATTTCATTGTATGCTGTGATTATGATACAGAAGGGGATGTTATAGGCTCAAATATTCTGAAGTTTATATGTGATGCCAAAGATGCAAAGAGAATGAAGTTTAGCGCAATGACGAGAGAAGAGCTTATAGATTCTTATAAGAATATGTCGAATCATTTAGACTTTGGTCAGATAGAAGCTGGCTTGACTAGGCATTGGCTGGATTGGCTTTGGGGTTTGAACTTAACTCGTGCCTTGACTTTAGCTATGAAGAACCAGGCAGAGAAAGGTTTCAAGATTCTCTCAACAGGCAGAGTGCAAGGTCCAACATTAGCTTTACTTTTAGAAAGAGAGTTAGAGATAAGAAGATTCGTTTCAAAGCCATACTGGCAGTTAGAGTTACATTGTAAAGTAGATGATAATGAAATAATAGCTATGCATGAGAAAGGCCAATTTTGGGATAAGGATGAAGCTGATAGAGTATTAAAAGAGTGTAAAGGAAAGGATGTGATAGTAAAGGATATTGCCAAAAGACAGTATAGGCAAATGCCTCCTTACCCATTCAATACAACAGATTTACAGTCTGAGGCTTACTCTCAATTCAAATTCTCTCCTTCTCAGACCCTTGATCTTGCGGAGAGCTTGTATCAGATGGGTGCCATATCTTACCCAAGAACATCGAGTCAGAAGTTGCCTATAGGAATAGGTTATGAAAAGATATTGAGGGCTCTATCATCTATAGAGTATTACAACGAACTATGTAATGATCTTCTAAAAAGGAGTAAATTGATCCCTCATGAAGGACCTAAAGAGGACCCTGCCCATCCTGCCATATACCCAACTTCTGAAGTCCCAGACTTAAGAAAGCTCACTGCTCAGCAGAGGAAAGTCTATGATTTAGTTGTAAGAAGGTTCATGGCTACTTTTGCTGATCCTGCTATAAGAGAGAGTATAAACTTGACTTTAGCCATAAAGGAGAATAATTTTATAGCAATAGGGAGGAGGAATATTTCATTAGGCTGGGCAAGATTTTACTCTCCTTACACTACTCTTGAAGAGCAAATTTTGCCAGAGGTTAAAATAGGTCAAAGGTTGGAGAATTTGAAGATAGATATGCTTGAGAAATGGACAGAGCCTCCAGATAGATATAGTCAAGGGTCTATTATAAAAGAAATGGAGAAGAGGAATCTTGGCACTAGAGCCACAAGGGCTGAGATACTTCAAACTCTTTATGGGAGAAATTACATTTCAGGAAAGAGCATAAAGGTCACAAAATTGGGCGAGATGGTCACAAATGTGTTAAGAGATTTTTGTCCAAGGATAATAAGCGAGGAATTGACAAGAAATTTTGAGGAAGAGATGGAGCTTGTAATGCAAGAGAAGAGAAAGAAGGATGAAGTAATCGAAGAAGCTATAGATTTCTTGATGGAGATTCTTAACGAGATAAAAAGAAATGAGAGAAGGATGGGAGAAGCATTGTTAAAGGGCTTGATGGATTCTAGAGAAGAAGAGAGAAGGCTTGGTATATGCCAGAAATGCAAAGGAGAACTAAGGATTATCAGATCAAGAAAAAGCGGAAAGGTATTTGTAGGATGTAGTTCTTACCCTAATTGCAAAAATTCATACCCATTGCCACAAAGCGCAAAGATAACTCCTTTAGGTAGAGTATGTGAAAAGTGCTTAACCCCAATAATTCAAGTCAATAGAAAAGGGAAGAGAACTTTTACTATGTGCCTTGATCCTAAATGCCCAACGAAGTCAAACCTTTCAAATAAGAATGCATCTAAAATACAAGGTGTTGATAATGCTTAAAACTAAGAAATTCATAATGCTTAATATCATTTAGCGTTTGGAGGGAATAGAATGGGGATAAAAAAGAGATTTTTAGGCTTTTACTACATTGTTTTAGAAAGGATAAAGCAATTAATAGGCAAGAAAAGGCTCATTAGATTATACAGTATATTTAGCCTAAGAAGATTAATAGAAATAGCCTATATGCTTGCTCTTTTATTTTTATTCGCTGGCATAATAAATGCCTTATTGGAAGGTCAATATTACTCCGACTATACAATCGTACCCTCTTTCAGAATTCAAAGCCTTGTGGAGACTTTTTTGAACCTTTTCGCAATTATAATTGGTACATCAGGAATCTATCTTATGTATTTAGGTGGGAGAAGGACTGGTGCAAAAAAAGCACCAAGTCTTTACGTTATATCAGGCTTGACTGTTCTTATAATAAGCGTACTCATCTGGCTATTTATAATAGGTGTAAAAGGCGGGTAAGTTCCCATTATAGAGTGTATGGCATTGCCTAACTCATTATGATAAGACTAGTGAATGAGAGTTATTCCTTTGTCCCAGTTATCTTCTCCCACAATTTATGATGAGCATCGGCTTTTTGTCTAAATTCCTGAGCAATATCTTGATATCCTTCTTCCAAGAATACGTTGCTTTCTTCCATCTCCCAAGCTATTAAGAATGATAAAGCATCAGCTATAGCATGCCTTTCTTCCTCAGTCAGTCTTTGAAACTTAATCTTAGGCATCTTCATCTTACTTATCTCATCCCGAGTTTTCCTTAGCTTTTCCCTGCTTAATCTCATGCTTCATACCTCCATTTTACTTAACAATAACCTAATCCATCCCTTTTCATTCTTTGCATATCAAGATTACTTCTTAGCCTTCCTCCAGTAGTGCTTTAATCTAATGATCTTATGTATTTAACAATAAAATCTCTCTTCTCAATAGCCTTTTTAGCATTCTCTTCAACTTTAACCTTCAACTCATCAAGACCATAAGGTGCTTCTTCACCTACTACCTTCTTTATCCTTGTATAAGCTGATTCTCTGAACTTTAAATTCAAGTCCTTCTCTCCTTCAGGAGTAATCAAAGCTACTTTAGGCATGCCATCTTTAACGAATCCAACCTTTCTTATTCTTACTCCAGCTCTTCTAACCTCTTCTATTATTTCTTTAACGTAATCTTCATGAGTGAATATCATCAAAGCATCTAAAGAAACGCCAAGATAATCTATGCCTCTACTCTCAAGCAACTCTAAAACATTATGATTGACCAAGCTTCTAATCTCTTTTTCATCGAAGTAAAGGGCTATATTTGATAGCCTTGAAATCTCAGTTGCATCTCCTCTTATACCTCCATTTGTAACATCTGTCATAGCATAAATCTTCTTGATCAAACCTGAATCCAACAATGCTCTACATGCCTTTACGAATTGAATATTCAAAGTTTCTAAAATCAAATCATGCCTTCCTGAGTATATGGCTGCTGTGCAAATTGTACCTCCACCAGAACCCTCTGTCATCAATATAGCACTACCAGGCTTTACTTTATGCCTTGCAGCAAGCATAGATTCATCTTCAGCTATACCAAAAGCTCCAACACAACCAGTCATCCTATCACCTATTACCATGTCTCCACCAATTCTCAGTGTGCTACCTGTCAAGATAGGAGTATTAGTGAGCATAGATACAGCGCTAACCCCTGCCTCAAAGTCGAAGAGTTTTCCAACATCTCCATCATCAGCAAGATGAAGATCTATGAACATGCCAACAGGTTTAGCTCCTTTAACGTAAACATCTCTTAAAGTGGCTCTAGATGCATGAAAGCCAGCCAAGAAGGGAAAATCGCTAAGCCTAGAGTGCATACCATCTACAGCAGCAACTAAAACTCTTCCTTTTACTTCTATGGCTCCTGCATCATCATGATATAATGGATATAGTAATGCTCTACTGCTAGTAGGCTTTCCTGCTATCTCAGCCAATTTTCTATGAACAAAGAAGTCTCCCTCTCCCCTTGAGCCAACTCCCATTAATCCCATATTAACTCTTGATTTTGCATAATCTATTATTAATTTCACAATATTTGATTTTGGAATATTGCTAGAATCTTTAACTTCATCTATAATGGCATTGGCAATTCTTTCAGCAGATTTATTGCTTAGATTGTCTTTATAGATTAATATTTCATCTATTAATCTATTCTTCACTTCTTCTATTCTCATTCCTTTAGCTATCAGCCTTCTAGTCAAGCCTTCAAGATCAGACAAAAGTATCAAGATTGGATTGGCTTTTCCTTGATTTATGTATTACGTAATAGCATAGTTCTTAAGTTTCTAATTCATATCAATGATGAGATAATGAAAAGATTGAAGGGCATGAAGATTGATGAGATGCTAAAGGCAATAAATGATATAGAGAAGAAGATAGGCTTCAAATTGTCAGATGTTCAAAAGATACTGCTTACTACTGATGGCTCAGTTACAAGAATATTAGAAGTCTTGACTAAAAAGTCTGTTGTGATAAAAACAAAGATTAAAACATCTATAAAGGCTGATGAAGATTTGGCTAAAGATTTGAAGATAAAATCTGGAGAGATTGTGAACTATAGAGTGGTTCATTTAAAGAACCCTGATGATAAGGCATTGATATTTGCAAGGTCATGGACTCCTATTATGGGATTAAATGAAAATATAAAAAGAGACTTGACTTCAGCAGACATACCTATAGGTAAGATTTTAATTAAGCATAAGATTGAGACAAGAAGAGAGATAACATCTATTAAAATTATTAATGCTGATGATGAAATTGCAGAGGCTTTTAATATAAAATTTGGAGATTTGATGCTATCTAGATACTATAACATAATACATGAGGCTAAGATGCTTATAAGGATAAATGAAGTATTCCCTGTATCGAGCTTCCTTTAATAGATGCTGAAACGCCCACAATATGTTAAAATATTAAAAAGCTGAAAAAATCTGGAGAAATATAGACTCAAAGTTACTTGAAGCTTTAAGAAAGAATTTCGTAAGCTCGATATCCAGCTTTACTTAGTGTGGAGAGCTCCTATCGCTGAATGCTTAATAGATTTTATGACTGCCTACTGCTAAAAACTCTATTTCTTTTCTTTCAAAATCTACCCTGTATA
Source organism: archaeon (assembly GCA_024256265.1). The sequence continues at coordinate 114,526 of JACGUK010000006.1, forward strand.
TCAATCGATACTTCAATCCCACTTCACATGAATAGCATCCTTTCCATGGTCCGTGAAGCATATGCCCCTCTTTCCTTGGATTGCTGCTGGCTAACAACCTTTCTATGGCAGTCGCTACTCTTCTCTTTGTTTCTTCGTCGAGTCTCCCGTAGCCTCTCTTGAAGGTTCCCGCAAACTTGGCGGTCCAAAAAGAATGCACTTTAAATCCCAGAGCTTAGGACTTAAGCCACTCCAGCGCTTCTTTGGCGCTTCTGAACCTCATCACCTTTCCTTCACGAATCTCCTTCAAACCTTCAGCAATGTCTGCTTGAAGCTCTTTGCTAGACATCACTTCTAGAGTCGCCCAGATTTCATCCTCCGGAACGCCTTCCTTCATAGCCTTCATTACAAATCTAACCATCTCATTAAATGTCTTTTTTTCAATAAGCAAAGCTGCTTCGACCATGCCAATTACCTTATCTGCATCTAAGTATGTTTTCTTCCCAGCATATATTATTTTCCCACACTTTTATAATGTAGACTCAGAAAGCCTCTTCGAGGAGAACTATCAGGTAAATGGAGTATAAGGATAGGAGATTATAGGATTATTACGTAATATATGAAAATGAGAAAACTATCATACTCTATAACTTAAGGAATAGAAAATTAGCATATAGATGATCCTTCGTTTATAATGCTCAGGGAGATTCTTGATGGACTTTCTAGCTCTCTGGGAGGTGATTATTTGAAACAAATAGTTCAGCCTAGCTCTTTAATTAAGTCTTCAAGATTTACGCCAGAGCCTTTGGCTATTTCCTTTCGAGCTTCTTCAAGCTCCTTCAGGGAGGAGAAGCCGAATGTCCTTTTGATTTGGTTAATGTCTCGAGCTTCATGACTTCTACTACTTCTATGGCTGTTACATCCTCTGTCTTTGCATCTCTAAAGAGATGGATCAGAGGGTGTACTGGCTCTCCGAACTCAGTTTCGCTTGGTTCCTTGAACCTCACGTGCAGAACATCCTCTCCTGGCACGAGCGATACCTCGATCACTTCTGTTGGGAGTCTGATGCCTGTTAGTGTCTCTGCGTTAGAGAGTATTCGCTTGATATTCAAATCTAATAAAGACGTTGTACCCATTTCTTTCTCCTTAACCTGTAGTAGGTCTTTGGGCTTATTAAGTATGCTGTCTTTACTGTATCATTAAGAACTACTATATTGATATAAAGCTCATCGATTTTCTTCAGGAAATACTTAACGGATATTATTCAAAGAAAGTTTTTAAACAAAGTCTTCTTAAATGGTGATGGTGATGGAAGTGGTAAAAATAGATAGCCAAGGAAGAATAATCATTCCAAAGTCTTTAAGAGAGAAGAAAGGATTGAATGATGAAGTTGAGATTTTGGAGATGGAAGAGGGCATAATTCTAAGACCTAAGAAGGATAAGAGTTGGGATGAGATACTTTCTAAGAAGATCAAAGTTGATTGGAGCAATGCTCTTACCGTATCTTTAGAGAGTTTATCGATTGATGATATAATCCTTGGATGATGTAAATGCTGAAGAAAGTACTGGATACTAATATTATCGTTTATTCAATCTTAGAGGATCATCCAGCCTCCCAAGTCTGTGATTCACTGATAAGAGACAAAAGATACTCTTTTTACACCACTACTTTGACGCCTTTCGAGGTCTATTTCGTCTTGAGAAGGATTTATGGTGTTGAGAGAGAGGAGGCATCCAGTAAGGCTCTTTCACTCTTCAAGTCTCCCTTAATTTTCACAGAAATAAGGCCTCAGGATGCCAAAGTAGCGCTGAAAAGATGTATTGACTACGATTTGGATGTCAATGATAGCCTACTAATCCAAGCATGCTTAAACTCAGGTATACCTTCTCTAGCCTCTGATGACCGAAGACTTCTAAAGATAAGCGAAGTGGAAGGGATTCATCCACAATCCCCCATTCAAGAAGAACATCGTGAAAAGATGCAAAAATGGGAAAAGGAAAAGCTACTTCTGAGTGGTTTACCTCGTATCTTAAAGAGAATCCATATTTGGCTTGGAAGAATTAACCCTCAAGTCGCCCAGCAATTCTTAGAATCTACGGGAGAACTCCGCCATCTTCCATAACAAGAGATAACATCTATTAAGATTATTAATGCTAATGATGGAATGACTGATGCTTTTAATATAAAATTTGGAGATTTGATGCTATCAAGATATTATAACATAATACATGAGGCTAAGATACTATAAGGATAAATGAAGCATTTCCTATATCTAGCTTCCTTTGAGAGGGACTCCCGTTCAGGTTTAATATGTTAATGCTGTATGTGCTGTCTCTGAAGGGTTAGCGTTTGGTCAGTAGTTTTTCAACTTTTTTAATAAATTTTTTAACTGCTTGGGCGCTTGCTTTTACGGCTTCAAGTGTCATGGCGTTCTCGTAGAAGTTTTGGTGTAAGTAGTTTGCTGCAGCGAAAAATGTGAGGATTTCGGGGTCGCCCAGCTCAGAACTTAGCTTTGTTGTGAAGCTCCATAAATCAGCGTGAGTTTTTAGTTCTAGTCCCCTCTGCACTGCTACAGCCTTAACGATTTCTGCCGAGGCGCCCCAGAGCTTCTCGCTAGCCTGTGCTGAATCGCCCTTAACTAAGAGGCTCTCTCCCTCTTCAAGGTATTTACGGTTCAAATCCAAGTAATGCTTAGCCCTTTCCATGATCATTTACTGCTTTTCTTATCTCTAAACTTTCATATAAAATATACGTAATAGATGAAAATGAGAAAACTATCATACTCTATAACTTAAGGCATAGAAAATTGGCATATAGATGACTATGCAATTCAATTAAAGCAAGCAAGGAGCAATTCTACTAGAATTAGGAATAAAGAGATAGATGAGGAAGGGCATAAAATTAGATAGTAAAACGCTATTGATTAAAAAAATAATGGAGGAGTTTAGGTTACTCTATTATGAACGATACATAGTCATTGTATAATACTATCGTTTTCCATGTTCCCGTGGTGTCATAGATGCACCATGCGTGTGCGTCCTTTACGAAGAATTTCACATCATAAGTTCCAGGAGGCAAGACCTTGTAGAAGTCTCCCCCATAGTTGCCTTCATCATCCGTTATGATTAACCAGAAGTCGCAAAATTCTTCAGCACCCCAAGCACCGCCAGGAGTTGTTCCCCAATTAGTATGAGTGGGGGCGTCATAGTCGTAGAAAATAATGCCAGCAGCATAATATTCGCTAGGCGTCCCAGGCATATCTGGTTTACCATTAATGCATAAAGTGTATTCGTGGTTTGGCTCTAGTCCTCTAACTTGGATTACTCCCTTGAATCCATCTCCTGTCTTGAAGTACTTAACCCATCCTGATGATCCTTCAATATGTTTTCCCCACTCAGCGGGAGCTGCCCCCAACTCTGCGACATTGTGATTTTCTCCAGGTGCCGGAACTCCTCCTTTGTAAGCTACTACAGGTACTGCGACTACAACCATCGACATTAGAAACATTGCAACAGCGAAGATTGACAGTACCTTTCTATTTACTATTGCTTCCATTTTTCAATTTACCTCCTAATAATATTGGGGAGCTATCATCGCTTTCGCTTTAACGGGGGCTGATCCCCTTTTAGTCCCCCGAACTATCTGATTACGATCTAAATCAGACATGCTAATGGTAAATCAGCAAGGGATAATATGACAATTGGGTAACACATGGCACCTTTTTGTACCAAATGGAGCATCAAATTTAGAAATTCTTAAATCCTTTAAAATTATATTGGCTAAGACTGAGCTGAGGCTTATTTCATTAGAAATAATCTGTAATTGTGGTAAGAGTTTCATAGCAGAGGATTTAGAGCCAGAGTGCCCATACTGTGATAAGAAGTATTCTATTCAAATTTATGGTAGCTCAAAGGGAATAGAATTGAAGATAACTCAAATCGAATAGGATTAGCAATCATCTAAAATGATAGACATACGCTCTATTTTAATTGACCATAAGAATTATTAGATAAATTCATCATTTGTGATAGTATGAAAAAGAGTTCATTGACAGAACTAATGAGAGTTGAGCTAAATCATATAAGATTTAAAGTTTATTGTAAATGTGGAAAGGATTTCATAGCTGAAGACTTTGAGCCAGAGTGTCCATATTGTGATAGAATATATCAAATAAATATGGTCAATAATAAAAATGAATTAAAAATATCGATATTTGATTAAAAGCTACTTTAAGAACTTCTTGAATATGGATGCCTTTTGAGATAGTTTATACAATTTTATATTTGGGCTAGTATAAACAACTTCAAGGGCACCATTATCGACTAAAAAGTCCAAGTACTTTGATAAGTTCTTATGGCTCATCCCAACATTTCTAGCTATCTCTCTAATTGATGCACAATCTCTATGAGATAAGAACTTTAAGATCAAAAATTTTGTATTATCTCTAAATATTTTCTCATGTAAATCAGAAAGCTCTTTAGCCTCTGAATTCTTAAGCTCATTAATCGCCAATCCAATTATTAAAAAAATAAGATAAATAAAATCTTTTCCATTAAATCACTTATGGGTAAGAGATAGATAAAGGAATGAAAGTTGTTGAATTGATCATATTTATCAAATTTTTTAAATGTACTGGTAATGTAAAAATCTAGAATGAAAATTCTCACTCAAATCCTAATTCAAATACTATCTGGTTTGATGCGTGTTAAGCCCGGTACTTTATCGTATGCTTGGTCGAAGGAGACGACTTTTCCGTCAAGGTTCAGTGCAGTGGCAGCATAGTGTGAGTCGAAGAATGTTAGGTTTAGAGTCTGTCTTAGATATACGCTTGCGACAGCCACATCTGGCGTTAATTCAACATACTCTACGTTTGGTAAGGCTGCCAACGCTGCTAAGTCTTCTAGAAGTTTGTACTCCATTTTTTCGCTTCGGTATATTAGCTCCATTTCTATAAGGCTTACACTGGAGATTTCCACTTTAATTTCTCCTTTTTGTAGTTTTTGGAAGATTCTTTCAGCAACCACATGGTTAGGATCGTACTCGTTTAGATATGAGAAGATGGCGTCGTTTTCTAGTAGTGGCATATGTTTAGCTCCTTTCTTCCTCTGCTACTTTTTGAGCGGTTAGTTCTGCTTGTTTTCTTAGCTCTTTAAATGATTTCTTGGTATTAAATGCGCCATGAAGGACTCTTAGCGGGTCTGAGGGTAGTGGGATTATTTTAAGATGATCTCCAGCATTTATAATGAGTACTTTTTTCCCTATGTTAAAGGATTGTCTAATCTTCTTGGGTAGCGTCAGCCTTCCTTTGTTATCGATCTCTAGAATGCTCATTTCCACTTAGGCATTATTTTAAACATTGTGGGATTTAAACTTTTTTAGAATCTAAGTGGGTCTAAAGACTTTTTGTAAGGCTACACAATAAGTTACAAAAGTATAATATAAAGCCACATCGATTCTAAAATGAGGAAAGAATGTCATGGGTACGCTGAGGACCACTAAATATAGCTTAGATGAGCTCGCTGCGAAGGGTGAAGATATTTATAATAATATACGGGATGAGGTGGAAGAAAAATATCGAGGGCTATTTATAGCAATAGAAGCAGACAGCGGCGATTACACCATCGCCCAATCTCCTTTAGAGGCTGTGGATAAAGCTCGTGAAAAACACCCAGAAAGCGTTTTTTACGTGAAGAGAATAGGATACAGGGTAGCCAGAATCCTTTACTGAGGCTACACACTTGACAACCATCGAAGGACACATTGACGAACTTTTATGCCCAAGACTTAAAATTAAAGTGGCAGGCTTAAGAGGAACTATTGAACTTGAAGCCATAGTGGACACGGGCTTCAATGGAGACCTGTGCATACCCATAACCCTAGCCGTTCAAATTGGGCTAATCCTTGAATATGTCCATGAAGTTGAGCTGGCCGACGGCTCTAGAAAAAGAGTCCCCGTATACTCATGTAATGTTGAACTTAACACTCTAAAACGACGAGCTGAGGTAATATTAACTGATGGAACAGATGCCTTGATCGGAGCGAACATGCTGAAATCCTCAAGCATGACCATCAACTATAAAGAAAGAAAAGTTACCATAACCTTTCATTAACATTTTATCCAACTATGTCCTTAAAACTTAGCACTTTTATGCCATACTCCTTTCTTATTAATTCCATATTGAGTGAGATTAATGAATCTTGTGGCTACTATCACGTAATCTATATAGTCTGGTATTATTTTCACGATAATATTAATTAATTCTTTGATTAAAAGAAATGACTATGATTAGAGTAAAAACGCCATCAAGGTTGCACATAACCCTCATTGACTTAAATGGTAATCTAGGAAGAATAGATGGTGGAGTTGGTATAGCATTAGAAGAGCCAAGCATTACTCTAGAAGCAGAGCTTATAGATAGTGGTATAATAGTTGAGGGAGATGATAGTGGTAGAGCTCTTGAGGCAGCAAAAAGAACCTTAAAGAATTATGATTTAAAAGGTGGATTGCATATAAGAATTCTTGAAAAGTATGATGAGCATATCGGTCTTGGTTTTGGCACTCAGTTATCATTAGGGACTGCTTTTGCTATAACAAACTTACATAGAATTCATATTAGCCCTAGAGAGTTGGCTGAAATTGTTGGAAGAGGCGGGACATCAGGGATAGGTGTTGCTGCCTTTGAGGCTGGTGGTTTCATCATCGATGGAGGGCATACATTTGGTGCTAATAAACAGAAGCAAAAATTTCTTCCATCATCAGCCTCCAAAGCTCCTCCTCCCCCAGTGATCTCAAGATTAGATTTTCCTGATGATTGGTTAGTAGTTTTAGCCATGCCAAGATTAAATAAAAGAATTCATGGCTCAATTGAGGTCGAGCTTTTCTCTAAATACTGTCCAATACCTATCGATGAAGTTCAAGCTTTATCACATATAATCCTTATGAAGCTCTTACCCTCAGTTGCTGAGAGAGATATATCTGAGTTTGGAGATGCTATATCAAAAATACAAAATATAGGCTTTAAGAAGATAGAAGTGAATCTTCAATCTGATAAAGTGAAAGAGATTATGAAGATAATGGCTGAAGCTGGTGCTTATGGTGTAGGATTAAGCTCTTTTGGACCTACTCTTTACACAGTCGTTGATAATGAGAAAAAGGCTTACATAATAGCTAAAGCTGCTGAAAAAGGTATGAGAGAAATAGGGGGAAAAGTATTGATAACAAAGGCAAGAAATAAAGGAGCTGAGATCCTAAAGTAAAGCGGAAAATTGCTTGTAATGCTCTATAATTCTTCTATTCAGCTAAAACATTTGCTAAACTAAAAGAATCTTCTTCAATGAACTTAGCTTTCATTGCTAAAACTTTAAGATGTCAGCTTCAATATTGCTTTTGCTAAGTCTCCATTCGATTCAGCCAAAGCATTTGCTGCAACTTCTCTTGATACATTAGCCTGCTGAGCAACCAAAAGAATATCCTCTTCAGTGAACTTAGGTGCCTCTATAACCCTCTCCTCAATGGATTCTCCCATGACTTGAAATACTCTAACCCCTTTAGCCTTCATCTCAGATACATTAGGATTTTTTATGATTATATCCTTGCTACTAGTCCTTATGATTACTTCTTTCACTTCTTGTATTGGCTCAATATCAACACCCATCCTCTCCAGCATTCTTCTAGCTTGTCTATCGCTGATCTTCATTTAATCTAATAATTAGACTATATCATTATAAGTTTTTATGCCTTTTCTGACCTTTACTGCAACTCCTGATTTGAAATTTCTCATCATCTTAGCTGATAGCAAAGCTTTACCAACAGCTATTACATTGCCATCAGTATCAACGATAACAACTTCAGACTTAGGCTTTATTCTATCTCCACAGCTTAAGACATGCTTTGCAAATACTGATCTTCCCATTGCTATGAAATCTTTTGCCTCATCCTTTACTACTACACAATTTTCAGCAAATTTAGGATTTTTTACTAACAATTCTGCTCCATGAATAGTTAATGCTATGCTTCCATCAGAACGAAAAGTTGCTATTAATTTATCATCCAATAATACACTCTTTATCTTGCCAGTCCTTTTAGAGTAAGTGAAATTTAATCTATCTATTGGGATGATTTGGCTTATACCCTTACCAAACAGGTAATCAATGATCATCAAGAATTTCTCTTTTGAGTTCAAAGCCTAATGGATATGGTTTAGAAGCTATTAAGGAATTTTTCATTCACTCTCAGGTGGCATGAGGAGTTTTATCTTTAAGGCATGCTCTATCTTCCTTGCCAATAAATCATCAGGCTTGAGCTTACCGCTCTCTAATAGCTTTATTACAGATGGTTTTTCATTTATCTTGTGTCCAAGTTGCTCTTGAGATAAGCCAAGCTTCTCTCTTGCCTGCTTTATCATTCTATTGTAATCATATCTTAGCTCTAGCAAAGGCTCTTTTAATGGATGGCTAGAAGGCATGGGCTTCTGCATTATTGGCTTTACAGCTTTCTTCTCACGCACTGGTGATCCGAGCTTTGAGCATGAGCCACAGACTCTGAAAGTTGCACCTTCTATTTGAATAAGAAACGTTCGACCAGTTAAAGAACTACCACATATTTCACATTGCATTACCATTTACCCCTTCTTGAACAGGGTATTTGAAAATTTTGTGCATATGCAAACCTAACCTTCATCTGATTGAATTAGTACTTAAGCCTTAACTCGATTCTTTTAGAAAACATTTCTAAAATAGAATTAATTTTAATCTCTTATGCTCTCCAAAGTGCTTAAAGCTGACCAGATAGTTACACGGGCAAATGATGGCATGTTAGGGTCTTGAGAGATTTCATCGAGCATGCTTATGGCATTGGCAGCTCTAACACCTATGCTCAGCTTTGTATCTTGAAGCATGATTATGGAATCTTTGACTATCTTTCTTATGTTTCTTGGAGTAATAGTGCTATCTGCTACTGTTTGTAGTGTATTGATGGCTTTTGTAAGCTTTTCTTCATTCTCCTTATGCCTTTTAGAGCTCATAATCCTCACCCAAGGTTCTTATGATCATTATAAACCTGAATAAATAAGAATTATGGATAACAGCTTCATATTTAAATATTAAAGTTTACATATCAATCACTTCTAATATCAAATAGACCTTGACTGAAGCTAAGAAAGGAAAGATTAGTGATGCTATAGAGCTCATGAGAAAAGGAGCAACTCTACTAAAGGAGGCATGCCCAAAGTGTGGAGGACTTCAAGTTAGATATAAGAAAAGAGATTTATGCTTAAACTGTGATGATCTATCAGACATAAGTGCTATAGAAATTAGTTCTTTAAGTGAATTGACTACAAATTTAGGAGAGCTAGTGCTAAGCAAGATTCAGAGACTATATGATGCTTTAAGCAGAGAAGAGGATCTGGATAAACAAGAAAGAATAGCAAACCTAATCCTTCTATACATGGATATAATGGATAAGATAAAGAAGACTAAATAGAAAGTATAATAATGATTATTTAAGCGATTTTAAGATTATCGACAAAGCAAATTACAGAGGGATTTATGGAAGAAGGTCATAAGCAAGGGAGAGCTGAAGCGCTACCTGGCTAAGAGATGGAATGTCCAAACTATATTGCTAGGTAGGAAGAATAATATGTCGTCAACTAGCAGCCAATACTCCTACCCCTTTACGAATTTTCTAAATTATAGTTTCAGCACTTCCTCCAATCGAATGGATATCAGTTTCTTGCGTTCTATTAAAAACAATGGATAATTTTCTAGATCCCATAATTTTTCGGAGTCTGGAATTAAATGTACCGATAGCTTAGACTTATCCAGTGTAGATAAATAGGATCTTGGCGGTTCATTGAGTTTTGAAAGGTTTTCATCTCTGCCAAGGTAGCGTAAGTTCCCAATATCCCAAATCAGCTCCTCTTCAAATCTGCCATGTAACAAACTCTTCGGGAATATATGTTCAATGTTTGGCTTATTACCTGAATAAAGTGGTTGAAAATCGATCACTGCCCTCCTATGATATAATAGGTTTAGAATGAGTTTCTTGGACATCGTGGCGGACTTGCTCTTCTTGTTGAGAATGTCAAATTGTATGCCAGTAGCTCTTTTCATGTCAGTTCGCACAAATTCTTCTATTTCTGATTTGGGAAAAATTTCTTTGTTCTGATTGATAAGCTCGGTGCATTTGTCGATAAGATTATCTGGATTGCCACTGAAGTGCCTATTTAGCAATGTGATGCAAAGCCAAACGAAAATGATGCGCTTTTCTTTCTCATTTATTTTGCAATCTTTAACATAAGCGTAATAGATCATCGGAATTATGGCGTTATTGCTCGGTAATGCATCCTTTGAAGCAAGAGAGTTTTCTCTTAGAAAATCAACAGTCCAGCCTACGCTTGTTGTTATCTTAGGCCATTCTGCTTTGATTGCTTCGAGGTTCTTTTTGTTTTGACCCCGAAATTTGTCAGCGCTGTACTTCGCTCCGGTTCCAATAAGCGTCAAACATGTTTTTATAAGAAAATCTTTATCGAAACCGACGTCTACTTTGCTATTCATATCTTTCAAGAGGTCGGTAAATATCTGTTCAGATTCAAGCCAATCTACCTTTAGTATCGAAAATAGCAGGTCTGATTTTGAGAGAACGGTTCCACCAGAATTTGCACGAATAAAAATCTCGAGAATCCTATCTATATCAACGTTACCGTTTTCATCCAAGGTGTCTCTAACCACATAGGCGCGAAGTACTTTGTCTTCACGAAACACCTTTCTCAGTTTGTCAATGTTTCGTTCAATCAGCTCTTTATCTTTTTCACTGGGAGGAATACCAACAGATTCAAGTTGAGAGATTGCCCTTTTACGGATAACGTAGTTCTCTTCATCTGCATATATAAGATCTCTTAACAGTAACCATGTTGGTTTATGTAATGGATTCTTTTCATCAGAAAAATAAAAAGAATACAAAATGCCATTTTCATCCGGTTTTGTGCCGCTTAGTATATCGAAATATATAGATTGCCCGTCATATGTTCCCAGCAAGCTAAAGTACAATGATTGAAGACGTTGTTGACCATCGAGCACTAAGTATTTTATGTCATCACTAGGCTGCTTATCATACTCGAATTTTAGTGGTTCTTCTTTTGAATCATATGATTTAATAAAAAATCTTCTAACAAGTCTACATTTTGTATTCCACACCAGCATTTCCCCAATAGGGTATCCACGCATTATTGAATCGAGTAATAGACGAATCTGGTCTTTCTTCCAAACGAATGGTCTCTGCATATGGGGAAGGGCAAATACTCTCTGATCAATTTTACTGACCCATTCATAGATCGGGGCGTCAATACGATCTTGGAGGGATGGAATATATATCAAATCTTTAATTCTTACTCTCCTAAGCTTTTTAAACTTTAGCAAAAGTTACAAAAGAACGCAGAAAATCCCCTTTTTGCATACCTTCATCATGGATTTCTTCGCAGAGCAATCTGACTTTAGAGTATTGAACTAGAAATATAATGATGATTATTTAAGCAGTTTCAGATTCTTTGATAGTGAAGACAAACCTTGCACCAGAGAACTCCTCTGTGCCGATACGCTCCCATTTAATATCATAAGTTTTCGTAATTTGCTTTCCTATGATCTTTATCTTCAAAGGAAGTTGAGCGAATAATTCCTCAACTTTCTGAGGGTCTTTAGTCATGAGTAGACTTCGGCGTCTCTTCATTAAGTATTTAACTGCAACATTTTTATGCTCATGTCCTTCAACAGTTATTTTCTCTCTCCCATCATCTATGATGAAATTTCTTTTAGTCATCTAATCACATCTTAGGTTCTAAAGCTATTTTATCAAGGCTTCTTGTTAAAGTTTATCTTACCTTGATTCTACAAGCTCTTCAGCAAACTCTACTATATCTTTATGATCGTCTCTTGTCGAAAATCCCTAACACTTCTTTGAAATATTATGGCATCAGTTGCATTATGAATTATGATGATCTTAGTAAAAGATACTTGAGCAAAACTTTTAAGTCAAAGACTGGTTATAAATATTTAAGGAGTAGACAGGAATGAAAAGAATCCAGAGTTTAGCATTATTGGCTATAATGTTGATAGCATTCGCTTCAATGCTACCTTTGCTTGCATCAGCAAAAGAAGAACCTGTTTATCTGATGGTTGTTGAGTGGGGTGGGCGTCAGAAAGTAATAGTCAATGATATACCGCCAGAAGACGATTCCATGACTAACTCCGACTATAGGCTTTTACCTTTTCATTGGTACACCACGGCGAAATATTGGATAAACACAAGCAACAAATATGGATTCTCTTCGTCTGCTGTAGTAGCAACTATCACAGCGTCTGCGGAGACGTGGGATAGCGAAACCAGTGCATTCGTATTTTCATATCAAGGCACTACCAGAAGGAGCGCTGGAATACGAGACAATTACAATGTTGTGGCGTGGGGTTTATACTACAATTCTCGGGCAATTGCTGTTACATACATTTGGTACAGAGGCTCACAGATTCTTGAAACTGACACAAGAATGAACACATACTATAAGTGGAGTCTCTCAGGTGTAGCAGGCAAGATGGATGTCCAAAACATAATGACACATGAGTTTGGCCACTGGGTTGGCTTAAATGATTTATACTCTGATGCTGACTACTGGCTAACAATGTACGGCTACTCAGGCTATGGAGAAACTTATAAACAAACATTAGGATTAGGCGACATCCTTGGACTAGAAGCATGGTACAGACCATAACCAAAATGTTTAATCCTTACACATTCAATAAATCTTGTGAGTGCCAACGTCAAGGAATACTATGGTCTTATCCTTAAAGCGCACTCTGTATAGTATTCTTATCTTCCTTCCTATTTCGTATGAGTAAAAGCTAAATAGTAAAGTTCCTAAAATTAACTTGAAAAGCATGATAAGAGATAGTCAATTTGTTTACTGTACATGCCCGTTGTTAATTGCCAATGAATACCTCTGCGAAATACTTACATATAGCGTCATTCCGCTAAGATAACCCTAACTGGGGTTTGTTGGGATATGTTCGCTAGTTCCCCATTTGGAGGAGGTTTTTCGGACCACGGCTCAATTACCAATTTTCTTGTTTTAGGTCTTGAACCCGAAGAGGAACGTATTAGAACCAAGATTGCTGGCGTTCCTGTGATCAAGACCTTTCGTCGTCTGTTTAGGAAAGAAGGGGCCTTAAACTTTCAGAGCTACTTCCTGACCCAAACAAGAACAATATTAGATAGCTTAGGCTCTCTATCTAACTGGTTTAACGTTGAGGAATACCTTCAAGAGCGATGGAAGTTATTCAATGAGTATCTCGAACACGATAAGGAGCTAGGACGTTATGTCTACCAGCTCACAGACAAACCCGACTTAACCGAGGAACGCACTCGCACCACGTATCGGGAAGCTATCAATTTACTTTATCAACGGTTTAAAGACCACCTCCGAAATTGGTGTACAATAGATGCACGTGAATTCCTTCGCTCTAATTTACCTTTTATGCTTTACACAAATTACTACAGAAGTCGCCTTTCTCAACTTTTGGTGTTAGAAGTCCTAGCAAAGAGATCTGTAAAGCTAGAGACGCGAATGAATATCGCACGTAACTTTCTGATGCTACAAAGGTATGTAAAAGAATTCAAAGAAGAAATGCAACCTCTCGTAACTTTAAGTACAGCACTCCAAGATTCTAAAGAGCGATTTGAACTGTTCATCAAAATTTCTAACGCTAAAAGCATGGTACAAGTTTTCGAAGACATCCCGCTTCGACTGGAATCTATGGATGAAAATAAATATCGATTGCTATATGATGAGTTTGAGAGAAATCTGCTTAATCTCCATAAACTTCTACCGGCTTATGGAGCACACATTACATCCCCATTTGAAGTCGACAAGTCAACTTTGCAATTTGGAACTGATTTGGCTCAAGTAGTAGTGCAACTTTAGCGTGCCAGTCTTGTCCGCCAGTACTTTCGGGTGCTTCTTTCTCGATTCATCCGTAATCCTTACGGAAGCGTTCGAAAACCTTGAATATATCAACCGAGTCCAACATTTTCTTGCGAATTTAACACAAAAACCTGTACAAACCTTCATTGGCTCTCGAGTAGAGGCTGAATGTAAGAAGAAAGTTGAGATAGTAACAAACTTCATTGGTGAAACATTTCGGGAATTGATGGAATTTATAGCTAATGAAAAAATCGGGTCAAGTTCTGCTCAATTGGTAACGATTGAAGTTGATGACCTAAAGCTTATCCAAAAATACTTTCGCTCTAAAGTTGCCGCCTTACCAACAAGAAAGCAACAACCATATTCTACCGAGAGGAACTCTTAGGTAAAATTGAAACTTTTGTAGTTAGACGCATCGAAGGAAGGTTAAAAAAAGACAAAACGATGGATTTCTTCTCATTCTTGACCGATGTGGTAGCTGATGTGAACATACTTATGGGAAATATCCAATTGCGGTTCGATCAACGATGTCAACAATCGTCCTTAGTTTCTATGCTAGTTGATGATATGCTACTTAAGAAGCTCACTTCTACCCTACCTGCTGTAAAGTCTGAGGACTTGGAAAATGTTTGTGAAGTGGCTGCGTTTCAGCAAGCAAATGATAGATGGTCTATATTCATAGCGCTTGATTATAAAGACATCATAGACAATGCTAGAAAGATTTATGAGATATCCAAAATTCATTGTGCAGATCCGCTATACTCCTTTACGACCCTTGAAGAATTAGAGACGCTAGGGAGACGACCATCCCAAGTTTAATAATTAAGATAGTGTTAGTTTTACTTCATCAACACGCCTTTGGAATTCAAGGCTAAGTTGCTTGTAAGAAATTCGGAAGGTATAAGTGCGTTCAGATACCCAAGGCAATGCATATCAGTCTGGGGAGTGAAGGTCTTCTAACAATTCTTCGGCAGTCTTGAAGCGCTTTACACGATGTTCTTTTATATCTCTCTCACTTTGTTCAATTCTTTTCTGAGCTTCCTTATCGATTATAAGATCGATCTGGCTCATGATCTCATCTCTTGATAATCCTTCTTTGACAGCCTCCTCCATAAACTCTATGATCTCCCTCATAATCTTCCTATCTATCACTATCTCTTCAGCCTTGGTCATTATATTTAGTTAAAGAACATTATGTAGTTAAGGGTTGCTCGATGATCAAAAATAATCATTTAGGCTCATACTTTGCTTTAGACAGTTCTCTTATCCTTCTTGCCAATTTATCACCTATCCCTTTTACCTTCTTCAATTCATCTTCATCGCTTGTAAATACCTTCTCAACAGTACCAAGCTCTTTTAACAATCTATCAGCCAAGATTGCATCGATACTAGGTATTCCAGATAATATGTAGCGCTGAACTTCATCTATGCTAGCTGGCTTCTTGCCCTCTCTAACCCTAACTTCTTTCTTTATCTCCATCTGTTCACGGCGAGCTATATGATAAATAATCTTTGAGGCTTCTTCTTCATTATGAGATATAATTATTGGGACTTGAAAGTCAGATATTATGCTGGCTAAAGCACCAAAGAAGGCACTCTCTCCTATACCAATGGCATCTTTTAACTCTCCTTGCAATATCATGATTGGTCTTCTGTAAGCATCCTTCATGGCTATTATTTGTTTAAAGAGCCTACCATCTATAACTGATCTTATGAAGTCCTCTACAGTCTTCCTCTCAACTGCTACATCATCAGATAAGATAAAATCCCCAACATCAAGGCTCTTAACCTCTACTCTTGCTCCTAAATTTCTAAGATTCTCAATTATGTTTATAGTTTCACGATTGTCAGCAAATATTAAAGGTGCTTCTTTTTGCTCTATCACATAATTATCCAAAGGCCCCTTCTTCTTAACCTCTACTTTTTTTATGACTTCTTTTGTCTCCTTAAGCCTTTTTTTGCTTACCCAATAGTATGCCTCATCTTTTGTCCCTTTTGTCATCAATATGATAACTTTACCAGGAGATCTTCGACCAGTTCTTCCCCTCCTTTGTATGAACCTAATGGCACTTGGAACATTATCGTAGAATACTACGTAATTACAGTCAGATACATCTAATCCCTCTTCTCCTACTTGAGTTGCCACAAGAATTTTGAATACTCCTCTCCTCAATTCATCAAGAGCCTTGACTTGCTCATCTTGTGATTGCCCTGTTTTACCACTTTTCCCTATTAATTGCCCTACCTTGAATCCTTTTGATAAGAGTTTATTATGAATATTCTCTACAGAATCTCTATAACTAGCGAAGATTATAGCCTTCTCATCATCCTTTAATGAACTCATGATCTTTTCTAGCTCTTGAATCTTAGGATGCTCTATTCCTATCTCTAAAGCCCCTTTTGCAGCTTCATAGGCTTCCTTTACATTACTATCTCTCATTAAATCTTTTATGCCTATTCCTCTACTCTTTATGAACAGTCTCTCAATGAATTTTACAAAGGATGATAAGCTCTGAGTCTCTAAAAGGTTCATGGCATGAGCCAATCTTATAGATGAAAGCAAAGATGATCTAATCTCTGATATGTTACTCCTCTCAGCCTTCCCTCTTAATTCAAGAAGGGTCTTTAGGCTTACGAACTTTTCATCTTTAATTTTTAGCAAATTGGCATCTTCTAATTTCTTCAGCCTGATAGATAGAGCCTCTCTCAAAGCTCTTCTTATTTCGATAATTATAGGAGGAAGGTTAAGCCTTATCCACTTCACATCAGTCTTATAGACATAATCTTTAACATCTTCACTCTTTTCATCTCTTGCCTCTATATTAATTAGATTAAGATGGCTCATTATCTCATTTAACTTATCTTTATCAGATGGAGGAGATGCTGTAAGACCTATTATTCTGCAATCAAGGTTATCTTTAAAAAATTTTTTACCAATAATACAGTAAGGATGGCCTCCAATTGCTCTATGGGCTTCATCAAAGATTAAAAGAGAGAAATCCTCAGGTCTTATAATCTCATGATTAAGATCGTTTCTAAATATTTGAGGAGTAGAAGATATTATTTTCTTCTCCCATTTTTCTTTTCTCGATTTAAGATTATCTTCACCAGTTATTGCTACTATGCTATTCTCTTCAACATTAAGATGCTTTATCAGAAAATCGTTATGCTGATGAACTAAGACTCTTGTAGGAGCAAGGATTAGACACTTTTTATCTGGAAAGAGCTTTAGATGCTCTGCTATTGTTAAAGATGCTATAACTGTTTTGCCTAGGCCAGTAGGGATGATTATCAAAATGTTCTTTTTTAAACATTCAGAGGCTAAATCCATCTGATACTTCCTTAACTCTATAGTATTCGGCTTTATGAGCTGATGAACTATGAAGCCTTGCTCTCTATCCATACTAAGACATTATCTTTAGAGCCATGTAACTCATAACTCTTTTGAATTGATTTTATGAGAGAGTGAAGTTAAGTAATGACTGTTCTAATCCCTTCTGAAATATATGAGAGAATATTTGATGCTCTCATTGTGGATGACTATCTAATGAAAAGGAGTTTATGAAAAATGGTAAGAGTCTCTTGCAATAAACTAACCGACAATGACTTTGCTATAAATTATTGTTATTCATTTATTATAACTTATAATTTTTTCATCCTAGAATATTTCCAATAAGACAAGCTTTATAAGTACACTTAGATAATTCATGCCGAAATAAAATGAAGAAACTCATAGGAACGATTGTAATAGCAATGCTTCTCATAATGCCATTAATTGTCTCAATACCAGTATCGGTAAGTGCACAGCCCACTATGAAGCTATCAGATGCAGTTGGTGGAGGTACTGGTGGTACTTTCTATCTGAATCCAAATATTCTATACACAGGAGGAGTTACTATAACAGGAGATACAAGAATTTATGGTCAAGGTGCAATGATAGATCTACAATGGGAGAGCATAAAGGTCACAGGTACATATTTGTATATTGAGAGATGTGTTCTAACGAATGGTACTGATGGCGGTACAGACTACTATGGTGCTCTTGAGTTCTATGATGATGCAAGCGGATTTGTATACAATAACATAATAGTTGATAGCGATTATGATGGAATACACATAGAGGACTGTGATAAGTATGAGATAATAATAAAGGAGAACTCGATACTTTACAGCTCTGAGGCAGGAATATACTTCGAGGACTCAACAGACATAACCATACTTGAGAACATAATAAAGAACAATAACTATGGCATATACGGAGACAACGAGCATTTGTATGATGAAGATCCAAACTCACTTCACAACATAATCATAAAGGGGAACGAGATAGGAGTAAATTCTGATAGCAACATATACCTTAGATATGTCAATGATGTGAGCATAGCATCCAACCTTATATACGGAAGTAATAGTGGCTACGGCATACAAATATATTACTGCCCAATAGTATCCATAACACATAACAAGATACTGGCAAATGAGAATGAGGGAATCTACTACTATGGAGATTCTGATTGGCCAATAGTACTTGTCGATACAACTGAAGTAGAAGTATTATTGAGCCTTACAATAAGCTACAACAAGATAATGGGACAAGACTCTGATGGCATGAGTATTAAGTATACACAGAATGTAGTAATAACATACAACGAGATAGTAGGGAATAACGATGAAGGAATATACCTAGAAGGATATAACCAAGATTTCTTGATGGAGCCCGTACTCATAGCATACAATACAATAAGCTATAACGACGGTGAAGGGATATACATAGGTGATGAAGGTAACTCCCCCTACTATGGTGGTTACGTATCTGATGTAACAATCCTCTTCAACAAGATAGTAGGGAACGTGGATGATGGGATATTTGCATCTGCATACAATGATGGAGAAGACAACTATGGTGAAAATCTACTCATAAAGGGCAATGTCATAAATGGGAATGAGGGTGAAGCCATGGAGATAAAGTACTGGTACGCTCCTGTAATAATAGAATGGAACACAGTCTTAAACAACAATGATGCAGTAGAACTAGACTATGTTGAGAGCCCACAGATAATTCACAATACCATAATGTATGAAAGAGCCTGTGACTATGGGATAGACCTATATGAGTGTGATGGAGCAAGGATAGCATACAATACCATATCATACAATACAGGCGATAATATATATGTAGATGAGTCTGATGATGTAGTAATTGAGTACAATACTATAGTAGGCTCTCACGAAGATGGAATCGAAGTCGGGGATTGTGATAGCATGACAATACAGTACAACATTATACACAACAACTACGAGGATGGAATAGAATTTGATGATAGCTCTGGATTGATATCAAACAACATAATAGGACATACTGATGGCAATCTAATATCAGGTCAATGGATTGGAATATACGTAGAAGATTGTTATAGTGGAGATGATGAGCTAGTTACTATAAGTGATAACATAATAATAGGAAACTATGAAGGTATCTACATCGATAGTTCAGACCCAGCTATAGTAAGGAACTACATTGCTAACAACGTATACGGAATTTGCATGTATAGTGATTCAGACCCAACAATAGGTGGTAGCTATGATAACAGAAACTTCATAATAAGAAATTATGCTGATGGAATATACATAAATGATGATGCTTCAGACCCAATAATAAACTACAACAACATATATGGTAATGTTAACTATGGAATAAACAATTGGGCTGCAACGACCACAATTGATCATGATGCAGAGTATAACTGGTGGGGTGCTATGGACGGTCCAGGTGGAGTAGGTCCTGGCTCTGGAGACGAAGTAACAGCTTACGTAGACTACATACCTTGGCTAACTGCAATAATACCATAAACTAACCACTCCCTTTTTATTTTTTAGAATATTTTAATGATGTTTTATACAGATTAGTCTATCATAAAAGTCATGTTTATAAAGGAATAACTGGTGGGGAGCTGATGGCCCCATCCCTAGACCATCAGCTGGAGACTACATACCATGGCTTACAGCACCTATGCCGTAAAATAATCTCCAATTTAGTATATCAGCTTATATTTATAAATTTTAACATTTTCATCTTAGAAATTAACTTTTAGGGTGATTCTGAGTTTTTATTATGGATTTGCATATTAAAAAATAGTGATAGCGCTATTGAGAGAGTAATATAAAAATAGATTAGATATGAATAAATTAGAATTAAGGCTGAAATATCTTAATGGCTTGGACTGGGCATTGAGTCTCACAAGCCATACAGTATATGCAATCAACTTCTCTTATAGGGTCTGCCTTCTTTTCAGATTTTGGGTGTCCTGGAGTATTCAACCATTCGAATACAGCTACTGGACAAACATCCAAGCATATACCATCAGCTATGCAAATATCAAAGTCTACAGCTACTACACTGCTATGTATACCCAATACTTTAGGTGGCTCGACTGGTCCCCAGACATCATGGCCTTCATGCTTACCTGCAATCTTTCTACTGTTTTTAAAATTTACATCTATGGGCATTTCTATCTAGCCCTATCTAGGGATTAGATAAATTTTTAAATATTATGGTTATTAGTTAATCTCCTGCCTCATGTATCATATCACAAAGGCAGTTTTCTAAAGGAAGACCACAGACTATGCATCTTCTACTACCATTTATTCTCTCATATTTCATATTCAATAGATTAAGCTCTCTATGAATTTCTTTGGCTGAGTATCCTCTTCTCTTCATGTTTAAAGCCTTTCTATAAATTTCTATGAGATCTTCTCTCCCTCTCATCTTTAAGTTATGAATGACTATCGTCTCATATAGATCGTATGCATCTTTAGTTGCCATTTTGTTCAATTTCAATACTCTATAGCCTTGCCTCTCTAAGTCCTTCACAATAGGAGTTATCTCATTCTCGTTATCAGCCAAACCAAGTCAAAGGGAAAAAGCATACTAATAAACTTTATCAAAAATCTAATAGAAATTAAGAAATCGATTATAAAAATTTGTTAATTAAAAATATTGATAAACTATCTAATTATTATCTAAATTTTATATTGACGAGAATAATAATTGCATTGACAAGAAATTATCTTAAAGACCACTTTTATATTTGACAAAATTCTCTTAGCAGATGAAAGGTTTTGATAAAGAACGATTTAGCTGTTATGATAGCTGGAAGGGCTGGTGATGGAAGCCTCATCACAGGTGATATTCTTGCTAAAGTCTTCAAAAGAATGGGTCTAGAGGTCTTCACTTACAAAGATTTTCCCTCCAATATAAGAGGGTTGCCTACAAATTACACCATAAGAGTAAAAGAAAGAGTGATAATGGCTAGGAAGGATTACATAGATATTCTTCTAGCTTTAGATGATGAAGCTTTAAAACTGCATTTTAATGAATTAGCAAAGGGTGGAGCGATTATCTATGACGATTCTTTAGGAGAGTTGCCCAAGGATTTAGAGTTGAATGATATTCATATCTATAAAGCTCCTATGAAAAGGATGGCTATAGAGAATCTTGGTGGCTCCTCTGGAGAGATAATGAAGAACATCATCTCTATAGGAATAATGGCAAAACTCCTCAGTATAGATGAAGATATAGCAAAAGAAGTCATCAAGGATACCTTTCTAAGAAAGGGGGATAAGATAGTGAAAATGAATCTTCAAGCCTATGAATTGGGAAAGAGTTATTCAATTGAAAGACTGGAGAAGAGAGATGAATACATTCTTGAAAGAAGAGAGGATAAGGGAAAGATTCTCATAACAGGAGACGAAGCCATAGCTTATGGTGCTATTGTAGCAGGTTGCAGATTTTACTCTGGCTATCCTATAACACCAGTTACAGAGATCATGGAGTGGTTGGCACATCATTTACCAAATTATAATGGTGTAGTTGTACAAGCTGAGGATGAGATAGCTGCAATAAACATGGCTATAGGCGCTTCTTATTCAGGAGCTAGAGCTATGGTAGGCACTTCAGGACCTGGTCAATCCTTGATGACAGAAGCAGTTGGGCTTGCTGGAATGACAGAGACTCCTATAGTAATAGTCCATGGTCAAAGAGGCGGACCTGGAACAGGCTTGCCCACAAAGACTGAGCAGTCAGATATTAAGCATATAGTATATGCTACTCATGGTGAATCTCCGAGAATAGTCATCTCTCCTAGCACTATCGATGAAGCTTTCTACATGACCATAAAAGCCTTCAATCTTGCTGAAAGGTATCAGTGCCCTGTATTCATATTGACAGAGCAGGCTTTATGCCAGAACAAGCAGACAATGGATAAGTTTGATCTAAGCAAAGCAGAAATAGATAGAGGGAAGCTCTTAATAGAAGACGATCTTAAGGAAATCAAAGAATTCAAAAGATATGAATTAACTGAGGATGGCATCTCTCCAAGAACAATACCATCCATGGAAGGAGGAATATTTGAGGCTAACAGCAATGAGCATGATGAAACTGGGTACACAACAGAGGATCCAGAGATAAGAACTGCTATGATGGAGAAGAGGTTGAAGAAGATGGATTCAATGAAGAAAAATTTGATACCGTCAAGAGTCTTTGGTGATGAAGAAGCAAAGATAGCTGTCATAGGGATAGGCTCTACTCTTGGTCCTGTATTAGAGGCTATGAATCAATTGAAGTTAAAAGGCATAGGGATAAAAATTTTGCAGATAAGGACTTTATTCCCATTTCCTAGAGATGAAGTATTAGAATTTGTAAATAATGTTGAAAAGATCTTTGTAGTTGAAAACAATGCTACTGGTCAGTTAGCCAGCCTTATCAAGGCTAACTTAGGCTCATATGAGATATTGAGCATATTAAAGTATGATGGAAGAGCCTTTAGACCACTTGATATATCGAGCAAGATAGAGGAGGCGTTATAAGATGCAAGCATCAACTACAGCAAGAGATTTTGATTCTCATAAGCCAACATGGTGCCCTGGCTGTGGAGACTTTGCCCTTCTTGAATCCCTTAAAAGAGCTTTGGCGAACTTGGAGCTGAATCCAAAGGATGTAGTTATAGTATCTGGCATAGGTTGCTCAAGTAAGATTACAGATTATATTAAAGCGTATGGTTTTCATGGTCTTCATGGTAGGGCTTTACCTATAGCCATTGGGATAAAGCTGGCAAATCCGAGGCTTACTGTAATAGTAGCTGGTGGGGATGGAGATGGTTATGCTATAGGCATGGGACATTTCATTCATGCTATGAGGAGAAATATAGACATAACTTACATAATAATGAACAATCAAGTTTATGGGTTGACAAAGGGACAATACTCTCCAACATCGAGCATAGGTTTTGTGACTGGAACAACGCCTTTAGGCTCTAAGGACAAGCCCATAGATGGTGTTGCTTTAGCATTAGTCTCAGGGGCAACTTATATAGCAAGAAGCTTTTCTGGAAATATTCCTCAGGCTACAAGAATAATAGAAGAAGGCATAAAGCATAAGGGCTTTTCCTTTATAGACCATCTAAGCCCCTGTGTGACTTATAATAAGCTTAACACTTACGATTGGTTCAGACAGAACATATACAATTTTGATGCAGACCCTGATTATGATCCTAAAGATAAAGCATTAGCCCTTAAGAGAGTCTTAGAATCTTGTAAGGTTCCTATAGGTCTGATATACAAGGAGGAGAGGAGCACTTATGAGGAGCTTATATTGCCATATACTGATAGACCCATAGTATTCGAAGATTTATCCATAAGTGCTCATGATTACTTTTCGATTATGGACGAATTCCTTTAACAATCTTTATTTGCCCAAAAGTGTTGTTAAAAGTATTATATGTTTTATTAAATGTAAATTTTAGGTTTCAATTTTGGTTAAAGTTTAAGCAAAAGATTGAATTTTTGCTCAGAAATTAAGATAAAGGTTTTTATATAACATACGTTATATAAGGGACGATAAGATATGAGGCAGAAAACAGTTCGTCTTATTCAAGTGGTTGTAGAGAAGGGTATATTCGGTAAATGCTCATGTGGAGGGGAGGTTTTATTCTACTCAGATCAAGGAGTAAGGTGTAAAAAATGTGGCAAGCTTTATGGTACTTGGTTTCAGAGAAAAAAGTCAGCAATTAAACATTCACAAGAGAACTTGATTAAGAAAGAAGTAGAAGAGAGCACGGAAAATCCATTAGAGGCTTATGATGAAGAAGAACTTTTAGATTTAATTTAAGATAATTTGAGGGTTCTGTTAAATCTGTAATAATGAGAAAAATGAGTAATTAAAAGACAGTAAATATGCTGAGCGGTATTTTAGATCAGCCCTTTTGAGCAAAATCCTTTTTTGCTCTTTGTAAAGCCAATATTGCTTCTCTTAGTAAACCCATCATAAGATACAATTCCCTAGGAGTAGGCCTACTCTTTCCCAGCAACTTTCTCATAGCTTCTTCCAGCAAAGGTAATTTATGCTCTTGAAAGCCACAAATCCTTGCCAATTTGACAGAGTATTCTATAGTTCTATCTTTATCTTCTCTTGATGCTATCTCTTTATGGACTTCGATTCTTTGCTTTGATATTTCATATAACAGTATAGCAACAGAGTGAGATATGTTTAAAGTTCTATATTCTGTACCAGTGTTTATGCTAACTACCAAATCACAGAGTTTTAATTCTTCATTCTTAAGCCCTGTAGCCTCACGCCCAAAGAGCAAACAAAGATTTCCAGAAAAATCTTTTAGATTCTCAGCAAGATCTTCAGGGGTTAAAGCTTTTCTCAGAATTTTAGATTGTCTCTTTGCTACGATAGCAGTAGTACCGACTATCATATCGAAACTTTTTTTTAATTCGTCAAAGCTCGTCTCTTTAGCCCTCTCAAGAATATCAACTCCATGAGATGCAAACTTCCTTGCCTTGCTCAGATCAACCTTAGGATTTATTAATAATAGCTCTTCTAGACCAAAGTTCTTCATAACTCTAGCTATATGACCAACATTAACCTCATATATGGGCTCGACAAGGGCTATTGAAATTCTCTTCATGACATTAAACCCAAAATTTTTTTACTCACATCAATATATTTCAACGTGATGGTCACAAACCTGACAGAGAAAGCAAAGGCGAAGTGGGCAGAGGCTATAGCCACTAGAGACCCAGCCACAAAGCTTCGTTTATTGAAGGAATTTTACTCAAGCTTCCCAAAGCATAAAGGAACTGAGAAGATGGAGATGTCAATAAAGAGGCAGATATCATCCTTAGAAGAAGAATTAGAGAGAGCAAAAGCAAGGAGAAAAGGCTCCTTACGATTAGAATGGGTTGTCAAGAAAGGAGAATTAATACAATTGGCTATAGTCGGAACTTTTCAGACAGCCATATCTTTCTTCAACCTTTTGGCAAGATTAGATATAAAGCCTCATGAAGCTCTGATGAGACCTATATTAGGAGTATTTAAGGAGTTTAATGTTCAATTCCAATTAATATTTGCACCTTTCGATAGAGGGATAAGCGATGAGAAGTTGGAGAGATTTATGAGCCTCTCAAGGAATGCTGATGGCATATTGATAGCTTTAGGTCATGAACCATTGAGCTATGTAAAGGATGTTATCGATTGGTTTGAATCTCATAATATAGACATACGCTCAGATTATCCTAAGGTTGAGATAGTATCAACACCAAGCGGGGGAATAAGGATAGTCGGTTCATCTAATCTTTGCAATGATAAAGATATAATAGATTTCTTATCCAGCTATAGGATTAAAAATGCCATAATCAAGATAACTCGAGACTCTAATCTTGATGATGTTGAATCAGCATTGTTTGGGAGAATAGTGAAGAAGGCTATCTTTATCTCTTTTAGAAGGGATCAAATTGACCAATTAAAGGCTCTAACTCCTAATATAATAATTTTCGATTCATCTATCAGACCAGATATTTTTGCATCCTATATTCTAGAAAGGCTCGGTTTCATTCGAATATACACTAAAGGGATAGGGGAAGAGCCTGAAAGAAAGCCCCTAATAATGAAGACAGGAACAAAAGTCATAGATGTTGCTGAGAAAATTCATAAGGATTTAGTGAGGTTCTTTCAATATGCAAGGGTCTGGAGAAAAGACGAATTGGATGGTGTTAGAGTTGGTAAAAGCTTTGAATTGATGGATGGAGATATGATAGAAATTAGAACTCGTTTGGGCGTCAGCTAACACGACCTTTCCTTACATGAGCCGGATACATTTTTATAAGGAAACAAAGATGGTTGTTCGGGCGCTTGCATTGCCTAGACGCAGAACAACCGTAATTGAGAAGAATACGTTCCTTGGAGCAAATGTAGCCTTCAATCAACTTAGAAATTTTCTCATAAGTCAGGGTGCTCAGATATTGATTTCTCAGGAGCCAAATCACATTTCATGCAGGCATGGAAGTTTCTCAAGTTGGAGTCCACAAAATGTTGGTAAGCAAGTTTCCATAAGTATAATGCCGAGCATGAATGGTTCAAAAGTCTTGATTGATTATCGAGTAAGAAGTATGCCATTCTTCATTTCGCTTGCGATTCTAGGAATTTTCAGCTTTGTGTTCGGCTTCACGTTATTACTTTATCTATTTTCTCTCATTTTTCTAACATTAGTTGCTATCATAAGCCTAATTTTATCAGTAATTGGTTTCATTGGCATTGCTCTCTACGGAAGAAACACCTTAAAATTCGCCAAAGACCTAGCCAACATTCTTGAGTTACCCCCGCCGCCTCCTCCACCGTAAAGAGTTCTATCCCTCTGAAGATTAAGAAGAACGGGCTCGGTTTCTTTGGTTTCTGTCTAAATTTGGTTCTCTCATAGGCTAGATCGTTTAACATTCTCCCAGTCAATTGAAGTCCCACTCAGGATGATTAAAAGACGAACTTCTTTGCAGGCAAAATTTAACGTAGAAAGTGTTCACACAAGAATATGGGTTGAATAAAAGTTCGCTAAAATTTAACTTATCGGTCGAAAAATCCTTAAATATCTTTGAATAATTGAGCCAAATGATTAAGAATGAATTTTTTGGAAAGCCGAAAAATAAGCAAACTTCTAACGATTTTGACCTTATCATTGATATTGATCCTTAGCACAGTAACGATAATTCCAACAAGCAAAAGTCAAGTAACAAGAGTTTATGAAAGTACGGACGTCCCCCGGAACATATACGATTTAGAAACAATCGAGTCGATCATTTACGTTCAAGATAAAGGCACTATTGAAGATATTAACGTCAAAATATGGATTTATCACAGTTTCGATCGTAATTTAGATGTCTATTTGATATCTCCTTCTGGTACTGAAATAACGCTGTTCACCGATGTAGGTGGCAATGAAAATAATTTCGTCAACACAACCCTTGATGATGAGGCTAGTATATCTATAACATCTGGGTTCGCTCCATTCAATGGTGCTTATCGACCTGAGGAAAATCTATCTAAACTTGACGGAGAAGAAATGCAGGGAACGTGGATACTAAGAATTTATGATGACACAACGACAAATGAGGGATACTTGTCTGCTTGGAGCATTGAGATAACATATCCATCTCCCCCAATTTGGGCTCAATGGTGGTTCTGGGCATTAGTCCTTGGCGTTATAGCAGTGGTTGCAATTGTGATTATAATAGTAGTAAAGAGAAGAAAGCCGGTATCTCCTGCCATTCCTATTCCACCTCCTCCGCCACCTCCTTCATGAAGAACATTGCTACCGATTACTACGTTATTATAATCTCGAAGAGCAAAACACAAGGTTAAGTCAAATTATCCACTATCTTTATTGAGCTTGATGGTTTTAGATATAGTATAAATAAATTATCTGCTTGTCATAAGAGACAATGAGTGATTAGATGTAGAGGTAGGATTCGAACTTTATAAATGATGCGGAATTAACCTAGAAAGATGTTGTTTTATAAAAATAAAAAGGGGGTGATAATCCAGTATTACCAGTCCTTTGTGTCATAGATGTTGAATTCCCAGATGTTGTTCGTTCCAGTTTTATCATCGGATAGGTCATAAGCGATATTGCCTTTTGCTTCATTGAACATTACAATGTTGTAACTTGACCCATCTACAAGAACGATCCCCCACCTATTATCCTTCACTATATTATCGATTACTTTATTGTTGTCCGCAGAGTTAATCTCAATACCGTCCACAAAGTTGTCAGTGACCATATTCCTTTTCACAATTATATGGTTAGAATCAAACACTATTATTCCATCACGGCTATTAGTTACTTCGTTCTCCAATACTTTGCCATATGATACACCCTCAAGAAGGATTCCTGCCCCGCCGTTGTTATCAACCCTATTATCGGATATGAAGACATCTCTGGAATTCCTACACTCTTCAGATAATTTTAATACTACGATGCCATCTGTACTGCAATCAGATACGGTATTGCCTGTAATCGTTATGTCCTTAAGTTCTGCTTCTTCAGAAGAACTTAATACATAGATGCCAGCTCCATATTCAGCATTAGTAACTGTATTATTTATCACTTCTATATGCTCAGAATTAAAAGTACTATCTGGTTCAATGCCAACCCATATTCCAGACCAAAAAGATTCATCAGCAATGTTGTTTGAGATTACAACGTTCTTTCCATGTGCTACATATATGCCAATCTCGTTTCTATAGATGGTGTTATTGTGAATGAACCAGTTTTCATGAAACCCCGTACCATCGTTTCCTACGCTGATGGCGGTACCCCCCATATCGTGAATAACATTGTTTATGATTTCGATGTTGCTTGTACCATTGTTCCAAGCTTGGATGCCATAATATGAGTAGTCCATGATCTCAAAACCTTTAATGGTTACATCAGACACGCCCTCATCTATTGTGATAGCATCAAAAGTGAGAGTAGTCCCTGGGTCAGCAGGCGAGGTTCCATTAAGAATCGCTTTATCCCCTATTAGACTGATTGATTTAGTAACAACCACGGATTGATGGTACTCTCCTTCATGAACAATGATGGTATCTCCGAGACTAGCAGAATCTAAGACTGCTTGAATTGATTGCCCAGGATAGACATCCTTTGTAGTTGGGCCTACTTTTTGCAATTGAATTGTTATGAAAACTATGCTAAGAACTAGAATTGCCGCTAATATCAATGCTGCTAGAAGTTTGCTCGATCTCTTGGCGTTGGTAGAGATATGTCCTGATTTCTCCATTTCGCCCCATTGTTGTGTTTAAAGTATTTAAGCGTTAAAAGATGAGTTTAAATTCTCTCAATTTATCTTTGAAGAAGATATATCAAGCATATTCGGGACATATTTTCATTAATTTAACTGAATTAACTCGATATGTGCTTTTCATCAATTTTCAAATTTGGTTAATCATTAATAATAACGTATTAAATAAATTAGCCATATCAAATATAAGATGGATATGAAAATTCCTTATGAGCCAGCAGAGGATACTTTTCTCCTTGCTGATGTTATTAGAAGATACTCAGGCAAGATTACTTTAGAGATAGGAGTAGGCTCAGGCTATATAACTGCTGAAATTTGTAAAAGAAATCCCTTTGTAGTAGGAACTGAAATTAGTAAGAAAGCATTAAAAGAAGCTCAAATCAGGCTTAAATCACTCAATTTTCATAACTTTGAACTTATACTTTGTGATGGAGCAAGTGCTTTTCGTGAAGGATGCTTCGATCTTATAGTATTCAACCCGCCTTATATTCCTTCTAGAAAAATATTAGATAGAACTGTTGATGGAGGAAAAGAGGGTATTGAAGTAATAAAAAGGTTCATAAAGCAATCCTTAAGGGTAATTTCAAAATCAGGATTGATAATATTCGTCTTATCTACTTTATCTAACTATAGCAAGATAATAAAAATGCTAAAGAAGATGAATTTTAAAGTTAGGAAGATAGGAAGACGTAAATTGTTCTTCGAGGAAATATTTGTAATAGAAGCATCAAAGACTAAATAATTCCTTAGCAATCTTTACCGATTCTTCAACTGTCAATTGCTCAACCCTTTTTTGAAAAATTTCAGAATTCAATTTCTTGAATACGTTTTCATAATCTATGCCCTTTTTTTCACAGATCATCTTTATAGCGTTTATAACCTTCTTTCCACGAAATGAAAATAGTAGTTTTATGAATGGAATAATAGAATCATCTATCCTATCTTTCTTTGGCTTCAATGATAGCATCAAAGATGTAACTCTTGGTCTAGGACTGAAGGCTTCTCTATCAACTATCTTCAAAGGCTCTATATCAAAGCTTGATCTTGCTATGATAGTTATAGCCCTATAATCCTTAGAGCCTTGTTGAGAGAGTAACTTCTCTGCAAATTCTTTCTGAAAATTTACTATTGCTATATCAAAATTCTTCTTGCTCAACCATTCTATGAATTCACTAGATTTAGAGTATGGTATATTAGAGACCAATTTATTGAAATTATGCCTTGATTTAAAAGCATCTCCATGAATCAAATTTAGATTGTTAAATTTGCTCAATCTCAATTTAGCTATATTATAAAGGTCTTTGTCTATCTCGTATGAGATTACATTTTTTGCTCTATTGCATAAAATCTCTGTTAAATTACCAGTTCCAGAACCAAACTCGAAGACAACATCTTTTTTAGATATATCTGCAAATTCGACCATCTCATTGAGCAATTTTTCATCTATAAATAAGTGCTGCCCTAAAATTCTTCTCTTCATTTTTTCACAAATATAGTTATTCTTGGCTCTTCAGATAACTCTTCTACTAATCTCTTTGCTATCAGCTTAGCTGGGTCTCTTAACCCTATTCTCTTTTGAATATCATCAAAGCTTTCAAAGGGCTTCTTCTCCCTCTCATCAAGTATCTGCCTCATGAGAGTTTTACCTATTCCTGGTATCAATTCAAGGGCATGAAGCCTTGGAGTTACAGGTTGTAATTCATTAAAATAAGCTACGTATTTTTTCTCATTCTCTTTGACTATCTTCTCACAAACTGTAGGCAATTCGTTCTTGGCATCGTTGGTCAAATTTTTATACTCAAGCCTTCCAAGGACGCTTATCACCTTTGTCCTACCTTCTCTTGCTATGCATATCTTCTCTTCAACTTCAAAGCTAACTCTATTCATGGCTAATACCTCTAGCAAAGTTAACCATTCTCCCCCTATAGCTTGGACTAAGGGTCCCTCTCTTTCTTTTACGGTTAAAGATTTACCATGAGGGATAAAATCCAAAACGTAAGCGTATTCTTCATATTTTTTTGGAGGACTTATCTTGCTTGACATTTTTCATCCTCTTAAAATTGGTCGATCTCCCCTCAATCAAGATGATTCTTTTACTATTGAGAAATATTCTCTAATGATTCAGATGAACCATTAATAAACGAATTAATAATAAGTCTAAAGTCTATCCTAATGAAGTTCTCTGTAATATTCATCTGGTGCATATCTAGATGTTATTAAAAGTTGATGTTATTATTTATGCTTTCCTTATTTTTTAAGAGATTTTTTAGAAGAGATGAATTCATTCTTACAGTCTTCAGAGCAGAAGACGTAACCATGGTATAATACAGGTTTCGTTATCTTCTTACCATATTTGATACAACGCTTTATATACGCTTCATCAGCGACTTCTGCCATTTTTAATCTAGTTATAAGAAGTAAAGTATCTTATTAAGTTTGTAATATTAACGTAAAGCTTATGATCATTTTGATTGCTAGAATTGGTCTGAAAGCCCTTGAAGGCTATGCTACTCGATAAAACTGCACCCATAGAAAGCAAGCCCTTAAGATTTGCATTTATAGACAATCCTACTATTATTAGTAGAGAAGAAGTATTGGTAAGAGTTAAAGCCTGTGGTGTATGTCGCTCGAATTTGCACATGATCGAAGGGGATTGGTTAAGCCGTGGCTTCCCTGCTAAGTTGCCCATCATACCAGGTCATGAAATAGTAGGCATAGTGGATTCTATTGGCAAAGATGTGAATGGTATAGAGATTGGAGATAGAGTTGGAATTCAACCCTTATACCATGCTTGTGGTACATGTGATTATTGCCTTAGCGGAAGAGAGAACATATGCAAAAGAAAGCTGATAACAGGTCAGTCTGTAGATGGGGGATATGCTGAGTATATAAAAGCTCCTTATCTCTTTGTATATAAGGTGCCAGATAGATTAAGTGACACTGAGGCAACCCCTCTCTTCTGCCCCGGTGTGACAGCTTATAAAGCTGTAAAGTATAGCAGTGCTTCTCCTAGTAAGACGATTGCAATATTTGGAATTGGTGGTGTTGGACAAGTAGCTTTGCAGATAGCCAAGCTCTGGGGTGCTAAAGTTATTGCTGTGAGTAGAAGCAAAAATCATCTTGAAATCGCTTCTAAACTTGGTGCATATTCTGTAATTTCACCTGATGAAGAGGATGTTGTGAAATATTTTAAGAGTATTAATTATGCTGACTCTTCTATAGTCTTTGCACCTTCTGATAAAGCCATAGATCAAGCAGTTAAAGTAGTGAAAACTGGAGGCACTATAGTCCTAGGCGTCTCTGGTAGCATTAAAGAGTTCTTATTTCATGAAGAAAAAATCATAAAAGGTATAGTCATAGGCACAAGGCAAGATATGCATGAAGTCCTTAAGATAGCAGAAGACGGAGGAATTCACATTAAAGTGGAGAGCCACAGGCTTGAAGAGGCTAACGAAATTCTTAGAAAGTTAAAGTATAGTGAAATAGAAAGCAGGGCTGTTCTTCAACCATAAATTGATCTTATTTAAAATTCTTTAAGCCTTAGACAGTATCTTAATTATTTTCTCTACAACCTCTGTGGGCAATAGCTTCTTCCAACCAGATGTAAAGACCCTTATCTCCTCTATGCTCTTAGGCATTATATTGATCAATTCTGTTGCTTCCTCGTCTGTCAATGAACAATCTTTAACTAGCATTTCTCTCATATTTCTTGCTTTTTCAGGTTCGATTTTTGAGAATTTTGATGTGTAGTCTAAAGTCCTTTTCTGTATCTGGTCAGCCTTTTCTATATTAATCTTCTCCAATATTTCCTTGGCTTCTGGTACGGAAACTACGCTTCTTTTAACTTTATGCAATTAAATCACCATAAAATTTATCTTATTCTTCTTTGATCTATAATTAGGTTTATTTTAACTTTTTACCTTAGAAGATTTATGCTAAGAATGTGGCTTTACGTGCTCTAGCCTAGCTATGACCTTTTTTACTTTACTCCCAACTGGAACTTTTATCACCAAAGACCTTCTCCTAACCTCTTCCACAGTACCGACAAGACCTTGATAACGCCTATGAGGCATGCCCTTGACTTGACTTGAATCTATATCTATGACTACTTTATCATTTACTTTGTAATCATGAAGTAAGGATGTCAAACCTCTATTCACCTTTTTGGTCAATAAACTTCTTGTCCCGCGCCTATAACCTTTTGACCTTGGCAATTTTAATGCACCTCAATTTTTAACTTCTAATGCATAAACCTAGTCTTAACGGCTATTTATTCGTTTAAAACCTCCACATCCAGTATATCGAAAGTATCACAATTTGCTTTTATCCCTATTATTTCAGAAACATTAGGAGTTATCTCTAAAAAACCTTTTCCTACATCAGAATTAGAACCACTGATGAACCTTTTTATATTTAATCCTCCATCACATTTGAATATAATCTTAGCCTCTTTTCCATCTATCCTCTCTACATTAAAGTTGTATATCTTCTTCATGAAAGCCTTTTTCTTTAAGGGAACGACCTTAACTTCAGAATTCTGTAATTTTTCTTTAAGAGTGTTGAGCTTTTCTTCATCCACTTCTTCATCGAATTTTACATGAGCAGATACTTTTACTATGAAAATTGGGCTCTTCTTTGGCTTCTCATCTACGATCATCATATCTTTAAGAATTACCCCATTCTCTTCCTTAATCATCTCTGATTCATCTGTATGCCTAAATTTAGGCTCGATTATCTCAGCATAGAAGGGTCTTCCATTACCAAGAACAAGGCTCTCAGCACTCTCCCCTCCTATCCATGTGAAAATTGCTCCTTTAGCATTGAATCTCTCTATGAGTCTTTGAGCAAGAGTCTGCTCAACACTCCCTTCCTTCAAGAATCCTGTATATTCACACTCATAGCATCCTTTTCCTCCACAATTTTTACATTTCCTACGCTTTTGAGTCAATCCTCTTATCATCTTCAAGTATCTCCCATAAACGAACAATGGCTTAGGATTAAGATAGATTTCTCCAGAGACTAAGTTCACTAAAATTGTCATGTCTGGATTGTGAAAGTTGACTCTTTTATCAGTTTTAGAAGATATGATCTTCCCTATATCTCTCTTTATCTCGCTCTTTATCGCTTCTCCTCCTCTTAGCTTAAACTTAGCCCTTAGATCATCCTCTCTTTCTATAACATCTTTTGATAGCCTTGCACCTATAAGAAAATCATCAAACTCATAATCCTTTAATTGATCTAAAATCTTAGCAGAAGTATCTTTTAAAGACTGCATTATTTCTTGGCAGATGAAGCATGAGCCTTTCTTTATCTTTACTTTAACTTCTCTTTTTATCATCTTTCCCTTAAATTCATTATTATCTCCTTTAACACTTGGGAATTGCCTTCCAAGGCACCAATTACATAATGGATAATTGGCGAGTATAGCCTCTGCCAGATCGACCATGCTTCTCTCAATAGACGGCATCAAGACACCTTAAGAGCGTTAAATCTATTAGAATAAAAGTAATTAATAAGTTAGCCTAAAGCTAAATTAAAAGAAAAAACTTTTCTTATATATTCAATTTTGCTAATCAGATAATAATTTAATTTTCCATATTTAATATGATAAATTCTTAAGGTAGATTTATAATTATAGATTTAGAGAGGGAATAAAACTGGCTTTGAATAAAGCTAAAGAAAAAAAGGAGATAGTATTTTCAATACCTAACATCTACTCAAGTTGTGTGAGTTGTAATATGGCTAACATAGAGTATAACCTAAAAAAGTTAGAAGGAGTGAAAGATGTAAAGTTAAAACGCTGGAAGGTTCACATAAATTACTATCCATCAAAGGTAAGCATAGATGAGATCAAGAAAGCCATCGATGAGACGGGCTATGTAATTTCAGCAAGGTTGAGGTGAGAGATATGGCAAAAGATCCTGTATGTGGCATGTATGTGAATGAAAAGACAACAAATCTTAAGACAAAAGTAAGAGGGAGAGAATATTATTTTTGTAGCAAAACTTGCTTAGAAACATTCCTTAAGCCTGAAGTTGAATTGCGTAGCTTAAAGATAACGACAACATTTTCCATAATTTTTGGAGCGACGGTATTCTTGCTAGCCTTTACTTCATTAAGCCTCCCTATCTTCACCAGCCAGATATGGCAGTTCCTCCTTGCAACTCCTGTCCAGTTTGTAGCAGGGCTACGCTTCTACAGGGGAACGATAGATGCTGTAAGGAATAGGTCAGCAAATATGGATTCTCTGATCGCAGTTGGTACAAGCACAGCTTGGCTCTATAGCACTATAGTGACTTTCTTTCCAGGCACATTGCCTGGCTCAGAAGTATATTTCGATACAGCTTCCTTGATAATTGCTCTAGTACTAGTTGGAAGAACTCTAGAGCATATAGCTAAAGGAAGGGCTTCTGAAGCTGTCAGAAGGCTTCTTGATTTGCAGCCCACTCTTGCCACTGTAATTCGTAATGGAAGAGAGGAGCAAGTCCCTGTTGAAGAAGTCAAAGCTGGGTATCTTATCTTAGTCAAGCCTGGAGAGAAGATACCTGTCGATGGAGAAGTTGTAGAAGGTCACTCCTCTGTAGATGAGAAGATGATCACAGGAGAGAGCATTCCTGTGGAGAAGAAGATTGGCGATGAAGTAATCGGAGCTACGATAAACAAGACTGGGGTATTAAAGTTTAAGGCTACAAAAGTTGGTGCAGATACAACTTTATCTCAGATCATTAACCTTGTAGAAGAGGCTCAATCCACAAAGGCTCCTGTCGAAAGGTTGGTCGATAAAATCTCTTCTTACTTCGTTCCAATAGTGATCTTGATAGCTGTAGGAGCTTTTGCAGGCTGGTATCTTCTGGCTGGAAAGGAATTTGGCTTTGCTTTGCTGGCTTTCATAGCTGTATTAATAATAGCTTGCCCTTGTGCTTTAGGCATTGCAACTCCCATAGCTCTTGTGACAGGGACAGGGAAGGGTGCTGAAAATGGAATTCTAATAAAAGGGGCTGAGTATCTTGAGAGGTCTCGTAAGATAGACACCATAATCTTCGATAAAACAGGTACTTTAACAAAGGGGGAGCCTTCTGTAACAGATCTTATTCCCCTGACAGATGAAAGCGAAGAAGAAATTCTAAAAATTGCTGCAATTGCTGAAAAAGGTTCTGAGCATCCTTTAGGAGAAGCTGTAATAAGAAAAGCTGAGGAAAAAAGAATTGAAATAATTGATCCTGAGTCCTTCGAGGCAGTCCCAGGGCATGGTGTAAAAATAACTTACAAAGGAGATGAATATCTTTTGGGCAACAGAAGACTTATGATAGAAAACGGAATAAGAATTCAAGAATACGAAGATCGTATTAAAAAGCTGGAGGATGAAGGAAAGACTGTCATGATTCTTGCCTCAAAAAAAAGTGTCATGGGCTTAATAGCTGCTGCCGATCTGCCAAAGAAAGAGGCAAAAGAGGCTGTTGAGAGCCTTACCAGATTAGGTCTGGAAGTGATGATGTTGTCCGGTGATAACAGAAGAACAGCTGAGGCTGTGGCAAAAAAGTTGGGCATAAGTAAGGTAACTGCTGAGGTGTTGCCTGGGGAAAAGTCTGAAGTTATTAAGAAACTTCAGAAGGAAGGAAAGTCTGTAGCCATGGTTGGAGACGGAATTAACGATGCTCCGGCTTTAGCTCAAGCCGACCTTGGTATAGCTGTAGGGAGTGGAACAGATGTTGCAAGGGAGACTGGGGGCATAGTTTTAATCAAAGATGATTTAAAGGATGTTGTTACTTCCATAAAGCTAAGTAGAAAGACCTTGTCCAAAGTCAAGCAAAACCTCTTTTGGGCTTTTGTCTACAATACAGCCCTCATACCTGCAGCTGCTCTAGGAATCATAAGCCCGATACTTGCTGCAGGGGCTATGGCAATGAGCTCCTTCACAGTAGTGATCAACACTCTCTTCCTTAGAAGGTTCAAGCCAGAATGATGGTTAGGATTGGCTAACTTAAAAGAAAAGCGCAGAATAAGAGTCAGAATAGCGGGCATGGACTGTTACTCATGTTCTCTAGTCTTAGATAAGATGCTAAAAGGTGTGAAAGGAGTTGAGAGGGTCTGGGTGAGCTATGTTATGGATACAGTTTTTGTCGAATTTGATCCTAATATCATAAGTGAGAATGATATTCTGCTCTTGATAAAAGAGAAGACAGGATATGAAGCCTTCATACATCATTAAGATTACTGAGTTGCCATTCTCTTTAATAGTTGCCTCATCTCTCTGCCCTTTGATGCCTTCATGATGGCTTTGGTCTGTCTATACTTTGCAAGCATTTCCTTAACTTCTTTTTCATTTGTTCCAGAGCCCATGGCTATTCTTTTAATCCTTGAAAAATTAAGAATCTCAGGATTTTCTCTCTCAGCCTTCGTCATGGATTGAATTATGCTCTTCCACCTCTTCATCTTCACCTCTAATTCTTCTAAGCCCTCTTTTGGAACTACTGAAGATAGACCAGGAATCAAATCTAGAACCTTCCTTAATGAGCCCATCTTCTTTACTTGCTCAAGTTGATAATAAAGGTCGTCTATTGTCATCTTACCAGAAATTATCCTCTGAACCTTCTTCTCGTCAGCTTCTATCTCTAGCTCTTTTGCTCTCTCTATAAGGGCTCTTATATCACCTAATCCTAAAATCCTACCAACGAACCTTGTAGGAGAAAAAGCCTCTAGATCATCAACTCTTTCGCCTGTTCCTATGAATAGTATCTTTGCTCCAGTGGCTGCAGCAGCAGCTAAAGCACCACCACCTTTAGCTGCACCATCTAACTTTGTTACTATTATCCCTCCAACAGGAACTGTTTTATGAAAGGCTTCAGACTGAGCATAGCATTGCTGTCCTATTGTTCCATCTATTACAAGTAATGTCAAATCAGGGCTTATCTTGCTCGATATGAGCTTCATCTCATCTAATAGACCCTTTTCTTCTTTATGCCTACCAGCTGTATCTACGATTACAACATTCCTCTTGTCTTTGAAGTATCTTAAACCTTCAATGGCAACTTTTATCGAATCATCGAACTTCTCATCCCCAAAGACATCTATTCCTATATCCTTTGCATATGTCCTCAATTGTACAAGAGCACCAGGTCGAAAAGTGTCTGCGCATACCAAACCTACTTTGTATCCTCTCTTCTGAAGGTATCTTGCAAGCTTTGCTGCAACTAAAGTCTTGCCAGAGCCCTGAATACCCATGAGCAAGATTACATTGACTTTGTTTGTTGGAAGCTCTAACTTACTCTCAGTTCCTAATATATTTGTCAATTCATCATATAGGATTTTTATTATGTAATCCTTTCTTGATAAGCCTGGAGGAGGATTCTCTTGAAGGGCTCTTTTCTCTATCTTTGATGATAGTTCAAGAACTAATTTTACATTGACATCAGCCTGCAATAATGCTCTTTGAGTATCCTTCACAAATTCTTTAATAAGTTGCTCATCTACAGTGCTTGCTGATAAAATCCTCTTTATAGCTGCCTGTAATCCTTCCTTTAGCTTATCTAACATGCCTCATCAAACTCTTAATTTTTTAATTTCTTGCAAATTCACTAATAAAAGCCCTTAATAAATAACTTGTCTTTTAAGACTTATTTTAGCATCAATATGTTTTATTCTAAGGTAAAATAAGGGAGTAAGATTGCTATGAACTTGGATATAGTCTTCCAAACCATGGACTATCAAGAAGTGCCAGTGAGGTTGTTTAGAAGACAGTTAGAACACGTACTCTTGAAGCGACCTTAGTTGACTCAATTTCTTAACGAGGTAAAATTTACAGTAAAGGAACCAGACTTCGTTCTTAAAGGCAAACATGGCGAGTATTTATCTGTAAAATACTTTGAGCGTGTGCTAGGCGGTAAGCACTTGATAGTTGTATACAAAGTGATAGAAAGCGAAGGGTTTATAATCACAATTTTTCCTATGAGAAAAGTAGACAAGTTAATCAGGAAGAGGGAGAAGATATGGAGCCGATAGCAAAGCTGACAAAAAGGTTGCAGATAAAGGGGGCTTACTCACATTACGATGAAGAAGGAGATGTTTTATACATTCATCTTAATGAGGGTGAAGCCATGGATAGCGTTGAGATAGAAGATGATATCTTTGTAGATTTAAACGATAAGAATGAACCTATAGGGTTAACTATAATGAATTTTAAAAAGAAAACATCTAAAAAATAGAGTTAATAAATTTGGTAAGATGATCTTTAAGAGGCTAAGAAATCTTTGTCTTCCATCATCAACTCTTGAATTTCTAAAGCACCAGAGTCTTTCTCCCATCTTTTTATAACTCTTATAGGTATCAGCCTTTTCTTATAAAGTGGTGCATTTAATACAAATGAATCAAAATCTCCTCCCTCTCCTACAGGGTTAAAATGATACTTCTCTGATAACTTTAACAATTCATCCACGCTCTCCTTTGTTAAATGCCTTCCTAGCCAATTCTCATCTAACCCATAGGCTGCTACAGAGATTATTATAACATCCATCTTCATTGAGATTATTTCGTTAAGAATATCGTATGGTCTTATGCCCCAGAGAGGAGCTAGATGCTTCATATTCGCAGATTCAGCTATCTTATCGAATATATTCTTTTGATAATTCGATGCTATACCTCCACTTATGAGAAAATCAGCATTTAATTTTTTAAGGGCTTTCTCCAAAGCTTTCTCCTCCTCTTTCTTTTTTGCTTCAAATCCATACCAATTTATGCCAATGCTCTCAGCTATACTTTTTGCATGCCTAACATTATGAGTATGATATAGCATGCTCTCAGGGTCTTCTGGTAGCATAGTGACGATTCCTATTATTCTTAATCCTAGCTCCCATGCTTTATGAAGAGCAAGAATAGAATCCTTTCCGCCTGAAGATAGGACTAATGCTTTAGCGCCTTGAATCGAAGCCATTTAATTTCATTTTATATGAAGATAGAATTAAATATAACGGGTTGGAAGAAGGTTTAGATGATGTAAAGAAGCCGTCTGAGCGCTAAGCGCTATGATTGAGATTATGAGTGCTGAGACAATTCATAAAATATTAAACTAAAAGAACAAAGCTAATATATTAAAAAGCTTTCATGATGTAGAGGTGAAGTCATTGGCAAGTATAAGATATGCTCATCTAACCGAGTCTAAATTGAAGAAGATTCAGGCTCTTGAAAAGGAAATTGGGAATATATATCTATTAGCTGTTGAGAAGACTCCAAGTATAGCAAGCCTTTCTAAAGAAGATTTAGCAAAAATACAGAAGTTAGAAAAAGAGCTTGGTATGATTTTGATAGCCTACAAATAAGATTCAAGGATTTAATTCACCTTATATATTACTTAGATAGTCAAAATTATGAGGAGTTAGGAATGAGCAAGCCAGTCGATCTTGGTAGCTTGAAAGAAGGATCATACATAATAATCGATAATGAAGCTTGTAGGATAGTATCCTATGATAAATCCAAACCAGGAAAGCATGGTTCTGCAAAGGCAAGAGTTGTAGCCATAGGATTGTTCGATAACGTGAAGAGAAGCATAGTATCTCCTGTTGCCAGCATGGTTCAGGTACCTATAGTAGAGAAGAGAGGAGGTCAATTAATATCGATAATGCCGGATAAGGTTCAAATCATGGACCTTGAAACGTTTGAAGTCTTCGAGGCTCCAAAGCCTGAGGAGCCTGGGCTTAAGGATAGACTCTCTCCAGGGAATGAAATAGAGTACTGGAGAGTCTTAGGGAAGAATAAGATAATGCGAATAAAGGGTTAGCAACAATTTTAGAAAATATAAAAGAAAATCTTAAAAGCATAGCAAAATGCTCATTTAAAGG
The DNA here is from genome assembly GCA_024256265.1 of archaeon. Next base: position 155,439 of record JACGUK010000006.1, read on the forward strand.
TAAGGATAGATGGTTCATCCCGAAGGTTACGACGTAATCATCGTAGGCGCAGGTCCAGCTGGCATCTTCACTGCCCTTGAACTTTGTGATAGATCAGATTTAAGAGTATTAATTTTGGATAGAGGAAGGGACATATCTGAGCGCACTCACTCTAAGGGCTCCATTCTTTTTGGCTGGGGAGGAGCAGGAGCTTTCAGCGATGGCAAGCTCACATTCTCCACAGAAACTGGAGGATGGTTAAAGGATTACGTGGACGAGAAGAAGCTTATGGGTCTTATGCAAGAAGTTGAGAGGATTTACATTAAGTTTGGTGCTCCTACTAAAATCTATGGAGACGATGAGGATGCTATTTCTGACATATCAAGAAAGGCAGCCATGGCTGAATTAAGGTTGATTCCAAGCCGAATAAGGCATCTTGGGACTGATCAATGTCCTCAATTGCTGAAGAAGATGAGGCAAAAGATAAACGGGAAGGCAGAGATAATGATGGAAAAAACTGTGAGTAATCTTTTAGTTCAAGGAGAAGAGGTGAAAGGTATAAGAACAGTTGATGGAGAAGAGATCCTTGCAAAGTATGTTGTAGTCGCCCCTGGAAGAAGTGGAGCAGACTGGCTTAGGCAAGAGGCTAACAGGCTCGGCTTAAGAACCATTAACAATCCTGTCGATATAGGAGTGAGAGTTGAAGTCCCAGCAGTTGTAATGAGCCACCTGACAGATGTACTCTATGAACCGAAGTTCACTTATTACTCTAAATCCTTCGATGATAAGGTTCGAACTTTTTGTGTCTGTCCTAAAGGTTTTGTGGTAACTGAGCATCTTAACGATGTGATAACTGTCAACGGTCATAGCTATGAGGGGAAAACGTCTGAAAATACGAATTTTGCTGTTCTTGCAAGCACATCTTTTACAGAGCCCTTTAAGGAGCCTGTTGCCTATGGGAAATATATAGCGAAGCTTGCTAACTTGCTGGTTGGTGGTGTAATAGTTCAGAGACTTGGAGACCTTGAGGTAGGTAGAAGGTCCACGCCAGAAAGGATAGACAGAAGTGTCATAAAGCCTACCCTAGAGGATGCTAAGCCAGGAGACCTAAGCTTTGCCTTGCCAGGACGCTATTTGATAGATATTAAAGAAATGCTAAATGCTCTTAATAAGATAGCCCCAGGTGTATATTCGAGGCATACTCTTCTTTATGGTGTTGAAGTTAAGTTCTACTCCTCAAGGCTGGAGCTTAACGAAGTCCTTGAGACTAAGATCAAAAATCTGTTCACTGCTGGGGATGGTGCAGGTATAACTAGAGGTTTAGTTCAATCATCAACTTCTGGTCTTATAGTTGCTAGAGAGATACTGAGAAGGACAGGATATCTTACCTGATAGCCTTCATTATGAGATATAAAATAAAATTAACTAATTAATCTTGATAAAATTTAATAAAACATTAGCATTAATATTATAAGGGAGCAAATACTAAATAATGAAAAGCAATAAAATGAAGACTTTAGAGATAATAGATAGAGTTACGAAAAAGGTAGAGCTAGCGCCCTTTCCCTCCTTCACACCTACTCACGTTTTTATGATCATAGAGGCTATAGGCTTAAGCGCACCTATAGGAAGGATGAAATTATCAAGCATATTACAACTTGGAGAAGGAGCAACTCGTACCTTGGTTAAGCGCCTGCAAAAAGAAGGCATAATAAAATCTACAAAATTTGGTTGTGTACTAACTGATCTTGGCAAAAAGATATTCTTAGATTTAAGCTCAAGGATTTCAAAAGAATTAGAGATTCCACCGTCTCAATACACACTAGGTCGATTTAATATTGCGATCTTAGTCAAAAATTCTGCTAAAGCAGTAGGGTATGGGGTAGAGCAGAGAGACGCTGCCATAAAGGCAGGAGCTTTAGGAGCTACAACTTTGATTTACATTAAAGATAAGTTCGTCATGCCTGGAGGGCAGGAAGATGCCTTCAAAGATCTGCCTGAAATTCGTAAAATGCTGATAGAAAGGCTAAAACCAAAAGAGGGTGATTCGATAGTCATAGGAAGTGCAGATGATGAAAAATCTGCAAAGCTTGGTGCTAAGGCAGCAGCCTTAGAGACGCTAAGAAAGGCTCTTGAAAGATAAGTTGATCACGAGAACCCTTAAATTTTATAGTAAGGATATCAATACACTTTGGGTTTTAGAAGATGAATCTTCCTAGGATAATAATAGCAGGTCCTTACAGTGGAGTTGGAAAGACCACGATTTCAGTTGGTCTAATGGGTGCTCTTAAAAGGAGAGGTCTAAAGGTTCAAGCCTTTAAGGTAGGTCCTGATTATATAGACCCAAGCCACCATTCAATGATGCTGAACAGACCCTCTCGAAACCTTGATGCTTGGATGGTGCACCCAGATGGAATCACAGAGATATTTCTAAGAGCTACTCAAGATGTCGATATAGCAGTTATAGAAGGAGTGATGGGTCTATTCGATGGCTTCGATGAGAGCAATGAGAATGGCAGTACAGCTCATATAGCAAAGCTGTTGAGGAGTCCAGTCATACTTGTGATAAACGTTCATGGTATGGCAAAATCTGTAGCTCCTATAGCCCTAGGATACGAGAAGTATGATCCAGATGTTAGGCTCTCTGGCTTTATCTTAAATGAAGTTGGTGGGAAGAAGCATATAGATTGGTGTAAAAAGGCTATCAATTCTGTAACGAGTCTGCCTGTCCTTGGGGCTCTTCCTCGTAATAAAGATATAGAAATGCAGGAGAGGCACCTTGGCTTGATCCCTCAACGTGAGAAGGCTTATCCAGAGTCCTTTCGGAACATGCTCATAAATTTCATCGAAGAGAATGTAGATGTAGATAGGATTATAGATATAGCAAGGTCTGCAGAAAATCTACCTAAATTAAGCAATATAGTCTATCCCAAGCATTCATATAAGAAGAATCTAGCAATAGGTGTAGCTCTTGATGAATCCTTCAACTTCTACTATCAAGACAATCTTGATATGTTAAGGGCTTATGGTGCTGATATCATGTTCTTCAATACAATAAAGAATAGTGAAATACCATCAGATGTGAGCGGGCTTTACATAGGAGGAGGCTTCCCTGAGATGCTTCCAGAAAGGCTAGGAGCCAATACAAGCATGTTAAAGAGTATAAGGAAGGTAGCTGAGGATGAAATGCCCATCTATGCTGAGTGTGGAGGGTTGATGTACCTTACAGATTTTATAACAGACTTCGAGAATAGGTCTCACAAAATGGTTGGGCTCTTAAATGCAAGGACTGTTATGACAAGGAGGCTAACTCTGAACTATACCCTTGCCGATGTGATCGCTGATAATCCTTTATCAAGGGTTAACGATGTGTTAAGGGGTCATGAGTTTCATTACTCAAAGATATTAGAAATACCGAGAGATGTGAAATTTGCTTATAGAATGAAGATAGGTATAGGGATAGGTGGCAAGCAAGATGCTTGGCTTGAGCATAAAGTGCTGGCATCTTACATGCATATGCATTTCGCTTATCAACCAAAATTGGTAAAAAACTTTTTAAGAGCTTGTGAAGATTACTCTCATTCTTGATTTTTGTTTTATAAGACCCTATTGGGATTTAGGAGTAAGTTTAGAGATGAAAATACAGTTTGAAAAGGCTAAAGAGTTGATAAATAATGCTCTATCAATGGGAAGGCACTCACTGCTGGAACCTGAGGCTATGGCTTTGATGGCTATGATAGGAGTCACTACACCAAGCTTTCATTTGGCAAATTCTATAGAAGAAGCTCAGAAGATAGCTGAGGCTCTAGGCTATCCTGTGGTGCTAAAGGTCGTATCTCCAGACATAATTCATAAGAGTGATGTAGGGGGAGTGAAGTTGAATATATTTAATCCGGATCAAGTTTCGGAGAAGTTTAAAGAGATTCAAAAGAATGTCTATGAAAAAGCGCCTAAAGCAAGGATTTTTGGGATCATGGTTCAGAAGATGTTTCCTCCAGCAACAGAAGTTGCAATAGGAGCTTTAAGAGATGAGCAGTTCGGTCCAGCAGTAATGTTCGGTCTTGGTGGCATCTTCATAGAGATTCTTAAAGATATATCCTTCAGAATAACCCCTGTCGATAAAGATGATGCGCTTGAAATGATAAAAGAGATAAAGGGCTATCCCTTACTGCTTGGCTATAGAGGATCCCCAAAATTGGACATAAATGCTATAGCTGATTCTATAGTGAGAATTTCTGAATTGATGATAGATATCGATGAGATAGATCAGCTTGACTTAAATCCCATATTGGTTTATCCATCTGGGCTCATAGCTGTAGATGTAAGAGTCATTCTTAGTCGTGAGGCTGAATAACATGAGTGAAAATCTGGATCAGATAGAACAGAAGATTTCTTCATTGATTACTTATAGATTAAGTTTGATCAACGAGCTTAAGAAGCTAAGCCAAAGAAAGCATGAGTTAAGAGAAGAAATCAAAGGGATCACGAATAAGTTAAGAGAAGAGAAAAAAGCCATTTCAGAGCAAAGTTCATTGATAAGGCAACTTGGGGATACACGCAAAGACATTTTATTAAAGATAGACGAGATAAAGACGAAAGTTAAGGAGACAGATAAGGTCTTAAGAAAATTTGAGAAAGAAGTCCCTCATGAGTCTGAGAGAACCTTAAAAGAGAAGTTGGACAATATAGAGTGGAAGCTTCAGACAGAGCCTCTAACAAGAGAAGAGGAGAAGCAGCTAGTAGAATACATAAAGAAGCTAGAGTTCAAGCTCCATCTTTGGAAGAAAGCTTACATGACTAGACAGGAATTGAGTGAGCTTTTGGTCGAGGCTAAATCTCTTATGAACAAATTGGATGAGATGAGTGAGATAAAGAAAACAGTCTTAATAAAGTTGAGAAATCAAAAAGAGACTTTGTATAATATCGTTATGACTAAACAGCAACTGATACAAGAGGATAAAGAGATAGAGCAAGATATAGAGGAGATTAAAAAGAATCTAGATCACATAGATGCTGAATTGTCAAAATTAAAAGAGAACAAGATTAAACTTTTAGATAAAAAGAGATTGGATGAGATGGCTTCTATTAAGATAAAAGAGCAAAGCTTGCTAGAAGAGGTTCGATCAAAAGCAAGAGATAAACTCACAAAAGGGAAGAGTTTGAGCTGGGATGAGTTGAAGATATTATTCGAAGATAAGAATGAATGATTTAAGTAATACTCATGATCTTATTAATAATGGAAGTTGGGCGCAGAATATAAACCGTCTAAGCTACTTGTACTAAGTGTGGATAGAGATGATGATATAGGGATAAAAGCAAAGGTTGAGACTCCTATAATTGGTAGAGACAATTGTATAGAAGCAGCCAAGAAGCTAGCTATTGCAGACCCTGAAGAGGCTGACGCTAATGCCATCTTCGCAGCGGTGAGGCAGTACGATGAGTTGGTAAGTAAGAAGAATGAATGTGAAGTAGCAATTATAGCTGGGTCCTATGAAGGAGGAGTTGAAGCCGATCAAAAGTTAAGGGCTGAATTGATGAAGGTGATAAGCGAATTTGATGCAAGTGGAGTTATCTTGGTATCAGATGGTTTTGAGGATAGAGAGATTTTGCCAATATTGATGAGTACGATGCCAGTGATATCTATCAGAAGAGTTGTAATAAAGTATAGTGAGAGAGTAGAGGAATCCTATGCTGTTCTTGGGCGATATATCAGAATGCTCATCACTGATCCAAGATACGCTAAATTCTCCTTAGGAATTCCAGGCCTGCTATTCCTTGCTTTTGGCTTACTCAGCATCTTTAATTTACTTCAACTTGCTACTCAAGTTGTTTTGATAATCCTTGGCATAGCTTTGATCTTTTGGGGCTTTGGCTTGGACAAATATGTTGCATCGATAAGGAAGATGAAGAAGATGTCCTCATATATCAGGTTCTTTTCTATAATCGCAACCCTTTTGGTAATATCCGTAGCCTTTTATCAAGGTTTTCACTTCAGCGTTGGAAAGGAGTCTATCCCGCTGTTCATAAGCTCATTTATAGAAAAATCTCTTCCATTGACTTGGGTAGGGCTCTCAATATACTTGGGCTACTCTCTAATCTCTCACTGGATAAGGAAAAGCATCAAGATATGGCGAACAATACTAGCTTTTGTAATACTAGCTTCTCTCTACATACCTCTGCTCGAATTTTCGCAAATCCTGATAAACCCTGGTAAAAATCCCTTTATGCTCATATCACAATTATTGCTAGGGCTAGGGGCTACTTCAATAGTCGCAATTATAGCTTATAAATACATTCGCTCTCATAAGAAGGTAGTAAAGGAGGTCTAAGTTGCTCAACTCTTTGCTGAGAATAGCAGGAGTCTATAGAATTTATGAGAAATACTTGAGTAATCAAATAAGTAAGGCTGAAGCCCCTAAGCATATAGGCATAATATTGGATGGAAACAGAAGATGGGCTGAAGCCCACTCTTACCCAAGATGGATGGGCCATTGGTTAGGAGCAGAAAAAGCTGAGAAATTATTAGAGTGGTGTAATGAACTGGACATAAAGACCATAACTCTATACGTTCTATCAGTAGAAAACCTTCAAAGATCGCCTGATGAGGTTAAGGAGCTTCTTAGCCTTTTTGAAGAGAAGCTTAAGGATTTAATGCGAGATGAGCGCATACACAGATATCAGATTCGTGTGAAGGCTTTGGGAAAGATAGAGTTGCTCCCAGATTCAATGAAGGAGCTTTTAAGTAAGATAGAAAAAGCTACTGAAGATTATGATGAGCATTTTCTTAACATTGCCATTGCTTACGGTGGAAGATTAGAAATAGTTGATGTAGTGAAGAGCATAGCTGAGAAAGCAAAGCATGGAGATATAGATCCATTAGATATAACCCCTGAGATCATCGAAGATCATCTTTACACATCACACCTTCCACATCCAGAACCTGATCTAATCATAAGAACTTCTGGAGAGGAGAGGCTTAGCGGATTTTTATTGTGGCAGAGCGCCTACTCTGAGCTTGTATTCCTCGATGTATTCTGGCCTGAGTTTCGCAAAATCGATCTTATGAGAGCAGTAAGAACTTATCAGAGAAGGAAGAGAAGATTTGGTAAATGATTTATGTTATTAGCTAAATATTTTCCAAAGTTCATCGATTACACTTTCTCTTATTATGCTCTCTGAGCCGTCTCTCTCTATAAATATCCTCTTACCTTTTTTGAAATGTCCTATTTGACTAACTCGAACTCCTATCTTCCTTAATTCATCACATACTAAATTGGCTCCAGAAGGATCTACAGCTAAAAGCAAGGTTCCGGAGCTTATCAGTTTTAAAGGGTCAACATTTAGGGCTTTACAGATCATCTTAGTCTCTAATGCTATTGGTATAGCCTTTTCATAAACTAAAAATCCTAATTTTGATGCTACACTCATCTCATAAATCCCTCCCAAGACTCCTCCTTCTGTTGCATCGTGCATAGCATGGACAAATCCAGTATCGAATGCCTTTATAGCTTCTTTTACTACGCTTATCCTTCTAATCATCCTTAAAGCCTTCATAATGACTTTATCTCCTAATTTTGATGGTCTTTCCTTAAAAACATCTGCCAAGATCGAGGTTCCTTCTATGCCTGCTGTCTTTGTCATCAATATAACATCGTTCTCTTTTGCATTTGATGCTGTAACATAACTTTTGGCAAAGCCAAAGGCTGTAGTTATAACTATTTTACGCTCTAACCTTGGAGTCAGCTCTGTATGACCACCAACTATAGATATTCCTAACGCTTTTGCTGCTTTATGAATCTGCTTTGATATGCTTATCACATCTTCAGCCTTGCTTCCTTGAGGCAAAAGTATTACAGATTCTAAATACATTGGCTTTGAGCCGCTAGTTGCAACATCGTTGGCACTGACATTCACAGCATACCATCCTACTTCTTTTTCAACACCTGTTACTGGGTCGGAGGATACTATCAAATACTCTTCATCAAGCTTTATCACAGCGAAATCTAATCCAAACTTTGGACCTTGAACAACGCTTTTTGATCTCTCTCCAGTGAACTTAAGGACATATTTCTCAAGAAGCTCTTTTGGGATCTTTCCTATGGGCAAGCTCATAAGGCTCAATATAAAATAGGAGGATAACTATAAACGATTGTATCAATAATCTTTCCATCATAAGAAGTTGAAGAGGCGATTAGATGCTAATAGCTGCAATATTAAAAGCAGGAATAGGCAAATCTGATGCATTATCAGGACTGATAAAGAGGCTAATATTTTCGGATGTAGAGCCTGGAATTGAAATTGTATCAGCATATATGCTGATAGGCTCCTTTGATGCTGTAATAATATTGTCTGCAATTGATGAAGAGTCTGCTAGGCACTTTATATCTAAAGTTGAGAATGTGTTAGGTTCAAGAGCCCTCATTCATGTTGCTTCTCCTATCAAGCCATAATTTCTAATTAAGCCCCAATTGATCTCTTCTATCGATCGTATTAAAGACTTCTGGTCCAGTGCCAACCATCGATACAGGCACCTTTAATGAATCTTCGATGTCTTTTATGAAATTCTTAGCATCTTTTGGCAAGGCTTCGAAGCGAGTTATGCCACGAGCATCGTGGAATATTACATCTAACTTTGTCAAAGCTATTTGATTTGCACTATTTAGCATAACAGCTCTCTTTGCCAATTCGAAGTTGAAGGGTGCTGATCTTCTCACCCTCCCAGTCACAGTGGCTACTTCTCTCCATCCCCTCTTAATCGCCTCTTCCTCGCTAAGCTCCCCAGCTAAGAAACCTCCGCCAACTCTTGTAACATAAGACTTGAAAACAACCAAGACATCTTTTACTTTCTTAGGTCCTATTCCAATATCTGAGCATATTGCAGATGCAGTTACATCCTTAGATGTAACGTGAGGATAAGTTCCATGATAGAGAGAGAGGAAAGTACCTTGAGTACCTTCAAGTATTATCAATGCCCCATCATCTATCAATCTATTGACCTCAAGGGCTACATCTCCTACATAATCCTTCAAAGAAGTAATATCCCTAGCTATCTTTGCTATCCTTAAAACTCTGTCAGAATTTGCAGGACCGGTACCAGAGCCTGTTGTACCTATTCTCTCCTTCAAATAGCCTCCTCTATCACGCTCTATGTGAGCATCCTCTATTATGCTACATTGTGAATCAATCAAAACTCTTGATCCAACATTGAAGGTCTTGATCTCATCTAGCAATACTTTAGGATTAATTAATACTCCAGAACCTATCATCAATTTTGTTTGCTTGCTTAGAATTGCGCTTGGAAGCATCCTAAGCTTATAAGATTTTCCTTCATATACTACTGTATGACCAGCATTTGGACCAACTCCACCTCTAACTGTTGCAGAAGGATTGTCCTTCATTGCCAAGTAAGAAATTATCTTACCCTTTCCTTCATCGCCGAAGAAACCACCAACTACTACTATGACAGACATCTTTATCGCCATTGCTTTTGATTAGCTAGTAATTAAAGGTAAAATAGAGAGTTAAATATGTTTAAGTCAGCAATATTAAAAAGTTATGAATGACTTAAAGTTAAAATGAAATGGGATGATTTTTGAGGCTTCTACTCGATGAAATGTACTCAGGTCTGAAAGAATATTTTGAGACTCTAGGATGGGATGTTCTTACTGTTCAAGATGTAGGGTTACAAGGAGCAAAAGACAAGGATATCATAGAGTATGCAAAGAATAACAACTTGCTACTCGTAACTCAGGATCTGAAATCGGCAGATCTTGCAGATCTCAAAGGAGTAAAGTATGTGCTGATCTCAAATGCTATGATTGCTAAAATTGCTGATTCCAAGATAAGAGAAAAATACCCAAAAATAAAAGAGAAATGATGCAGAACAAAATAAAGATGAGGAAGTTAATGAGAATATATATTAATAGACTTCTTTTAATGCTTAGATATGCTGAAGATAGAGCTGGGAGATTTGAAGGATAAGAGCGAAGATCTGGCAAATTTCTTGGAGAAAAAGCTCAAACTCAAGCCTTCTATAGAAGTTAGTTCATTAGTTTTTGATGATACAAAATTAAAGGTTAAGTTGAAGAAGAGTCTTTTAAAGACCTATCTTAAGAGGTATCTTCACATAAATGATTTGAGGAAAAGTTACAGAGTATTGGTCAAAGAAGATGAGCTAAAACTTGTTGCATTAAAGGCTGAAGAGGAGGGCTAAAAATTGCCTCTTTCAATATGAGATAATGTTAATTTCAATGCATCTCTAGCCGATCTTGCATTCATTAAAGCTTCATGAAGATCAGAACCAATTTTATTAAGAGCATTGACTAAATTATCTGATGCTTTAACTAGCAATCCTCCAATATCAAAAGGGTCTTCCTCTGAAGATTTTTGCCTTTGACTGAATTCATCACCAAGATCAAGTTTAAGAAGAATTATGGCATGCTCTAATTTGCTATATGCTTCCCATACAATATCAGCTATACTCATTGGATTAATACCTTGTGAGAGCATGCTAATAGCCTCATCATTTATCCTCACAGCATCACTCATCAAAGCCTTTGCTTTATCAACTCTTTTACTTTTCAAATAGACCAGCCTTTATTACATTCAATAGCTCATAAAATGAATTAAATTCCTTTAAATCTATTATTTTTATTACTTCAGCCAAAGTAAAAGTCTTCTTATTAAATCTTATCAAAAGGTAGCCTCTCTTATCAGATAGCTCTCTTGCTTTGATAGGGAATCTTATCCCTTTGATAATGATTCTTAACCTATCCTCTAAACTCTTCCCTTCAAGAGTTGGTATAGAACCATATTTTACCAATCCTTTGAACCTTATAGCATCTTCACGCATTGACAGATTGTTGAACATGACAAAACTCTCTTGGCAACCTATATTCTTGACCTCTTCTAAAAGCTTGATAAGTTCGTCATCATTATATTGATACCTATAATCAAGCCTTTTGCTTAAACCATGTAAACGATAGTAACCTATTTTGCTCTTTAGAAAAGGCTTCTTTATGAGGGGGTCTACAATATGTATGGCTTCTATATCTTTTAATGATTTCTTTAGAATTTCTTGATCATCATCCCATGATCTATGCCTAACCTCTATGGCTATAGTAAAATGTCTTTCAACATTTTTGAAGAATTCAACAATATTTTTAGAATTCTCTTCATTACATATGAATGATGGTGGAAGTTGAATAACACAAACTTTAGCATTTAATGCTTTACAAATTTTTACAGTGTTAGCCCAGCATTCAAAGTTCTGCTCATTAGGCTTTAGATGACCATAATTCTCAACTTTTTCTATGGGCTTTTGACTACCAGACTTTCTCCAAGTAGGGCTACTTATTGGATGAGTTATTCCTTGAAAGGCTTTCATAGTGAATATGAAATCTCTTTTAACTTGCTGTCGCCAATTCTCTGCTGTCTTTATGGATGGTAGTCTGTAAAATGTCGATTGAATTTCTATTGCCTCAAAATTTTCAGAATAATCCTTGAGGCTTAAGCCAGCATTACCACAGCATCCTGCTATTATTTTCAATCTTCCACCTCAAATCTTGTTTCAAATTATTTACTCATGCAAGTAGATGTATCTAAGAGAGTTTGACAATAAAAGATAAAAACGAAACTCATCTTAAAGTAGGTAAAGAGAGGAATTAATACTATAGCTTTGCTCTTTCCTTCCATAGAATCCATGCATTTATCAAGAATATTGCCCAAGCAGGACCAATGACGCCCATTACTAATAATCCTAGCCAGAATAAGATGGATGTAGATGCTAAACCTAACGCTATTGCTAATACTGATATCATCTTCAAATACTTGCTAATTTTACCTGTGTAGAACTCATAGCCTGCATATAATCCTAATAGTCCTGATACAAGGTATAGAATCATAAAGGTATAGCTTTCCCCTACTAAAGCGTTGGAGAATAGCAATATGAGGCTGTATGATGATACTAATGATATGAGAAGGTAAATGCTACCCGTTATATGCAATAGTGCTAAGCCTTCAAATTTAGGGGCTTCTACTTTAGGGGCTTCTACTATAGCTCCAAGCTTTGCACCACAATTACCACAAAACTTTAATCCTTCTTGATTATCGAAGCCACATTTCTTACACTTTACCAAATTTTATCATCTTTGCTTCATTTATAATTCAATTATTTAGGCTTTATCCTTCAAAGCTGGTTCTATACAATAAGAGAGCTCAGCAACTCATCAGTAGATTCATGCATGCTTACTTGCATTCAGAATCTTACTCCTACAACCTCTTTACCTTTATAATGAGTTATAACATCCCCATCCATCTTGCTATCATCTGCATTCTGAGGCTTCTGAAAGCTCACATAAAGCACGTCTGCTTCTTCATCGTAATCTACCCACATAGACTTTAAGGTTAGAGATCGCATATAAGGTATTAATTTTGCTAAATCCCAAACTTTTACTGCTTCTGCCAAGTCACACCCCTCCTTAATATTTTCTCTATAGTAGATGTTATGAAGCATACACAACTCTTTAGCTATTTATACTTAAAAAGATGGGAACAGGCTTGTTCAGTATGTTATGCATGGCAATGATGTCATAGTCCCTCATAAAATTTCTCACGCTTACTAACCTTAAGCACAATTACCTCGCTGGCTTCAAAATTAATTGTAAATGCTATTCTATAATCACCTATTCTTCTTCGAAAAACCCCTCTTAACGCCCTTATGGGTTTGACATCGCCGGAGAAGGGATTCGATTCCATGTTTTTAATGGCATCTAATATCCTTTCTTTATCTTTATCTGGTAGTGATCTGATTTCACTTATGGCTTTCCTGTGCAGTATTACTTTGAACATCCTTAAGCAACTCGTTAAGAGATGTGAACTCATCCCTCCTCTCTCTATACTCATTCAGCCTCTTCTTAAGATCATCAATCTCACTTTTAGGAAGAAGCTCACCTTCCTCAAATAAGATTAGATATAGGGCTCTTGATAGGATGCTAACTCTTCTCTCAAGCTCTAAGACTCTTGCCTCAACTGTCATAAAACATCATAAAAGAGAAGATTAATTTTACTAATAAGCCTTTACTATTAAAAATAAAGGGTGGTTGAGCTTGAGCCTCATAGAAAAGAGAATTCAAGAGCTGGAGAAAAGGGTTGATGAGCTGGAGAGTACCATCGAGGTCTTGAGCGACTCTGAGACCATTAGGGAAATAAAGGAAGCCTTGGAAGATCTAAAAGCAGGAAGGTTCAAACTCTACTATGATATTGATGCTTATATGGCAGAGCTGGGCTCCTCTTCGAAGTAATGACACCAACATATTCAAAATTCCACTCTGCTTATCGTTTCTACCTTATCAAAATCCTTGTCGTCAGTGACGATTTTGTCTATCCCATTTTCCTTCATAATTGCTAAATGAAAAGAATCCCTCGGCTTTAAGCCATATCTCTCGAAGAAGTCTAAAGCGATTATGGGGACTGTGGATGAAACCCCGATGACATCGATGTTAGGTATCGAATATATTCCTTCAATAGCTATTCGTAGCAAGTAATCCTTCTTATTCTTGATAAGAACCCACATCACCTCATCTAACGCTAGAGAGGAAGTCACTGCTGCTTCCATCTTTCCTTCTGCTATCTTCCTTTGAATAATTCTAGCTTTCAACCCTCTATCAGTTCTGTCCAACAAAGCGAATATGAAGAAATTGGCATCTAGGTAGAGCAATCAGAAGACCTCTTCGTAAAGCTTATCTCCATATAGAATTTCTTTGGAAACATCTACGCCCTCTCTTTTAGCTATTTCTTCCCACTTTTCTAAAACGTCCTCTTCCAAAGGTCTTATCTCTATCTTCTTGTCCTTCACTTCCAATATTAAAACTATGTTTTCAGTAAGTCCAAGGCTTTCTCTTATCACCTTTGGGATTACAAGCTGTCCCTTGCTTCCGAGTTTGACTTTTATTCTAACCATTTCTAACTCAAAAAATGAATTTATCAGAACAATGATTTAAATTTTTCCAAATGCAAGTATGGAGAGAGCTGACCTAACTCTACTATTTATTATTGGCATACTAAAGGTTTTAAATACTTGGTTTAATGTAAAATCAATATCATGCAATCCCAATTAGAGTTTTCAGCTGTAATAACAAAAGATGGCAAATGGTACGTTGCCCTATGCCCTGAGCTCGATATAGCAAGCCAAGGCAAGAGTATAGAGGAGGCTTTGAAGAACTTAAAGGAGGCTGTTGAGCTCTATCTTGAAGATGAAGATGCAAAGCTACCTGAAGCTGGATACAGACCGATTGTAACCATCGTCAGAGTTGCTTTAAATGAGAAAGCTTCCAGTCGTATCAGGGCGTAAGATAATAAAGGCTCTCAAAAAGAAGAACTTTTCAGTAGTTTCACAAAAAGGCAGCCATGTCAGACTGAAGAAAATAGAAGTGGGTAAAGTCTTCATAGTGATAGTGCCTATGCATTCTGAATTGGCTAAAGGAACTCTGAAATCTATCTTAAGGCAAGCAAATATAACCTTAGACGAACTACTTGAATTACTCTAACAAGCTTAAAGAATCACAGCATTGGATTATCAAATCCACATTTATTACACTTTATACTCTTAGGCATATCATCATCTTCTTTTAGGATTCATAATCTTTTCTCTTAGGGTACTTGTATAAAAATAAAGGATGGGGGATTTAGCGCTACGACTCTCTTTACGGTGTCCAAGTGACTGTTACACCAGATGCAGCGGTTACACTTATGCCCCAATCTACCACTACATGTAATCCGTCTAACTCATCATATGTGATCTGCACGCCTTTGGCAGAAATGGTTAACGTCTTGTAAGCAGTAGTGACTCCTTGAACATCTTCGAGCGTCACCCAGTTTGTGCCATCAAATGTAGCTTTTATGTAGATATGGTCTTTGGTGCCGCCGTCTCCTAGAACATAGCGAACTGTGACGGTGAATGTTGCTGTCTCTGTAGTCTCCGCCTTCTTTACATTGACATTTGTGCCTGTTGCTGCGCTGACAACATGTCCACCCCGCGACTCAAATGTTGGTGCTTCTGCAGGAGCTATTCCTTCAATCTCATTCTTTATGTCATCCAACGCTGCTGCTAAGTTAGCCCAGCCATGACTACTGCCTGTCAATAACCAGATTTTATCTATGTTCGTCTTAAGGTTCGTGGACATCCATGTCTCAAGATCAGTCTCCATTGTATCTACATAGCCTTTGATAGCAGTTATATCGGCCCAGTTTATGTCATCTACATAGCCTTTGATGGCTGATAGACCGTATGTAGAACTGTCTAGCTTAGCTTCAATGTCAGCTATATCTGAACTTAAGGCTGATAGTCCATAAGTAGTATCCTTAAGGAGAGACTCAACCTCGTCTACTAAGACTTCTATTGTTCCTCCATCTGAGAACCATCCAGTAAGCTCTGACTTTATATCTTCAAGCTTACCCATGACAGTAGTTGGTGTAGAAGGAGAAGCAGTACCTATCGCATCCTTTATATTATCCAATGCTGATGCTAAATCTGTCCATCCTGTATTCCCAGTATTAGTAATGTCAGTAACTAGTTCACCAAAGAGCCAATCTGCAAAGTTATCCATGTCTGTGAAGTGACCTGACGGCCATGTACCGATGTCAGCCTGTATAGCTATTGTCTCGTTCTTCAAGCTATCATCATTTGACCATAGCTTGCCCTCAATATCATTGAACCAATTGTTTACAAAGGTGTAGAATGATCCTCCTGATTTGAGTGTATCTTCTATAGCTTTTGTCTCATTCTTTAAGCTATCTTCATTCGACCATAGCTTTCCTTCTACATCTGCTATGGCATTTAGTACTGGTGTGAGGTCAACGCTTATGCCTGCTTCTATCTCATTCTTTATGTCATCCAATGCTTCAGCTAGGCTTGTCCATCCGTGACTATTTCCTATTAGATCAAGCTTATCCTCAATGGCTTCTAGTATATCCTCTGCAGGTTCTATGCCTGCGATAGTGACAGCGAATGGTGCTCTAGCTATATCAGGAGAGGTGTATGGAAAAACATGTGCCTGATGCACCTACGCTTACTATTTTATATGGTTCACTAAGACTCCATCCACCATTGTTATTGGTATCGAAGTAGACCATGTATGAGCCAGAAGCAAAGCCGCTTCCACTAATGGGTACAATAGTTCCTGGAGGACCATCATTCACGCCGCCTAAGTTTAGTATTGCTACAGCGAATGCTAATGGTGCTGAAGAGAAGAACATTGAGAGTATGAATAGGCTGATTATAGCTATGGATACTATCTTTTTACTCTTAAGTTGTGTATTCATTGTACAAATAGAATGAAATGTTAGTTATATAGTTTTGGGAACTATAAGTGATTTTAACGTATTAGTAACGTAATTGTAACGTGTAATTAGAGCAATCAAAAGAGTCATGGCTGACTTTGTTCAATACAGAAATCTCTAAATCCTTGATTAGAATATAATGATGGGATGTCTGCCAATATAGGTCTAAGAAGGATGAAGCCGCCTTGCTTTGTTGAGCTTTCAGATTTAAAGGATTTGGCAAGGTTAACTTGCGCCTTTGAAAAGATGCCCATACCTATCTTCTCTTTTGATCATAATAATGATGCTTATCTTGCTACACAGATAGATATGTTCATGGGAAGACTCATACTATATTACGTTAAAGCTAAGGGAGAAAAACATTTTCTCGGTTACAAGAATTCTGGAGGTGTAGAGGAAGTTATCTTATCAGATTCTCCTCTCTTTCCTGCTTATATCTATACTCCAATAATACATTTTAAGAAGCTTCCAAAGCTATTTCAGAAAGGATTTGAGCCTATAAAAGGTAAAATGGATAAATTCATCTCAATCCAAGTAAGGGATATTGTTAGCCTAGCAAAGGTAAGTTCTTATAAAGTTCTATTCGAAGAGCCACCATTACCACTATTTTCATTCAAATCTGATGATAAGAACATCATAGGAGCTTTCATTCGTATGAATGAAATGGATGAAAACTCTATCTTCTTCTACACAATAGTAGATGAATCACCCACTCATAACTTCATTAAGTACTCTGCTCTAAAAGTTGGAGAGGTTGGCTTCACAAATAGAGTTGATGAGCATGGAAATATTTACATTAAGATAATAAAGCTTACAAATGGCCATCCTTTGGTAGAATTGGAAATATGAAAAAAAGTTTTGCAGACAGGATTATAATTTCATCAAAAGAGCATTTTAGCAGAGTAGTCTTAGCCCTTGATATAGTTGCCAATAAAAGGATTCAATTAATAGAGAGAGCTTTATCATTGTTAAATAAGTTATCACCACATATAGCTGCATTAAAGCTGAACTACCATCTTCTTCTACCTTTAAATCTTTTCACAGATGTTAAAAGAATAGTTGATAACGCTCATAAGTATGGATTACAAGTTATAGCTGATTTAAAGCTCAATGATATAGCATCAACAAATTTAGTAGCTTGTGATTATCTATGGAGAGCAGGCTTTGATGCCATTATAGCCAATCCATTCATTGGTTATGAGGAAGGACTTGAGCCAGTAATAAAGAGAGCCCATGAGATAAATAAAGGAATAATCCTATTGGCATATATGAGCCATAAAGGTTCAAAAGAAGGCTATGGATTAACAGTTATAGATAAAAATCTAAAGCAAGAGAAGATTTATGAATTGTTTGTTAAAAGAGCAATTGATTGGAATGCAGATGGGATAGTTGTAGGATCCACTGATTTAGATATACTTTCATCTATAGCATCAAGAGCAAAAGGGAAGTTATTGACATTCTCTCCTGGTATTGGAGCTCAAGGTGGAGACGCAATGAAAGCAGTAAAGGCAGGGGCTGATTTCATAATAGTTGGAAGATCGATAATAGAATCAAAGGATCCTTTATCTAAATTGGTTGAGATAAATAAGGCAACTTATCCATAAGTAGAATTTTTATGAGTTAATAATTTTTCCTATCTATTCTTATATGATAATTTAACTTGAAACGCAAAAACAAATAAATTGTTCATATATTATAAACATATTGTTTATTATTTATAAACATTTAGTTTAGAAAAATTGAACGTTCCTTTTCACTAATTTCTTCTGTCAAGGCTCCCTCCTATTTTTAGCTAAACTTCTCTTACTCATGCTCTCATGCGTGCCTTCATGTTATAAGTGATAAGACTAGCGAATGGGATCATCAAATCCAAAGTAAGGAAGGTTGAATGAGTGATGATCTTTCCATTCTCAGGTGCAGTCTCCGCCACCCTTACCAAATTGCTTTCAAAGTCTCGATATTCTTCTTACGGCGATAGCAGAACTTCGCAGTTATAAGCATATATTTAATAATACCACTTCTATGTTTTAAAGCGGTGTATGGAAGATTCTACTTTCCAGTATAATCTTTCGTATAACTAGATAGTAAAAGAGGTGAAAAAATTGGGTTATGCAAACAGATTTGGTCCAAGAGAAATGCACAAAGCGACTTGCTCTGACTGTGGCAAAGAGACGGAAGTTCCATTCAAGCCTAAAGAAGGGAGACCAGTCTATTGTAAAGAGTGCTATCAGAAGCATAAGAGATATTAAACTCAGTTAATAATTCTTACCAACTGGGAATAAAGACGTTAATAACCTTCATTCTCCGACCTATGAGAGCAAGGGACAAAGCTCTCCATCCTTTATTTTCTCATGAAATTAACGAAACTACAAGAAAGAGCGAAGAAGAGCTTGAGCAATTCATAAAGAAGACTTTTTACCCTACATTGTAGCTGAAGTAATTTTATCCTCAGACCTACTTCACAAAGAGAAAGGTACAGAGATCGTTGACAAGATCGTCTTCCTAGATTTTCATACATAAATCATTTGATTTTTATCCTTCACTTCATCGACAATTTTCAATATGAAAATTTTTTCTTTTTTGATATTATCTAATTTAAGCAAAGTTATTATAATCTATGAGTAGAAATAAGCCTTTGATATGAAGGCTAAGGTAGCTATAGTTGGAGTAGGAAATTGCGCTTCAGCATTGGTACAAGGAGTCCATTATTATAAGAATTCTAAACCAGATGAGGCTATAGGATTGACAAGGTATGATCTAGGAGGTTTAAAGCCTTATGATATAGAGTTTGTATCTGCTTTTGATGTTGATGAAAATAAAGTAGGAAAGGATTTGAGTGAAGCCATATATGAAAATCCAAACAATACCATAAGAATATATGATGTTCCTAAATTAGGAGTAAAAGTTGAGAAAGGAGAAGTTATAGATAGCATAGGAAAGTATGTGAAAGATGTAATAAAAGTCTCTGATAAAGATTCTGTAGATGTTGCATCTGTGATAAAGGATAGTGGTGCAGATATAGTTGTGAATTATGTCCCAGTAGGAAGTGTAAAAGCTGTGAATTTCTATGCAGAGCAGGCTCTAAAGGCAGGTGCAGCCTTCATAAACGCTATGCCAGTCTTCATAGCATCAAACCCTGATTGGCAGTCAAGATTTTCTAAATCTGGATTACCAGTGGCAGGGGATGATGTCATGAGCCAGATAGGAGCGACTGTTCTTCACAAAACTCTGATAAAATTGTTAGTTGATAGAGGTGTTAAAGTTGATGAGACTTATCAATTGAACATTGGAGGAGATACAGACTTTCTCAATATGCTAGAAGAAGAGAGATTATTGGATAAGAGGGAGAGCAAGACAAGCGCAGTTAAAGCCATGGTTCCTTACCATGTACCAACTAGGATTGGACCTAGTGATTATGTTGGATTCTTAAAAAATGAGAAGATATGCTATATCTGGATAAAGGGAAGATATTTTGGTAATTCTCCTATGAATATGGATGTGAAGTTGAGCGTAATAGATGCACCTAACAGTGCAGGAGTGATGATAGATGCAATTAGAGGCATGAAGATAGCTTTGATGAGAAATGTTAGTGGACCTTTGATAAGCTTATCTGCTTATTGCTTTAAGCATCCTCCAGTCCAGATGCCTTTTGATGAAGCAAAGATAGCCTTCATGGATTTCATAGAAGGAAAGAGAGAAAGATGAATTTGTTTTAATATTACTATCTATTATTTAATGGATGATAAAAATGCCCATAGAAGTACCGGCAGAGGATTTACAACAGGTATTAAAGCTGATAGAGGAAGAAGTTACATCAGAAAAAATTTCTATCTATTTACTTGAGAGGAAGATAAGGATCAAAGGTAAAAAGATTCCTACTGAAATTCTCAACGATATAGTAAAAGCAACAGAGAATTTGGTGGCTCTTCCTGAGCCTGTATTAGGAAAATTCTTAGTTGTAACTGGTATAGACAAATCAGGTAAAGAGACTCAATGCTTTAACCCAAAAAGAATCGAAAGAGTATTATCAATATATGAATTTTTAACAGAATCATCTTATAAAGTGAAGAAAGTTTCTTTACCATCTTACGATACCAACCTTGGAGCATTGGTAGGCTCATACCTAAAGAAAGAATCAAATGTAATAATAAAGGGTGAATTGTCGAAGGATTATGCATGGATTCTATGGTCTTTAGATAGGGCTCAACACAATAATGCAATAGTAGAATGGTTAAAGGATGATCAAAAGAATATAGTTCTATCAAAAAGATGGTTAGAGAGCAACGTTGTTTATCAGAAGGCTAATGAGATAGATGAAAAGAGAATATTGAATTTAGAGAAGAACATAATAAAGCAGGATTATACATTCATAATAGACTTGCCTGCAGATATTGCTCTTAAAAGAATAGATAAATTCGAGATTAGAGAGGATCTTTATGAAGATGTAATCTTTCTTGAAAAAGTTAGGAAATTATTTCTTAATCTAAAGGATTACTATCCCTTCGGCAAGGTATTCATAGTAAATGGTACGAACCCTCCTGATGTTGTGAATAAGCAAATCTTAGACTTATTAAGAGAGCTAGGATTCTAAAGACTTGAGAATATCCTCTACGCTCTTTTTTCCTAGTATCTTTATTAAACGATCTCTAGATTCTTCTCCCTTCCATGATTCAAGGATGCTTATAACAGCATCTTTTACACTAGGGCTTAGATCATAGAGAGCATCTTCTACGAGCTTTCTTCTCCCTTTAATAATATCTTTGGTTCTGAATGCTTCTCCCATTTGATTTATTTATGGTATAACTTTTAGATAAATATTTAAGACAAATATACCCCAAGATAGGAATTCCAAAAAGGAGGTGATTAAATTATGGAAGATGTGAAGATAAAGATTTCAGTGCTGTGGCTATTTACGGAAGTGGCTGGTTTGGCTTCCGGGTTATTGATGCTTATGGAGCCAGGTGTAATAGAGCAAATAATGACGGGAGAAATATTAGGCATGAAAATAGGACCTGAATTCTTGCTACTGTTCGCAATCATATTGTTGGTTCCATTGGTGATGGCTTTCCTGTCCCTGACCTTAAAGGATTCGACAAATCGCTGGGCAAACATCATCGTGGGCATAGTCTGGTTTGGTCTTTTACTCACTGATCTGCCAACGTATTTGGCAAACCCATCTGCATATGCGATACTAATGTGGCTTTCACAAGTTGTGGCTACAGCACTGATTGTCTGGTACGCATGGAAGTGGCCTAAATAGGGAGCATGAGTCGTTGATTAACAAAGAGCATATATGATAGACGTTTGGATTGCTGAATTGAAAGTCAAAGCAGTTACTTAACTTCGTCAGGAAATCCCTTGTATTCGATAACACCTAGTTGTTTGAGAAAATCCAATTCGTCTGCGACGAACCACATTTCTACAATCTTACCATCAACTATACGCCAGATGCAAACAGCTTCCCATGTTGTCTTCTTGCCAGTTGGGGCTAATCCACGATACTCGCCTGTGTGTGTCGCAGTACCTTTCAAATGAATCCACACCTTATCCCCTTCAGCGATGATGTCCTCAACGGTCTCCAGAGTATCTGGAAAGCTCTTGTAAAACATGGTCAAGTGTTGTTTGTAACTTTCCAGACCCCGCAACTGACGCGGATGGTCAACATAATCGAGTGCTATTAACTCGTCCAGTAAGGCTAGGTTATGCTTATTGAAGACTTCAAACAACCTGCGTACAATAGCCTTATTCTCTTCTAATGACATAGAACATCCTCCTCCCTTTATTATCAATCCTAATTTTCTCCTTTTGACATTAAATAGTTGTTGTTATTATCACCCAATGACCAATACAAATTCTGTCATCTTTCTGCTTATACCATACTTTATATCAAGTAACTTTACAACATTCTTCAGAATTTAAACCTCATCTGTATCTTTAAGGATATATAGCCATAGCACAAATACTAATGTCAAATTGGAGTTTGTAGCTGAGATAAGGGATTCTGTGCATGGATATATTCATATAACAGATGTAGAGAGAGAAATCATAGATACAAGCATATTTCAAAGGCTAAGAAGGATTAGACAACTTGCAGGGGCAAATCTAACATACCCTGGTGCTCAGCATACTCGCTTTGAGCATTCTTTAGGTGTAATGTATCTTGCTGGATTGGCAAGCTCTTCTCTTTCCTCAAAAACTCATATTACAGATGACGATATTCAAGAGTTAAGACTATCTGCTTTACTTCATGATGTTGGTCATGGTCCTTTCTCTCATCTCTTCGAAGAGGCTCTAACAGAGAAGAGGGATATAACTCACGAAGATATTTCACAGAGGATCATAAAAGAAACCGAGATTAAGGATATAATAGAGAAGCATGGCTTTGATTCTAAAGATATATCTGAGCTAGCTTTAGGATTATCATCAAAGAGACCAAAGTTCATGAATGAGATAATAGCAGGAGGCTTGAGCGTGGATATAATGGATTATCTTCTTCGAGACTCATACTTCACTGGAGTAGAATATGGTAGAGTGGATGTGCATAGACTCTTAGATTCATTTGAAATTGTTGATGAAAGATTGGCTATAGATCAAGCTGCTCTTTACGCATTTGAAGCCTTTACAATAGCTCGTTATGAGATGTTTAAAGCAGTATACTTTCATAAGACAGTAAGAGCTGCTCAGGCTATGCTGACTCGCTCTATAATCCTTGCTGATGATGAATTGAAACTTACAGATGTTAGCGATTTGAAAAAATACCTTCAGCTTACAGATGAATCAACTCTTGCAAAACTTATCGATTTAGAGCCTAAGAGTAGAGAGTTGAATCAAGCGAAGCAACTTGCAATAGGCTATAGGGATAGAAAGCTGATAAAATGTGTATTTGAGAAGATAGTTCATAGAAAGGATAGATTCATAGAGAGGATTCTTAACCAGAAGAGCATAAGAGATAAGATATCGATAGAGATAGCTAAGGAGGCTGGTATCGATCCTGATTTAATATTCTTTGATGTTCCAACAACACCCTCTGTGCCTTACACATCTTCACGCCAATCTCTCTCTTCTATAACTCTAGTTTACAAGACTATTGAAGGGAGGCGCTATGAAATAATTCCTATAAAGGATTTGGCTTTGGTAGGAGCTATTACAGGATACATGGACATAATAAGAATATACACACAATCTGAGTATAGATCAAAAGTTGAAAAAGCTGTAGAGGCTTTCTTTGGTAGAGAAGGATATACAACTAAAGTGTCTATGTAAAATATTTGCTATAAAAAATAAGGTGGATATTTAAAGGAGTTTAAGCGATTAGCAGTTTTTTATTCTGTTCTCTCATGATTTCATATAGATCGTTTACTATATCATGAATATCATCAGCAATCTCTGTGGTTAAATCTTCTAACTCTGAACATAACCCGTTTAATAAGATTTTTTGATAATGCTCTACAGTATATCCATGAGACAGGAAACATTTGTGAATTTGCTCAGGAACTTTTAGCTTTGCCTCAACCATTTTCTGCATATACCTTTACATAAATCGATCAAAAGAAACAATGATATTTATTAGCATTAACTTCACAGAATTAGGTATAAATTGAATATTAAAAAGAAGACATCTATAATGATAGATGTTGAACTCTGGAAGGAATGGATTACCTTTGTTGTTCATAAATACGGGACATCAAGAAAGATTAGTGAGGAGATAGAGAAGGCATTAAGAGAGTATCTCGATAAATATTCAGTGAGTTTTTAGCCAACATAAAAAAGGTAGAACATGAGGATTATTATGTTATTTTAACTAAACTTTTATTCCACCACAAAACTTTGTTATGTATTCTATGGCTATATTTTTAGCATCGATCAAGCTTTCCTTGCTTATCCCAGGAACGCCACATATCATCAATAGAATATTCTTCGTTTCCTCATTCAATTTAGATTCATCAGCATCTCTATATGGGTAAATTGCAACCAGCTTTACATCATCTGAGATTACTATCTCTCCACCTTGCAATTCCTTCGGTTCTTCCATATCAATGCCTAAGAACTTCTCACCCTTTATTGCGAGTCTCATGATCAAATTGCCTTGAATCTTATCTTCATCGAAGGCTGCTAGTGCTATCTCAGTTTTTATAGATGCAAGATTATAGGCATCCACAACATTGTTTATGCGGGGTATAGATTTACCTCCAAGAATTCTCCTTATAAGTGCCTCAGCAGCAGGTCTAACCTTGGTAGGGTCTATGCCAACTCTCCAGAAAAAATCTCTATAAGCCCTAAAAATTGGTACATCTTTTAAGCTTTCAATATCATACTTATCTTTGACTTCTTTGATTATCTTCTGCTTGAAATCTTCTAACTCAGCATTTCTACTCTCAACTTTTACTCCTCTTATATGGGCTATAAGGGCTTGTAAACCAGTAAAACGCTCTTTTAAATCTGGCGAGATTTTTAGCTCCATATAATTCTGACATAGATGATCGAAATAAAAACTTATTCAATAAAGATTAATAAATCATTACAGAACCATTGCTTCCATTTACCATGAGAAAATCTCCTTTTCTAATAAGGGATAATCCTTCAACCATATCCACAAGGGGTATCTTAGCAATGGCACAACCAGAGACAGTGATATTATCAGACCTTAAGTTGATGATGGCAGAAGGGGCTTTACCATTCTTCTTCAATTTATATAGAACATAAGCTCCAACGCTGCTACCAATGCTATGAGGGAATATTAGGACTTTTTTATCTATGCTTAATCCAAAAAGTTCATGAGATTTATCAACGATCTTACCCTGTTCTGGGTCTACACCTTCTAAAAATGATATAGGAGAGCTTGATATTACTGCTTCTCCCCATCCTAAACCATCAACAAGCCCTCTTGCTCTAAATACTCCTCTCATATTATATACAACTCTCAGCCAAGATTTCATTAGCATCTTTAAGACATATGCTAACTTTTTGCACTCTTTTAAGGTAATGGGCTGCTTTGCATGAATTCGTAGTAATCTTATCGACTCCAAGATTAGAGATTATAGGCGTGAATACAGCGCAAGTGTTACAGACGAACTTTGCCCCTGCCTTCTCTATATTATCAGCATAGCCTTTTAGCTTTGCCTCTTCGTAAGCCTTTCTTGAGCAGAATATAAGGCATCTCTTATTGAATTTTCTATCTCCAATAAATTCAGAAATCTCATGTATTTCATTCACATTAAGATGAGGACAGCCTAAAACTATTACATCCCCTTTTTCAGCATCGTTAAGCTCACCATAAACATTCTTAAGTTCATTATCAGTAAAATCTATTCTTTCAACTTTATTCTTTCCATTTATCATGAACATTCCAGAAGCTCCAGAAGTTCCTATAGCAGCACAGAGAGCCTTAGCCTCAGATGGGCTTGGATTTTTTATGTCTTGAAGAGCAATAGGTCCTCTTGTAATTCTTCCAGCAAAGTAGCCCAAAAGACCGAATTTTATAGAGCCAGAAAAGTTATCTATTTTGATTTGAATCGAAAGAGAAGGCTTTCTTAATTCATCAAGATGTAGCTCTGAGTAGGGCGTCTTCCCTGTAATCGCGCTTGCAAGAGCGCTTAATGCACTTTCACGGTTAGTCATCAAATCAAGAATAGAGTTTGCATAGATGGATGCTGAGCTTTCAGCCCAACTCACATGGCTACCTTTTGGTGGTAGATAAAACCCTTCGTATGGTGTGCATGTAAAAGAATCAGTTACCCCTAATCTCTTATAGGCTTCAATTATCTTCATCTGCTCTGAGACATAATTACTATTAACATTGAGATCATATGGATTTTGATGATCAATTCCAGCAGGGTTTACAGTTGTAGGCACAGAAACTTTAGCATTGAGGCTGAGATTCTCTAGAAATTCTTTGCCATAATCGCCAATAGTTGAATATGAGACTCCTGAGATATGGGCTGATAAAATTTTGATCAAATGGCTTGCATCTGTTAAACGACCTATGGACAATAATATTCTATAAGCCATCTCAAGAGCTTCACCATACTCTCCATTAAGGGCTCTTTCCTCATCATTGTTAAGGTACAATTTTCATCATCAATTTGATAATTTATTTTTGTTGATTGAGCATAAATGTCTTTTTAAACATAACATCTTTTGTAAACTATCGTTTTCTTGTCTGTAAACTCTTTATCATATTTTTAAAGACCTATAAACTTGAACAATATTAATGCGATAGGTGATGGCTTGAATAAAATCAGTAGCTCAACAGATCTAAGATTTTTCTTAAAAGCATTGGAAAGAAATGGTCAGATGGTCAGAATAAAGAAAGAGGTATCTTATTTATATGAAGTAGCAGCCATAATGAAAAAGCTTGATAGAGGTCCAGTGTTATTTTTTGAGAAGATAAGAGATTCAAATTATCCCCTTGTCAGCGGTTTATGTAGCACAAAGGAAAGAATATGCTCAGCTATTAACATAAATCTAAATGAGCTTAACGAAAAGATATCTTCATCTATAGCCAATCCAATAAATCCTAAAATTGTAAAAGATGCTCCATTTAAAGAATTATCAGAGAAGCCAAAGTTGAGCAAATTGCCAGTAATCAAGCATTATGAAAAGGATGCTGGAAGGTATATAACATCAGGGGTAGTCTTTGTAAAAAATATAGAAACAAAGACTCAGAATGAATCTATACATCGCTTGCTCCTTATTGATGATGAGCATTTAGCCATAAGAGTAGTTGAGGGTAGGCATCTTCATAGATGCTTACAATTATCAGAGCAAGAAAAAAAGCCCCTTGAAGTGGCAATTGCAATAGGAATTCATCCAGCTATATCTTTAGCAGCTGCTTGCCAAGTTCCTTATGGTGTTGATGAGATGGGCATGGCTAACTCTCTTTTGAATGGTAATTTAACTGTGGCAAAGTGTGAGAATGTAGACTTATTTGTTCCATCTTATTCTGAGATGGTTTTAGAAGGAGAATTCATGATGGATAGAGAGGAGGAAGAATTTATGGCAGATATGCTGGGCACTTACGATCATCCTAGAAAGCAACCTGTGATTAAGGTAAAGAATATTTCTCATAGAAAAGACCCTATCTATCAGGGCTTGCTACCAGCTGGTAGTGAGCATCGCTTACTCATGTCCCTTCCGATAGAAATTAAGCTATTTCAAGGAGTTAAGAATACAGTTCCATCAACAAAAGCTGTTCATCTTACTGATGGTGGTTGTAATTGGTTACATGCAGTAATTCAGATTAAAAAGGCTCATGAAGGAGAACCAAGGAACGCAATATTATCAGCCTTTGCCAACCATCCATCCTTGAAATTGGCTATAGTTGTAGATGATGATATAAATCCATTCGACATAAAAAGCGTAGAGTTCGCTCTTGCCACTCGCTTCCAAGGTGATAAGGGTTTGATGATAATACCTAATGTAAAAGGATCGAGCCTAGACCCATCAAGTGATCAGGATAATCTTCTTACTGCAAAGGTTGGGATAGATGCAACTATAAGCCTCTTCAAAAAAAGAGAAAGGTTTGAGATAGCTAGGATACCTGGAGAAGATTTGATGGATATTAAAGAGTACATATAAAGATATGAAAATTATATGTAAATATATCTAATAAGCATGTGAGGCTGGAGTTTGGCATTTTATTTGTAGATTATTAATCTGCAAAAGGCTTTATACTGAGGATGAAGTTTCATCTAACTAAGGAAAAGCAATGGCCAGCCTTAAAAAGATCAAGCTCATTAAGGATTTACTCAGCGAAGCTGAAGGTTACCTAGAGAAGGGTAACGCAGTCCAGTCATCCGAGAAACTTTACAAGGTTACTGAAGAATGCATTAAAGCCCTCGCAGAACACTTCAACTTTGAAGAAGTCAAGGCTGCTGAGGAGAAGGGTCGATGGACTGTTGCATTGCTTGAAAAGGCTGTTGGAAAACTCACAGATAAGTTAGGCATGGACGTTGAATTCGGGTGGACTGAGGCAAACTACCTACACATATGGGGATTTCATGAACTCAAACTCGACACAGAAGACATCAAAAGAAGAGTGCCCATGATAAAAAGGCTTGTAGAACTAACAGAGAAAATATAAAGCACGTAACATAAGAAAGATTTTTATGCTCAAATTACTCCAAATTCATGGCAGTTGGAATTAAAAAGGAAAATTTAAGAGGGAAGAAATTGATAAAGAAGTTAGTAACATTAATAATAATTAGTCTTTTGTGGTTTTCATCATTTTTGGTGCTTGCACCTAAAGCTGAAGCGCAAAGTGAACAAACACTAGAAACTAAAATATCTCAAAATGCGGAATACAGAAGGCAAGTTTATGAAGAATTAAGTAAGCTATTTAGTGGTGAATATTGGAATGAACAAGCGTATGATCTTCTTGACGACATAACGGAAAACGGTAGAAAAGCGATGGAAAATCTTGTTATTAGCAAAATACTCTGGTGGTGGCTACCGGAGCCAGCCAAAGTTGTGAAAGACGCTGGAGCGATACTCACTGAAGTTGTTAAGTCGTTCGCAGTTTTAGTGCGAGCAGAAATAATATGGGGAATGACCATAGCAATAATTGATAGTGGTGCCCCTTATGCGTATAAAATTTATTTAGCAGATAGGCTCGCAAAGATGGCAACGTATGCCCAGCAAGAGATCGATGTCAGTAAGAAAATACTGAATGAGCAAGCAACAAGACAGGAATTGGTAGGTATCCTGGATGAAGAATTGAAGATTCTGACTAAAACATACTCAGAGCAAGGTGAAATAGTCCCACCATTGCCAACTCTTATAGACGAATTTAGAGAGCTAGCCAAAAGCAAGATGACTAGTCAAGCCGCAAAGGACTTCGTAGATAACCTTTGCAGAGCAACTAAGAATTTTGTTGAAATAGACGTTAAGTACGTAGAGTACATAAAAGAACTTTATGCTGGCCAAAAAATACCTAAATTGGCTGTGACACCTCCATCTTATGATCAAATGCAAGATATTCTGGACATGCTTGGATATCCTTACGAGAATATCCAAAAAAGCACCTTAACGAATTTAGTGGTACTAGAAAAGTACGACGTCGTGTTTATCAATTGCGCTCCAGTGTATAGTCCAGTGGAAGACACGTTCGCCCCAATAAGGGAATTTGTAGAGGAGGGAGGGGTAATTTACGCATCTGACTGGGCTTACGAGTATATAAAAGGAGCATTTCCGGAATTCGTTGATTTCGTTGGACATGTTGCTCCGAGTCAGCATGCTATAGGAACAATAATGGATGCGAGCCTTAAAACATATTTAAAGGTAGATGAGATCGAAATTGAATATGATTTGAGTAGCTGGGTTCCCGTATCTTACGTTTCTGACCAAGTAACAGTATATGTCACTAACAGCGTAGAATATAACGGTGAAATTCACGAAAACATTCCTACTGTTATTGGTTTCAAATATGGCAAGGGCTACGTAGTGTACACATCTTTCCACAATGCTGCCCAGGACGAACTTGCTTATAGGCTTATAGAGTATCTAGCTCTACTTACTACAACATCTAAGCTACAAACATCGCTTGAAAATCTTATGTGGGGGATAGGTGCAAATGTTGAGGTAATATACACTGACAAGTTGAGTGAAGGAGAAACTATATCACATTACTACGAAGCGAAGGAAAAGGCAAATCTCATTTTCGCTATCAATTGGTTTGGTAGTGAGATGAAACTGTCCATTTTCATGCCTAATGGCGCCCTGTATTCCTCGAAATCTTCTTCTAGTCCGCCCTTGATAATAGAGGTTTATGGCGCTGGAGCTGGGGTGTGGACTTATCATATTGAAGCACTGGACATGCCTTCTCCAAACTATCCAGTTGTGTCAACGGTAGGAACCACTCCAATTCAAGAGACACCAGCCCAATTATGGATATGGATTACTGTAGTTATAACGCTTTCCATGACTGCTATCGTAATTCTCACTCTACATAGGAGAAAAATGAAAAAAGCAATACCTCCCCCACCACCCCCGCTTAATCAGCAGTTTACACTTTCTAGAAACTATATCTTCGCTTTCTAAAGAAACTTGTAACTCAACCTACACCAATGATCCCAGGTTGTAGAACCCATTGGAGAGGCAAAGCCACATATATGGATCTACGAAAGCTGGTTGAGGAGCTCAGCTCACCACCAGACGATTACACACCAATGCCGTCCTGAGCGTCATCGGAAGCATATTAATAATTTTTAGGAAGACGAACATTTGAGGATTTTCTGACAGCTATTCTTAATAATGTTATTAAAACTAGTTTCTGCTAGTTCAAATCTTTCCAGCAATCTCCATGCAAAAATTATTATATCTCAATAAGACCAGTATGCATTACTTAAGTTTTGAAAAGGTCTCTTATTTCTTCCAATAGCCTTCTTGCTATTTGAGCATCTATGGGAGTTATAGAGTATAAAGATGCTAAAACAATACCGTTGATGATTATGGATACACTCTCAGATATTATTCTTGAGTAAATATCTCCAAACTTGCTTGGGATGATGATACTAGAATTCGCCTTATCTCCTATCTTCACTGATAAGGCTATAGAGCCTAACTTCATCTCCTCTCCTTCAGAAACGATTAAAAAGCAACCATTCTTAGCTCTTATCGTATGAATATTGAATAACCTTCCATCTGTTACCAATCTTTTATTCGAAAAAGAGTTTAAAGCCAAACTCAACCATCCATTTCGTTCTTTTAAATAGTTAATCGTGTTTACCCTAATAAAAACATGATGATAAGCGTCAAAGTCCCTCATGAAAGTAGGGGGTTCAAATGGATGATTCGCTCTGTAGCCTCACATACTCCTATCGATCTTTTAGCGAGTAATAGTTCTGAAGCCATAGCTATTCAAGTCAAGGCCAGGCCTATGCTGGCATATAAGAAATATACAACAAAGAAATACTTTTTTCTCTAGATTATAAACTGACATTGATGGTAAATAATCAGAAAGAAGTTGAAAAAGCTGTAATTCGGAGCATACATTTGGCTGCTCTTTGTGAGGGCATAGGTGGATCATTGAGTATAGCCTTAGGCTTTTTCACATTAAATATCCAGTTCTTTCCGTTTTTTCTTCTTATGATCTTCAGCGGGACAGTCTCAATAGTAGGTGCAATTTTCACTTTGACAGCTTCTTTGAAGAGAGGAGGATGGATCTCCATATTAGGTGGCGTATTTAGCTCATTCACTATTATAGGCATTATTCCAGCTATTCTATGTTTCATTGGAGGCATTCTTTCAATAAGACTTGGATCGAATGAGTGAAATTGTTAAAATGATGAGTAATAATGTTAGGAATCTACTCTTTACTGTAAAAGAAGACAGCCTCTGCTCAAACCTTATTAAACTATTATCAAATAATTTATGTTGATGGGACAAAATAATAATCCAGTAAAAGGGTGGATATATAGCAAAGCATTGTATGCATAAGGTTGATGGCAAAAAATCATTCATTACGGCGAGATATACGCTTACCCCTGCATTTTTTCGACAATGGGCTTTTCGGCTTATTTTGTTGTTCTTTCGTTTTTCTTGTTAAGTAGGAGGGAAAAGAAATGAAGACGAAAACAATGCATGTCTATACAGGCATGATACCTTTCTCAAAATTCCGAGGAGTTTATTCTCTCGAAGATGTAAAAATTCATGAGCAATATGTCAAAAAACACATCAAGCAAGGATGGTTTATCCCTGAGAGAGACATGGTTTGGAAGATAGAAAAGCCAATCAAAATCCTCGGCTGGCAAGGTTCTATAAGCTCATTTTCAAGGCTTCATGTTAAAACGTTTTTACAGGTATATAGAGATGGAAAGATGATAAAGGAATTTGGCATAATAAATACTGGTGATCGTGGTAAGGTGAATATTGGGCAGTTCTTTCCTCAGCCATTGGTTCTTGAAAAAGATGATATTTTTTTGTTGGGCTTCTGGTCTCATAACATGGACTTCACATGGTTCGTGAGGGATGCTCACGCAGATTACACTTTGTTTTATGATGATAAGGAGGACGCTACATTATGACCTTATTTGATTATAAAGAGGTGAAGAAATGAATATATTAGAACCTAACGATTCGAGATTCTCTCGTTCTCATTTTTAAGAATCTGATATTCCTCCAACAGAAGTTCTTCTTTAGAAAGAATTCATTTCGCTGATCGTGTTTAATATCACATTTATCAGCCTTAAATAAGAATTTATCAAAGCCCTTAATTGAGATATGTCATCCCCTCTTAAATTTATGACCAATTTATCTCCATCATGAGAAATATCAACCATGAAGCTTGATTTTGGGGCTTTATCAAGATCAGGCTTTAGAGCTAAGTAGGCAATCTTAGCCAAATCTTCTCCTAGGCTAGCCTCTATCTTGGCTTCTAATCCCTCGATCATATTCTCTCTTTTAAGCTGGCTTGATCGGCGTTGGAGTGATGTCATAAGCCCTTCCTGTCGTAACTAAGCCACAGGATTTGCACTCCCAGATACCCTTGCTCTTTCTCTTCAACTTCCATGAGCCACAACTAGGGCACTTCCTCTTCACCTTTAAAGTGCTGAATACCCTGCCATACCTCTTTCTCAGCTTTGAGCCGTACTTGGCACCAAGCCCTTTTAAGCCTCTATCCTTAGCCTTTGACATCTTTCATAATTCCTCCTTTTATGATCTCTCTGATCTCCTTTGCTTTGACCTTAGCTATATTCGCTACAGACTTGACTTGGTCGAAGTTAAGAGTTCCAGGCTGACCTTTCTGCCCCGCGCATAGATTCCCATCCTCATCGAACACAAGGGTTATTCTAGCATCCATAACAGCCTCCTCCTCAGATGTTGGGTCTACTATGACTGTATCGCCTATTCTAGCCATAGTGATAGAGACAGGGATACCTTTTATTGGTAAAGGGACAATCTCATTCGATTGTTTAATCTGTCCATTTTGATCAACATAAAACTTTGGCATTGTAGATGTAGCAATTGAAGCAACAGTAGCATAAGATGAGGCATCGAACAAGTTGCCATCAGTGTTTAAAACATTTACATCAACAAATACAGCGCACACTTTCTTCCCAGGGATGAGTACAAGCTTTGAAAGGTCTATCATCTGGGATTCTCTAACACCTCTATCAACAACTCTAGCCAACTCTATGGCATCCTCATCAGGGGGACCAGGCTCTGCATAGGCTGAAGCTAAAGGCAAGACTTCTGCATTTACCACTAAAAGCCCCTTTTCAGGTGTATCAGGGAATGGCTCCCCTATCTCTATCTTTACACCTGCTATAACTTGAGTATTGCCAACCTGAATGCGAGCCGAACCATTGGCTCTATCTATTACGCCAGTCTCTATAATAATAGGACGAAAGTCTATTAACCCTCTATTATCCAGCCTCTTCTCCTTCGACAAAAGCTCTATCATCTGAGCTCTTCTTAACTGCTCAACAACTATAGATTTCTTCACAGCTGACATCATTCTTCACCAGCTTCACCCTTACCAAAGTACTTATCCATCAAAGCCTTACGCTGAGCATCATAGATACGCCGACAAGCATTGATAGCCATTTCAAAAGCCTTTTCAAATTCCTCAGGTTTTAATATACCATCCAGCTGAAGGAGAGTTACTTGATTTAGGTTTGGCATTATGGCAATGGGGATATCAGCCTCCCCTTCTTTATCCTCTATATCATTCAAATCTAGAACGACTTGCCCAGATACCTTGCCAGTAGCACAAGCTACAACCATGTCACGCATGGATATGCCAGCATCAGCCAAAGCAACAGCGGAGGCTGTAATCCCAGCGCATCTTGAGCCCCCATCTGCCTGCAATACTTCTAAATAGATATCTATGGCTGTTCTAGGATATTCCTCCAGCATAAGGGCTGGTTCAAGGGCTTCTCTTATCACTTTTGATATCTCTATCTCACGTCTTGAGGGTTGTGGAGGTTTACGAACATCTGTAGAGAAGGGAGCCATATGGTAACGGCACCTTAAGACTGATCTATCAGGCAGGGCATGATGCTTTGGATGAACCTCCTTTGGGCCATAAACTGCAACAACTATCTTATTCTTCCCCATCTCTATGTAGGAAGAGCCATCAGCATTCTTAAGCACTCCAACCTCTATCCTTAGGGGTCTTAGCTCATCTGCTCTCCTCCCATCTATCCTTAAACCCTTCTCATCTATCAATTCTCTCAACTTTGTACCTCCTTAGATTTTGACAAAAGGTTTTGGATGTTCTTCGTCAAGCCTGCCAAATGGGCTTCTGACTCGACCATCCTAATGGCTTGAGTTGCCAGTAAGACACCATCAGGCGGACCTACTATTAAAATGATTCCATTCTGACCTATTATAAGTTTACAATTTGTAGCAGATTCTATTGTCTTGATCATAGACCCTTTCTTACCTATCAACCTAGGGATCTTGGCAGGACTTATCTTTACAATCTCTCCCTTTGGGATATGCCCTAAACCTGGTCCGGATACGCTCAAAAGAGGGTTCCTAGTTCTATCATAAGCAGTAACCTTTGCGTATATTAAATCTCCTATGGAGAATTTCTTCAAAAGAGACTCACGATCAGGCGAGAAGTCTCTACCAAATACACTTTGAGCAGGGAGATACGCAAAGAAGCAGGAGTTTATATCTATCTCCCATGAAAAAGCTGAATAGTCAACTATCTTGCCTATAACTAAATCTTCAACTCTAGGGATGTATGGTCCAGACAAGGGAATGACACGAATTCCCTCATTGCTAATCTCAGCCAGACCTACCTTCGTTGCGTAGAACTTGTCTTTGATTCTAATTACATTACTTATAGGCTTATAGCTTCCCTCAGCTATCAGCTCGCCAGGAGTCACGTACTTCCTTTCAACTTCAGGCATATTTCTCTCACTTCATTACAGTTACTTGGGATGTTCCCTTTGTAATAGAGCCTAATTTATCTATCAATGAAGAATGAACTCCTGCAGGAATCTCCACAATGGCATTTAAAGAGCCATCTGGTAACCATTCTTCTTTTTGAATCCCTCCATAACTCTTCAATGCACCTAAGGCTTTAGGAGCGAACTGAGGCTGGATTTTCACCATGAGCTTTATCTTCTCATGTTTTAAGGGAAGAATAGTCCTCAATTGCTCTACAACACTCTTCGCTTGCTCTTCAGCATTTTTGAAAGGATCTATGGAAACATGTATCTGAGAAAGCGCCTGCTCAACTCTGATTTGAGGGTGTGGTAAGCCTGTCCTAGGATCGACGAAGTTCTTACAGATGATGGAGATTATCTGCTTCTTTTTGTCTTCTATCAAAGAACGCCTCTGTTCAGCCGTAAGCTGAAGCTCCCCTTTCTTCAGGATGGTCTCAGCTACTTCTATAGCAGAAGTTGTGTTAAAGAACTTCTTCAACTTTTCCGCTGGAATACGTAGCCCCTTTGATGCATCAGAAAAAACTTCATCAATGGCAACGATCTTTGATAGATCGATTTGACGGCCTAGCTTGTAATCTAGAGCATTCTTAGGGTCTACTAATATCTCAAACCTCTCCCCATCTAACATTAACCTAACGACAGTGAACTTACTACTCAAATTAGAAAGACACCAGTTTGCTAAGTCTTACCTGTAGTAGAAATCCTCTCCTTTGCCTTCTCTGCAAATTTGGCTATCTCTTCGTCTGTGAGACGTTTCATCTTCTTGCTCTCTGTATCTATCAGAGCTATCTTTATGTGCTTTGTACCCACTTTATCCTCACTCACAAGATATACGCACTCTATGGCTAATGTACAAGCATCCTCTAAATTCATGTTAGGATCGTATCTTTTCTCCAAGTATTCTGTCACTTGATCACTTCCTGCTCCTATGGCAGCCCCATCATAGCCCAAGTAAGTTCCACTAGGGTCTGTAGAGAATAGCATAGCTCCATTCTTATCCACACCAGCAATGATCAAGGAAACGCCGAAGGGCCTTACTCCTGCATACTGAGTGTATTGCTGATTTAAATCGCCTATGCGTTTGGCAACAGATTCCACTTCGACAGGCTCATCGTATATCAACCTATTCGTTTGGGCAAAAACTCGTGAATAATCTACTTGAATACGAGCATCTGGAACGTAACCAGCAGCCGCTATGCCTATATGGTCATCGACTTGAAATATCTTTTGACTTATATTCGGGTTCTGTAGCTTTCTTGTTCTCTCCTCAACAGCCAATACTACACCATTCTTTACCCTTAAGCCTACAGCTAATGTTCCTCTTCTAACAGTCTCTATAGCATACTCAACCTGATAAAGTCTACCGTCCGGCGAAAATATCGTAATCGCTCTGTCATATCCAGCGCTTGGAGCAAACATAACCACTCACCTTACTAAAACAAGTTTTAAAGGGGGTTTAAAACCATTTTTATTATAAAAATCATATATTTATCATTTATGATACAAAAACGCATCATAAATAATCTGAGCCTTCCAGCCCTATGAGAGCAGGGGATTAAGCTCTCATCACCCTTTTTATTTAAAAGCTTCCTGACCTATTCGATTTCTTCATCGATAAGCATCGGGTTTGCTTTTTCGTTCTCCATAAGCTCTGCTATCAGGCTTACTGTATTTTCATCCCAAAGAAGAAGACAACACTCTCTAATTAGATCATATCTGTTGTGGTATATTATTTTAAGTAGTAGCCTTTTTTCTCTTTTCTCTAGGTATTCTCTCCAAAGCTTCACGATCTCAGCACCGCTATTCTCGACCTCTCCATAATACTCATATGGTACAGAGACCAGTTCAGAGAGTCTTGGATACTTCACCAAAAATTTTCTATTCTGATTCAAATCTTCAGCCAGACGCTTCCACTTACTCATTAAATCTAGGTCAAATTCTACACCAAGCCAAACCTCTTCAAAACCTTTAGCATTGTAGGCGTAATAGGGACGTGGTAGTAACTTAGAGGCTATTCTAATGGTATCTTCGAACTCTTGATCATAGTCTGGCTCTGTCCTCTGGTATATTCTGATTAAACCTGCTGAGAAGAAACCGAAAGTTATGATTTTGCCTCTTGAAGGCATCAAATCGGAAGTCTCTATGTCTATTATCGTTCCACGAAACATTATCGGCATATTCCATAGACGCTCAAGCAAGATTCATCACTTTTCAACATCTTTCGCATCTAGTCTTATTGTCATCCTAAATCATCGTGTAGTTCTTCTGTTTCGGCTTCAAGCGTGGTCTCACCTCTCCTCTCATCTCGTAGCTCTTGAGTCCATGATCTCGTTGAAGGTCTTAGACCAAACATCTCACGAGAGAAGCCAAAAGTAGATAGAACAGTTTCAGCTGCATCCAAAATCATATCTCTATACTTATCCTTATCATGGTTTATGTTCGAACTGGCTAATTCATAGGCCAAGACTCTGCATAAGGGATTATGATGGTTTGCATTCACAAAGATAAAGTCTATAAACTCGCCTTCTTTCACCTTCTTTCCTTTGCTTGCCAATTGAATAGCAGCCGATACGTGAGGAAATATGCTCCTATACTTCGCTATAGGTCTCCTCAGAATTTTAGAGATAATGAGTTCTTCTATAGGCACTTCTCCTAACATTACTTTATCGATGGCTTCCGTCACTAATCGTAACGCTCTCTCATAGCCAATCGTGCAAACTTCTTTTGCATCTTTACAATCGAAGAGAGTCTGAATTAGCTTAATCTGAAAATCTTTGATGAACTTCGGAGTATCATGACGTCTCAATTCGATTCCCCGTGCGATTATTTCCCCATTGTAAAGCATGCCAAAGTAGTGCTTCTGAGCCTCCATTCTCATTGAAGGATCCGATTCTAATGGAAGCAAAAGTAGGAATTTGTAGTGATGATCTAAGGAAATGGGCAGACCTATATGCTCGCTTATTTTCTTCGCTAGTTCTTCATAGTCTTCTTTCTTATCTCCATCCTTCTTTACGAAGACGCTGTCAGTATCTGCATAAATTATTTCGTAACCTAGGCTCTGAACGAAGTCTTTAGTCTTGATCATGATCTCCCTAGATTTTCGATTTATCTCTTCAAAAGCTAGGACATTTCCGAAGCGGTTCCAACAACAACCTGATGTGCCATATAAGCAGACAAGGATAAGTTTAAGGGCATTCTGGCGTTGTTCACAATATAGCCACTCAAAACTGTCTTTAGGGAAAATTTTTCTTAGTCTTTTGAAGTAAAGTCTTCTCTCTAGGGCATTTTTGGTAACATGTGGTAAGATCGCATCTTTCTTCTTAACAATACCTTCAGTTGTTACAGTCTCATAACTCAACCCATAATGAACTATGATGTTTGGATACTCACTTTCGAAATCGAGCTCAGCGACATTTTCATGGACTATGCCTATGCGTGGAGATATTATCATGCCACCTTTGTCACGTTCAATGAGTTCCTTAATAGGTCTAATATGCTCGAAATAACCTGTATCCTTAGGTATTACGTAGCCTTTCTTCATCAATTCATAACAGTTCCTACTATCGATGATTCTGTTACTTGTCCATCTGAAGGCAATGCCAGGGGGTAAGAGACTGAACCTTGCTCTCTCAACTAACCCTACCAACCCCCAATCTTGAAACGTATAACCATAAGCATTATAGTCTAAAGCAACTCTGCCTTTAATCCAGTATGGCAGTGGTTTCTTCATAGCATCGATCTTAACGTTCTCTCTACCCAGCTGCAAATTCAGACCTAACAGTTTTGCCCGTGTGAACATGTATGGGAAGGTAAACGTATCACATTCTGGGCATATGAGGAAGTCTGGATCATTGCTTTGAATGAATGAGGTGAACTCCTTCAGTATGTGTTGCTCTTCGCCTTCAAAGACCGCTTCACTCTCACAGTATCTTGCTTCGATTGAACGTATTCTATCTACATTAGGATCAGGAGTTAGATTTGGACTTGATGGGTGAATGTCGAAATATAATGCTTTGAAAGGTGGCGGTGGAATCTCTTTATCATCGTCTATCTTCTCTATCTCAAGTAGAAGGTTGTTCACATCAAATTTGATGTTAACCTTGCTTGTAGGTGCTATACCTAGCTTTGTATAGATGTATCGTTGCACATGAAGCAGATCTATGTCAAAAAGTTCCTTGACATACTCCAAGTTTTCAAACCTCTTTACCGTATGCCTGTAATTAGCTGTGCTATTTAGAATAACATGAATAAGCCTCTTTCTTTTCTGATCACTAAGGTTTGTATATTTATCAGCCCATTCTACTTTCCTTATGCTTGGTTCATCTTTAAGAGATGATAATAGTTGCTCCCCTTGCTCTGCAGTCTTTGGTAAAATATAGAAGCTTGGATGATATTCATCCCTTAACTTGATAATTTTACCATCTTCTGTACGAAGCCATATGATAGCTTCGTCTCCTTCTACATATACATCAAGTATCCATCCAGTACTACTTCTCAATTCCTAAGTCCTTCGTCTCGCCAACTTTTGATTCAATTCGAGCTTTCAAATCTGCTAATTCTTCTCTCAATTCTTCAATGACTCTGTCTTTTTCCTCAAGTTTCCGCTTTAATGACTCTATTAGCTTCCTATTGTGAATGCTGGCTGTGAGGTTTAACTTATCCAGAACTGTAGGCATGTTCGAATTGCCCATAGCTGCTTGCTCAGAATTCCAAGCCTCCTTGAGCAAAAGGTCGAAGGCTTGTTTATGGTCTAGATCTATTAGGCTACTTTGATAGTGAGTCTTCAACTCTCCTATGGTTTCTTCATAAAGCTGGCGAAACGAAGGGGTAATCCTCCCCATTATATCCATCCCTCCTTTAGAAACCAGAAGAACAATCGAATCAGGCGTCTTTTTATAAGGATGCTTGATGAGAGTTGCTTTAACCGAGGTAACAGGTCCATCTTGAAAAGTTTTGACATGAATGATAACACTTGCTACATGACGAAAAAATGAGCCACCAATAGGACGAGGGATAAATCCTCTTCCAGTAGGCATAGCATCTGCGGTTACAACAATTGCTATTCGCTTTTTTGAAGCAACTCTCCAAACATGGTTTATCGTCTGCTTTAGAATTTGCCTTGTTTCTTCAGGCTTCTTAGAATCAGCAAAGAACCTTGTAATGCTATGAATAGCTAATAAGCGAATATTAGGGTCTTTTTCCATAAGTTCAGCAACTTGCTTTGCAACTATGAGCTGCCTTTGCTCATTGTAGGCTGCTACTGCGTATATATTAGCAAAAACTATCCTAGGCTCGATGCCTACATGCTTTGCTAGTTCTCCAAGCTCTGAAGGATTAAGTGTCGTTTTTCCTGTGTAATAGTCTGTATTATTGAAGTAAATACCTTTAGCCTCAAAGCCACCTCTATCCTTTGGCAACACACAATTAACTATGAGTCTATGAATAAGTGCGTCAAGAATTTCCTGTTCACCATAGAATAAGTAGAATAAACCTTCCTCAATCCCTCCAATTAGGCTGTCTAAATCACCGCTACCAGTAGTCAATCTGAGCTTTTCTCTCTCCTCTTCTAAGGCTTCTGCTGCTGTTTTCATAATTATAGATGAATTTTTAAACTCCAATCATAGCACACCTTTCAAATTCCTTCTTGATCTCGAATTCAAGGACTTCAAGCCTTTCTATAGCTCTATCTATTTCCCTAAGAACCTCTCTAAACTTTATAGAACTGGCAGGCACTCTTGCATATATTTCTCTTCTATTCACAGGCAAATTAGCTCACCTGAAGGACTTGTTGAGGAAAGAAGCAGAGCTGGTCTCCAAGCTGGACTACTTGACCTTGAGCTTTGACTTCTCTGCCCAATAACTTCTGTTGAATCTCATTAAGGATTAATCTTTGGGCGTCTACTCCCTTGTCTATCTCACTGATGAATGATAGATCTTGACCGCCTATAGAAATATTCTGAAGGACTTTGATTACAATGTCTCGAACTCTATTCTTTAAAGAACTCTTCTTAAACTCTACAAACCTTTGAGTGTTTGCTGTAATGAATAGCAGGTTTTTATCAAAATATACCGTTGATGGCGGGTATGTGAATAGTTGCTCAGAGTTTACCAATTTAACTCTAAGGAGAGGAATCTCTTCTGATGAGACTTCTATACCGTAAATATCCCTCCAAAAGTCTACAAGATTCCTTTCATCCTTTTCAGAGACTTGTTGCTCCCCTGCTTTCTTGAATATGATACTATCAATATGTCCTATGTGCCCGAAGGGAGATAATATCACATTACTTCTATACGTTTGAAGAGTCTTCGCTATGGCTTTGGCTGATGCTCCTTTGCTCCTCCTCCATCTAACATAGTCCCATACACTCTCTCGGACAAGTGCTTGTGGCGATGCTTCAACTATGGCTTTACCATCTTGTAATACTATTTTTAATGTGAAACCTAGGTAAAGCTTAGCTTGCTCACATCCATAAAGCGGAATTGGCTCCTCTAGCAAATAGATTCCGTGCAGCAATGGCTTGCCTGTTATCCTTCTAATGCTAATGTCTAAAGCCTTCTCAACAAGCTTCCTGATTATCTTATACTCGCGAGAATTTTTGGGGTCGAGTTGCTTTATGGAAGTCTCTGTAGAATTTCTAGGAGCATCATCATTTGAAGGGAAATAGGCTAGAGTAAAGCCATCAGTAACCATCAACTTGTCCTTACCACGAAGGCCAGATGCATTCTCAACCACGGCTTCAACTACGTTAAACCTATCTGGAAGGTCCAAGCAATATGTGATAAAGTCAAAGTCTTTCATCGTTCTACTATTCGGAGCATTCGCCAAAAAGAGGATCTCGCCAAGACTCCTTCCTAATATCTTTGCAACAAGAGACCTCGAAAGTATCATTTTAATCGAACCAGAACCGTCATAAATTCTTGATGAAATTCTAACGTCCCAACTCCACCCTTCTCCACATCCATTGGGGCAAGAATCAAAGATGAGCTTCTTGCATTTATTACAGCGTTTGATCAAACCTGAGTTGCTATAAATAGTTGAGACTATCCCTTGTAATGTTATATTCCAGACAGGGCGATTTATATGGGCGATCTTAGGTTGCCAGATATAATCCCTTATATCCTCTATTTGCTGAGGCGTAACTTTCGTATATTCTGTGAATACTAATAGAAGGCTCTTATCCTGAAACTCATGAACATAGGCGGATATGATCTTAAACACAATGTTGCTCTCCATAGGTAGAGATGTTTTATGAGATATGAATGGCACTCTAAAGGTCTTGTCCTCAAGTAAGCCTGTGAAGACTGTCTTTATTCCTAATTGGTCTTGCCTTTCAACTACTCTGTATGTCGATACCCTCGCAATAGTGTCAACATAGGTTAATGGCTTTAAATCTGAGAGAGCAACAAATGGACGAATGCTGTTTTTATCAGGCTTAGGAAGGGTTTCAGGCTTTGGATAATCGTATCTGCCTTCGATAAGGCTCATATCGCTCTAGCCTTCTTTTCGTGGCGATGATCTGAATGGATCCAGCAGAATATCTTACCGCATTCTTTGCACTCAAAACTGTATTCATATTGAAGATTTCTTCCACATTCATTACAGAATTTACGTAAGGTTATAGCTTCCATGAATTAACCCTGCCAAAACTTCTTCAATCTCTAGACTTCTTCGGCTCCGGGTCTGCTATACCTTTTTCATTAATAGTGAATCTTGTTTCACTATACGGATGATAAGGGCTATCAAACATTATAGCTATTCTATCAGCTCCAGCCTTCTTCAAGTATATGCGATATGTGCAGGCATGCCCAATAACATGTCCTCCAGCAGGCTTCGTTGGATCCCCAAAGAAGGTATCAGGTTGTGCTTGAACCTGATTCGTCACAACTACAGCTACATTGTAAATTTCAGCTATTCTTAAGAGCCTATGAATAAGCATGTTGAGCCTCTGCTGTCTTTCAGCAAGGGTTCCTCTCCCCACAAATTCAGCTCTATGAAGGGATATGACGCTATCTATTGCTATGAGCTTAATGTTGTACTTTTCGATATATTTTCCAAGGTTCTTAGTTACAAGCTCAAGATGGCTACTGTTATACGCTTTACAGAAAATAATCTTCTTTAGAATATCGCTTGGGTCTAATCCTCTTGCCTCTGCTATCTGCTTAAGCCTCTCAGGTCTGAAGGTCGATTCTGTATCTATAAAAAGGGCTCCTCCTCCAAACCCTCCTTGCTCAATTGGTAATTGAGAAGTCACGCATAAGGTATGGCATATCTGACTTTTGCCTGAACTAAATTCACCCCATAGCTCGGTAATGGCTTGGGTTTCGATTCCTCCCTTTAGAAGATTATCAAGGTTCTTCGAGCCTGTAGTGCACTTCATAAGTGCTTGACGCCTATCCAAAGCTTCTGATGCTGGTATGAATTCCTTCTCAAGCAAACCGCTCTCTTGAAGCTTATTTTGAGCTACAAAGATCAATGCACAGGCACGATCCCTTGTTCCTCCTATGGCTTCAACAACTTCATCTGGAAGAGCGGCAGCGAGGTCCAAAACAGATTCTATCCCTGCATTAACGAGCTTCTTCTCGGTTTCTGCTCCTATACCAGGCAGATCTTGCAGACCCAGATCGAGTGCAGATTCGCTCAATCTTATCCCTCCGATTTATGAATAAAATCTAGGTTATTTATTGAACGACGTATGGTGGAGGGGGGAGGGGGGTAGGTATATAAGATCGGGCTGAGCTTAATCAACAGAAGGCTTGGTCCTTATACACATTGGAACGGGAGGCTGGGCATACCTAGACACGAAGGAAAGGGACAGATTAGCTGCTTATTCTAAGTTATTTAACTTCGTAGAGGTAAATTCTACTTTTTACGTCCATCCTAGATTAACCCTTGTTCAATCGTGGAGAAAACGCGTTTCTTCAGAGTTTGTATTCTCGGTTAGATGTCATAGGGACCTAACGCACAAGTTCGGACTTGTACCTTATGAAGAAGCGTTCCAAATCTTCGAAAGAATGATGAAAATCTGCAAGATATTGAGAGCACCAATCCTTCATCTTGAGACGCCTTCTCTTTTACAATTCAACAAAGAAAAAATTCGATTGGCCAAGGAGTTTTTTGGCTCTATAATGCCTAGAGATGTTAAGCTTGCATTTGAAGTCAGGTCAGGCCTGAATGAGGATGTCTTAGGACTTATGCAAGACTCTGATCTAATCCCATGTGTCGATTTATCAAGAGAGAAAATGCCTATCGAATCAGATATCCTGTATTCTAGACTCTTCGGTAAAGGGACTCACACTCTCTATCAGTTCGATGATGATGAGTTAATGGAAATAGAAAACAAGGCAACTCTAGGCACTCATAGAAGAACCTTTTTGGTATTT
Source organism: archaeon (assembly GCA_024256265.1). The sequence continues at coordinate 200,036 of JACGUK010000006.1, forward strand.
CATAGCCTTAGAATGTATGAAGATGCTCATAGACTTAAAGTTCATATGGAAAGCGGTAAATTCCCAAAGCCAAAGGAACATATTGGGATCGAATCCTTAAAAAAGATTCTCTCACAGATAAGATTTCCATGCTCTAAACAAGAAATAATTCAACAGCATGGATGGATGGTCGTTAACATGAGCTCTGGGAAACGCATCCACGTCTCGAGCTTACTTCAAAATCTTCATGATGGCATCTATACGGATATCGATCAGATCGTCAAGGAAGTGATGATGTAATTTGGTCATAGCGTCTATTAGTGCTGGTAACGGCATCATGGTACGTTACAAAGGGAAAACGATCGTCCTAGACCCCTCTTTTACGCCGAGTGCTGATGTGGTCTTTATCTCTCACGCTCATATGGACCACGTACATAAGGCGACAGGTAAGACTGTCACCTTGGCTTCTAATGAGACTGTGGTGCTAGCTAAAGAAAGGGGTTGTAATATTGGAGAAACAAAAGAATCACTTCCAGGCTTAGAGCTAATGGATTCTGGACATATTCTAGGCTCAAAAGGCCTTTTGATAGATGGGGAAATCTTCTACACAGGGGATATGGCTGGCAGGCCAAGGGGCTTTCTTAATAGTGGCAAGTTGGTCAAATCAAACATACTAATCATTGATTCAACCTATGGGACTGAACAGTACCGTTTCCCACCAATAGAAGATATCTGTGACAGAGTTAACCGCTCAATAGCTGACTGTTTCTCTAAGGGAAGGCCAGTGCTACTCATGGGCTATCCTCTTGGTAAGTCTCAGATCCTCACGTACCTCTTCTCGAATTGGGAACCATACCTTTATTTTTGCGAATCTGTCCGAAGAATGAACGAAGTCCATGTCAAGATGGGAGTAGACTTGCCTACTGACCTTGTCTCTTATGAAGAGGCAAGGGAGAGAGGTTTGCTTGAGAAGAAACCTTGGGTACTCATTTGTCCTTTACAGAGTGGGAAGAACTCGTTCATAAGAACGTTAAAACGTAGATATAATGTAGTTACTATAGGATTCACTGGATGGTCTGTTAGTCATAATTATGCCAACAGAATGAGTCTAAACTACGCATTTCCTCTTAGTGACCATTGTGATTTTGATGAACTGGTTAACGTGGTAAAGAATTCAGATGCTAATAAGGTCTTTACTGTTTATGGCCATGCAACGGAGTTTGCTGAGCATCTAAGGAATATGGGTTTTGATGCATCGCCACTACCAGGTGCCCAGAAATCATTAGGTGAGTATATGAAGGGCGACTAAACGCTTCAAAGTAAGTAACCTACTCTACGAAAGTACTCTACTGTCTCTTTGACGAACTGGTCATCCATATTGAGCTGATACTTACTTATCCTGTAAGGGTACTCCTTGACCCAGCCAATCTCCACTAGACTCCTCAGGTCTGCCCTCACATCGACAGGCCTCAACCCAGTCTTTCTTTCAAGAGCATACTTGGTTAGGTAACCTGTCGATCTTTTTGCAAGTTCTCTTAGTATCCTAAGTCTTCCCTTACTCCCTAAGCCTTTCTCTACCTTCTTACGGATTTCCCTTTCATCTTCAACTCTTATTGAGACCAAATTTGATCCGCTCTATTAGACCATCAAGAAACCTTTCTAATGCTTCTGTAGGCACGCCGCTGATTCCTATTGATGTCAGCGATTTTATGTCTACTATTTCCCTATCTGCAAGGTCTTGAACATACTCTTCAATATCCTCAATGGGTTTTAGCTTGTATTCCTCACAGACCACGCCACAAGTGCTCCTAATATTCTTGAGCGAAACGTAAGGGCTCTTTGCCCCCCTTAGTGCTCTAACAACTGCGAGTAAGACTATCTTTCCCTCTTCAGATAAGTTAAGGATGTCTTCATCAGCAATTGAAGGATGCGTTACATTCATTACCTTCCTTACATGCTCAAAATTCACCATCTCAACCCCTTCGTTAGAGGCTAAGGTTCCTGAATAAAGGAGAAGGTCTAGTGCATATCTCACATCACCGTTCACAGGATATTTGGCAGTTATGTCTGCTACATACTCTAGAACATCTGTTGAGACAGCTCTAGGTTGAAAGGCATCTAACGCCCTTGCATGGAGGATGTCAAAGATTTCTTTTGAAGAATAAGGCTTAAAGCGAATTGGAAAGGCTCCTAAAGTGCTCAACTCTGCCTTATCGAGTTTCTCATGGAACTTTGTGCTTCTTGCCGTGAAGATGGTTCCGAGCACCCCTGTGGGCTTGCCCGGCGTGATTTCGTTGATCCTAGTTAGGTCATAAACTATCGAGTCCTTTGAGTGCTTTACGAAGTAGTCTACCTCGTCAAAGGTTATGAGAAGATACCTATTAGATCTTTGTAAGTGTCTAATGAGCTCTGTTAGAAGCTCTTCTGCACTTAGGTTTGCTGAGAAAACCTCTGGTGTTGCTTCTTGTACAAGATACCTGTAGAGAATTATTCGGCTTGCTCCGTGAACCTTGGGGTTAAGGTATATGTGCTTAAGGTTGATCTTTCGACTCATAGCTTCTTTTTGAAACTCCTCTCCAAAACGAACAGTAGTCACGGTCTTTCCTGACCCTACATCGCCAATTATCTGCAATACTTTAAGGAAAGATCGAGATGGAGCTTCAAGGGAATCCCATAACAAGCTCTTCAAAGTTTTGAGTTCTTCCTCACGGTGAGGTAAGGCATCGGGAATGTAGCGGGGTGAGAGCTTCTCTTTATCCTTGAAGATCAAGCTAACATCAATGTCTATCTAAGCATAGGCTCGTTATTATCTTTGTCATCTTATCTGCTAGCTATCAACTTATAATCCACCATCGTATTAAGACTCTACATAGAAATGGCTGAAATTCGTCTTGGAACATCGGGCTGGTCTTATGCAGAATGGGTAGGGGGATTTTATCCTTCGGATGACGTGAACAAGCTAACCTTCTACTCTAGAATCTTTAGAACGGCTGAAATTGATTCTACCTTTTACTCTTATCCCAGTAAAGGCTTGGTTTATGGTTGGACCAAGCATACTCATCCTGATTTTGTATTTTCTGCTAAATTGCCAGGCTTAATCACTCATGAAAAAAAGCTGAGGCTCGAAGAAGGCGTTGAAGTGAAGTTGAATAAGTTTCTTGAGCTTATGGAACCTCTCATAGCCCGTAATAAGCTTGGGCCTATTTTGATTCAGCTTCCACCACACTTTAAAAAGGATTATGAACTCTTAGAAGCCTTCTTCAGGATCCTACCAAAAGATCAAAAGTTTGCGATTGAGTTTCGCCATCCTTCTTGGTGGAGGGAAGAGACATGGAAGTTGCTTAGCAAGTATGAAATTGCGAATACGATTGTTGACGAGCCTCTTTTACCTTCTGATCCTATCGTAACCACAGATTTTTCATTCATCCGCTGGCATGGTAGGGGCAAGCGTCCGTGGTACAACTATCGATACAGCATAAAGGAATTGGAGCCTTGGCTCCCAAAGCTGAAAGAAGTTTCTGACAAGGTCAAAGAGATTTATGGCTACTTCAACAATCACTTTCACGGGTATGCTGTGGAAAACTGCTTGCAAGTGCTGGAGATGCTTGGTGTAATTACGGATGAGCAGAAAAAGATGAAAAAGCACGTTAGTGATTATCTTGAAACCAAAGCAAAGGAAATGATCACTCATGTTGCTCCCATCCCCTTGGAGCGTGATGTTTCAAGTATGAGTTTTGAGAAATTGCTATCAAGCTTAATACCTAGAGAAAAGCTTGCCCGAGCAAAAGGGATAAGCGACGAAGAAATCAAGGAGTTAAAGATCAGCGAAGGGCTCATGGAAGCTGTGATTCGAGACTACCACGTGCTTATAGATGAGAATAATAGGATTATCATGCATGACTGTGCTGATTGGGCTAGATGTATTCCTGATAAGAGTTTCTGTAAGCATTTAGGAAAGATTCTTCTTATCATCCCAAAGGATCAGGCAACTAGGATTTTAAGAAAGCTCCTAGTGGAAAAGGAGGATTGGCAGTTCAAGCCTTATGTTGGTAGAGCGAGATAACAATGCAGTAAGGGGGTAGATATATCGCAAATCATGGTATGTCAAAATGTCACCTTTCTGCTGGATTAATTTTTTGAACAACTTCGCCACTTAACTTTAAACTTTTTAAAAACGAATATACCAACAGGGCTTTGAGGTTTTTAATCGTTGCCGACCTTCTCTTCTTTCGTTTCCACTTACAACACTATATTTATTCATTCTTCTTCATTATTTCCATCTTCTGCCTGCTCCCATACACAGTAGCTTCCATTTTCTTCCCAATGACCACAACCATCAGGACACTCCATGTACTCATCCAGTTTTTCGTTGCATTCAGGGCATTTCTCAGGCTTTTCTCTCAACTTGTAGAATTTTCCCAATGTCATCATCACCTCAGTATCTTCATTCGATGTCTCACTGAAGAAGGTAATAAATTGTTAGCCACTAAAAATTGGATGGCTAAGTCACCACTTATTGAAAAGGGAGTAACCCACACCCTATCTTGCAATACACTTTGTAGGAAATTGGTAATAATAATTAAATTAATTAATAACTCAAACAAAATATGAGATTATTGGGCAGAGTTAACCGAACAGATCGTGTATGGCTTAAAATGCTACCTATAATTATCACGATTATGGCTTTTTTTGCTAGTACGAGTTGGTCTGTCCGAGAGATGTATTCAAATAACTTTAGGATGGCTGATCACAATATATACTTATACGGACTGCAATCCAATACAATATCCAAACCAGATGAGGACCAATACGAGATAATAGCTAAAGATTGGATAGAGTTCTCTGAAGATCATCGAAGAGCCGCTATATACTTTAGCTTTGTGGCTGTTCACATGCTTTTTGGCATGATATTCTTTGCATTAGCTTATATCGCAGGAAATATTATTGATAGGTTAGGAAGATACCGCCTTATTTTCGAATGTTTATATGTTTTATTCTCCATAATAGCTCTCATCTTTTTATTTATTTTAGCTCCAACAGCCATAGCACATAAGTACTATTTTTGGAGGGATAAACCTGATGAATTCCCAGCGTATTTGTCTATCTGTGACCAAGATCGCATAATATTCTTTGATAAATTTTCATGGTTCTTGGCTGATTTATTTCCAAGTGAGAACTTTCCGTTTCCACCAACTCTAGCTCCATCTCATCAAACGAGAAATATGTGTTCACCTAGAGTCAACGAGTTCATTAATAATAACACTGATCTCAGAAACTATTTGTTGAGCTTGGGACAGTATAAGGATATAGATAGGCTGTTTAGGATTGCGGATCGGGAGCCAAATCTCTGTCTTTATCTCGAGCTACTTATACCATGGTTTTCTTTGGTCATTCCGACAGTTATTATCATGATAATTAAAAATAAATTAGAGAGAGTGCTTAAGTGTAGAGATGGCTGTTAATGATGTAACAGGTATTTCTGGTATTTTTTACTTGCTTATGAAGATAAAAAAGAATAAAATTCAACATTTGGTATTATTTGGAAGGGGGTCAGAGGTCCATAAATAGACGACCTTAAGAACTATAAAACCAAGCACAAAAGAACTGCGATCGTTATACGATAGGAAAATATAGAAGTTCAAAGCATCATAAATTTGGTTCATTAGGTAATGGTTCAACATGCATTGTTCCCTAAAAAAGTAACACGTGAAGAGTTAAATTCCCTTGTTGATAGAGCTGCTGATTTAATAAGAACAGCTGTTGATTATAAGTTCATTCTCGTCTTGCTCTTCTTGAAAAGATTGAACGATTTATGGAAAAGTGAAAAGCTACAAGTTAAGGAGAGGCTGGTAAAGGAGACTGGTCTATCTGAAAAAGAGGCTGAAGAAGAAGCTGAAAAAGAATTTCACCATACTTTTAATATTCCAAAACAGTTTCTTTGGGATGAAATAACAAAAGACGTTAAAAACTTGCCTGAAAGGCTCGCTACTGGAATAAGTGAGATAGCAAAGCTGAACAAGGAATTGCAAGGAGCTATTAACAGAGTTGATTTCTTAGAGTTCGCTAGAAACCAAGAGAACAGGGAGCTTCTAAGGCAACTTGTTGAGCTATTTAATAAATATGATTTAGGAGGAGAAGAAGTCTCTCCTGATATTCTTGGAGATGCTTACGAGCACATAATCATGAAGTTCGCACCTCTAAAGGCGAAGGAGGGAGAAATCTACACTCCTAGAGAAGTCATAAGGCTGATGGTCGAAATACTAGACCCTAAGCCTGGAGAGAGTACTTATGATCCTTGCTGTGGCTCTGGAGGCATGTTAATAATTTCATATGGAGAGGAAGAGACTAGAAAATTATTCTTATTTGGGCAAGAGAGGAACCCAGAAATTTACGCTGTATGCCAAATGAACTTGCTTCTTCATGATATCAAAAATGCAAACATATACAACGGAGATACTCTTGATTACCCTAGAATCAGAGATAACGGGAGATTAAAGCAATTTGATGAAGTTATAGCAAATGTTCCATGGAATCAAGATGGTTATGGTGAAGAAAGATTAAAGAAAGCTGATTTTAGAGAGAGGTTTTCTTTTGGCTATTCTCCTCAAAACTCTGCTGACTGGGCTTGGATTCAACATATGCTAGCTTCGGCTAAAGAGAATGGAAGAATTGGGCTTGTAGTGGATAATGGATGTTTGTTTAGAGGAGGAGCAGAAAAATCGATTAGAAGTAAGTTAATTGAAAAAGATTTGGTTGAGTGTGTTATTCTTACACCAGAAAAGTTATTCTATAATACTGGAGCACCTGGAGCTATTATAATTTTTAATAAGAATAAGCCACAAGAGAGAAGGAATAAGATACTTTTCATAAATGCATCAAATGAGTTTATACCTCATCCTTCAGTTAGAAGGTTAAACTCACTATCAAAAGAGAACATAAAGAAGATCACAAACGTTTATGAAAAATTTGCTGGGATGGCTGGATTCTCTAGAGTAGTAGATAAAAAAGAGGTTATTGATAACGATTGCAACCTAAACGTGACTCTTTACGTTATGCCAGTAGAAGAAGGAGAGCAGATCAATATTTCAAAGGAATTTTCTGAACTGAAAGAATTACAAGAAAAAAGAAATAAGGTTAGTGAAAAATTAAAAGAAATTTTAAATCAAATAATAGGGATTAGTTGATGGTTCAAATAGTGTTTCTTGATACCGACGTAATTTTGGATTACTTGGAAAACAGGAATCAAGAGGTGCGAGATACGATCGCCCAGTTATTACTCCTTCATAAAAAGGGGAGGATCATACTGGCCACCTCAGTTTTTAATGTTGCGGAATTGATCGACAAAGAATTTGAGATCCATTTCATAGGTTGGTGTTTGAGAGAAGGGATGTCTCATGATGAGACATTAAACAAACTAAATAGAGATGAAAAATTATTCAGAGAGATTTCAGAGAAAAATAAAAACGACATAGAGAAGAGAATAGAAAACTTCATCTTTAAGAAAGAAATCAAAATACTTTCCCTTTCTGGGGCTGAGGAATATAAAGAACTTTACAATTTAATTTATCAACGTAACCTCAAATCTCAAGATGCGTTAATAGTTACTACGGCTCTTACAAATAAAGTGACTTATTTTTTGACAAATGATTCTAATCTCATCAGCAGAATTAGTGATATGCTGGATGCATATAATCTTCGAGATAAAAACCTTAGAGAAGCATTTCGAAGCGATGTGATAGAGGCGATTTAAATGGGGTTAGTATTTTATAAAGAAACAAATTTTAAAGAAACACCGATTGGCAAGATTCCGAAGGATTGGGAAGTTATCAAAGCAGCTAACATTATTGATGTACTCAAAGGATTTGCATTTAGTTCAGAATTCTTTAATGAAAGTAAAAAAGGAATCCCGTTAATAAGAATAAGGGATTTAGGAAAAGATAAAACAGAAAGCTACTATTCAGGCCCTTACGACCCTGCCTATATTGTAAGGAAAAGGGACATTTTGATAAGCATGGATGGTGAATTTAATGCTAATATGTGGAATGGACCAGAGGGTTTGTTAAACCAACGAGTATGCAAAGTTTGGTCTAGAGACCTTGCAAAACTGGATAACTTATTCCTCTACTATGGATTACAGAAACCCCTTAAAATCATAGAGGATCAAACAAGCCAAACAACAGTTA
>JACGUK010000086.1 GCA_024256265.1 archaeon
TGCATCTACAAGTACGAGAAATGGCGATAGGCTGATTTCATCTCTATAGTACTGCCTTAGGGGGGCATAGACAGTTGCAAGGAGGTCTGTGCAACTCCCAACAGGTTCTGCAAGTATAACATCGGGTTTGATCTCGGCAAGAATCTTATGAAGAGAATCTATAAAGTCTGGAAACTTACAGCAAAAGCATCCTTGCAAAACCTCTGCACAAGAGAATCCAAAATCTCTTATCGTCTTTGTATCAACAAGGACCTCGCCTTGGTCGTTGGTGATGAGAGCCACTCTCTTACCCGATTTTGAGGCTAATCTTTTCCCAAGCTCGATCATTAAACTGGTCTTGCCTGCACCAAGAAAACCACCTATAAATGCCAGCTTTACCTTCTCTGTCATAAAATTTCTTTCCAAAAGGGGTGATAAATCTTTTTAAACTTTGTCTTAAGTATTTTTCGAACCCTGCTTGGATTGGTTGATAAGAAGGTTATGGGGACATTAAGTAGTCTTTTCTTAACTCCTACATATTTATATACCTAGATAGTACGAGTTTTTTAAATATCGAACTTTAAAACTTAGGTGTTAGAGATGAAAATTACGCTTGCCACGATCAAATTTCATGAACTGATAGGGCTAGAGGCTCATATCGTCAAGAGTAGTGATCCTGATTTAAAAAATGTTTCAGGTAAAGTTGTTGATGAGACTAAAAATACATTAAAGCTTTATGTAAAAGATAAGATAAAGATGATACCAAAAGCCTACACCACTTTCATCTTTAAGTTGCCAGATGTGGCATAAAGGTGAAGATTCATGGTTCTTTACTCATAGGAAGGCCTGAAGATCGATTGGGAAGGTTTAGGTGAGAATATGAGGAATATTGGTATAGATGTAAAGCCGCCTAAAAAATCTTGTGATGATGATTTATGCCCTTTTCATGGCTCATTAAGTATAAGGGGCAGAATTCTGGAAGGGAAGGCTGTCAGCATAAAGGCTAAAGACATGGCAATAATAGAGAGAGAGTATTTGCATTACATAAAGAAGTATATGAGGTATGAGAAGCGTAGGAGTAAGATTCATGCCCATCTGCCACCATGCCTTGATGTGAATGAGGGAGATTCTGTGAAGATAGCAGAGTGTAGACCTTTAGCAAAGACAGTATCTTTTGTAGTAATTGAAAAGTTAGGTGGATAATGTGTCGAAGAAATCTCGTGCTGTATCAGCAAAAGGTGTAGAAGAATTCAAACTCTATATAACTAGGGCCATACCAGTAAATTCTGTAATAACTTGTGCAGACAATACTGGAGCGAAGACTTTGAGAGTAGTACAGGTGACAGGGTATAAGGGCAGGTTGAGGCGCATCCCAGCAGCCTCTGTTGGTGATTACGTTATAACTGTGGTGAAAAAGGGCCCACCAGAGCTGAAGAAGCAGACTTTTGGAGCAGTAGTAGTCAGACAAAAGTACCCCATTAGAAGGATAAGTGGTGTGAGAGTTATGTTTGAAGATAACGCTGCTGTAATAGTCACTCCTGAAGGTGAGTTAAAGGGTACAGACATAAAAGGACCTGTAGCAGCAGAAGCAGCAGAACGTTGGCCAAGGATAGCAAACTTAGCAAGTATAATAATCTGAGGCGACCCTGATGTCATCGAAACCATCTAAAGTAAGAAAAAAGCTCTTCAAATCTCCAGCCTATGTTAGATCTAAACAGTTCTCTTCACATCTTTCTGATGAATTGTACGATAAGTATAAAGTAAGATCTTTAAGAGTTAGAAAGGGCGATACCGTGAAGATAATGAGAGGGGAGTACAAGGGGATAGAAGGTAAAGTGACTGGGTTAGATATGAAGGCTGGAAGGATAACAATTGAAGGCGTTACTCGTGAGAAGATAGCAGGTGGGACTGTACCAATAAAGATTCATTCATCTAAAGTCATGATCATGAGCCTGAACCTTGATGATAAATGGAGAAAGGATAAGCTAGAAGCCTATCGAAAGGAGGTTTGATGATGACAAAGATGGGTGGAGACAAGAGTACCAAGAGGTCGAAGGCACCAGCCTTCTGGAAGATTCCAAGAAAGAGATTCAGCTTCACTGTAACAGTAGCGCCAGGACCACACCCCAAAGAAGATAGTTACCCTATCGCTGTGCTAATTCGGGATGTATTAGGCTTAGTTAAGAATTATAGAGAAGCAAAGACCGTCATTCATGAGGGGAAGATATTGGTTGATAGTATTGCTAGAAGAGAGCCAGATTTTCCTGTGGGCTTAATGGACATCGTTGAAATACCTTCTATTGGTAAAACCTTCAGGTTAGTTCCAATTTCAGGTAACCCTCTTCATCCCATAGTTATTAATGATTCCGAAAAGTCCCTAAAGCTATGTAAAGTCAAGGCGAAGAAGACTGTTAGGGGAGGGCGCATTCAATACGGCTTTCATGACGGTAGGTCTATTCTTGCTGAGAATGGGATGAAATTAAACCCAGGAGATACTTGCTTGATAGAAATACCTTCTCAAAAAGTCATAAAATCTGTTGGGCTAGAGAAAGGTAACTTAGCTGTTATAACCAAGGGGGAGAAAGTTGGTCAATTTGGCAAAGTCGAGCAAGTAAAGCCAGGGACCTTTTCTCGCCCCAAAATGGTTTCACTATTAATTAAAGGCACATCAACTGAACTACCGTCAGATATAGTCTTTATAGTCGGTGAGAAAAAGCCTCTAATCACTATTAGCGGAGGAATTTAGCTTGTCTAGCACCCAAGCAATAAAGACAGCTGAAAATTTAATGCGTGAAATCAAGATAGGTAAGGTAGTGCTCAATATAGGAGTTGGTAGATCAGGCGATGTGCTCGAAAAGGCAAAGAAGATTCTTAAAGATTTGTCGAATCAAAAACCTTGCCACAGAAGGGCAAAAAGAACCGTGCGTGACTTTGGCATTCATAGAGGAGAATCTATAGCCACTATGGTTACCCTTCGTGGCGATAATGCATTAAAAACCCTTAAACGCCTCTTGGTTGCAAAAGGGATGAGGCTCCCTATTTCATCCTTTGATAAGGGAGGGAATTGCTCCTTTGGAATAAAAGAGCATATAGAAATACCAGGCATGAAGTACGATCCAGAGATAGGAATATTTGGCTTAAATGTGTCTGTCTTATTAGAGAGGCTTGGTTATAGAGTATCGAGGCGCAGAAGAGCAAGATCAAAAATGGGTAAGAACCATGTAGTTAATCGAGATGAGGCGATTAAATTCTTTAAAGAAGTAATGGGGGTCGAAGTTTACTGATGGTAAAGATTAGACATGGCAAGCCAAGAAAGTTTGGTAAGGGCTCTAGGTACTGTAAGAGATGCGGTCAGTATGGTCCTGTCATACAAAAGTATAATATAATGCTCTGCAGGCAATGCTTTAGGGAAGTTGCTGAAAAGTTCGGCTTCAGAAAGTTTGAGTGATGATCATGCCTGCTAAGAATGTTTTAGCCAACTTATTCTCATCAATTTACAATAGCGAGATTAGGAAGAAAAAAGAATGCCTTGTTATACCAGCCTCCAAGCTTGCCAGCGAAGTGTTATTGGCTATGCAGAAGTACAAATACATTGGAGAGGTTGAGTATATAGATGATGGGTTATCAGGTAAATTGAGAGTTCAGCTTTTGGGAAGGATCAACAAATGTGGTATCATTTCGCCTAGATTCTCTGTCAAGAAAGATCGTTATAGCGATTGGGAGCGTAGATTTCTACCAGCCTTTGGTAGCGGAATATTGATAGTATCCACTTCAAAGGGTGTTATGTCACATAATGAGGCTATAAACCTTGGTCTAGGTGGAAGGCTTGTAGGATATGTGTATTAATCAGCTTGATTTTTTAAAATAAGCATTATATTAGTGGTTGAATAAAATAATTATGTTGGATGCCATTATCGCTAGCAATCTGACAAAGATTTTCTTAACTAAGAAGAGGAGAGGTAGGCTACCCTTTACAGGAGAGAAGGTAAAGATAAAAGCCTTGGATGGATTGAGCTTAAGAGTCAAAGAAGGGGAGATAGTAGGGCTTCTAGGTCCAAATGGGGCTGGAAAGACTACTTTGATCAAGATTCTAAGCACGCTCATAATCCCTGATAGCGGAACCGCTAAGGTAAATGGTTACGATATTCTAAAGGAGCCAGTCAAGGTCAGAGAGAGCGTAGGCGTCATGCTGACAGGTGAGAGAACCCTCTACTGGAAGCTAACAGGTAGGGAGAACTTGCTTTACTTTTCAAAACTTTACCATGTACCCAAAGATTTGGCAAGGCGAAGAATAGACGAGCTTTTGGCTCTAACCGGGCTTGAAGAAAAGGCTGATGAGCTTGTTGAGAATTACTCATCGGGGCAAAGGGTAAGGCTAGGTTTTGCAAAAGCCTTGATCAACGATGCGCCTATAATGTTCTTTGATGAGCCTACTATGAGTCTAGATCCTCAATTCTCAAGGCGCATACGTAATACGATCAGATGGCTCAACGAGGAAAAAGGCAAGACTATTCTTTTAGCAACTCAAAACATGTTCGAGGCAGATGAGCTATGCCATACTGTCTCTATAATTGATCAAGGGAAGATAATTGTCACAGGATCGCCGAATGAACTGAAGGCTAAGCTTTTAGAGAAAAGAA
>JACGUK010000087.1 GCA_024256265.1 archaeon
ACTCCAATAGAATTAAATGCACACCACCTCATGACGCCTTGAATAAACCTATCTCTGAGATTCTCCCAAGAGAAATCGATGAAAGAGGTGAAAAGACAGCCCGAACTCTAAAAAAGATGATAATATCTTCTAAAGATCTACTATCAGATCATCCTATAAATAGAAAGAGAATTGAGAAAGGAATCAACCCTGCGAATATGATATGGCCCTGGGGTCAGGGGATGAAGCCAAGATTTCAGCCCTTTTATGATATATATGGTATTAAAGGAGCGGTAATATCTGCAGTGGATATAGTCAATGGGATAGGAGTCTTTGCAGGCATGGATGTGATAAGAGTCCCAGGCGCTACAGGCTATCATGATACAAATTATGAAGGGAAAGCAGATTACGCTTTAAAGAGCTTAAAAGATCACGATTTTGTTTTGATTCATGTGGAAGCTTCTGACGAAGCAAGTCATTTAGGAGATTATAACTTAAAGATAAAGACGATAGAGGATTTGGATAAAAGGTTGATCGGGAGATTATTAAATGGTCTTAAAGAAGATTATACTATCGCAATTTCACCAGACCATGCTACTCCAACGGAATTAAGAACTCATGCAAGAGATCCTGTTCCCTTCGCCATATTCTCAACTTCTCAAATTGGAGGGGATAAGGTCAAGCATTTTGACGAGGTTTCAGTAAAAGAAGGATCTTTTGGGCTCATGGAAGGAATTAATTTCATGTCCCTCTTTCTTGGACGGGGTAGGCTTATCAAGTGAGTCCCCTTTAAAGGGATTTGATTCAAGTTCTTAATAGCCCATGATCTCACTTTAATACCTATGAGGATGAGGATGAGGAAAAGAAGGAAGGCCAGTCCCACTAACGTCATGCCGGCAGGGTTGTCTATTCTACTCTTGTCCATTTCCTGAATCGGAGCTAAAACGATGAAGAAGCTCAAAGCGCCACTTGCCAGTCCATAACTTTGCATTTCGTTAATTCCTCTGCGGGAAAGTCTAGCGATAAGGAGGGCAAAGCCCATGATTACAAGGGCGCCTATGATCATGGTAAATATGGGGAATGGAATGATGTGAGGGAGGGCGCCAAAAATGATGAAGAAGGCTAGTGTCATAAAGAAGCCTATCAGCCAGAATAGCCAAGCAGATGCATTAACTCTATTCTCCTTTGATTTCAGAACGGGAAACTTCCTTGCGATGTAGACTAGCAGAGCTATTACTATTATTGAGCCAAAGACCTGTTCAAGAGATAGAGGATAAGGGGCTAGAAAGATATGACCGAAGAGCACTACAGATGAGAGAAGGATGAAGAAGCCCACCAAGGCTCTATTGCCAATCCAATTTGTCTCTTTATGAGATAAATAAATCAGATCGACTATCAGTATGGGTATGGTTATGCTAAAGATGGAGTGGTATATGGTCAACCACTCGGCCCATACCCAGTTCACGCCATAATATCGGCCATAGGTTCCTAGTATTCCTAGATCCATCCAATTTGGATCAAAGAAGCTCTTGACCATCAACCCTTCTTCTACTATTCCGTAGGCGGCGCCTAGCAACAAGATAGATGGCCATCCCTTCCTCCATCTCCTTGTCAACTCTCTAATTATGATCGCTCCGCTTCCATAGAGAGAAGCAAGAAGGAGAAAGACTATTGGATTAAAGAACTCTAACGGAGGAGAAGAACCCGAAAGAAGCTCTGCAATCATAGGGGAAAGTAAGAACAATGCTATAATCGGTCTAAGCATGGTTTGATTTGACAACATAACGCTTGGTCAGACATAGATAAAAATGCTTTATGACCTTTTAGCCCTACGATGAGTGACAGCATTCGTTGTGGAGACATCATTAGCTACATGAAGGTCGTGGATACCACAGAGCCTGTAAAACACATAAAAGGATAGCGGAAAGCATATGAATAGAAAGTTGAACGTCAAAATAATAATGAGAGGGTGGCTTATACGAGACAATGAAGGTTCCGTTATAGGTGCAGAGTTTCAATACTTCCTTCTATTTTTCTGTTATTTCTATTCCTAGACACAGATAATATCTTGTCTTAAGATAAGTATGTTAGCTTTATATCCTCCTTTTCCTTAAAGAGAATAGAAAAGTTGCCTAAAGAAGTAGATGATTTCAAAAGGTACGTATACAGGAGATTTGGTGGTAAAAATCAGCTAATATTGTTTTTGAAGAATACCGTTGGAGTTAGCTTACCAAAATCTTTGTCTTACCAATCATTATGGGAGCAAATTGTAAAAACAATGGGTGTTCCGAAGTTCTTACAAATTATTTCGTTAAAAAGTATAGAAGAAATGGAGGTCCGAGCAACTCTATCTGATGCCCTTTACCATGGATTGCTCTCCCGCGAGCTTCCACGTATTTATACTGAACTAACTGGGGAGCAACTGAAGATAAGACACAAATCAGATAAGAAGATGCTAGCACATAAGCTAGGAACAACTATCGATGAGGCTCGTTTTACAGAAGCATGGGTAAAGCTCGTTAAGGAAGAATTACTACCCGACATGCTTCACTATTCTAACTTGACCATTGGCGCTTTGGGATGGATCAAGTCTTTGCATGAAAGAAAGAAAGACATAGCGTCAGGCTATATGTCTTCTATTATCGTGATAATTTTAGATAAATTTGACCAAGATTCTGCGAATAAAGTACTAGACGTAGTACTTGACCTTGTAGAACAAGTCGTGGACAGTCCAAACAAGTTTAATCTCTCTGCAAACTGGGGTAGTATTGCAACAAAATGTTTAGATTCCATTGAGAAGGAAGTTGATGAAATGGTCAACTTTTTGAAAGTGGTTCAGACTATGCATATTTTCTTTTCAGATGAGGACCTAATAAATCTTATAAACGAACTTATCGCCGACAAAGTCATCAGACCTCCTGACATAAAAGGACTATATGAAGAGTATCCTCGTTATTCATTTCCCCCTTGGATAGTCACAAAGTTTGGCTTGATAAAACAGAATCCATGGTGGGTGAAGAACCCGAACACGCATCTCGCTGATATCATAAGAGATAAATTCGCAGGTAGAGAGCGATTCTTGGAAAAGGAGCTTGAGGGATACAAAGGAGATTTCTATTCAAGGTTGCTCGCCAAATGCATAGTTGACCCATATACCCTTCTAAAAAGAGCGTTCGGATTTCCCGACCTTCGAGCCCTAGCTGTAGATTTAGGAATAAGAGGTGCACAAGATGCGAATGATGATGAATTGATTAAGACGATTTTGCTATGCTTAGGTTTCTCCTTACCTCCAGTTGTCTTTGGTTTGTATGGTTTCAAACAGTTCATCGATAAGTGTAATAGACAACTTGAAAAAGAAATCAGGATACCCCAGCAACTTGTAATGGACATATACCGTGAGACAGAAGGGCTTCTGAGAGATATAGTATATCTCAACCTAAGGTTAGTCTGGCGAAATGAACCTATAGATGATGTAATTAGGAATAAACTTGGTCTTGCCAACTTCAAACCTTTCGATAAACTGGGATTAGGTCATTTTATTAATATAATTAGGACACTCGACGCCAAAGTAAGAAAGGAAAGTCAGATAAGAAAGCTATTCGTGGATATTTTTGGAAAGGATTTCTTAATATCGAAGGAAGTGTCAAATATCCTAGACAAAATATCTCCCATGATCACTGAACCACGCCACAAAACGGAGAAAGAATTAAACAAAGAAGACTATTCCCTCATCTTACAACAACTAAGGCAACTTGTTGAAAAGATCGAAACTGAAAAAATATTTTCCCCTTTGATTACAATACAAAGGGAAATTACAAACGAATATGGCACGAAATACTTTGATGCAATTGATGATGCAGGAGAGAGATGGATAATCCCAATCGGTACATACGTTGAGCCTGGCAAATGTTACTACTTGATATCCAAATCCCAAGGTGTACCGATGGAAGATGCTATTGTTATAAAACGATATTAAGACAAGTTATTGTAATTTCATTGGTTCATAAAGTATTGAATATAATGTTAAATTCTCATCTTTAATATTATAATAAAAAGATCTAATTGATTATTATGCTACCCCATCAAAAGTTAATCTATTCATGTCCATTTTGCGATCAAGAATGTTTAGAGGTACTGTGGTGACTAAGGTTTACTTTAAGGCTAGTGACAAAGATGACAAAAGGCGATGTCATCATCACTGGTCATGGAAATATAATTGAGTTAAAACGATCTTTTTAAACGATCAAAATTCGAATAGGTTAAGACATAAATCTTTTTAAGAAGTTGAGATGCTCATGAACACTCCTCTATTGAAGACAGCGATTCGCGTTTGGTTGATGGAGATCTTAATTTCGGGTTTCAACTTTTTTGTCCTTATGAACCTCATTTATGAACCGAGATGGGGTGTGCTGGTAGCACATCAAATCGGAATGTCCACCCGAATTGTGTATATCTTTATTCTCGCATATTTTCTGCTCCGATTTGTTAAGGAGTATGAAGCTAAAGATTTGGTTCATGTTGGGATTTTATGGTTGGGCTCGACATTACTATTCGAATGG
>JACGUK010000088.1 GCA_024256265.1 archaeon
TCGAAAAGAGATAGCTTAACTTTGCCTTCCTCCATGCCCACACCTATTATATGATTCTCATCGTAAGAGTGAAGGTAGCCTGAGAAGCCAGGTATTTTCAAAAAGCCTAAAACCTTTGGTTCAGTTGGGTTGCCAAGATCTATCACGAAAAAGGGATCTATCTGCCTAAAAGTTACAAGATAGCATCTATCGTCAATAAACCTGGCTGAGTATATGCGTTCTTCTGGGGCTAAGCCCTTAAGTTCTCCAACAATGTTTAGGTCCATGTCCAATACGTATAGATCATTTTCTGTACCAATACTCGTCCACTTTGTCGTCGCTATTCTGAAGAAGCCGTTGTACTCGTCCATGCTGAACTGGTTGAGCACGTAGCCTGAGACTGAGCCTTCAGCCTCGATAACTATCTTATCTTCATCTAACTTTATCCTATAAATCAAAGTTTCTTCATTTGCTTCTACTCCTACATTTAAAATCAACATGTTCGTGTTAGGAACCACTAAGTATATGTTGTTCAATGAGACATACATGCTTGAGGTTACTCCTGTTAGAATCGGTTCATAGGTTGGCTCCTGCGTATCATCTTGAACGTTAACAGCTACAATCGTTGTGAAATAGTAGGAAAAATTTGGAACATCAACATAGCTTATTTCACTCGGTTGCACCTCTATAACAGTGCTGTTAGTGACTATATTCGGCAAGTTCACTTCAAAGTCTGTTTCGTTACTACCTAGGAGTGTAGCTGGCTGATTGAACACAGCGTAAACGTAGTTGCCTATCATCCTTGATCCCGAGATGGTTCCGTTTAAGCTTATGGTTCTCTTTAAAACGGGGTTCTCTCTGTCTATGATGTCGTAGACCTTTATGAAAGATTCTTCAGGATACACATAAGGTATGATATTTCCTGATATGCGTTCAGGGATAGTTAGCAACGGATAATAGTACTGGTAATGTTTTCCTAAAACAGCAAGCCTATCTCCGTTCACATAAATCTCTAAACTATAAGTTTCGTTCAAAGCTATCTTTGAGAGTATTTCGGCTTGTTCAGGAGGATAAGCCCTTAATATGTAAATGTTGAAGCCTGAAACCACGTATAAGTATTCTCCATCAGTCTTAACGATATCGGCTTCATCTACACCCGCAACTTGAATATTAGTGGTTGAATACCCAGGTGCACCTGAATACTCAGGCGCGAACTTATCGTTGTTCATGAAGGTGGAATATACATAAAATCCTTAGCTCATCATAACTCGAGAAAGTTTTAAGCTGTGGAAATGCTGGCTGAAAGCGGGGTTGAGCACTGATGCTATAATATATAGCCGTAGCAAGTAGAACAGCTAAAAACACTGCAGCAAAGCTATATGTTATTGTCTTTTTCTTAATTTCCCTCTCCAATTCCGACACCATTTTTAAGACTATATTAAAATATGCGTTTATTTTATCCTAGTTTTTGATACACTGTTGTCCAGAAATTAGACAAAGGTTAAAACGGTTTTTAACGCTATAGTAGAACAGATAAATTTGAAAGTATTTATATTCAAAAAATCAGAAGTGATTTTATGAGTCGCCAACTCTACATGCTTGGTTTCTTATTGCTCGTTACAGGCGGTTTTCTTTTAGTTTATGGATATTTGTCTACAAGGTATGAGTGGGAATATTGGGGAGGCATAATATTCTTTGTTGGTCTATTCATCGGTGTTCTAGGAGTTGTGGTATCTGAGGAAAAAACAAAAATTATGTTGAAGGCGTTAGGTGCTTCTGTACTAATCACAATGATTTTTATGGGTGTGACTTATTGTCTATACAAGTTTTTGTATCCACAGTCATATATTATGATAACTGGTATTGGTTTAGTATTCTTCTTCGTATTGGTATCAATAATAGCATATGTTGCTTTCTATCTGATGGAAAAACGAAAATCCCCTTAGTTCTTAATTCTGGGTCGGTTTAAGGCTTTGTAGATAAGAAAGCAAACGAAGGAAAAAACGTTTTTGCCTAATGAGAAGGATAAAGGGTAAGTTTCAATGGAGATTCATAAAATGAGGATTGAAATGTGATTACCAAAATCGAACCCTAACGTCTTCTATCTTAAGGAAGTCCTTATCATTGGATATCAATTCCTCTCCTCTCTTGATGGATATTGCCGCTATTAAGATATCAAATTCCCCTACTATCTCCCCCTTTCTCCTTAACTTTTGATAGATTGCAGATGCCAATTCTGCGGAAGGTGAGTCTAATTCTAATATGGTGATGTTTGGGAGGAGACTCCTTATCAGTCTGACGTTTACATCCGACTTTACCGAAATCACAGCACCTTTTAGTAGTTCGTATGCCGTTATGACCGTCGATCTAAGCCCCTCGCTCTTTCTTTCCAAATCCTTGATAAAAGATACTGCCTTTGGATCACCCTTAATAAGGGATACAAGGATGTCGGTATCTAAGCAGACCAATTTAGACCGTGATCTCTCTCGTAGCTGATAGCAACCTCTCTTTCTTAATCACGTCAAAGACTTTATCGATATCGTCTCCATTCCATTTACCTGCGAATGTAGTCAATGATACTCTTTTCTCCCCTTCTATCAATTTCATGATTACCTCTGAAAAGGATTCTCCCTCCCCCTTTCTCTCTTTGAGCATTTTATAGGCCTCGTTTGAAAGTGATATGACCCTTGTCACGTGTATGCATATGCATAAGCGCATATATAAGCATTAATGGTAATAGTTCATGATGGTATCTTCTTACATGAACTTCTGACTCTTCTTTTGCTTTATAACTAAAACGAAAACCTGTTTGATATGGAGGATAAGGGTGAACAATAATACAGAACTCTTCAAATCCAGTTTGATGGCTGCATAGCAACTTTGATGCACTGCTTCACTGCAGACACTCTTTAAATTGTATCAATCTTCTAAAAATAAAGAATTGAGCCAAGATAAAATCGAAAAGAATGCTATAGACGTTATTCGTGAGGTATCTGAGCTTATTGATAAGATAAACAAAATTGTAAAAAGAACGAAAAGTGAGAATAAGCTCATCAATTATGCAAGAGTCCTTGCATCTCTTTATAGCACTCTATTAAGAATCCTCAAAGAAGTAGGGATAGAAACCTCGAATAAAAGCTTAGATGAGCTATTGGCTGAATTGGATATTCCTGAGAAACAAGCCAAGAAATTATCAAAAATCTTAGAGGCTATTAATGAATGAAAAGTTCGGTTCAAGATGTAATACCAGAATTGAAGAAGGGTTGCCTAATAGAAGTGTTGTGGATAGATGCCTGTATTACTCAAAATGTTAGGACTTTTACTAACAAGACCTTTGCAACTTATAAGAAATCTGTAGGAAGATTCGTAAGCATAATCAACGATCATCGATATCATGAGCCTCATCTAATAATAAGCAATGAAATCACTGATGAAGAAATTCATGACATAACATCCATCCCTTTAGGGATAATCATGAAGATAGATATAATAAACGAGAAGATAGATCAAATTACAGCCAAATATGCTAAATCATCCATAATAGTCCCATTACAAGTTATCAAGCTCAAGAGGGCTCAAAGGCTAGAGCATCTTGAAGATGGAGGCCTTAAGATAGTCTTAGAGAAGGATGTGAAGGAAGATTCCAAGATTTAAGAAAAATGGTAAGCTCATAGTAAAAGAGCATGAATTTAGATGGATTGAGAGCGACTGGAGAGGTTTGATTGCACTAATATCAACTCTAGGTTACATTACATTGATTACATTGGCTATGGTGCTATTTGGGATTGAAGCGGTCATTATAATCTCTGCAATAATGGGCGAGCCTTATGGATTGATAATAGGATGGTATTTTTCAAGAGTTGAGAGAGAATGGAAAAGGAGAGGCTAAGAGCGATAAAAGACGATCCTGTAATATTCTCAAAGCTTATTCTAAAATTCTATCCTTTCGACTATCAAGAGAAGATTTTAAGAGATGATTCTTATAGATTAATAGCAATAAGTGGTAGACAGATTGGAAAATCAACATGCTCAGCCATAAAACTTATTCACTTTGCTGTTACTAATCCCAAGACTACATCAATAATAGTATCAGCCACTCTCCGCCAGAGTTTAGAGACTTTCAACAAAGTTTTAGACTTCATAAATTCATCAATTCTTAGAGATTCAGTTGGGCGCTATGGTTCAACTCTTAGAGGATTAACAGTTCATTTTGCTGTTTGCTTCCCTCCGCATGTTAAAGTTATACTTGCAAATGGAAAAGAAATTCGTATAGACCGAGTTAAAGTTGGTGATGAAGTCTTATCTTATAATGAGGTTACAGAAAAACTTGAAGTAAAAAAGGTTCTTGCAGTTCATGAACATCCGTACAACCAAGAATTTATCAGGATATATCATAAGAACGGTTTTCTTGATTGCACTCTAAATCACAAAATAATGACTTCAATAGGTTATAAGAGAGCCCGAGACTTAAATATTAGAGAAAGTCTAATTTGTGCGGAACATGGTTCACGAGGACAAACCGCTTACTCTCATACAAGAACAACTTCTATACGGAAGCCTCTTAGGAGACGCTTCCCTCTCAAAACTGAAACGGAACCGGAGAAACTGCTCTTTAAAAATCTCGCATTCCTCAAAACAAGCAGAATATGTGCTATTCAAATACTCTATCCTGAAGGACTTCGTAAAAACGCCCCCAAAAATAGTAAAGAATGGTGGATGGGGCGAGGAAATAATGCGGTTCAATACACTTGCCTATCCTGCTTTCACGAAAGCAAGGATGATATGTTACCCGAATGGGATAAAAACTATAACGAAAGAGTGGCTCTCCAAAATAAATCCATTCGGATTAGCGATTTGGTATATGGACGATGGGAGCCTTTCTGGGAACGGAATTCATATCAGTACTCACAAATTCACTTACAAGGAGCATTTGATACTTCAGGAGTGGTTTTTAGAAAAATGTGGTGTGAAATCAAAGATCAAAAAGGATTCCAGAGGAAAAGGCTTCTATCTAAGTTTAACAGGAGAGGGAAAAGAGAAATTAATGGATATTGTTCGCCCCTACATCATTCCTTTGATGCAATACAAGATCCTTCCTCTTATTCTAAAGGTCAAATGCCCGGCATGTGGGGAAGAATTCACTCCAACCCGTCTTGCTTACGAAACAGCCAAATCTCAAGGAAAGAGGTTAATATGCCCCAAGAAGAGATGCAAATCTCTTGCTCACCTTCGTTTATATTCCAACCCGAAACCAATTCCTTGCAAAATTTGTGGGAAAATATTCACACCTCATACAGGGAATCAAGTTACATGTGGCGAACAGTGCCGCAAGGAATATCGTCGTTTAAAAAAACGCTTGTGGAACAGGATGTATCGCCGCAGAAAAGGTTTGAAATGGGTTGGGATACCAAGGAAGTGCGAATGGTGTGGGGAAGAGTTTATCCCGCAAAAACCGAACATACCAACTTGCAGCCAAATATGTTATATCAATATTTGGCGAGAGAAAAGGCGTCTTTACAAACAGAGAAGGAAGATATTAACTATGTCTATAACCTCACAATAGAGGATAATCATAATTATTTTGTTGAAGGCGTTTTAGTTAGCAACTGTGATGAAGCAAGTTTCATTTATGATGAAGTGATAACTCATGCTATATTTCCTATGCTCGCAACAACAAAAGGCAAGATATGGATGCTTACAACTCCTTGGGATAAGGCTCATACTACATACAAATGTTTTAATTCACAAAATTGGAGTGTTTATCATCTTCCTTCATCAATAAACCCATTGATAACAAAAGATTTCCTAGATGAGCAAAGGCAGCTTATAGGAGAGGAAAGGTATCGCCTTGAATATCTTGCAGAATTCATTGATGATGGTAATTCTTATTTCCCTATGATGCTCTTGAGACCTTGTTTTGAAGATTGTTTAGAAGATTTAAAATCGGGTAAAGAATACTTCTCTGGCTACGATCCTGGCTCAAAGGAATCCTTCGCAGCACTTGTAGTTATTGAGCCATTAAACGATCATCTATACACTCGTTATTTTAGAGCGGTCAAAGAAATCCCATACTCTCAATTCACTGTTGAAATTTCTGATTTGCATAAGAGAATCAAATTTGTAAGATTGGCTATAGACATGACTGGTTTGGGCAATCCTATAGTAGAGCATGCAAAAGAGCTTGGCTTACCTATCGATGGCTTCAATCTAACACAAAGATTCAAGGAAGAGTTATTATCAAATTTAAGAATAATTTTTGAGCAGAGGAAGATTTCTTTACCACAAGACCCTCAATTGATAAATTCTTTGAATTGTATAGAGTATCAAAGGACAAGGACTGGAGGCTATCAATTCAGCCATAGAGCTGGAACCTATGATGATTTGGGGTGGGCCCTAGCCCTTGCCTGCTGGGCGGTCAAAGGTGAGGAGGGAGTTATTATTGGACTTTAAAACGGGTAAAAAGTACATCTCCCCTGTTTTCGTTGCAAATAAAAACGCAACTTTACGCGATGAATTTAAAAGACGCTTTAAGTTACCATTAGTAATATTAAAACTATCTCCAAATTTGGTGTTAATGGCCCATTCCTCCTCATTCCACTCAATGAAAAAATCAAATGGTGTAACACTTGTTCCTTCTTTTATTATTTTTATCCCCGCACTGCTTAAGAGCCCTTTGATCATTTTCTCCCCTTCAATTCCTACTCTTCGAATTCTTAGGCCTGCCCCTCTCCCTTTCAGTCCCAATGCCCTTGCCTTCTTTTCTATAGCCGTGAAACTTCGTTTCAATTTTTTGCTATTTCGGTGATGGTTTTTCCCTCCATCCACATCTCCTTAAGCTCTTTTTCTTCCTCTTCACCCCATCGTCCCTTAATCTCTCTCCATTCTCTTTTCAGCCCTAGCCGTGAGGCTTTGAGCATAATCGTGTCCCAATTACATTTGAAGATATTAACGATTTTTTCACGGGGCGTCGTAGAATATATTTTCTCAAGCATTTCAATTTCGTCTTCTGTCCAAACTTTATGCCCCCTCATTCTATGGGACTTTTCCCTGTTTTCTTCCAGTAGAGGTTTAATGAAACCATTGAAATCTTTACCAATTCTCAATCTTGAAGCTTTTGTATGTATGGATAGGACCTCTCTTGCAAGAATTTTAGAAAGTTCTTTGGCAGATGTTCTGGGGTATAATTCCCTCAGTTTTGCTATGTCCTCTTTTGTCCACTTCCTTCTCACCATGGCTCGCCACTATCCTGAATCAGAACCTCGCGTTAATAAAATCTTCCTTGATCTTGCTTTTGCTTTAGCATTAGCTTGCTGGTCAGTGAAGGAATCTTCAGGAAAAGGCGTCTTGATGGGAATATGAAGATAATTATTAGCATACCGATAAAAATCCCAAAAAAAATCTTCAAAATTGATAAATCCTTTAGCACTAAGAGTGAAATCACAAAGCGAACAGTTGAAGTTTCTGATGCTTTTGGCATAGGTGTAGATGAGAGCAAAGAATTCGTAATATTCAAGGATTTCATCATTGATATAAATCCAAAAGATATAGTTTACATCACAGGAGAAAGTGGATCAGGCAAATCTGTTCTGTTAAAAGAGTTAGCGAATAAGATATCAGGCATAGATGAATTCGGAGGAGTAATTAGAGACTCTGATTTAGAGATTGATAAAGATGAAATTCTTATTGAAGGAGTTGGAAAGGATACGAAAGATGCTTTGAACATATTAAGCATGGCTGGATTGAATGAAGCTTTTCTATTCTTGAGGCGTTATAAAGAACTCAGCGA
>JACGUK010000022.1 GCA_024256265.1 archaeon
GGGTTCTTTTCAGCCATTACTCCATCACCTTAGCTTTTCCCACCTTGTGAATTGAAGAATGATCAAAGATATGTCAAGATTAGACAAGCCTAGAAGTCTGCCATCGGCATGTGTAACACCACACCCTCTGATCTGCCATTTATGATCTGGATTATTTTCCCAAGATATAGAAGGTTTCTCAAAGGCTGATAGGGTTGGTAATGAGATTAGCACCTTCTTATCACAAACTCTGCATAACTCTCTAAGACTATCACCCATATTCTCTAGATGCTCTAATAACTCTCCTGCAATAACAGTAGTGAAAGCTCTATCTCTGAAGGGTAAGAACCTAACATCACAGGCTAAAGCATCTAAGCCTCTATCTTTGGCTCTTTTTACTGCATTTATGTCTATGTCTGTTGCCAATACATCAAGACCTTTCTGCTTTATCGAGTGGCTTATGTACCCATCTGCACAACCTACCTCTAAGCAATTACCCTCTGATAATCTAACCACTTCACATACCCTGCTCCTTTGATCTGGACAGATTTGGCACAATTTCTCTAGCTCGACTATACTCACTTTTCTATCAACTCCTTTTCATTAAGGAATATTCGATCGCATACCGTGCATTGATAAAGAGCAGGCTTGAAGGTCATGTTGTAGGCTATAACCTGCTTTACCTCATGTAACTCTCCATTGGCTTTATGGTACTTCTTCATGTTATCATCAACTCCCTCTTTATCTCAGCGACTCTTTTCTTCCTCTCTGCTTCTTGCATAGCCTTACTGCCTCTGTATCTTATCGAAACTACTCTCTTTATGATCGTCTCATGCTCATGAAAGTAATTTTTGCATCTATCACAATAGTATAGAATGGTTGGGTGCATATTAGTGCCATAATTGATCTCTACTACCTTGTGCACCTCTCCTTTGATCTTATGGAAGAATCTGATCTCCTCAGACCTATCAATATCCTCAAACTTTTCAACTTTGTCAATCAATGTGTCTCCCATATTGATCTACACTCCTTTAGGAATTGGTGCATGATGCTATACCATGTTCTTGATGAGAGCTTCTTTTGTTCTCTCTGAGCTTTTCTTTTACAGTATTCTAAATTGCTTATGACAAATTCTAATAGCTCAACACAATGATCTACATCTGGATTGACACCATAGCCTATATGACCCCATATTGTAGTAGGGAATAGCTTTGAGCATGATTTAGGACTGATGTAAACCTCTAGCTAGAGCTTCATAAGGGTTAAGCTCAAATGCACCCGCACGATAAGGATGAATAAGAATATCACAAGAATCATACAGATAGACTAAATCCTCTTCACTCAACCAATCAGCAATCTTGACTGTTGGAATACCAGAAAAATATTTTTCAGCATCAAAATCCATGGGAGAAGGAAAAGTCTTAACGACTAGAACAAAGTCCTTATGCCCTATCCTTTTCAACGCCTCTCTCACTACATCTGCTCCTTTTCTCCCCTCTGAATGAAGGCAGAAATAAAGTATCTTTGTGCGCTTATCCTCTCTTAGCCTTGATAGCTTGTTATTCTCAGTCCTTATCTCATCCTTTGGTTTTTGAAATACTTCATTAACTCCATGAGGGATTAAACACATATTGTTTTGAACTCCTGATCTCTTGTAAGTTTCCATAGCGAATGTGGATGGTAGAAATATTGCATCTATGCGCTTATCATTCGCATAATCAGCATAGCCCTCGCTTATTTGGGTAGTATCTGCAACCTCAAAGGCAACTATGTATCTATGGCTCTTCTTCAGCCATTTTAATGCCTCTATTCGTGTAAAGAATAAAGGATGAACAATAGCAAAATCGTTAAGAGGCTCAGGCTCATGCTCAAAATTGACTAGATACTCATGAAGTCCTCTTTTTCGCACTTTAAAGCCCATATTGTTTAGTGCATTGGTATGCTCACTAGCAACTCTGTTAAAAGCACCAGAAAATTTGTCATAATAATACGTGAATCTAAACTCTCCATACTCCTCAAACTCCTCTACCGAGTATTGATGTTTGTGGGGAGAGAAGGGCAATTCAACTTCTCTGCTCATAACTCTATTAGCAGTAATAATGCTAGATGGTACAGTAGCAGTTAGAGCGCCTAAGCCAAAAATTGCTAGTTCTTTTAACACCACCTTGATCACGCTCTTGTAGATATAGTAACTCTTAGTCTTGGTCTTATGATGCCTACTCTCTCAACCTTATCTATTCTGAACTCAGGGGGTAATGTCCTCAACAATTCTACGACTCTTGGCTCTGCCTCTGGTGGTGGCGGTGGGGGTAGTCTTACTTCCTCTGGATCAGTTCTTTTCTCTCCCCAGTATTCAGCCCATTTTTCTAAGTCCTCTTTAGTAACATCGTGTTCTCTCATATATTCTTGAACACTAGGATCGTACTCTGATCTAGCTCTAAGCATGTGGGCTATAGCCTCTCTTCTAGCATAATCTTCCTTCAAACTTTCTGGTTTCATCTGTAATAATAGCCTCTCAACTTCTCTTTTTGTTATTGTAATCTGTGGACTATGTGAAGCACCTAGTATGCGCTTTTTATCCTCGCCGATCTGCTCTCTCCACTTCTTAAGCACATTCTCTGGAAGGCTCATAACTCAGCAAACCTCTCCATCAATGACATGATCTCTTTTGTAGCGTTGATGTGCTTGGATAGTTTGTCGGTGATCAAGTGAGACGTCATGCCTAAAAGATACGCAACCTTAGCCTTGTCATCAGGTATAACTACGCTTAAGACTGAAAGATGCAGATTATGAAGAGTTTTTCGATGCTTACCAATGAACAAATCTAAATCTGGAAGATCAGCCCCTAGCTCAGCCCAATTCTCATAACCATCAAGTCCTAAGGCTCTAGCCAGTTCCTTAGCAACCTTTCTATGATCTCTTCTATTCATAATAACTCATTAGCGGGGTATAGGAGGATGAAAAGGGCATAAACGACTCCCATACTGAGCTTGTGTCTGATTCTAACCCTTTTTCATCACTCATTCTACCCTATCGCTGAGTAGGAGCTTTAACTCCTATCAACGTGCTTTAGTAGATTTTTCTATCCCCCTACCACCAAAGCAAAAACCACGAGGGGTCATGGCGAGTTATCGTTTACTTTGGAGAGCCTACTGCTTTGCTTATTGCACTAACTACTGTGTCTATTCCAGCCTCGACATTCTCGAACATAGCACCGAAGGCAACCATCCTAGACCATTTTCCTCTTAGCAACAATAATGCAATAAGAGAGCCTGTAAAACTGATACCTCTTGCTACAACTGGAGACCATTCTTTAAGAGTTGGAGATTTTATGGCATCTCCTAGAGCTTTCATGCCATAGTCTAAGCCGAATACTATGCCATACTTGTTGATTTTACTGCCAGCCGTTACCCCCACTAATAACTCAGCATCCCTTACAAGCAATACTCTTGGTGCGATCTCTGGAGAGCCTCCGCCTGTTATCTCACTTAGTCTCTTTTCTGCTAGTGTTGCCATTACACATACCACCCCTCATGTCCTCCTGCTGATGGCTTTGCTGATGCAGTAGGTATTGGCATAACAAAGGCAGTTGCGTATCTTTCACACTCTCCTCTTATAGTCATCATAAATTCTGCTAGACCTTCTCTGAATCTTCTAAAGAATTCTTTTACTGCTATGGCTTTTTGCTCTGATGATAGATTAGGATTCGTCTTTATACCAGAAATGTATGGTTGAACAAGCTCTTGGAATACTTCCATTCTTAGGATGCCACGAGTACCATATTCTCTTGCATAGCGCTCTGATCCTTTTACACCTTCTACTGTCTCCTTTGCTGATAGCATCTGTCTTGGTACTGGTGGTGAACGATAACTTCCGAATGTTCTTTTTCTTCTTGCCATAAGACCAAGAGAGGATAACGATTTTTTAAACGAATTGCAAAAAGTGATGCTAATCTGCGCATGTGCGCAGATTAATGGAAAGCCTTGCACAGATTACTAATCTGCACATAAAATGTTCAAAAACCTTACCTCAGACCCTACATCCATGCTCATCTTCACCTTATGTTAAAGACTATTTGCAGATTGGCTTGGAACATTTTATTAGTAACAAATTCCTTAAGTTCACGGGAAGGGGTCTTGTTGATTAAATCATTAACATATTTCTTTGATGGAGTTATAGCTACAGCTACTAAAGAGCTGAAGATATCTTTAAGGTACTCAACATGGGTTCTAACTATGTTTGCAGCCCCTTACGTATTATCGATTCTAATGCAAACTATTGGGGGGTATGCTGGAGGTTCTAAAGCCTATGGCAACTTCTCAGCTTACACAGGAACAGAAAACGTATTCGTATACCTAGTCTTAGGGAGCCTCCTTTGGATGATGGCTGCTGTAATCATGTGGGATGTAGGTCTTCTGCTAAACAATGAAAGATGGAGGGGGACATTAGAGCAGAACGCTATGGCTCCTGTGCCCTTTGTCTCTTTGGCGATAGGTTTCACGATAGCAGACATCTTGTTCACCTCGCCTGTGTTCATCATAGGGGTTGCTTTGAGTCTTTGGATAGGAGGGGCTTTCTCCTTGGTCTCCCTCTTTCAAGTCTTCCTACTATTCATAGTAGGACTCCTCCCGCTTTATGGTATCGGTTTGCTGTTTGGAGCTCTGTCTTTCAGAAGCAAAAGAAGCTATTCAATAGTGAATACACTCAATACCGCCTTGGCCATACTTTCTGGCTCTCTTTATCCAATAACTGTTCTCCCATTCTGGTTACAATCAATCTCGAACTTCATCCCCTTGACACATGCAACAGTTCTTGTCAGAGTCTTCTCTCTCTTACCTCAGTTCTTTCTAAGCGAATCATGGCGCCTACTGGTTTTGATCTTCATGATAATCGTCTATCCTCTAATAGGCATCTTTGTATTCAATATGGCTGATAAGCAAGCTCGAAGGAAGGGAGATTTTGCCAAATACTAAGTTATTAAAAGAATTGGCTTCAGATTTAATGGCAGCATCATGGAAGAATTGGAAAATAAGGATTAGATATCCTGAATGGTTGGCATCAGAGCTAATAGATTCAACCCTTTATTTCATCATGTTCTCAACTGGGGTGCTAATATTCTTGCCAAGCTTTTCAAGCGCTCAGGGGTCTTTAGTTGTAAATTCTTTGGTTTGGGGGTTTGTTTTCATGGTGAATTTTGGATACACTGTCTGGGACTTAGGATTCTCATTACAGAATGAAAATAGGATTGGCACCCTTGAGGAGGCATTTCTGACGCCTGCTTCAAGACTTGCATTCATAGTTGGGAATGGCCTTCAAAGCTACGCTATGGGAGCTATACTTGTGACAATCTTGCTGCCCTTGATAAACCTACTCTTGGGTATACCCATAATCATTCAAGATGCCTTTCTGTTGATAGTCTCTTACACCCTAATGGTAACCATGATGCTTGGGTTCGGCATAATTTTTGCTTCTTTGATCTGGCTTGTAAGAACTCCCGAAGGTATAGGAAGTTTGACTTATTTTCTTGTGATGATATTTGCAAGCGTATTTATACCTGTTGCTACTCTTCAAGAGCCTCTAAGAACCATAGCATCTTTATTCCCTCTCACTTATCCTATAGATATAATAAGGTATTCTGCCACAGGTACACCTACTCTGTTCTCTGAACCCATTTTCGAGTTTTTCTTCACCGGCATAATATCCATAGTTATCTTTTTCTTCGGTCTTCTAACATTTCGCCTGATTGAGAGGAGATTGAAGCGCAAAGGCTCTTTAGTAGCCTTCTAAGTTAGCATTTGTTTAGAATTAACATTTTTATAAACGATCTTTTATACCCTTTATCCATGAATGTAGCACCATTCGTTGAGTCGCCGCACGATGTGGTAAAGAAGATGTTAAAGCTAGTTGAACCAAAGTCTGACGAAATCCTTTATGACATGGGTTCAGGAGACGGTAGGATAATTATCACGGCAGCAAAAGATTTCGGCTTGCGTTGTATAGGCGTAGAGATTCGTGAGGATTTGGTCAAAAGGGCTATGGCAGAGATAAGGAGGTTGAACTTGGAGAGTAAAATTAAGGTAATCAACGACGATTTTTTCGATGTAGATATATCCAATGCTAATATAGTTACTCTATATCTTACGACTTCAGCGAATGAAAAGTTAAGACCAAAACTTGAGAAGGAACTTAGGAGCGGTACTCGTGTTGTATCTCATGATTACGAGATAAGGGGTTGGATGCCGACAAGGGTCTCTAAAGACGACCCGCCTGGACATACAATATATCTCTATATCTTTGACCCTGTTAAAACCCCTATGAAAAACGAGAGCAAGACTTTTTCCCTCTTTTCCTATCGTGGTAGACCCCCTTTTCACTTTTAATAAGCAGATTTGGCTATCCCCTCAATCTTTTCAGCAAGGGTCTCTATTTCTTTCTCTATATTGTAAAGATAAGTTGAGGCACGGACAACGCCATACTTTGATCCTAACAGATTTTTTACAAGTGGTTGTGCACACATGAAACCACTTCTTACAGCTATGTTTGAGGAAACATCCAAGAAAAGTGCTACATCATTGGGATCAAGATTCCCGATATTGAAGGATACGATGCTACTTATCTTTTCTTGACTAGGACTGTAAATCTTTAAACCTTTGATGGTACTCAATAGCTTGTATAATAACTCTATCAACCTTCTATCATTAGCAGTAATATTTTCCAGCCCAATTCTCATCAAGTAGTTAGCAGCCTCGCCTAACCCTATAGCCTCAGCTATGGGCAAAGTACCAGACTCAAAACTTGCTGGGAAATTAGCTAGAGTGTAATCATCAAAACTCACCTTATCGACGCTCTCCCCTCCTACAAAGACAGGCTCTAACTCGTTCAGAACATCGGATTTAACGTAAAGTCCCCCGATCCCTGTAGGCCCACACATTTTATGACCGCTGAACGAGAGAAAGTCAGCATCAATTTCCTTCACACTCAAAGGTATGTGTGGCACTGATTGGGCACCATCTAAAGCTACTAATGAACCATGCTCATGGGCGATATCGACAATATCTTTTACTGGCGTGATTGAGCCTAATACGTTGCTGATATGAGTAATGGCTACAACTCTTGTATCGTCATCTATTTGCTTCCCGAAATCTTCAACATTGATAAGGAAATCTTTTTTAGGATTGATGATTTTTAATTTTAGACCTTTCTCACGACTTACCTTCAGCCATGGCAGAAAGTTGCTATGATGTTCTATAGCTGTGGTCACTATATTCTGTCCTTTCTTGAACTTTAGGCTACTTGCTACAAAGTTTAATCCTTCACTAGTATTTCTCACGAAAGCAACTTCATCTTTTCTTGCGCCTATGAGCTTCGCTACGCTTTTTCTCGCTTCTTCCAATTCACTTGTAGCTCTATCTGCTATTCTGTAAAGGCTTCTACCAGTATTGGCTCTATATTCTCGATAGTATTCTAACATCTTCGCTATGACTTGCTCAGGGGTTAGAGAGCTAGCTGCACTATCTAGGTATATGAGCCCAGATTTCAGTATTAGGAAATCTTCTCTAACTTCGTTCAACTTGAGAATCTAATCTATCAATAAATAATTAAACGTTTAAGCCTTTTTTGTTACATGATTTTTAATGAGGAATATTAAAAAACAAAGCTAAATTAAAAATTCTAGGTCCTTTGATGTGGAGAAAGAGAAGTTCGATGCTATAGTAGTTGGAGCAGGTCCTTCTGGAACAACTGCTGCATTAATAATGGCAAGGGCAGGGCTTAGTGTAGCTTTGCTAGAAAGAGGGGATTATCCTGGAGCGAAGAACATGTATGGTGGAGCCATATACAGATGGCCCGTAGAGTTGATCGTTCCTGACTTTGTAGAAAAGGCTCCTATTGAGAGAAGAATATTTGATCATAGGCTTATGATCTTATCAAAGAGCTCAGGGTTAACTTTGAGCTTTAAGGACTTGGGCTTTGCCCAGCCTCCTTATAACGCCTTCACAGCTCTTAGGGCTAAGTTTGACCGTTGGTACGCTAGCTTGGCAGAAGAGGCAGGAGCCTTGCTTTTAACCTCAGTAAATGTTACTGATCTTATCTGGGATGGTAAAAAGGTTGTAGGTGTAAGAGCTGGGAAAGGCTCTGAGAATGAGATTTATAGTAATATAGTGATAGCTGCTGATGGGGCAAACTCTAAATTAGCTATACAAGCTGGCTTGAGACAACCATTAAGTCCTAAAGAGGTTGCTCTAGGGGTGAAAGAGATTCTTGAGCTTGATAATAAGATCATAGAATCTAGGTTTAACTTGAGCAAAAATGAAGGTGTATCCATTCAAGTTCTTGGAGTAACTCATGGGATGATGGGCGGTGGTTTCATTTACACAAATCAGAATAGCTTGAGCTTAGGTGTAGTGATATTGTTAGAGCATTTAATCAGATTGAAGATGAGACCTTATGAGCTATTGGATGAATTTAAGAGCCACCCAATTGTAAAGCCTTTGATAGAAGGAGGAGAGCCAAAGGAGTATAGTGCCCATCTAGTCCCTGAAGCAGGCTATTATGGTATTCCAAAGCTGTAC
The DNA here is from genome assembly GCA_024256265.1 of archaeon. Next base: position 8,550 of record JACGUK010000022.1, read on the forward strand.
ACTGATGGATTAATGCTAGTTGGAGATGCTGCCTCTCTAACAAGTAGCATATACCAAGAAGGGGTAAATATGGCAATAGCATCGGGCCTTTATGCTGGCAAAACAGCGATAAAAGCAAAGAAGCTAGGGGATTATTCATCTAAGACTTTATCGAACTATGAAAATCTTCTCAAATCTAGTTACGTAATGAAAGAGCTTTATCAATTAAGAGAATTGCCAAAAATGTTTATGAATAATCCTCGCCTTTTTGGGCTTTACCCTGATATGATAAACTATGCAATGAGAGAATTTTTAACTATGGATGGCGAATTAAAGAGAGTTAAACGCCAAAGGATCATGAGAAAGATAGGAGAAAGAGTTGGATTTTTGAACCTTTTGCTTGATCTAATAAAGGCTAGGAAGCTCTTATCATGAATATAAGATCTAGTTTATTCTCTAAAGATCTTTCGTTGTAATGCTTAACTTTACCTCTTTAACTTCTTTCTTTAACCTCTCTATCAAAAGAGGCAAAACCTTGAATAGGTCTCCTACAATACCATAAGTAGCTATCTGAAATATAGGTGCTTTAGGGTCTTTATTGATGGCTACTATGACTTCAGAGTTTTTCATACCAATTGTATGATACATAGCTCCTGATATACCAATAGCGATGTAAAGCTTTGGAGCAACCGTCTTACCACTCTGCCCTACTTGCTGACTAGATGATAACCATCCCCTATCTACCACTGAACGAGTACCAGCCACAGCTGCTCCTATTACATCTGCCAATTCATAAATTAGCTTGAAGTTCTCCTTTGAACCTAGACCCCTTCCACCTGCAACTATTATATTGGCTTCTTCGATATTTTCGTAAGGGTTTTTATTTATCTTTATAACCTTAAGGACTTTTGTGTGAATATCTTCAGGGCTTATCTCTATCTTCTCACGAGTAATCATTGCTCTTTTATTCCAATCTGGCTCCAATTTTTTAAATACGTTAGGTTTGGCTGTAGCCATCTGAGGTCTTGTTTTGCATACTATCTTCGCCATAAGCTTACCAAAGGGCTTTATATGAATAATATAGCCATCCTTATTCACATCAAAATCTGTACAATCCGATGTTATGCCTGTGTTAAGACGGGCTGCAAGCCTAGGAGCAAGCTCACGCCCATTCAAAGTTCCTCCTATGAGAAATACAGATGGGTTATACTTGAGAGCAAGCTCAGCCAAAACCTTGGTGTAAGCATCGACTGTAAATTGCTTTAAAAGTTCATGCTCGACTAAAATTACCTTATCAGCTCCATGGGCTTCTAAATCCTTTACTAACTCATCAACTTCATATCCTAATAGAACTGTAAAAAGTTCTTCATTAAGCTTATCAGCTATCTTCCTCCCAATACCTAGTAGCTCAAGGCTGACACTCTTCAGTTTACCATCCATTTGCTCTGCAAGTACCCATACTCCTTTATGGCTTGAAAATTCTTTGACTCTATCTTTTTCTAGCATCTTAACTAACTCCTTGAGTGAATTAAATTTTTATTCAAAAGAACTTGGACTAAGTTCTCAACTAAATCTTTTGGATCACCTTGGAATATGATTTCAGGTTTACGAGAAGGCGGTGAAAAGACTTCCTCTACGAATGTAGGAGAACCCCTTAACCCATACTTGCTCGGACTTCCACCTAAATCTTGTGCAGTCAATACCTTGACCTCTTTCCTTCTCGAAGCGATCATTCCTCTAAGAGTTGGGAGATGTGGCTCATTCAAACCCCTTGCTATAGTCAGTAAAACTGGTAATGGCGCTTCTACGATTTCAATTCCTTCCTCAGCCTCCTTGTGGACAATTACTCTTTTTCTCTCTACATCAACATCGACCTTTTTCACATAGCATATCTGAGGTATATTTAATAGCTCGGCTAGATGAGGACCTATATGACCAGTTTCTGAATCTATTGCAATCTTCCCACAAATAATCATGTCATATTGCATTTTTTTAATCTGCGTATACAAAGTGTATGCTGTGGCTATTGTGTCTGCACCAGCAAAGGCTTTATCACTGATTAGGACTCCTCTATCAGCTCCCATGGCTAAACATCTCAATATAGCCTCTTTTGCTTGCATTGGACCCATGGTTATGACTGTCACTTCCCCACCATATCTCTCACGAAGTCTAATGCCCTCTTCAACTCCTATTTCGTCCCAAGGATTCAGCATGCTCGGCATACTTTCACGTATAAGGGCATGAGTGATAGGGTCTATCTTAATATCTTGGACAGCAGGGACTTGCTTTATGCAGACTATGATGTTTAGGCCATTTTTTGAAGGCACGATCTTCCACTCCACGAGATGGCTTTTAACTCCATAATAACTTGACAATCGCTTATAAAAATTTGACTATTTTGAGGATTATTGTGCATAAATAGGCAACCATTTACACTTTTGAACAAACATAATTCTATCATCCATAACGATAGATTATGCCATAGCCAGAAGGAGGGTAAGTAAGACGAATCTTCTTGTAGGGGCAGACTATTTCACAGGTCCCGCACTCGACACAGCCTTCAAATGAGATTATCAAATCATCCTTCTCCCAACTATAAGTGCTTGTAGGGCAGCAGGAGATGCAAGGCTTATCGACACATACCACACACTTATCCTTATCGACTTTTATGTGGCTTTCCTTATAGACCTTGTAGGTATTGAGCGATAACTTTTCATCGACGCTCATAATTATTATTTAAATCCACAAAGATAAAAGCATATATTGAAAATTTTTATCATCAATCCTTCTTTAATTCATTATGAAAACAGGTTTCATGCCCAGTATGGCAAGCTGGACCTTTTTGATCGACAAGTAATAGTATAGCATCGCTATCACAATCTATCAATATCTCTATTATTTTTTGCAGATTTCCTGAACTCTCCCCTTTCATCCACATCTTATTCCTCGATCTGCTCCAATAATGGGCATAGCCTGTCTCAACGGTCTTCATTAAGGATTCTTCATTCATATAAGCCAGCATAAGAACCTTCTTAGTCTTATGATCTTGTGCTATCGCTGGTATGAGACCAGTAGCCTTATCGAATTTTAATTTTTTTGTCTCGATCTTGTTCATGGTCTTATGTCTATTCCTCTTTCTATAAGAAATCTTTTGATGATAGGTATAGGGAATTTATCGTAATGGAAGACAGAGGCTGCCAATGCTGCATCAGCCTTTCCTATGGTGAAAGCTTCATAGAAATGCTCAGGCTTACCCGCACCTCCGCTAGCTATGACTGGTATATTCACCTTTTCAGATATGGTTCTAGTCAGTTCTAGATCATAGCCTTTCTCAGTCCCATCTCTATCCATAGATGTAAGCAGAATCTCACCAGCACCTAATCTGGCAACTTTTTCAGCCCATATGATTGCATCTATATCCATTGGTTTCCTCCCTCCATAAGTGTAAACTTCGAACCAGCAGTCTCCTTCAATTGTTCTTACTATAACTTGACCATCTGTATCATATCGGCGCTTTGCGTCTATAGCTACTACTACACATTGAGTACCAAAGACCTTTGCAAGCCTCGAAACAAGTTCAGGCTTTTCAACAGCAGCAGTATTTATAGAGACTTTATCTGCTCCACTACATAATATCAATCTTGCATCATCTCCACTTCTTATCCCTCCTCCTACAGTGAAAGGTATGTTAAGATTGGCTGCAACATCTCGCACAACCTTCTCCAAGATCTTTCTCTTCTCTGGGGATGCTGTAATATCTAAGAATACTAATTCATCAGCCCTTGCTTCACAGTATCTTTGAGCAAGCTCGACAGGATCGCCAGCATCTCTTAAGTTTATGAAGTTAATACCTTTCACCACTCTTCCATGATCTACGTCTAAGCATGGTATGATTCTTTTTGACAATGTCATTATTATCTCTCCTTCGCTATATTTATAGCATCTTTTAAAGTGAACCTATTTTCATATAGAGCTTTCCCTATCACAACACCATAGGCTCCTATACCCTTTAGCATGGATAGATGCTTAAGCTTGCTAACACCTCCAGCAGCCATTATCTTCGCCTCCTTTATCTTACACATCTCTGCTAATATCTTAAAATCAGGGCTAGTTAAAGTTCCATCTCTTTTTATCGATGTTATCAAGAAGACTCTTACTCCAAGATTAAGGAAATCCATAATGGCATCATGAATATCAAACTTTGAAGATACTTTCCAACCTTTCAACATAACTTCTCTTCCATAATGGTCTAGAGATACTATTATTCTCTTTTCACCATATTCTTCCAAAAGCTTAGTAAATGCTTCTCTATTCTCAAAAGCCATAGTCCCAACCATTATCCTTTTTACGCCTATACTAAACAAATTTTGGGCATTATCAAAGCTTCTTATACCTCCACCAACTTGAAAATTCACATCAAGACTCTTGATCATCTCTTCTATTATTGATAGATTGTTACCAGAACCTATTGCTGCATCTAAATCTACTATATGAATCATCTTCGCACCATCATTTATCCAAATCTTAGCCACGCTCAAAGGGCTGCCTAAGAATGAATAGGATTTTGATAGCCTTGGGTCTCCTCTTATTAACCTCACAACTTGCCCGTCTTTTAAATCTATAGCTGGTATTACTTCCAACTTGATTACCTTTTTATCAGCTTTACAAGATTCTCCAAGATGATCTGACCTGCTTCGCCAGATTTCTCAGGATGAAACTGTGTGCCATAAAGATTCTTATGAGCAAGTATAGATGGGAAATTAATTCCATATTCTGTTTCAGTAACTATTACATCTTTTTTTGAAGGTAAAGGATAGTATGAGTGCACAAAATAAACATAAGACTCATTGGCTAAGCCTTCTATGAACTCGTTATTTTTAACTATCCTTAGATTGTTCCAGCCCATATGAGGAATTTTAACTTGCTTTGGAAGCCTTACCACTTTACCTTGGATCAAGTCTAAGCCTTCCCCCCTTCCTTCTTCACTCTCTTTGAAAAAGATCTGCATTCCTAAGCATATGCCCAAGACTGGTATGCCTGAATTAATTATATCCAAAATCTTTTTCTTGAACGCTCCTACATTCTCCAAAGCCTCTGTAAAGCTTCCAACACCTGGCAACATCAAGCCATTAATATTACTTTGTAACTTATCTATCGTTACTATTATAGGATCAGCTCCTATTCTTTGCAAAGCACATTTTAAGCTGAAGAGGTTTCCTACACCATAGTCCAAGATTGTTATGTTCATTCATATGGCACCTTTGGCGCTTGGTATGCCTTTCCTCCTTGGGTCTATAGATATTGCTTGCCTAAGAGATAAAGCCAGAGCCTTAAAGGCTGCTTCTATTTTATGGTGATCGTTTAATCCGTATTGAACTTGTAAATGCAAATTTGCTTCTAGAGATGAGGATAAAGATTTCAGAAAATGGTAGATGTCCTCAGTTTTAATGTCCTCTACTGCCTTGCCTTTTATCTTCAAGTCTATCACGCTGTAAGGTCTTTTTACAAGGTCTATGGCAGCAATTGCAAGGGAGCAGTCCATAGGCACCATGCTTGATCCAAAGCGATTAATCCCTTCACGACTCCCCAAAGCATCCCTTAAAGCTTCTCCTAATCCTATAGCAATATCCTCTATCAAATGATGCTTTAAATCTCCTTTAGCTGTAATGCTAATATCGATTAGGCTATGAGTGGATAATGTTTTTATCATATGATCAAGGAATTTTAATCCAGTCTTTACACTACTCTTCCCTTCTCCATCCAAGTTCACCATTACCTTAACTTCTGTCTCACTTGTCTTTCTCTCAAATCGAGCTTCACGCAAACCCTCTTGCCTCCTTTATGTATTTCAGTATGAATGATAAATCTCTTATTGAAGGTATGATTAAATCTGCCTCTCCTTTAATGAAATCTATTCTTTGCTCATCCTTCATAATAGAGTGAGCATAAACTCCTCCAAATAAATAGCATGCTTCAATTTTATTGGCAAACTCCACCATCATTAAATCCTCCATAGAATCGCCAAGATACAAAGCAAAATTAAAAGGCATAAGACCTTTTGCGCAATTTATTAGAGAGTAAGGATTTGGCTTGCTCAAATCAACAATATCTCCTTTCTGCTTTGCTTCCCTCCCAGCTTCATCTATATCTTCAAGAAATACTCTGGCTTCTGGCTTAAAATAATCTAGTAAGTCCCTCATGGTGTATTTTGTAGCAACGAAAGGTCTCCCTGAAGCTATCCCAAATTTTGATCCACCTATTAAAGATGAAATCTTTTTAAGAATCTCTCTTTCAATCATAAGATTCTCATTCTCTATTAACCCCTTACCTTCATGGAATTCACAATCAATACCATAAATCTCCCTAAAGAGCTTACATCCTAGGAATTTCTCTTCAAAGATAGTTATTAGAAGGCTCTCTCCAACATTCCCAGAGTAAGAAAGAATATTCTTGCCAAAGAGTAAGATCTCAAGATCATCTTTTAAAGAAGAATTTGAAAATATATCTCTCTCGAAGAATCTAAAGCCGGATGAGCTTACTCTTTCTGCCAGCTTAATCAATCTCTTTGAAGATTCTTCTGAGATTTTAAAATCTATATTTCTGATTTTGTCTTTTAGACTTTTTTCAATTATGATAAATTTGTCCAAAGGCTTATTGGTAGCTTTGAAAAGCTCTGAATCGATGATTCTTTTTAATTCTTCTTTTATCTCTCTTGGCATTATGGTAAGAGTTAGCAAAGATATTGCATATGATACAGCCCAGTCATTGTTGAACCCTCCACCTTTCTTGAGGAGATAAATCAAATTGTCCAATAACTTTTCCTCGACTCTCAACCCTGTCAACCTAGAGAATATGTAATTGACAGTCTCTTTTACAGCCATCAAATAAGATTTCGTTGCGTCTATGAGCACTCCATCACAGTCAAATATTATTGCATCAATCTTTGCCAATTTTTCGATGCTATCTCTTCTTACAAAAGCAGAATCATCTTTTAATTGAATGGTAATGTAATTCTTTTTCCACATAAATTATTCACTTATCGATGTAAGAGCTTTTGTGAAACTTTCGTTCATATCTGGCAAGCCCACAGTTACCCTTAAGCATCCTTCCAAGTTTAGTACTTTTCCTATCTTCCTCACCAATATTCCCTTGCTAAGAAGCTCATCGAAGACTTTCTCATAAGGCTTCTTTACTTGGAAAAGAATGAAGTTGGCATCAGACTTGAAAGCCTTTACGCCTTTTATAGCGTTGAGCCTTTTTATCAATCTCTCTCTTTCTTCCTTTAATCCTTCTATGCTCTTCTTGAATTTATCGATCATCTCAAGGGCTTTCAAAGCCAGCTTTAACCCGATACAGTTTAAAGAATAGGGCAATTGGGCATATTCGAAGATGGCAGTCGAGATTTCAGTATTGGAAAGAGCGTATCCTATCCTTGCACCAGCCAGACCAAAAGCCTTTGAGAAAGTCCTAGTTATGATGAGGTTTTCATACTTCTTTACAAACTTTACCAAAGAATCTTTTGCGAATTCTACATAAGCCTCGTCCACTAAAACTAAACCAGGAAAGTTTTCTATAAGGGCTCTCATGTCTTCCAATTCGAATTGATTGCCAGTTGGATTATTAGGGGAGCAAATAAAGCATATTCCTACCTTATCTTTCGATGATTTTAGAATATCTTCAACATTTAGAGAAAAATCTTCCTTTAATGGAATTCCAAAGTACTTTGCTCCTAGATGATTTACAGACCATTTGTACATAGAATAAGTAGGTTTAATCGATATAGCAACGCTATCTTTTCCTAAGAAAGTTCGGATGATAAGGTCTATGATTTGATCACTACCATTGCCTAAAACCACATAGTCTGAAGGCAGGTTAACATAATTTCCTAAAGCATCCCTAAGCTCTATCTCTCCTTCCTTAGAGTAAAGCCTTGGATCGATCTCGTTAATGACTTCGTTTAGAAGAGAACGAAGGAATTCTTTGGATAAGAAAAGGTTCTCATTTTGATTTAGTTTAATCACCCTTTCCGTTTCTATCCCTGTTTCTAAGGCTACATCCAAAACTGACTCTGGCTTTACGTATTTAACAAAGGATTTGATTTCCTTCAATTTGCTTTGAAGCCATTTCTCTGAAGTTTTGTCCATAACATTCCCCCTAAATAAGATATAGATTTTGAAGAGCTAATCTCTGAACCTCTCCTCAACAGCTATAGCATGATTTATCAATCCTTCTTTGCGGGCTAATGTGTTGATAGGCTTCATCATTTTAAGCAAGCCTTTCTTAGAGCATTTCACCACACTAACCCTCTTTACAAAGTCCATTACAGAAAGGTTAGAGCAGACTTTGGCAGAGCCTCCAGTAGGCAATATATGGTTTGTTCCAACACAATAATCGCCAGCAGAGACAGGACTGTAAGGACCTAAGAAGACCATCCCAGAAGATCTTATTTTCTTAATAATTTCACCGGCTCTCCTCGTTACTATCTCTAGATGCTCAGGGGCAAAATCATTCACAAAATCTATTGCCTCATTCATATTATCACAAACTAAAATGAAGCCATTTTGAGTAAGAGCTTTTGTAATTATCTCTGCCCTTGCTAGATTCGCCATGTTTTTCTCCAACTCTGATATGACTCTGCTTGCCAACTCTTTTGAAGTTGTGACCAATCCACAGACGCTTTCTGACGAGTGCTCAGCTTGTGAAATCAGATCGAGGGCAATAAAGTATGGATTTGCTGAATTATCGGCAATTATCAATATCTCGCTAGGACCTGCTGGCATATCGACAGCTACATCCTTTGATGCTATCATCTTAGCAGTGGTGACATACCTATTTCCAGGTCCCACTATCTTCTTAACAGGTTTTATGCTCTCAGTCCCATAAGCTAAAGCCGCTATAGCATGAGCCCCTCCTATTTTGTATATCTCATCTACTCTACAAATATCTGCAGCCACGAGAAGAATCGGATTAAGCTTGCCATCACTCATAGGTGGTGAGCAAACAGCTATACGTGGAACTCTTGCAACCTTTGCTGGAACTGCTGCCATAAGAAGGCTACTTGGATATGGTGAATAGCCTCCTGGAACATAGCAACCTACACTCTCGATAGGCAATGTTAGATTAAGTACCTGAACATCTTTTTCTCCATCATACCATTTGAATTTTAACCTTTTAAGGAGAGTCTTCTGAAAATCCTCAATTCTTCTCTTTGAGAATTTTAAGGCAGAGATTTCATCTTCTTTAACGCTTTCATAAGCTTTATTGATCTCTTCTCTTTCGACCATGAATTTATCAAAATCGACCTTGACTCCATCATACTTTTTGATAAAATTGGCTAAAGCTTTGTCGCCATTATTCTTAACCTCATCCATTATCTCTTTGACATAGTTCTCTAGTTCGCCAACCCACTTTGGTGAATAATACGCTCTTTCTTCAAGAAATTGACGTGGCAAATCTGAAGTCTTCCATAATCTTATCATGGCATATCACCTTTTTTCTTTGCATCAAAAATCTCATCAAGAGATAGAACTTGTCTCGGTTCATAGACCACAAGACCTTGAGCTAACTTCCTTAACTTTGGCAAAAGCTCGATGAAAATTTCTCTTTCTATGACTGTATTCACAGAGTACCAACCCTCCTCTGATAGAGGAGATACTGTAGGCCTCTTAAGTGCTGGTAATTGCTTCAAAAGTTCTGGCAAATTCGCCTTACTTACATTTACGAATATGTGTAGTTTCTTTCTTCCATCAACTACCCCCTTGAGTAATGTGAGTATGTCATAGATCTTTTCTCTCTTTTCAGTGTCTCTTAAAGCATCTTTATTCGCAATTAGATAGACTGTAGATTCACATATGATTTCGATTATCTTAAGATTGTTTTGCTCAAGGGTCGTGCCAGTCTCTGTCACGTCAACTATGGCATCTGCAGTCTCTGGTGGCTTGGCTTCAGTTGCTCCAAAAGAGAGGAAGACGCTCACGTTAGGATTATTGCCTATCCTCCACCAAGGAGTTATGACCAAAGGATCGCTATCACCGTAGCACTTTTTATATGTGGGGTTAGACTTGAGGTGTGAGACAGTAATGTTAAGATATTCTGTTGAAATCCTTAATTCTTTCTTCTCCTTCCAAAAGCCTTCAATGAGTTGAGAAAGTGAGTTTATAGTCCAAGGCTTGGGAATCGCTAATACGAGTTTGATCGCACCATACTCTAGATTCAAAAGAACCTTTACATCAGAATTCGTCTCTTTTATCCAATCCAATCCAGTTATGCCTATGTCTTGGAGACCTTCTGCCACATAGATAGGTATCTCTTGTGGTCTCAATATTCTAGGCTCTATCTCAGGATCATTTATAGATGGGCGATATGTTCGCTCCTGCCCCGATAACTTGTATCCTGCTTTGCTAAGAATCTCAAAAGTATCATTTTCAAGGGAGCCTTTAGGGAGGGCAAACCTGACTTTGGTCAATTCTTATCATCTCTTCTAAATGTTAATGTTTGGAGGGTTCTTTGATACTGAGCACTATTTGTAGGATTATTCCTAAGAAAGGAGTGCTTTAAGGTATAGAAGTAACCTTCTTTTATGAACTGAATCCCCCACTTCTACCACTTAGAACCATGGGATGCTATCTCTCTATATAAACCTATTGTAAGGCAATTTTGTTTTTAATATTTCAATCAATGGTCTCTAAAGCTATCGGACCGTGATAACCGCAGACTTTACATCTATACTCCTGTGGTATAAGCCATCCTCCAAAAGGCGAGGCTATCTCAAGATTACTCAAACATTTAGGGCAGAGCTTTCTTCTCTTTATTGAGGTATGGCGCAGTTTTATTCTTAACTTATCGTTAGAATCGTCTTCTTGCAAGAGATTCCTCTCACTTTATTGAACTTCTATCGAGGATTCATCAAAACCTAATCGAACCAGCTCCTCTTTAACACTGTCTCTATGATCTCCTTGCAATAGTATGTAACCATCCTTTGCGGTTCCGCCACAAGCCAGCTTGGTTTTCAGCTTTTGGGCTATCTTGTCCAGATCGGTCCGCTTTGGGTTCAGCCCCTCGATCATAGTGGTGGGTTTCCTAAACCTTCTCATCTCAAGGCGGACAACAACCCTTATCTCACTTTTTTCTAGCTCTTCGCAAACACAAAGATCGATGGGTAGACCACATTTTTTACATACGTTTATCATGCATCAGCCTCCGCGTATTTGCCCTCGATCACTTCGGTGATATGAGACGGTCCTTTTTGATAGCTTTTCTACTAGAAGATCGATATAGAAATAGTCCTTAGGTATTAGTGTAAATTCCCCTCTTTGCGTTCCCATGAACGTTTTTACTTGATGCTTACGGCAGACTTCCAATATTACCTCTAATAAATGAGAAGCATAGTAGTTATTTAAATATTTAGGCTCTATACTTATTCAATACATGGAAGAGATGAAATTAATCAAAAGTTTGGATGAAAAGCAACTAAAGAGGAGTATAGTCGAATGTATGAGATCTCTGTACTTGAGGAGGCTTGTGACGAGTACAAGCGGTAATATCAGCGCAAGAGTTCCAGGTTCAAAATTTGTCTTGATCACTCCTACAGGCTTGACAAAGTCTAATCTAAAGGAAAAGGATCTCGTTAAGATAGACCTTGACGGTAAAATCGTGGAAGGTAGCAATATGCCATCTAAGGAGTGGCACCTTCACGTAGAAATCTTGAAGGCAAGAAAGGATGTTAACGCAGTGGTGCATGCTCATAACCCCTTTACCATGGGTGTAACTATGGTTAGCAAGAAGTTTAAGCCTGTTACTGCAGAAGCATCAATTATATTGAAAGGAGTTGTGATACTACCTTTTAAGAAACCTGGCTCTGAAGAGCTGGGTAAGATCGTGGGTAAGAATATTGCTGGCAGAAATGCTCTGATACTCAGAAGGCATGGTGTTATAGGTATAGGATCAGATGTAAATGAGGCTAGGGCTGTAGTTGAAGCTATTGAGGATGACGCTATCGTTCAGACGGTGATGAGAATCTTTCATGGAAGCGTGTCAAGACATTAGACTCATCCACGTCTTTAGGTGCTTAAATGTTTACCATTTTCCAGATTGCGTTTTTTATTTCTTCGCCATGTTTTGCCCCGTAATAAATTCCAGCTATTTTGCCTACGAACGGAAGTGCCATTTGCTTGACGAGTTTGTAAAGCAACGGGTTTTGGATTCTATTTTCTAGGAAGGTATCTCGCCAAATTCTGATATTATATTCCCAACATCGAGTAAAGAATTCCCAGCGCACTTTTGAAAGAGAATTAAGTTCTGCTCCGCGCTTGTTCATTAGGAGACAGTTTTCCAGCGGGACGAAAAGCAATGGAACGTATAGTGCGTTATAATCTCTCAAGTTATCCATCAATTCAAGTGTTTCAATAACATCTTCTTCCTTCTCATCCGGAAGCCCAATTATCAACGTTGCAAGAGGATACCAGTCGTTATCGTTCATTATTCCAAAGGATTGACAAACAATCTCTTTCCACTGTTCAGGTTCAAAAGGAAGCCCTTTTCCAGCCATATACTTTCGGATGAGCCTAACACTACCAGTTTCCACACCCGTTTCAGAAGTCACGATAGGTTTTTTCCCATGACTGTACCAAGAATACTCTATAAGGATTTCAGCAACCTCTTTAATCATGCCAGGATCACAAACAACAGGAGCCAAGGAAGTATGCGACGGCTGTATAGCATTAACCCCCGGACATGCTGCCACACTCTTGACCAGTCTCAAGACTGCTTTCTTGTTAGGGATGAAACGCTTATCTTTTGCACCGTACAGGAAAAGGTCTTCTGTAACCAAAGTAATCCTAGAGATGCCTTCTTTTGCGGTAATTTTCACTTCTTCAGTGATTCTTTCCAACGG
>JACGUK010000089.1 GCA_024256265.1 archaeon
GGAGGACCGATTCTTGTCAAGGTCTCAGAAGCAAGATACGCTTTAGGACGAGAGATCTCATCATCAATATACATTAAAAGGGATTAAATCTATTGACATTAATCCCATCATGCCATGCCATTCGAGAAGTAAAAGAGAAGGCAGACTTAACCATAGCCCTCTCAGGGAACCCTAATACAGGAAAGAGCACTATATTCAATAAGATTACAGGTTTTAACGTAATTACTGCAAATTACCCAGGCAAAACTGTTTCTCTTAACATCGGTAATATAAAGTACGGTAATTTATCCATTGGAATAATAGATCTTCCTGGGACTTATGCTATAGGAGCAGTATCAGAGGATCAATGGGTGGCAAGGAGGGCAGTCCTTGAAGGCAGACCTGATGCTGTAATAGTTGTAGTAGACGCAACGAATCTGAAGAGAAACCTATACCTTGTCTTTCAGTTCATAGAGCTTGGCTTACCTGTGGTCGTTGCTTTAAACATGGTAGATCTTGCCTCAAAAATGGGTATGAAAATAGACCACAAATACCTCTCTTTGCTTCTTGGTGTCCCTGTTGTTCCTACAGTTGCCAACAAAGGAAGGGGCATCAAAGAACTGATCGAAGAGGCTATAAGGGTTGCACAAAGTAAGGAGAGGAATTCTGGAGTAGTCATAAGCTATGGTGAAGATATTGAAGTTGCCATAAGCGCTCTGGCTGAGGATATTGAAAGACTCTCCTCTCAGACTCTCTATGGCTTATCCCCAAGGTCCATCGCCATACTACTGCTAGAAGGAGATTCAGAATTTTTAGACGCTATATCAGCCTTAAATCAAGGAGATGCCATCATCAAATTTTTACAAAGAATTAAAATGAAAATAGAAGAGAAGGATGAGCCTACATCAATAAGAATGATAAGGCGAAGACACGAGGTTGCAGGGATCATAGCTGATAAAGCCCGGAATTGGTCGGAGCAACCAGTATTGCTCTCTGATAGAATACGGCATTATACCATTTACCCTCCTACAGGCATTCCTTTGATGCTAGCTACTCTTGTAGGCTCTTTTGCCTTAATCTCATACTTGGGAGGATTGTTAAGCGAAGCTATAAACTTGGTCTGGGGGGCTTATTTCTCTCCCATAATAAGCTGGACAATCCACTTTCTGATTAATCAAGAAATCATAGCTAAAGTAGTTCTTTGGGGGTTAGATGCTGGGATAAACGCTGGCTTAACAATAGCCATACCATACATTCTTCCCTTCTATCTTATTTTATCTATAATGGAAGATACAGGCTACCTTAACAGCATAGCCTTTCTTACTGATAATTTGATGCGTAAGTTTGGTCTTCATGGGAGAGCTATAATACCTATTTTAACAGGGGCTGGGTGCAGTGTTCCAGCCATAATGGGAACAAGGGTGCTAAGCACGAAGCGTGAAAGGGTAATTGCCAGCACATTGATAGTACTTGTGCCTTGTAGTGCCAGAATAGCTATAATAGTAGGGGCTGTAGCCAACTTAATTGGTTGGAGCTATGGCTACATGATTTTGATATTTGAGGTATTACTCATAGGATTTGTAGGTCTTGGTTTGAACAAGCTTCTAAAAGGAGAGCCTTCAAGCCTTATCATGGAGATTTCTCCATTCACCACTCCATCTATTAACACAGTCTTGAAGAAGACTTGGTTCAGGCTCAAAGATTTTATACTCATAGGCTTCCCTATAATCGCTGTAGGTAGCCTTATTGTAGGAGCGCTATATGAGACAAAGCTTCTTTGGATAATAAGCGAGCCTTTAATTCCAATTATAACAGGATTTTTAGGCTTACCTATAGTGGCTGGTCTTGCCCTTATCTTTGGAGTATTAAGAAAGGAGCTAGCTCTTGAGCTTTTAGTAGCTTTAGCAATAGTACAGTATGGTACGATAGATAGCCTTCTAACCTTTATGACTCCTTTTCAGCTCTTCATATTCGCTTTAGTAGTGACCATATACATTCCTTGCGTTGCAACTATATCTGTTCTAATAAAAGAGCTTGGCTTGAAGAATGCCCTTCTTATCTCCGTTTTCACTATTGTTTTAGCATTTACGATAGGAGGTTTGGCGAATAGAATCTTACCTTTTTTAGGACTGTAGAGTGAATAGAATTGGAGTCAAAGGTTATAAAAAAATACAAATGTCCTTTGTGTGGCTTTGAGATTAATACCTCAGAAACAAACTCTTGTAATGTATGCCCTTTTAAGAAGAAATGCAAATTCTTACTCTGCCCAAGATGCTTCTATGAATTCCCAAAGCTTTAACAATTAAAGTTATTACATTATTTAAAGAGGAAAATCGTAAGATAGGTGTGAGCCTGTGTTCAAAGACCGCAAAAACCCATCATTCTAGAGTTTGATTTGTAATACCACCCTTTTATTTTTATGAAATTGGCTCTTCACCATATTTTTTATATGGGATAACTCTTTTGTTCCTCTTATGCCACGTGATCTGGTGGTCTTGTAGGAGGCATAGGTGGGGCTTTTATCTGACTTCTAGGCACTGAGAACTTCTTACTTGCAGGAATCACGTTTAATTTCAATGACGCGTTGATTATATAATGTGGAGTCCCGTCTGGATTTGTATAGTTTGTAGCCACTCCCACCTTGTCTATATCGACCTTTACTTTGACGATTGCACCATCCTCTAGGTTAAACACGACTGTGTCGCTACCAACGCATTTGTAATCTAGCATCTTGAAATCTATTTTGTCGGATTCTGACATGTTTTATGAGAAGATCTCTATCTTATTTAAGTTTCACGGATTTTATAATCCGCAGATTAACTCTACGCTATTTTTTGTTTGAACCCTTCGCTATTATTTATGAAAAGTTTAATTCGTATGTTTGAGGAGGGAGGGGGGCCATAACTTTAGTATCATTTCTTCTGGATTCGTTTATTTTACCTTACCTATCTCTTTGCCCAACATTTTCATAAGTGATGAGAAGGGAATGTTGGTATCTCGGACAGTCTTATGAAGGTTGAAAATTTGTGCCTTGTCGATCTTATCAAAGACCGATTTTGGGAATCCTGTAGCAAATATTATTTCATTCTTATCGTTGGATTCTCTCAAATTCAAAATAAATGGGTATTTTTCATCTTCAACTTGGCCTTGTATTAGTGTGGAGAAGTAACCTTGCCAGAACTCATGAAAGCGACAGCTAACTTTAGATCTAAACTCTTCTGGTTGATCTACGCCGATAACCTCGATTCGTTTTGCAATTTCTTCATTAACTACGCGTTGAACCTCTTCTATCAGACTGGCCCTAATTTTGTTGTATTCTTCAGCCAGACTTTGCCATTCTTCTATTGCTTTCTTCACAGATTTATCGACCAATTGATAGAATATCTTTTGCTTAATATCTCGGACTGGCCTGAGATTTGCCTCTGCATAAACCTTAATGTTTTGTTCTTGGACTGAAATCACGATTGTGTTCAAAGGGACATATATTTCTTGGATGGCCAGAAGTCTTATGGGTTGCTTAACCAACCTATGGGTTGAGTAAGCATACCATATTGTGACACCTACAAGGACCAGCATTGGAATGTTTGTAACAACCCAATCAACTATATCTAGCAATTTTGCACCTTACCATCCGACCTAATAATCCGTCTCATAACTGGTAAATCACTCGCTCCTTCTCTAT
>JACGUK010000023.1 GCA_024256265.1 archaeon
TAACTCTTCCTCTTTAACTATTCTCTGCGGATTATGTTTTCCCTCCCTTAACTTCTTTAACTCATTCTCAAACAGCTCTATAGTCTCATCTGTGCTTAGCTCTTTTCCCAATTCCTTTTCCTTAGCCACCTTCACTTCAAGCAACTCTATTCCAAGTAAGCTTTTTGCTATGCTCTTTAAAGCCTCTATCTTGGCCTCTTTAATAACACTTGACTGCTCCAAAGGTTGAGCTGTTGTGCTTAGGAAAGGCTCGCATTCCTTGTAGCACTTACGCATATCCTCAATCATATCTGGAGGTAAAACACCTTTATTCGTTGAGTATCTTGCTTCTATGTCTCCTTTATGACCAGCTATAAACTGCAAATATGGATGTGATATCTTCCCTTTTGATTCAGCTATTATCAACTGAGTCTCAGCATAAGCCCTTAGAACGTAAGGACGCTTGTAAACTCCAGCTTTGCGCATATACTGCCTTATGAAATGGGTTATCTTCTTTGTCATCAAGTAGGGTTTTACAGAAGCTTCTTTTCTCTCATGAGCTATCAGAGGACTCTCCGGCCTTAATTCTTCACCGAACCTTATCCTTCCTTCAAGATATTCTCTCAGATAGGTGCAACCTTCGCTTGATAGAAATGTAAAGTATTTGTGCCTAGCTTTGCTAAGCGTTGATCTCACTATTATCATTGTAGGAACTTTCTCAAAAACTACTTGACCGTTTTCTATTTTTAGTTCTGGTAAATCCTTAAGCCTAAGCCCGTCTGAACCATCATAGTTTCCTATGCTTTCAGGTCTCAAGTCTGCAAAAGCCATCAAGGCTTCAGCAGCCCTTACTCTTGGTGGAGAAACCCTAAAGATTCTTCCCAACTCTTCTTGCGACGGAACCTGCTCGTTTTCTATAGTAGGCGTAGCTGTTGAGTTGCTTATCTTTATCTTTCTCGTTAAAGTTATATCATTATATTTAAGCCATGATTTAACCACTTTTAAAATTCCTTGGATGTAACCTGGGGATTTTTTCTCAGATTCAAGCCTTGCAACCATATCCTCCAAAGAGTCTTGAAATTCCCTTAAGTTGCTCTTAGCCTCATCGACCATTTCTTTAGGATTTTTTGATAAAAGCTCACAAGCCCTAGAAATCCTTCTAACGGCAACTTCAGCGGTTACAGGACTGCCTCTAGCGAGGTTCTTGAGCCAGCGCCCAACATCAGGATCTCTCATTATGGGCTCGTATTTGCTTTCAGCCTTGGGCATAGTCCCTCAGAAGTAGAAGCCTATCGCTATTATATAAAGGATTCGCACTTAGTTAGGTGCGGGCCCGCCGGGATTCGGACCCGGGACCCCCGGGTTTCTTTCACCAGGATAAAAGCTTCACCAAGAGGCAATTTTGATCTTTATCCTATTAACCTCATCGATTACCCCTTCCAGTGCTCTACCTGGCTGAGCTACGGGCCCTCTAACCCATTATCAATTTTAATTAGATCGTTTATAATAGCTTTTGTCCTTTAGTTTGATCATAAGCTTGAATTGTAATATCTTTAACCTTGATAAGAGTCAATGCAGTTATTATCATCAATATAGATGTGAATTGAAGGGGGAAAGGTTGTATTATAGAGGTCTTAGATATGTCTGTAATATATCCTAATAATCACCTTTCTGCTAAGTGATTTAGCCAATCATATGAGTAATTTATATAAAGTTTCAGATAAATTATTTGTAGATTTAAAGAGAGTGAATGCAAGGAAAAATTTTTAAAACAAGTGAAAATAATGTTTGCATAGCCTCGGTGGTGTAGTCCGGTCTAGCATAGGACGCTGTCACCGTTCTGACCCGGGTTCAAATCCCGGCCGAGGCGCCACTACTTTATTTTTGCACTTCTTTAGCACTGAACATGGATTCCAAGGAAAACCCTAGAATAGAAATCAGCATAGGTAGTGATCACCTTTTTGAAAATTGTTCATATTTAGCTACTCCTTCATCCCATATATCAAGATGCCAAGCCAAGAATCTAAAGAGTTTTACCATTATACCGATACTTTTTCACTTCATAGGTGAAGTGTATAAGAGCTTAAACATAGTTGAAATGGAGTCAATTCAATCTTTAGCTGATAAGAAAAAAGAGTTAGAGGCAAAAATACAAGCCTTAGAAGCTGAAAAAGCTATGTTGCTAGAGGAGATACCACGCCTAAGTGAGAAACTTGATGTGCTAAAGTTAGAGCATCATGCTCAAGCATTGGGAAATGAAATTTCAAGCCTAAAGGCAGAAAGAAGCAACCTAGAGCAAGAAATTGCAAACTACACTAACCCACAACAAGCAAGCATTACATCCTAAACCAAGATTGGTCGGGCATGCCTATCTGCCCAAACTGTCACTCGGAAGTATCGGAGCCTCTTAAAACATGGCTTACGGTAGAGCCTAAAAATGGCTGGGAGATCGTGGAGAGTACTGTAGGGATTTATTGGTGTGCCAAATGCAAAACAAAGTTTCCTTTTATGGTAGGCAAACAAGATCTAAAGCTTATTGAAACCAACAAGTTAGAAGAGCTTCATGATAAGATAAAGATGATGGACAAGGCTGAGAAGGAGTTAGCGAAAAAAGTCGATCAGTTAGAGCAAGAGAAGATGGTAGTTGAGGAAAACCTCATGTTAACTAGACTTGAAGATAAGGCTGAGAACCTAAAGGTTGAAGTATCTTTACTCAAAGAAGTAAAAAGAGAGATTGAGGGTATGATTAAATATCTTGAGCATACTCCTTCTCTTAAAACCTCAGAGCAAAAGCCCTAGGTGCTCAATAGCTCTAACATAGGTTCTTATCCCTTCTGAACGCTATCCTTTCCATAAGCCTTTTGTTCTATTAAGTCCTCTTCTTTAACTGCTTAACCGATATGAGTTATCTTTTTAAGATCAATCCTTTACAAGCTCGCTTCCTTCCATCTTCGATAGGTATTGTAGTCCACATACTCTTTATGGGGGTTTTCTATCTGGTATTTCACAGGGATGGACTTTTCCCTTTTCTTTTCAATTTCTTTCGTAACTGTGAATATGTAGGATTCGCTACCAGCACCAGAACCATAACTAGTCATGAGTATACGGTCACTTGGTTCAGCTATATCAAGAACAGTAGCTAAGGCAGTAGGACTGGAACCTGAATAGAGGTTTCCTATGTATTTGACTACCAATCCAGGTTCGATCTGCTCTTTCTCGAAACCTGCTTCTAGAGCAGCAAGGTAGGGATACCTAGCATTTGGTGAGTGACAGACCACGAAACGTATATCCTTCGGGGATAGCCCACTTACCTTTAGGGCTGTCTTCATGGCTGTTACAACATGTTTAAAGTAAGCAGGTTCTCCTGTGAACCTCCCACCATGTCTTGGATATTTTTGCCCTTCTCTTCGGTAAAAATCTGGTGTATCTGAGGTATAAGGTACGTAATGGTCTAGAGTTGCTATAACACCTCTCTTTCCGAAGAGAAAAGCGGCAGCACCTGCACCCACTGTAAAATCTAACGGATCGTTTCTTTCAGCTTGAGAATTGTCAGAGCCTATTACCATTACATACTCCCCTCCGAAAATAGAGTAATTTGCTAAAGCAGCAGCATCAATAAAGAGGTCTGTAGCTGCTTTACATGCAAACTGTGAGTCTATGCCTCCACTAAAGAAACCACCTTCGTATTCTTCGCCAAGTTGTAGCGCTTGACAAACAGTGGACATAGAAGGTTTAACAGCATAGGGTGTAGATTCAGAGCCTACAAAACATTTTTTCACATGTTTGCAATCAACACCTGCATGTATCAACGCCCTCTTTCCAGCTTCTACAGCAAAAGTGGTTGTGTCCTCATCTACAAAAGGTACAGTTCTTTCTCCGACTCCTAAGCCTGATTCGTCTTCATTCTTTATCCTAAACTTTGGTAGATAAACTCCATAACCAACGATTCCAGGACTTTCACTTACATTTTGGGGAATCTTTACATATTCTTGGTAGGGATAATAATCGTCTTCGAAACTAAAATTGAGGCTTGAGTAGTAAATTAAACCTTGGGGGCCATCTGTGTAAAGACGTCTAAACCTAGGTATAACACCTTTCCCTACGAAACGAGCAACGTCTAACTCTTCTTCAGGCGGAGTATAGTCAGTGATTCTTCCTGGAACCTTTGTCTCATCATCAAAAGAAATTATGCCTGATATGAAAGAACCTATATGAAGGAATTCATTTGTGGGTTTGCG
Source organism: archaeon (assembly GCA_024256265.1). The sequence goes on from JACGUK010000023.1 coordinate 4,218, forward strand.
AATAACACTCACACTACCTAGTTTTCCTCTAGTATAGAAATAGTCCACAAGAATCATATGGCTCCTTCTGCCCTCTGTATTACAGAAGAATTTTGGTGGGAAGTAGGTTTTACCACAGTCTGCACATTTTGAAGCTTGAATCCTGTAATCGATGAGAATCTTTCTTCTTGTAACAGGTTCACTCATGGAATATCCCTCGCTAAAATGTGAACAGTAGCTATCCCGCCTGTTCCTCCAACGTTATGACAAAGAGCTAGGTTTAAGTCTCCATCTATTTCCACTTGGTGTTTACCAGCTTCTTTTCTCAACTGTTTAAAACATTCATAGATCTGCCTTACTCCTGTAGCACCTACAGGATGACCATCAGCCTTAAGCCCCCCGCCTGAGTTTACGATAAGTTCTCCGCCATCTTTAATGTAAGGTATGTGTTTTGAGTTCTTAAAACTCTCATAACTTTCATATATACCCTTCCAAGCCTTACCTCTTTCATAGAAGCCTGAATCCTCTAAAAAAATAGCCTCTTCAATGGTAAAGCAGTCATGAACCTCTGCGATTTGAATATTTTCTATGGATAAGTCAGCTTCTATCAAAGCCTTACTCACAGCAAGCCTTGTAGCCTTTATCCCTGTTAAGCTTTCTCTGGTAAAAAGGGAAACATCGTCCGTAGTCTGCTGACTCCCAATTACGTAAATTGGGGTATCTGTGTAATTCTTCGCCAACTCAGGTTTGGTTAAGATGACAGCGGCAGCACCATCAGAAATAGGTGAACAATGAAGAAGCCTTATAGGATCTGCTACAAGTGGTGATTTAAGAACATCCTCTACTTTGAACTCTCGCCTAAACTGGGCATACTCATTGTTGACAGCATGATGATGATTTTTACATGCGATCTGTGCTAAAGCTTCTATACATCGCCGATCTTCATAACCATAATCATGAATATATCTCGTCATCATAGCTGCATATAAGCCTGGAAAGGTGAAACCTGCATCAAATTCATGTGGATCGGCAGCAAGCATAAGGTCATCCAAAATCTTGCTAGAATGATCTGTCATCTTTTCAAAACCGCCTACTAGAACCACATCATACATGCCAGACTTGATGGCTATACAAGCGTTAAAAAAGGCTGAGCCACCAGAAGCACAAGCAGCTTCTGTAGTATTCATAGGGATGTTTATACCTAACTCCCTGGACATGTAACCAGGAACCAAGGCAAGTTTGTTAGTTGCTTGATAGATGAAGCTACCGAAGTAACAGGCTTGAATGTCCTTTCTTTTTAGTCCATGATCCACAGACTCTACGGCACCAATTCCCGCTTCCATCAATAGCTTTTCTGGATCTTTATACCACTGCTCTCCAAACTTTGTTCTACCAGCACCGATGATGGCGGCATGAGGCTTAGCTTTCCAACCGGTTGGAATATTCATACCTCTGCTTACTATAAATTAGACAAATTAACCATTTCGCTATTTAAGATTAATTAATCGACATTAGTCGAAAATTTATAGATAGTGTGTTTAAATCATCCTCCACTTATAGGAGGAAGAATTACAAGAATATCTCCATCTTTTAGCTTTCTATTCAAATTTTCACTTTTAATGACTTGACCATTTATTAAGAAGGTTAAATTTTCTCTTATCTCTCTTTTTTCATCAAATATAAATTGAAATATTTTCTCACCATAGATTTCAGTTAATTTGATCAATAAATCCATGATGCCATAGCCTTTTTTTAATGATAACGATTCTTCCTTCTTGCCAGTAATATCTCTAATCATAGCAAAATACTTTAAGTTTATAGAAATATCTTCGCTCATATTAATTATATTATAAATGGTGAAAATTAAGGATTGTGCTGATAATTATCATAGGAATGGAGGTAAAAGATCAAACATAATTTAGTGCAACATAAGGAAGCTTTATCAAAACAAGGAGAATTGTTTCGACCAAAACTATTCAGAGAAAGGAAAGATAGTTTGAAATTGGAATAAATTTAATCTAACATAAAGTCGGAAAATTATTCAAAATTGGTACTTCTTCAGAAACTCTTCTGGAGTCATTAATTCTATCTCATCTTTTACGGCTCTAAAATGCTTCTTGTTCCTTGTTATGAGTATCTTGGCTTTATCCTTTGCAGAATGAAATTGTATAGCATCTTCAAAACTCTCAATCTTCTCTTCTTTCAAAGATGCATTTATTATTGGTTCATTGAGCTCAACAATCTTGAAACCTTCAATAGAATCTATGACATCCTTTCTAGCTTGCTCCTCAGGCAGAATTCTTTTTCTAAAGAAGTATATAATAGCAGGTGTTAATGCTGAAATATAGCCTTCATTCTTACCTTCTATTATATTCCTAATGATATCAAAGCTCTTTTCCCAATCCGCACGCTTCGTTAAGACATCTATGAAGACGTTAACATCTAAGAAAAGTCTCATTCAATCACTCATAATGCTCTGCTATTACTTCTGCTATTACTTCCTTCTCTCTATTAAGGGGTATGTAGGGCTGCGTTCCAACTAACCTGAGGAGCCTTAACGTTCTTGGAGTGAATTCTATATTTGGGCAAGATTTCTTCAACTCTTCTTTCAGCTTGTTTATTCGCTCTTCCTCAGTTTCTTTTTTCATCTTCATCTCAAGACGATAAGCTCTACGTTGCAATGCTCTGAAGCGAGCTAGTCCTTTCTCTATCTCTCTCTTTATGTATCTTAATTCCTCAGCCATTTTTTATCACTACATGCTATTTATCATAATCTCTTAAATAGATATTCATGGTCTTTTGATAACAGCTTCTTACAATATTCTTTCAAATATCTGCTAACTTATGACATCTCATATTTTGCCTATCCTCTTCTCTCAACAGATATGGTGCACTTTGTAGCCAGTGCCGCTATGACCCCTACTGCTGCCAGCCAAGGTGCCAAGATAACTCCTACAACTCCTGCTGTAACAGGCATTTCAAGTAGAGTCTTGCCTTCTTCGTTCTTAACTATGATCTTTGTGACGTTTCCTTCTTTAATTAAATCTTTGACCTTCTTGACTAGGTCTTCTGATGAAACCTTGAACTCCTCCTTCACTATCTTGCCCACAGAGGCTCCACAACTAGGACAGAATCTTGCCCCTTCAGGAAGCTCAACTCCACACTTCTCACATTTTGCCAAATTCTTACCCCCAGCACTATTGATCTATCATAGTTTAAAATTCTTTCTTAAAAGGCTCTAACATTCAATACTAAGCCTGAAAGCATAATTAAAAAGCAATATTCAACTCGGTTGTAAGGGTATTACTTGAGCTTCTATCAAAGAGGATAGCAACTTCCTTGATCGCTTTATTATTTCTACAGCTCTCTCATAGATTTCATCTTTAGAAATTCTTCTTCTGGCTAGACCTAACTCTATTCCCTTCTCACCAACTTTGGCTGCAACCCTTGGATAGACTTCCCACTCTGCCATAGTTGGGATTATATAATCTCTATTCAATCCCTTCTCTTCTGCATATTTAGCCAATTCTTCTGCAGCTGCTATTACCATATCATCAGCAATCGCCTTTGCTCTAACATCTAATACACCTCTAAACATTGAGGGGAATATCAGACTATTGTTCACCTGATTTGGGAAGTCTGAGCGACCTGTAGCAACTATATAGGCACCAGCATCTTTAGCCTCCCATGGCCATATCTCAGGGACTGGGTTTGCCAGTGTGAATACGATAGCCTTCTTATTCATCCTTGATATCCACTCTTTCTTTATCACATTAGGACCAGGTTTAGATGCAGATATCAGAACATCAGCACCATCGAAAGCTTTGACAAAATCACCTGAGATTCTTTCTCTATTGGTCTTTATGGCAAGCTCATACTTCCAACGATTTTTGATCTTTAATTCATCTATATCCTCTCGCCCTGAATGAAGAATCCCTTTTGAATCTATCAATATCAAGTCTCCTGGGTCAGCCCCTGCTTTTATTATAAGCTGAGCATTTGCTATATTCGCTGCACCAACACCAAAGAGCACGATCTTAGTACCATTTAACTTGCGCCCAGTCAGCTTTATTGAATTTATGAGGCTTGCCAATGTAACGCCAGCTGTGCCTTGTTGATCGTCGTGCCATATAGGTATCTCCATCTCTTCTCTAAGCTTATCAGCTATGTAGAAGCACTTTGGTGAAGCTATATCCTCAAGGTTTATGCCTCCAAATGTGGGTTGTAGACTTTTGATCACTTCTATCATCTTATCTGGTTCATAGGCATTTATTGGCAATGGTATGGCGTCTACACCGCCTAGATACTTGTATATCAAAGCTTTACCTTCCATGACAGGAATAGATGCCTCTGGACCTATATCTCCTAACCCGAGCACTCTGCTACCATCAGTTATTATTGCTATGGTATTCCATCTACATGTGTAATCAAATGAAAGTTCTTTATCATTCTTGATAGCCTCTGAAACTGCAGCCACACCTGGTGTATACCATATTGATAAGTCGTTCAAGTCTTGAACTGGAACTTTTGGGATTATCTCTACCTTACCTCCATAGAAGAAAGAGTACTTTAATGCTAGCCTTGACGCTTTATCTGATAATTCTTCACTCATAAATAACCCTAGCTATGATGCTTATTAAAAACTCTTTAACACAAAATATATATTCAATGGGTCTTAAATTCTGACAATCATTACCTTAGCAAGGAGGGTGCTAAGCTTGGAACTCTTTTGGGAGAAACCTGTCATAGTCTTTTATAAGGAGAGGGCGAAACGTGAAAGTAAAGCTTTGGCGGTAATTAAGGCTAGGAGGCTTACGATCCGTAAAGATGAAGAAAGCGGCAAATTCAAAGGCACTATACAGGATTTTTTCCCTTTTATGGGAGACATCGATTACATATCATCACCTTCCAGAACTTCTGATCGTTATGTTATTTGTTGGATGGACGACCGAGAGGATGATTTCAGCAAAGCTTGGAGGCGATTAAACGGCGTCACTTTCCCAAAAGGCTTTGTTTCCATAACGGATGATAAAGGCAAACGTACTTACAACGCAAATTTTGAAGCTAAACATGGAAAACTAGAGTGATATAATTAACTTCTTCTATGTAAGGGAAGAAGGAGCTATATAGAGAAGACTATATTTTTGACTCTCAAAACTTCACCAATCTTCCTGCATAGAAACACTTATAATCTCAAAAGGACTTAAAATAATTGAAATTTCCTTCTTTCAGGTGAATAAAAATCATGACTATTCAATCTCGATACCCAACGAATAAGATAAGTGAAGTAGAGTATAGAATAGAGACTAATGCAAAAGAAGGGATGAAGGTACCAGTAACCATCTATGCAGATGAAAATTTGCTCAGCAAGATGCTCACAGATAGAACTATAGACCAAGCAGTTAACGTGAGTTACTTACCGGGAGTCTATAAGCATGTAATAGTGCTTCCAGATGGTCATGAAGGATATGGTTTTCCTATAGGGGGTGTTGCTGCTACAGATTTTGATACAGGAGTAATATCTCCAGGTGGTGTTGGCTATGACATAAATTGTGGTGTCCGTCTTGTTCGAACTGATCTGACTGAGAAAGAAGTTAGACCAAAGCTCAGAGAATTGCTAAGAGAACTGTTCAGAGCTATCCCCTCAGGTCTAGGAAGCACAGGTCAGATAAAGTTGAGCATCAATCAATTGGATCAAGTACTTAGCGATGGTGTGAGATGGGCTATAAAAAATGGCTATGGATGGGAAGAGGATGCTGAGTTTTGTGAAGAGAATGGTACCATGAAGGGGGCTGATCCTAGCAAAGTTTCATCTACAGCAAAGTCAAGAGGAGCACCACAGCTAGGTAGCTTAGGCTCTGGAAACCATTTCCTTGAAGTACAATTGGTTGATAGGATATTCAATAAGGATGCTGCCAATGAGTTTGGCATAACACAAGCTGGTCAAGTTGTAATGCTTATTCATACAGGCTCAAGAGGCTTAGGACATCAAGTATGCAGTGATTACCTAAGAGTCATGGAGGTTGCTGTGCATAAGTACAATATCTATCTCCCTGACAGAGAGCTTGCTTGTGCTCCAAACAATTCAAAAGAAGCTGAGGATTATAAGAAAGCCATGACTGCAGCTCTAAACTATGCATGGTCAAACCGCCAGATGATAACTCATTGGACTAGAAAGGCTTTCGAAAAAGTATTCAAAGCATCAGAAAAAGACCTTAACATGAGGCTTGTATACGATGTAGCTCATAACATAGCAAAATTGGAGGAGCATTCTATAAATGGTGTAAAGAAGAAAGTGGTTGTGCATAGAAAGGGTGCTACTAGAGCTTTTGCTCCTGGAAGTTCAGCTATACCAAATGCTTATAGAGATATAGGCCAGCCAGTGCTCATCCCAGGTTCTATGGGAACTGCAAGTTGGCTCCTCGTTGGTACTCCTAAAGCTATGGAGTTGAGCTTTGGCTCTACAGCTCATGGCGCTGGAAGGATGATGTCAAGGGCAGCAGCTATAAAGGCTTACCCTGCAAGTGAGATTAAGAGGAAGCTTGAGAATAGAGGGATTCTTATCGAAGCTGCTAGTTGGAAAGGGGTTGCTGAGGAAGCTCCTGAAGCATATAAGGATGTAGACTCTGTAGCCGAAGTCTCCCATAAAGTAGGGATAGCAACAAAAGTGGCAAGACTAATACCTATAGGAGTTGTGAAAGGATAAAACATTTTTTTTTATCAAAAAGAATATTAGAAAAATAATCTAACAAGAGCAAAATATAAAAAAGAAAGCAAAAGGAATCAAATAGTTTGTAAAGAATAATATAATTCAATATGAAAAAATATTTAGGCTAGTTTATTTCTTACCTTTGAGTCGAGAATATAATGTCTGAACCCTCATCGGACTTCAAGATAGAAGATAAGGTACAGCTATACAAGAATATCTTCCCCTCTGGTGATATACCAAGGACAGTTTGGGACTTCAAAACTGTTCCTATGGACTTGCCTGATGAGATTTATATAACTGATACTACTTTCAGAGATGGGCAACAGGCTAGAGAACCCTACACAGTAGATCAGATGGTTACTATTTTCGACCTTTTGAATAGACTTGGCGGTCCAAAAGGCATCATAAGATGGACCGAATTCTTCCCCTATACAAATAGGGATAGATTAGCCATAAAAGAGATCAGAGAGAAAGGCTACGAATATCCAAAGGTTACAGGATGGATGAGGGCTAAGAAGGAAGATTTACAATTGATAAAGGAGATGAAATTAGAGGAGACAGGCATGCTTGCCTCCATTTCAGATTACCATATTCTCCATAAGTTCGGTCTAAGCAGAAGCCAAGTCATAGAGAAGTATCTTGATGTATGTGAGGAGACCCTTAAATCAGGCATATCCATACGTTGCCACTTGGAAGATGTAACAAGAGCAGATTTTTATGGTACAGTTATTCCCTTTGTAAAGTGCCTTATACGCCTTGAGGAAAAGTATAATCTCCCTGTTAAGGTGCGTCTCAGCGATACCTTGGGCGTTGGTCTACCTTACCCTGAAGCAGCATTGCCAAGAAGCATACCAAAGATGGTGCATGGGCTCATTCATGATGCAGGATTGCCCCACGATAGGCTAGAATTTCATGGTCATAACGACTTTCATAAAGGAGTGGTTAATGCAACTACTGCCTGGCTTTATGGTTGTACTTACAACAATTGCACCCTACTGTCAATAGGTGAAAGGGCTGGAAATACACCTCTTGAAGCTATGGTTATAGAGTACATTCAATTGAAGGGTACAAGTAATGGTATGGATACAAAAGTCATAAGTGAGATAGCAGACTTTTATGAGAGCATAGAATACGAAATTCCTTCATACTACCCTCTTATAGGAAAGAACTTTACTGTCACAAGGGCAGGTGTTCATGCTGATGGTATACTTAAAGATGCAGAGATATACTTGCCTTTTGATACAGAGAAAATATTGGGCAAGCCTCCTAAGATCGCCATTACACCTTACTCTGGGGTTGCTGGCATAGTATTCTGGATCAATCAATACTTTCGATTAAATAGAAGCGAAAGAATAGGCAAGGATAATCAAAAAGTGAAGAAAATATATGAATGGGTTGAGAAGCAGTATTCTAAAGGTAGGATGACAGCTATTTCAGATAAGGAGATGGAGAAGCAAGTTAAGAAGCATTTCCCTGAACTCATAAAATGAGAGGATCATTTTATTATTGTGTTGCTGACATTGTCCCATACACCCGAATTTGAAGGGTTAGGCTATGGGAATGGGTGAGTTCGTGATCTTTGAAAATTAGGCCGAAATCTTTTAGTTTTTTGTATAGGCTAAAAAGTGACGCTACCACTGTTGCTATACTTGCTGCTAGTTGTATTACAGTTCTAATCCATTCTGCTTATTCGAACATTTTTGTTCAAGCATGAATCGCACTTTTACTAAATAAGAGATTCTCATACGACTTTTAATCATTGAATAATATACTTGTTTTGAATGAAATAACATCGTTGAGAGATAACTATTCACTGGAAACATTTCATTTGGTGATTAAATCACAAAAGAAAAGCAAGAAAAAGGTAAGAAGGTTATTATATGGGGGCTATGCCTCGACGGATAGGAGGATGATCCAAAAACGAAAATAACATTAAGGAGAGAACTAAAACTAAAAAGAGAAAAAGGTCGATTAAACTTGCACTATGCTTTCATATGAGGAGGTAATAAAGAGATGAAAGTGAGGAAAATGGCAATGGTGCTGTCACCACTATTGACTGTGGCTCTGGTTCTCTCGCTGGTAGCGGTGATTATGCCAGTGACCCCCGTACAGGCAAACGAGGATGGCAACCGAGTGAGTCAGGGAAACCTAGAATGGGCTCCGATGTATTTGAATGGCACACTTAACAAAATACTGCTCACAAATTGCCCTGAGACTGTTTCCTTTGCATGGGAAGGAGGAAATCCGGAACTAACCAGGTATGCCTATGAGGGCGATGATAATGTTTGCTTCACAGTGACATTCCAGAATTTGGACGCCGCTGACCATGACTTGGACTTCACCTGGTCAGAAGGTGACATTGCCGATGCGGATTGGACGATAACCCCTAACCCAGTAACCATTCCGGCAGGCGAGACCGTCAATGTAACCTTTTGCTGCGACTTGTCAGACACCACAACCTATCCCACTTTCCCGCATGGTGATTGGTATGGCGCATACCGAGCAATGTTCGATATTGGCTACGACAGTCTCTATGCCACACTTATGAACTTTTGGGTCACTGTTTTGCCCACAGATGGCAGCGTGCCGGTGATGCCAACGGTTGCAGTGGGGTTTGTCGACTTCATCGACGAAATATTTATGGTTAATAATATGAGGATCGCCCCATGGATAGAAGGGATGCACAGGTGGAATGCTCTCTTCGATGCGTATTCCCATGATCGTTTCTTCGACAATTATGGGTGCGGCTTATTGAGGATCTATGATGAGACCACGTGGACTTCTGAGGCGTTCGTCTGGATTGAGTCAGAGATGAACATATTAAATGATGGCAGCGTGGAGATCATCTGCCACGCCACCCTCACAGGTGGCTTGAGCGATGTCACTTGGGACCGCACCTGGTATTTCACTCATGACGACCCCTATGTCAAGGTGACGGATGTCTATACAAACACTGGCATCGACCCTGTGAGCTTCTCTATATCCACTTATCTCATTAACTATGCTGAGCATGAGGCTGCGATAAAGGTCCCCGGTGTCCACGATGAGTGGACGATGTTTTACACTTACGACAGCTCGGAGGATGCATACTATCCCACAATACCTCCAATAATGGCGGATGATATGGCGGCACCTGTGATCTTTGAGTGCGATGGGGCAGGCTACTACTCAGCGGAGGCACCCGGTGCCTTTGGTGCCGTTGTATTCCCCGCCGAGGTGCCATATTATAACAGCACCGGGGTATATCCTGACCAGGCTTGCCAAGTTCGCCGGGGAACTACACTCTTCTTTGCCTACCCTGATCATAATGGACAAGTCTTCAGCTACAGGTACGACTTAGCTGCTGGCGAGTCGAAGACAATTAAGATTTACTATGTATTCACCGGCGGCTATCCCAGCTCCAGCTACGGTCCTGAGGAAGAGCTCTACGATGTGGTCTACTCCCTTCTCTCCTGGCCAGCACCTGCCATAAGCTTGAGTCCAGATGAAGGAGTTGGCGCCTTTGCCATTGGGGGTCAAGGATTCACGTGGAATTCAAAGATAACCATCACCTGGGATGGCACGCCGATGTCTAGCGCCACAACCACCGATTGGGCTGGTAAGTTCAGCGCTGTGGTCTCTGTGCCGGAGCAAACCGAGCCCGGCGACCATACTGTGACAGCCAGCGATGGCATTAACTCGGCATCTGCTACCTTCACCGTGCCCGATATGATCGTGCCTTCAGGACTAAGCATCGCTGCCATAGTATTAGCAACGATTGCCATTGTTGCTTCCATATACACTCTGGCGAGGAAGAAATAGCGGTAAAAGGTTAGACAAGGCGGCATATTTCCCGGTGGGGTGCCCCGCAAAGCCATTTGGACGAACGAAGTGAGCCTCAAAGGCCTGCCCCTGCCTAAAGATACCGATACTTTTTCTATGATGTTATTATCTATCAGGCTTCTTACAACTCTTGCATATTTCTCTTTTCCCAATCAAGCCTCCCTCTTATGTGATCCTTAACCAATTGTATGAGCCTTCTTCCTTCGCTATACATATCTATTATAGGAGCTTCTGGATTGAAAATCTTTGACTTAAGCTTTGCAACCTTGCCAGTAATGGCTATTATTGGATGGACTGTGCCATTCAAAGTCCTTTCTAAATCTTCCTCGTTCTCAGCTGTTATTATCTTAAAAACATCACTTCTCTTAGCGATGAGGGAATGAAAGCCTTCTAAGAATATTATATCCAATTCTTCTAAATCTTTAATTGTTTCTTCTAAATCTATTTGCTGATCTTCCTTCTTCTTTATTGTGGCAACTTCTGTTGGAGCCATGATCGCAATTATCTTCGCTCCTGCCTGAGCATACCTCCATGTATCCTTGCCCTTTGTATCGATAGTAAAATCTTGTTCATGAACGTGCTTGATGGAACCTATGCTGAAGCCTTCTCTGCTTAGATTAGATATTAAATACTCTATGGTGGAAGTCTTTCCAGAGCCACTTCTCCCTATAACAGCCACTATCTTTGCCATGATAAATCATTAACTAAGAGTATTTTAGCAACCAAGTTGGATTAAAACTAATCCTTATAGGGCTTCCAACCTTGAACCTTGTAGTATATGACTTCTCCCCGTCTTTCTATGACTGCTAAGACTGCCTCCTTTCCCATCCTTCCTATCTGGCTCACGATTTCACTCATCTCTTTAATAGACTTCTTTGTGCCTTCATTTAAGCCATAAACAACGTACTTTGCCGATTTAGAGCCGTACTCGCCTCTATCATATACCCTAAAATCAACACCAAATCCAAATCCTTCACGAACTACGTATCCACGACTTCTTAAATCTCTATAAATTAAAAATCTAGTCCATGCATTAGCATCTCTTAATAAAGCGAAGTCTAAAAGCTCGTTAACAGAAATTTCTTTCTCTTCTTTCAACACTCTTAACTTGTTACTGTATAGCAAGAAAATAGCCTCATAGTCCTTTAACAAGAGCTTGCCATTCAGCTCTTCTCCATAACCTCTTGTCCTTAACTCCTCTTGGGCTTTTTTATCATCGATAATGACGCCTTTATCTGTCAAATACCCTGTCAATACATAGGGGATTTCCTCGACCATAATAGATCATATGTGCAAACACTTATTAAAGTAAAAACTTTCGTATTTTGTACAATTTTTCGTCTGAAAGATGCATTTAAATGTATCAGAACAGAGAACAGAAGGTTAGATAAATATGGTTTGGGACGGTTTTGCTCAAAGGACTGTAAGATGGGAAGAAGAAGCGATTATGTTGATAGACCAAAGGAAGTTGCCAAACAAGCTAATCTTCATAAAATGTAACAATCATCATCAAGTAGTAGATGCCATTAAGAACATGAGCATAAGAGGAGCTCCCGCCATTGGAGCAATAGCAGGCATGTCCCTTGCATTGATAGCCCGTAAATCTAAGGCTAAGACGAAAAAAGACCTGATCAAAGAGCTTGAATTTGCAGCAAAGGATCTAAAGGCTACACGCCCAACAGGCATGAACTTGTTTTGGGCTATTCAAAGAGTCATGAATAAAGCATACTCTAGTGAAGGGAGGATAGAAGATATCGTTGAAGCAATTAAGAAGGAGGCTATTCTCATTACAGAAGAGGATGTAGAAATAAACCATGCTATAGGAAAGAATGGTGCTAAAATTCTTGAAGATGGAGATGTAGTGCTAACCCACTGTAAATGGTCTAGTTTTCACTAGGTCAGCAGAATGCGGGAGCACTGGCAACAGTCGGCTATGGCACAGCTCTAGGGGTAGTAAGGGCAGCAATAGAGCAGGGAAAATGCATAAGAGTAATAGCCACAGAGACTAGACCTGCACTTCAAGGGGCAAGGCTGACATGCTTTGAACTCAAAAATGATGATATTCCTGTTACTTTGATAGTAGATTCTATGGTGGGTTATGTAATGCAAAAAGGATTGGTGAATAAAGTCATAGTAGGCGCTGATAGGGTAACAAAGCTTGGTCATACGTTCAACAAGATAGGAACTTATCAGATGGCAGTTCTAGCTCAAAGGCATAATGTACCATTTTATGTTGCTGCACCTAAATCAACTTTCGATGTTAATACTAGATACGAGGATGTAATAATTGAGGAGAGGAGCTTAGATGAAATGGTTATGATAAATAGGAAAAGAATAGCACCTAAAGGAATAAATGTATTGAATCCTGCCTTTGACATGACTCCACCAGAGCTGATAACTGGAATAATAACAGAAAAAGGATTATTATTACATCCGTTTGAAGAATCGATCAAGAAACTTCTCATAAATCATGGTTAAGATAGTTTAAATTCGAGAGGTTCAAATTTAGATTGGGCCCGTGGTCTAGCACGGATAAGACGCAGAGTTCATCACGTAAGCCTTCGGTGCTCTGAAGAGAGCCTGAAATCCGGGGTTCAAATCCCTGCGGGCCCGCTACTTTAAGAATCTCATCTGAATTAGTGCTCTTATAGGGTTAATAACTTAAATAATCTCTAATGATATTGCTTCATAGCGAAATTTCTTTGAGAAAAAATCTGATGGAGACACTATTAGAGGAATTCAGGTCCTTCAAAAGGCTGGTAATACTTGGCATAGGGAACGAGTTCAGAGGAGACGATATGGCTGGAGTCTTGGTCGTTAAAAGGCTTAAGAGAGTTCTAAAGGGCATAGGAAATGTTCTCATTATCAACTGTGGGACAGCCCCAGAAAACTTCCTATCGAAGGTGAAGGCCTTCAACCCTTCACATGTTTTAGTCATAGATGCTGTAGACTTCAAGGGCGAGCCAGGCTCCATAGCTTTGTTCGAAGCCGAAGACGATGCACTAAGCTCTATCTCGACGCATAGACTTCCACTATCTCTGATAAAGGCCTATCTGAAGGGCCTTGGTTTGAGCATAAATTTCTTTGTGATAGGGATTCAGCCTCAGAATGTTCTTTTAGGAACAAAGATTAGTCCTAGAGTTGAGGAGGCAGTTATGATGGTGACCAAGATGCTCAAGAAGATCATTAAAGGATCCACTCCTTAGAGACCCTTGATATGTTTTTTGAGGGTAAGTTTGAAAAATTATACACCCTGAAAAATTACAAATAGCATATAGACAAAATATATTATATTTAAACTCAATTAGTAAAGTTTAAATTTTTTAACAACAAATATTTTGTTAATGTCAACAAGCGTTCTAAGTACGCCAGTCATTGTTTTTAGCATAGCGTTAATCGTCTCATGGATAATCTACCACATAGGAAGCAGGATCGCCCCTCACCCTCAAGGTATGAAAGAAAAGTATGAACCTTATGCATGTGGTCAAGAGCTTCCATCTGAGAAGTTTTCGGTTTTGATAGGTCTGTTCAATTATGCAGTGGTCTTTATGGTCATGGATGTAGTAGCCTTCGTGTTGATACTTTCCATGGGCTTCCCTTTCATAAGCCCTATCAGGGAAATCTTCCTTTTATATTGCGTGATTCTTTTTGCATCCCTGTTGATCCTTTTAAGGAGATGAAAATAGATGAATTTAGTTAAGTGGGCGAGGTTAAGAAGCCCTTGGCTTCTCCATTTCAATACAGGAGCGTGCAACGCCTGTGACATAGAAGTTCTGGCCGCTTTGACTCCCAGGTATGATCTTGAGAGGTTTGGCGTGTTATTGAAGGGGAGCCCTAGACATGCAGACGTGCTCGTGGTAACAGGTCCTGTCACAAGGCAAGTCAAGGATAGGCTTTTGAGGATATACAACCAGATGCCAGATCCAAAGTTCGTCGTGGCTGTGGGGACCTGCTGCATAAGCGGAGGAGTTTTTAATGGTTGCTACAACGTCTACCAAGGGTTAGATTCTATCATACCTGTAGATGCTTACGTCTTCGGTTGTCCACCAAAGCCAGAAGCCATCATAAACGGCGTTGTAGCTCTTCTAAAGAAACTGGAGGCATCCTAGCATGGACGAGAACAAGGTCGCTGAAGCCTTGAAGAACAAGTTTGGAGAGAAGATACTGAAGATCATGATTCCAAAGAAGGGCGAAGAAATAGCGAAAGATCTAGTCATCCCTGAAATAATGGAGATCAAGGTTTCGAAGAGAAGGGTTTTCGTGGCAGTTCCTGCTGAAGTCTACAAGGAAGTTATTCGCTATTTGGTCGAGGAGCTGGGATTCAATCATGTGCAAGCTATTACAGGGTTAGATACAAGTAAGTTTATAGAGGTTATGCCCCACCTTGGACGTGGGATAACGGTTACCGTTAAGACGAGGATTGAAAGGGATAAGCCCGTGTTGAGCACGATAACAGATATGGTGCCAGGAGCCTCTCTCCATGAGAGGGAGATCCATGACCTTTTAGGAGTGGTCTTTGAGGGTCATCCGAACCTTGATAGGATAATCGTACCCGAGGGTTGGCCTGAAAATGTGTACCCCTTGAGGAAAGAGTATGCTCCAGAGCAACCCAAGCCATTAAGGGAGGTATCATGATGCAAGAAGAGGAGCTTCAGAGGGCAGAGAAGAAATCTGCCTATGAACTATTCTTCGACATACCCTTAGGACCACAGCACCCTGCTTTGAAGGAGCCCGCCTTCTTCAAGTTCAAAGTAGAGGGTGAGAGGGTTATAGGCGTCGATGCCGACGTATCTTATAACCATAGGGGTATAGAGAAGGCCTTAGAATACAGGAACTACATACAGAACATATATCTTATAGAAAGAATATGTGGCATATGTAACGTCGCTCATACCCTCTGTTATGCCCAAGCGATAGAGCAACTTCATGGAAAAGAAATACCCCCTAGGGCGAGCTACATAAGACTCATGATAGAGGAACTGGCAAGAATTCACAGCCATGCGTTGTGGCTAGGAGTCGCTGCTCATGAAATAGGTTTCGACACACTCTTCATGTATGTATGGAGGGACAGAGAGGTTGTCATGGACATCATCGAAATGCTAACTGGGAACAGGGTTACTACAGCTATAAACACTATAGGAGGGGTCAGGAGGGACATAAGTGATGAAGCAAAGGAAAAGGTCAGGAAAGGCATGAATATCCTTGAAGAGAGAGTAAAGTACTACAGGAAGGTTGCCTTGAACGATCCTACTGTAAACGCTAGGTGTAGTGG
>JACGUK010000090.1 GCA_024256265.1 archaeon
ATATAACCTTACTCGATCCTAAGCCAGTAATTGAGAGAGCAAATGAAGGCAAGCAAAGTTCCGCTTGCTTTTGGTGGTGCTACGGATGGCTAGAAGATCGTTAAGCGAAGCTCTTAAACTTGCGCATAAAAACCTAAGCGTCGGTTCACGTATATGGAGAGAACTGGAACATGGTAGTACAGAAACTTTAGACAGCCTTCCAGAGTCTGAGGGTGTCTCCAAGCTTGAACTACCTGAGAAATGGTGGCTTGAAACATTTTTCAAGAAAGGAATCTTTCTTGGCGCTAACATAATCTTCCTTATTGTTGCGTTTATACCTAAAATCTCCTTCGCAATTTATGTGCACACTCAATACTTTAGTTACCCCGATGCACTCACTTTTTCGAACCTTTACCTGTTTAGCATAGTTGGTGATTGGTTTTTGATCGTTCCGCCTCTGCTTTTCTTGGGATGGTTATTCCAGAAGTTCAAGGTTGTATCACAAGAAGTCAATGGCTACATTGAAGGTGGAAAAATAGCACCTCCAGTCTTGGTCAAACTTCCAAAAGAATCTGAAGATATCAATTCAAGATTTTTGAAACGTTTCTTTGAGCCAATTCTGTTAAAGTCTTGTCAGGATGGACTAGATTTAGCCTACAGCAAGAAGTTTCAGATTCTTTGTTCCGTTTTCGTTTTCGGATTTTCTTACGTGCTCCTTAACCTGTGGTTGTCACCTGTCTATAACGGACCTTCGCTTTCTGTGCTAGAGGACACGGGTCTCTATACTTTGCTAAAAAACGTACATGAAGTCTATTTGATGAAGTTTCTAGGTCCTCTTATTTGGGGAATACTAAGCATTCCTAGTTGGACCTGCAGCGTCGGGTACATTGCGGGTTTGAGTGGCTTTAGCCGGGTGTTGAGTATCGTAAGGATACCAAACTTCAAGCCGCTTCTACATCATTTCAGAAACCTAGTAGGTCTATTCCTATCAGAGTTTAAGTACATGGGTTATGCTGTGGGTTTTGGTTCCATATGGATATTCATTTGGTCGCTCATGCCAACACCATATGAGGCAAGAGTACGGGCGTTTTACCAAGCTGTAGGTCTAGCAGCATTTTTTGTTCCTTTACTTCTTACTTTTATCTTCATTAGTTTCTATGTTGTACATTTGAACATTGAAAATGCCAAAACCAGAGAACTTGAAGCCTTACAAACTGATCTTGAAAAATCATGGGAGAGTAAGGACTTTAAAACCTACAGGGTGCTGCGAGAAGAATACATGACCGTTGTGAATCAAAAGACGTGGCCTTTTACCACTACAACCTTACTCCAGATACTTTTTGTAGGTATGTTTACGTTGACTGGTTCTATACTAAATGTCTTACTATTGTCAATATGGTAAGTTGATTGCAGTTTCATTGTGCCGAGCATGAAGGCACGCATGGATCGAGAGTAAGAGTAGTTTCGCCTATAAAACTAAATGAAAAGAAAACATTAGAAGCGATATAGCGTTTGTAGCCATTGGACTCATCTTATGGGTACGTGACGCCATTTACTTCTACTTGTTTTGAGGTTCAATCACGATCTCTTAGTGTAGAGAGCATCATATCTTTTATTAACTTGCCAGCATCCTCTGTTTTGTTCGTTTCCGAATATGCACCTCGAGCTGAGCTCAGGATTATCTTTATTAAACTTGTAACAAAAACGACATTGTAGCTTACCGAAACTGAACCTTTTACGGGCATTCTCCTTACGAATCTCTTCACATAATTTCAGAGCTATTTCTTTCGGAATCATATTTTCCATAAATATCGCTATAACTCTATTTAGATAGCAAATATAAAGATTCATAATCCTGCTTCATAATCTAATGATCTATGAAGATATTAATAATGGGTGCAGGGGCGATAGGCTCTGTATTCGGAGGCTTTCTATCAAATTCACAAGATGTGACCCTAATTGGTAGAGTTTCTCATATATCTGCCATTAGAAAGAAGGGGCTTAGAATATCTGGGATTTGGGGTGAGCATCTATTCAAGAATCTTAAAGCCTTCACATCTGCTGATGAATGTAGGGAATTCTCACCTTACGATCTAATCCTAATAACTACAAAATCCTACGATACTGAGTATGCTACCAAGCAAATATTGCCATTGATAAAAGAAGATAGTATTGTAGTGTCTGTTCAAAATGGTATAGGAAATGAAGAGATAATTTCTAAGATGGTTGGGAAGGAGAGAACTATGGGAGGCATGGCTATCTTTGGAGCCATGCTGATAAAGCCTGGGCATGTCAAAGTCACAGTCTATGCTAGTGAGTGCCTCTTCGGTACTCTCTCACAAGATATGAAAAGATCAAAAGCCATTGCAGATATTACCACAAAGGCTGGAATCCCTTCTTTGCCCACAGATGATATAATAAGAGAGAAGTGGATGAAAGTATTCTACAACATTGCTTTGAACCCTCTCTCAGCTATTTTAAAGGTTCGATATGGTGCATTAGGAATTTATGATGAGACAAGAGCGATAATCAAGAGCATGCTTCAAGAGGCTTTCGAAGTTGCAAAAGCAGAAGGGATAAGGCTAAAATTCACATGGGAGGAGTACTTTAACTATCTTATAGAAAAACAATTGCCACCAACTGCAGAGCATATAAGCTCCATGCTTCAGGATTTAGAAAGGCGTAAGAGGACAGAAGTCGATTATATGAATGGAGCCATTGTTAGATTAGGAAAAGTTCATGGTACTAAGACTCCTGTGAATGAGGCTATAGTCAATTTAATCAAGACTTTAGAAAGAATGTATGGAGTGTCTAACCTCAGCTAATTTATCATTCGTCGAAGTTCAACAAGGTTAAATGGAAAAAAGTTAAGATCTTCACGCTTAGCAGGTAACCAATCGTTCAATTCGTCCTTTCCTATGCTATTTTTTCTGATCTATTGTACAGGACTCAATTGTATTTGTGGATATTCGTTCATATTTTTAATCAAAAACTATATATATGTATTCTAGAAATGCTTATGACTATGAAAACTTTATTCAGAGAAGACGAAAAGATGCCTTACAGAATAGGAGTAGATGGCAAGTTAGAGCCATTGACCATAAGCCCTGAAGAAGCCCTAAAGATCATTGAGGAGCAGAAAGTGAAATTCGTTGACCTTCAGTTCACAGATGTCCCTGGAAGGTTACAACACACCACTGTACCAGCCCACACTTTAAGACTCAATCATTTTAAAGAAGGTCTACCAAAGCTAGATGGCTCTTCCATAAGGGGATTCGTTGATATTCATGAATCAGACATGAACCTTAAGCCTGATCCTTCTACATTAGCCATAATTCCTTGGATTTCAGATAATATAAAGACGGCAAGGATGATCAGTGATGTATATTGGGGTTATGGACTTGGGAGGTTTTTAAGGGAGCCTAGAGCAGTTGCCCAGAAAGCTGAGGAAGTTTTAATGAAAGAAGGTTATGATACTTCTTATTGGGGTCCAGAGCTAGAGTTCTTCGTATTCGATAAAGTAACTTGGGATACTACAACACCCTTTTATGGTCAAGGCTATAAGGTAGAGTCAAAAGAGGCTTTATGGAGCCCTTCAGGCACGAACTTTCCAATTAGGTTCAAAGAAGGATACTTTCCAGCTCCACCACAAGATAC
>JACGUK010000091.1 GCA_024256265.1 archaeon
GGCAAGACTCTACATTACACTATTGGAACTTGGCGTATCTCCAGTCAGAAAGGTTGTGAAGGCTACATCTCTCCATAAGGTTGAGGTCTATAGAGTCTTAAGGGAGCTCACAGATATTGGCATGGCAGAGGAGGTTATTTCAAATCCTAAGAAATTCAGAGCCATAGAACCGAAGATAGCGATAGAGGCAATACTCCAAAAAGAGAAGGAGAGGGTAAGTATGATGGAACAAAAGGGGAAGGAGCTAAGTGTATGGTTAGGGTCGATTCAAGGGAGAAAAGGGGAGAAAGAAGATTTTGGCGTTCGATTCAAGTTAATTGAGGGGGCACGAAGGTTCTTAGATAGAGTCCAAAGAACTCTTGAAAATGCACAGAGAGAAGTTCTCTTCATAATGAGAGAGTCTTGGATTCGGAAGGGTGTACAAGAAGGAGTGGATAGAATCATCTCCAAATGCTTTAGCAGAGGTGTGAGGTTTAGAGGCGTGATCAACATAGATAAGAATGATATCGATCTTGCTGAGAGATTCATCAATACGATAGAATTGAGGCATAATGGAAATGTTGGGTCGTTAATCCTCATCGTTGATGAGAGCGAGGTCTTGTTCGGAACGGCTATTGAAAGGCAACCTATGGATTATAGGAAGACTACGAGCCTCTGGACAAGGGATAAAGAGTACGTAAGAGCGATAAAAGAGTCCTTCGAAAGCTTCTGGAAAGATTCGATAGATGCTAGGTCTAGAATTGCTGAATTGAAGACTGGCAAACCATTGGAGCAAACATATGTTATAAGAGATGCTAAAGAAGCTCTTAAAAAGATTAATGAGACATTATTTTTAGCCAAGCGAGAAGTATTATTGATAACGACCTCGGATTTCTTCCTTCGAGCGGAAAGATACCCATTCAAGTATCTAAATGAAAAAGGTGTGAAGATCCGTGTTATTTTGCCTATCATAAAAGAGAACGTAGAAGCTGCAAAGCAAGTCTCAGGATACATTCAATTGAGGCATATTATGTTAAGAATGGGAGTCGTCGATAATCAGGCACTATTCTTAATTAATACTCCATCTAATTTAAAGAATTCAAACGCACTTTGGAAAGGTTTTGACTATACCGTTTACTCTAATGTTGCCCATTATATTAATGGTATTAGGAATTTGCTTGAGATTATATGGGATCAAGCATTAGATGCTGGAGTAAGAATAAAGAATATTGAGACAGGCGAATCAGAAAAGTTGACAGAGATCGTAAGAGGAAGTGATGCCATTTATGAACGTATGTTCAATGGACTCTCAAGAACGAAGTCAAACCTCTTCGTCATGGTTGATGCTAGCGCTCTTAGGCTTATCATGCGTGACTTCTCATCAATAAATACTGAGTTAAAGAAAAGAGGGGTCAGAATTCGCTTCTTGACTCAGATTAACAAAGAGAATCTCATGATGGCAAAAGAGCTATCTGAACAGTTTGAAGTCAGGCATATAGATCAATTACCTATCAGAGCCATACTTACAGATGAAGAGTCTGGCTTCACATGGGCTCCAGTAAAAGAGATGCCAGAGGTAGGGATATACTCTAACAGTATAGAAATGACAAAAGGTTTGTGGTCGATAGTTGAAGATGCTTGGAAATATGGGATAGAGGCAAAAGCAAGGATAGAGGAGATTGAAACTGGTAAGCCAATAGGAACAGTATCAAAGCCATTTATTGAGCATTTGCAAGAGAGAGGAAAGGCTAAGGAAATTGAGCGAAGTAATCATCTCAAGAAAGGGTGAAAAGATTAAGGCTGTTGAAATAAATGGGATAATAAGTAATTTACTTTTGAAGACAGATGTATTGGAGGCAATCCTCACTACATTCGAAATTGGTGCCTCAAAAGGACTGACCAGGCATTTAGGTCACGAAGTCCACATAATCCTGCAAGGAGAGATATTAGCAAAAATCGATGGAAAAGAGTACTCCTTAAGTGAGGGGGATGTTATATGCTTCCCATCTGTTCTACCTCATTCCATAAGAAATACTGGCAAGGTAAGAGCGATCCTCTTCTCAATCGTAACCCCACCTACATACATTTAGAAATATTCTGCAAACTTTTGAACTAAAAGAAAGCGCTCTGATAGACTTTTTGCCGAGCGGGTTCAGTTTAAATATTTAAGGCTGTGGTGGAATTATATGTTAGGTGGTTGACATGGCTGAGATGGAGTTCGTCGAGAAAGTCAAGAAGGAGCATGTTGGCAAGTGGATAGGGTTAAAGGGCAAAGATGTGGTTGTTGTTTCTGGCACTCACGATGAGATTTACAAACAACTTAAAGAAAAGGGCATGAACGATGTCTATGTCTTCTATTCCCCAACTGAAAAGGAGAAGAAGTACGGCTTTCTTTTCTAAAGGTTGTAGAGATGGAGATAAAGGAGGGCAGGCTTCTCACCAGAGTTAGGCTAGAGGGAAAAAGGTTTCGAGTTTATGAAGATGCATTGATAGATACAGGAGCAGCTTTTACAGTCATCCCTCCTGTGATATCAGATTTCTTAGAGCTAAAGACGAGCAAAGCTTTCCCAAAGGCGGTGTTAGTCACGGCATCTGGGCTCATAGAGGCACCTGTTAAAATTCTAGAAAAGTTGGAAGCAGCGGGCATAGAAATCGAAAAGCTGCCTGTCGTTGTTCATAAGATACCAGACCCAGCTCCCATAAAGGTTCTTCTAGGAATGAACTTCATAGAGAAGATAAAGCTCGTAATTAACGGGAAGGGGAGGAAGTTCGATTTAGAAGATCCGCTGTAGTTATCAGGAAGCTCTTTAAAACTTTCGAGCCATCAGCTTTTCCTTACAATAGGTAATATGGCTTCATTCCTTAAATCTGGAGAAATTCTTATACTGCTCAAGAATAAAGTATCGAAGTTTCCTTTGAAATTTGTATTTATAGTTATTATTTGATTTGGATGCAATTTATTTATCTGAGCAAAGCCAAATAAATCATCTTTAGAACCCAATCCTATAAACATACCCTTTAAACTACTCTGATTGAAGATTGTAAATCTACCAAAAATCTCTATTACATCATTTGTATCCGATCTGAATAAAATTATTTTATTATCAGCTCTTTTTGCAAATAGGATGTTTGATGACAACCTTTGAGAAACTTCTTTTAATTCAATGTTAGATAGATTATTCTCATAAAAATCTTCCATAAAGCCAAGTTTGATCCTACTTAAGCCAACGCTCAAATCCCTACCATCTTTTAAAAATCTAAAGTACTGGCTCAGCCTTCTCTCACTTCTTTCAGAAAGACTCTTTACAACTCCCTCAGGTTTATCTGCAGAGATAATTATAGGAGATTTATCAAAATCCTTGAACCTTTTGAACAATTCTTTATCGATTTCTTTAAAGCAAATAATAATGTCAGGCTTAAGTTCTTGGATCATATCGATCTTATAATCCATGCCATCATCAGTAACATAGCCATCAGTATTTATTATACACAAATCATGCTCTCTCTTTTCGATATAAGAAATAGTCTTCTCCATTCTTTTTATTATCAAATCTCTAACATATCGAGGAGAAGTGAACCCTAAGAAGCCAAACATTTCTGCTCTTAAATCCCTAAGATCATAAATTTTATTCCTTACAATTGCAGCCCCTATACAGCCTGGTGGTGCTAAGTCGCCTTGACCTATATCTCCATCTATTATTATAACCCTTAAACTTCTCATTAAAGCCATATTGACTAGATAAGATGTAAGAGTAGATTTTCCTGAGTCTGTCTCTCCTATTATCATCAATTTCTTTTTGCCTGATTCAAAATTCTTGAAGACTTTTTCTTCTAAATCTTTCCATATTCTCATACCAACTTTATCATGAGTTATCCAGCTCTCTCCTCTTTCACCCAAAGTCACTTGAATTAAAGAACCATCTTCATCAGCCTCGAAGGGTAGAACTTTGTTCTTCCTCACAACTATCTTGTCGCCAATCTCAATATGGATACCCAAAACAGAAGAGCCCTTACTCTCAGCCCTAACTGCCGCTGGGCCTCTTACAAGTAAAACCTCGCCCTTATTTAGCCTGTATGATTTGGTCTCCAAAGTACCTTTTTCCTTGCCTGAAAGCGAAAATAGTTTCCTTCACTTATTATCCTTACTATAAGGTAAACTTTATAACGGCGTTATGATAAACCATTGGTTTACAGTAAGACTAACCAAAAGGTGAAAGATGTGATATATAATAGCATACTCGATCTGATCGGCAATACCCCGATGGTTAGAATAAACTCTCTGAATCATAACAAGAACCTAGAGATTTACATTAAGCTTGAGAAGTTCAACGCTGGAGGCTCGGTAAAGGACAGGATTGCCAAATATATGATTGAATACGCAGAAAAGGAGGGTTTGCTGACAAAGGACAAGATCGTCATAGAGCCGACAAGTGGTAATACAGGCATCGGATTGGCACTTGTCTGCAGGGTCAAGGGCTATGACTGTG
>JACGUK010000092.1 GCA_024256265.1 archaeon
CTCCAAAATCCCTTAGCTCTAATTCAAGCCTCTTCTGAAGATTTAGTGGACACCAGTTTCTATTTTCTATAGGCACGATAACAGCTTTAGCTTCTGTCTTCTCTACGAGTAGAGGCAATGCAGCAAAAAGGTCTGGATGAATGCCTATTGGTAAAATAATATCACATTTTGGTGGATTTTTTGGAAGGTATCTCTCAGGATCCTCTATGAAGTTATTTAATTCTTCTTTTATCAGATCAACCCCACATATATCGGATGAAAATGGACCGTATTTGATCCTACAGTAATTGCATGCTAGGTTACATGCTTTGCAAAAATTTGCCAAATTTACTAAATTCCCTAAAACTTTCTCGCCAAAATCATCTCCGATTATGAAATATAGTTGCACTTACCCTCTTTGCTCCTTGATTTACCGCTAATGATCTTTTTAGTACATTTTGTATATATAGATATTACTACTATATAACACTACGAAAAGTTTAAATTACTAATTTGTAATTACATTATCAAATGGTAGAATATGAAACTTTGGAAAAAACAAAGAACCACAATATAGTCGCTACTATGTGCAAGATTCTAGGCAACATGAATAGGCTTAGGATAATCACATGCTTGGAGAAGAAACCTTATTCTTTTGGAGAACTCTTGAAGGAATTAGTCGTAAATCCAAAGGTCCTTAACGACCATCTTAACGTTCTAATAGCCAATAAACTCGTTGCCAAATCCTACCCATATGGAGTATACATACTAACTCCTGCAGGTCATGTAACCAAACAAGGATTAGATGCCTTCGCTGGCTATATTACAAGAATAGCCGATGTGCTTAAGGAGGAATAGCAAAATGACTGCTAAGCTATCTATTGAAGAGCTAGAGTCGAGCTTTGCCAAGATCAAAGGGCTTGAGCTACTGATAGGAAAGATAGTCGAAGAAGAGTGGGACGAGATCACGGGTCCTACTCCTTACCCATCTATAACCGATTTGAGAGCTTGGGATCATCGCCTTCTTCAGAGATATGAACCCTTCTACTCACCTTTCTGTGATATGTGTTGCCTCTGCACCTTTGGAAAGTGTGACCTGACTAAAGGGAAGAAGGGCTCTTGTGGAATAGACATTAGAAGCCAGCAAGGAAAGATAGTTTTAATTGCTTGTTTGATGGGTGCAGCATGTCATACTACACATGCTCGTCATATCTTGGATTACCTGATCAAAAAGAAGGGTCGAGACCATCCCATCGATCTTGGGGAAGAGGTTGAACTTGAAGCACCCATAACCCGCTTAGTTGCAGGCATCAAACCCAAGAATCTTGGCGATTTGGAGGAAGTGCTTAATTATCTTGATAAACAGATAACCAATCTCCTTTCAGCAACAGCCACAGGGCAAGAGGAGAGCTATATAGACTTCGAATCAAAAGCCTTGCATGCAGGCATGATAGATAACGTTGCTATGGAAGTGTCAGATATAGCCCAGATCTCAGCTTTAAGATTCCCAAAGGGAGACCCAGATGCTCCTCTCGTAGATTTAGGAATGGGTGTTATTGATAAGTCTAAGCCTGTAATACTATGTGTTGGGCATAATGTTGCTCCAGGTTCAGAGATAATAAACTATCTTGAGCAATCAGGCATTTACGGCTCTGTCGAGGTTGCTGGCATATGCTGTACAGCCCATGATCTAACCAGATACTCTACTGGTGCAAAGGTAGTAGGTCCTCTATCAAGGCAACTAATATTCGTTAGGTCTGGAGTAGCAGATGTAATGGTTCTCGATCAAGAATGCATTCGCACAGATATAATAGATGAGGCTAAGAAGGTTGGAACAAGAGTCATCACTACTATAGACCAAGTCTGCGCAGGGCTTCCAGATATGACAAAAAGCCCTATAGAATCTATAGTCAAAGAAATTGTTTCAGGAAATACCCCTGCAGTTCTTATACATAATCCAGTAAAGGCTGGTGAAGTGGCTGTCAAGGTAGCTTTAGAGATGGCTCCTATTAGAAGGGCAAGTAGTATCTTGAACGAGCAAGAGATTCTTGATGCAGTTTTAAGATGTAAAAATTGTGGGCGTTGCAGAAGAAATTGTCCCATAGATTTACCTATAGATGAAGCAGTTCATGCTGCTAGTGAGAAGAACTTTGATTTATTAGCTCAAATTTATGATCAATGCCTGAACTGTGGCAGATGTGAGAGTGAGTGCCCTGAGCACATACCAATAGTCTCTGCTATAAGAGTAGCAGCTATAGAGAAGATCAGAAATGAGAAGTACAAGATGAGGTCGGGAAGAGGACCCATAAAAGATGTTGAGATTAGAAACGTTGGAAGGCCCATAGTCTTCGGAGAAATACCCGGGGTAATAGCTTTTGTAGGTTGCGCAAATTACCCCAATGGTAACAAAGAATTGGTGGAGATGGCTGATGAATTTGCGAAGAGAAGGTACATAGTAGTAGCCTCAGGCTGTGCAGCTATGGATATTGCACGCTATAAAAGCCGCTGTAAAGATTGCTAACATATTTGCGAAGAGAAGGTTAAGAGGCAACTTTGAAGAGATAGCTGACTATATCTTGAACAGGATAGGGGCAGTAGCCATAGCTTGGGGAGCTCAGCATCAGAAAGCGGCTGCAATAGCAACAGGTGCAAATAGGCTGGGCATACCAGTAATTCTAGGTCCTCAAGGGGTTAAGTATCGTAGGGCTTATCTTGGAAGAGCGGATAAGAAGGAAAATTGGATTATTTATAACGCAAGGACGGGCGAGAAAGTTTATGGTGGACCCTCGCCTGAGCATCTTCTATACGTTACAGAAACAAAGGAAGAAACCATAGTAATTGCAGCTAGACTTGTGATGAGACCAAATGATACGAGTAAAGGCAGGATGATCAAACTCTCACATTACATAGACCTTCATCAGAAATTCTATGGGATACTTCCAGAAGATCTTCATCTATTCGTAAGGAATGAGGCAGACCTACCTATAACTATGAAAGATCAGCTGTTGAAAGTGCTTAAAGAAAAGGGCTGGGAGCCTATGGAGATTCCAGATCCAACACTATTAGAAAGGCAGATAGTTAAGAGGGAGTAAAGATGGCATCTTCTCCATGGCAGATAGGAGATATACCAGGTCCAAAGCAGGCTCATATTATAAAACCTGAAATATTTCCGAAGGTGGCAAAGACCTTAAAGAGACCTTTAATAGTAATAGGGAGCAGAAAGGAAGCCTTAAAAGACGAGGATATAATAAGTCATGTAGTAATGCTGGCTAAATCAATAGATTCGCCCTTAGTTGTCTCTCCTAGCCTTTTTAAGAATTTCATGAGATTTAAGAATGTAAAAGTAGTATGTATGGGCATTGAAGATTTAGTAAACCGTCTAAAAGAAAAAGAATGGGAGGGCTTTGATGGTAAGGGAAACTATGATTCTGTCATATTCATTGGAGGCGTATACTACTTTCAATCTCTCATGCTCTCAACTCTAAAACATTTTGCTCCCCATTTGAAGACTTTTTCAATAGATAGATTCTACCACCCAAATGCAGAATTCTCTTTCGAAAACATGAACGAGGGGAGATGGACACAAGAATTCAAGAATATGGTGGAGATGATAAAACATCTTTAAACATTTGGGGTGATATGAATGGCTGAACCATGTGATCTATTCAGAGAAAAAACAAGGATAGGGGCTGAGAGACCCGAGTTTCCTTTTGATGTTGGGGAGATGTATGAAGGAGAAAGAATTCGCAAGCCAGATATGTATTTGGAGTTCGGTAGCATGAATGTTGAGAAGAAATGGGAGTTACTCCTAACAAGACCTATGGATCAATTAGAGGATGGAAAAGTCACAGTGATAGGGCCTGACCTATCAGAAATGAAGCCTGGAGGCAGTTATCCTATTGGTATATTAGTGGAAGTTGCTGGTGCTAAGTTAGAAAAGGATTTAGAAGGAGTTTTAGAAAGGAGGATTCACTTCTTCTTAAACTATATTGAAGGGGTAATGCATTTAAATCAGAGATACGATCTTTGGATAAGAATAAACAAGAGATCTTATCAGAAAGGTTTGAACTCTTTAGTCTGGTTTGGAAAGGTCCTTGTATGGCTCTACAAATCTAGTTTTCCTGTCATAGAAAAGATACAAGTAACCATCTACACAGACAAAGCAAAGATTGAAGAATTACTCCCTATGGCTATGGATACATGGAATAAGAGAGACGTTAGAGCAAGAACTTTGAAGGATGAAGATGTCAACGAGTTCTATTCATGTGTTATGTGCCAGTCCTTTGCACCCAGCCATATGTGTGTCATAACTCCAAATAGAATAGGATCGTGTGGATCCCTAAGCTGGTTTGATGCTAGAGCTGCTTTCAATGTAGACCCTAAAGGCCCTAACTTCCCCATCCCTAAAGGCGAATGTTTGGATCCAATAAAAGGCATCTATGAAGGCATCAATAAAGTAGCCAAAGAGAAGTCTTTAGGTGCTATAAAATCCGTTTCACTTTATAGCATGTTCGATAATCCTCATACTTCTTGTGGTTGCTTTGAAGGTATAGCCTTCTACATACCTGAAGTTGATGGCGTAGGTATTGTGCACCGTGATTTTAAAGGACATACGGTCAACGGTCTAACTTTCTCAGCCATGGCTGGACATACAAGCGGAGGAACCCAAAACCCTGGCTTCAATGGAATCGCTATAGAATATTTGAGGTCATCAAAATTCCTTCAGGCTGACGAGGGATGGGAGAGAGTTGTCTGGGCGCCTTCTGAGATCAAACAAAGGGTAAAAGATTCCATACCTGAGCGTCTTTTTGATAAAGTAGCTACTGAAGCTGAATGCAAAACCATAGGCGAGCTAAAAGATTTTCTGAAGAGTAAGGGGCATCCTGTAGTGAACCGGTGGAAGGTTGAAGAAGTCAAAGAAGTTACTAAAGAAGAGGTTAAAGAAGAGGCACCGGAGATAGTTTTGCCTGCCCAGATCCCAACTGGCATCGAGATACCTGCCCAAGGTGGATTAAGAATAATACTGAAGAACGTCAAGATAACCGCTGAAAAGATCATCGTAAAACGCGAAAAGAAGTGAGGAGATTTTATGGAAGAGAGGGGAGAAGTTCTAACAAAGAGTCTAATTTGGTGAGAGAAATGGCAACCTTCTTTGGAGACGATTATATGGAAAAGGAAGAGGCAAAAGCTCTGATGAAGAGCCTAGCTAAGCTCATAGAAAAGTTTGGCGACCTCGAGATAGAGAATGTTGAAATCAGGGCTGAGGAGATTACACTCATCCTTCAACCCATTATAAGTACTGTGGTACAGGCACCTAAGTTGGTACCAAAAGTTGAGAAGGCTATAGAGACTCTAATTAAAGCGGAGTTTTTACCCCCTATAGAAACCTATCGAGGAGAAGTTGCTGAAGTTCGAATAGGAGCTACAAGGTCCGATGGTGGCTCTAGGAAAAAAGTCATAAAGATAGGCGGGGAGAAGACTATGCCCTTCTATAGCTTTGAAGTTCTGAACCCAAACAAGCCTGCCTTCGCCATGGATGTATTCGATATGCCCATAGTATTGGCAAAATCGGTGACTCAGCACTTTGAGGATGTTATGCATGATCCTGTTGACTGGGCGAAGAAATGTGTTGAAGATTTTGGTGCTGATGTAGTCTCTCTTAACCTTATTAGCACAGATCCGATGATAAAAGATACATCTACAAAAGATGCTGCTAAGACTGTTGAGAGAGTGTTACAAGCGGTAGATGTCCCATTAATAATAGGAGGGTCGGGTAACAAGGCTAAAGATCCATTAGTTCTAGAGGCTGCTGCTGAAGTGGCAAGTGGTGAGAGATGCATTCTTAACTCTGCGAATGTGGATAAC
>JACGUK010000024.1 GCA_024256265.1 archaeon
AGCATGCATTTCATGACCCTTAGGATATTCTAAGCGGAATCTTCATTTCAGTTAGTAAAATATCTTTTGCCTTTAAGAAGAAAATCTTTTTCTTCTTAGATTTAGATATGGCGGGCCCGCCGGTCTTCACACCTAGTTAGGTGCGAGTCCTAATTCTCGACCTCTGGATATGGTGCGAGGGTGGGACGACCTACCGTTATCCTTACGTTGCGCTTGGCGTTACACACGGAAGTCCAACGAAGGGAGAGATAACCTCGATTTCCAATGCGTCTTTAATTTTCCAGTAACCAATTGTGTCAGATCTGGTTTCTTTCTACTAGATAACATCTAAAGGATTAACCCAAATAATAATGCATGCCGAAGAATGCCTAAAAATCCTTGGTAGTGGAAAACTTATTTCTTAATCTAAATATCCTGTTTTTAGGAAGTTGGTGTGACGCTTGGAGACATTCTTAAGCGAGAACGCTTTTATTTCTATGGTTACCGCAGCTGTAGAGGCTTATCCTCAAGAAACACTTGGAGTTCTTATTGGGCTAAGAACAGCTGCAAAGATTTTGATCCAATATGCAGTAGCTTATCAGACTGCTAAGAGAGCTCGTCATAAAGTTGAAGCGCATCTAAAACGAAGCCAAAGAACGAATCATTTTTTGCAGGAGGTCACGCATCTGGAAGTTGTTGGAGACTTCCACTCCCATCCAGAGGTCTCTGTAGACAAAATATCCAGTGCAATGCTAAGTAAAACTGATAAAGATTCCATAGTAGTGAAACACTTGGGAATGGTTGTCGCAATTGATAAAGACGCAAAGAAACGTGAATGGAAGCATCTTCCTAAAGGATCCTTAAAAGGATGCGTGTTCCCTTACAGCCTGAAAATAACATCATGGTTCAAGATGAAAGGGGACAAGATTGAGATTGCCAAGATTCACTGCCCATTCGCTCTTGGTTTGGGACGATAGTATGTTCATGACACGCAATCGAATATCTTTATAGTAAACTATATTTTTATTCAATCTAGTTTTTTAACGATTCTAGAGTAAGAAGGCTTGATAACCCTTATCGATGCAGTTGCTCAAAGCTCCGGGAGACTTAGGCTACGATCCTGTTTTTTGCATCCACATCTATAAGCTGAAAAGTAGCATATGATATATGTACCTAATTATACTAATTATCTAATCATTGAAGATTGTTTCAGCCAGACCTAGCGATGTTGGAGATGTTCTGCGTCGATACAAATCCTCACTTTTCGACTCTACTAAACTGGGATGGGGTTCGCCCAACCTTCCTATTCTACGTTGAAGCTACTTTGATAGACCCGGAGGGACTCACGCACCACTCCCTGAGTAGAAGGCGCAAGAGGGTATTCTCCTAGCTCGTTTGGAGTTACCCAAGCGTAGTCTGTATGTTCCCTAGGGCTAAGCTTAATGGTTCTCCTTTCTCTTAGATTAATAATATACGAGATCTCGATGGTGTGTCGCTCCATTTTCCTAGATTTCGTCATATAATGTGTAGCGTAGAATGGTCCCTCAGGCTTTGCATCAAGACCTGTTTCCTCTCGGATTTCCCTAACCACAGCCTCTTGAGGCCCTTCCCCGAATCTTACTTTCCCTGAAGGAATCTCCCATCTCCCAGCGGCGTCCTTTTCCTTGGGGTGACGTTTAAGGAGCAACACTTTGCCTTGATTCATTATTATGGCGGACACTACAACACTCTGCTGTCTGTTACACAAATTACCTCACCCTATTCGACAAACTTCTGAATCCTCCACTCCCCTTTGAATACTTCAACGCGCACTATCCTTGCAGGGTATTTGCTGTTAAACTTGTTACCTTGGCTAAGATTATCTAAATGATCAATAAGAGCCTGAACAGCTGCAGCTGTTCCCTCCCTATTCAACCCGAAGGCAACAATCATTATCTTGTGCTGGTTGTAGATGCTTGGTATCGCCTCCACTATGCCAAATTCCCTTCCCACATAACGTTTGCCTGAAATCATTGAACAGATTACCTTGTCGGTTATCCCGGGCTGAGAGATCTGGGCTAATTGTATGGGAAGCTCATGATTTGCTTGATAAGTTAATTCGTTAACA
The DNA here is from genome assembly GCA_024256265.1 of archaeon. Next base: position 2,087 of record JACGUK010000024.1, read on the forward strand.
AGCGGGCCTCCTATTAGTATAAGATTTCGTGTTTGTCGTTCTTCCTCACTAACCTCAGTATCAGCTTTTAGATTTGTTAGACCGTATTTATCACAAAGCCTCTTCGCGGAATCCCAGTCCTCTTTGACCGCACTTCTACTGTAGGGTCCGTGCGATCTTGTCGATCCTACGACGACAATACAATCTTGTAGGTTCTGAATAACAGACCTAAATTCGATTCCCCTAAAGTCTTCAGGTCTCAAGACTTTCAGAGGTTGAATAAGCTGTGCACCAGCAATACCCTTCAGCTTTTCTGTAAGCCATATGTTGAAACCTATTAAACCTAGCAGAGTTAATAGGAGGATAGCTGTTTCTAGCAAGAGGAAAATAAGTGGGAGCTGATCTCGGAACCAAAGGATTAGAAGAATAGATATTGAAACCAGACTCACGAGTGATCTGAGCGCAACGAGCATTTTGGCTACTTTCCTGAAAACCTGCTTAATTGATTGCATTGGAGATTTTACACATGCTAAGGAAATATAAATATTGGCGTCTTTGTCTAACTAGGGACCAGATAAAGGGTTTGACTGGAAAGGCAACGAAAGAGCTAATTGTTGACCATCTCTATGACTTGCCTTATGCAATAGCGTACGGAAAGATAACTTGGTTCTTGTGGCATCCCATAGATCAATCCCATCGAAGATGGGTAAACATTGTTTCAGGATTAGAAGTTAAACAAGGTATGCGAGGAGGACCTGTTAGAATCCTAAGGCAAGGCACAGGCAACGGAATGAAGAAGCAACTGGGACTTTGGTTCGAACCTAATCACATGATCAAACAATTGCCTGACATGTTAAGGATGTTATATGAACTCTATCCAATGCGAATGCCTTGGGTATCGGAGCAAAGGTACTTTAGCGTACTGTTGGCTGCAGCAGTTCTATCTCCGCAGGTCTCTTGGGAGGTAAATTCGCGTTGGGTGCGGGTGCTACGAAACCTTTTCCGGAACAAAATTGAGAGAGTTGCTAACTATGAACCTAGTGAGATCGAGGAGTTAATCAAATCTCGATGTCCAGAAGTTAGAAGACTTGGATACCATTCAAGAGTTCTAGTCAGGGCCTTTCAAGATTTAACAGACAAGTTCCACGGGTCCAAAGAGCTTCTAAAGATGGAGGTGGCGGATGCCAGAAAAGCCTTACTCGGGATTTACGGAGTCGGCCCTAAAGTAGCTATGTTCTTGGTACAGGCAACCCATGGGGATCTAGCCGCAGCCTGCGTCGACAGGCATGTTTTTAGGAATGCTTTGAATCTGCAACTGGTTTCAGCCGATGCCGAACCCTATTTTCCCAACTGGTGCCAAAGATACATTAATAACTGTAATCGATGTCCCTTCATGCTTAGGTGTGCAGCAGGACAGTTGATGACTCGATTTGAAGTTGCTACAATAGTTTCATCACTTCTATATTACCCTATGGCATGGGCTCCAGCTTAAAGTCTAGGCTACAAAATATATGGCAGTCAGACTACGATATTCATTCAGATAGTGACTTTAGATGAACTCGAAAAGACCTAGAATTGTGGCGCTGGTATCCGGTGGAACAGATTCAAGCACCCTACTTTATATGTGTATGGGTGGGGGTTTCGATGTGTATCCTTTATTCGTTAACTACGGCCAACTCTCATGCGCGCAGGAGCTAAAATCAGCAAAGATTGTGTGCGACCAACTAGATGCTCGAGCTCCCATGGTCTTGGAGGTTAAGATGATAGGTCGTCTCAGCCGGAACCAACTTACAGCCGCTGACTCCTCAGACCCGTTCTTCCCTCACAGGAATTTGATGCTTCTGACTTTAGCAGCTGTTTACGCGCAGACATTAAACTGCTCAGCAATAGCCTTCGGAGCTGTAAGTGGATCAAATGTTCCTTTCCCCGATTGTTCCCCAATATTTATCCATAGCGCTACGAGAGCGTTAACCGAATCTTTTGGCCAACCTGTCAAAGTGTATGCTCCATACGCAAGCATAGACAAAGCAGAAGTAATTCGCTATGGTGCCTCAAAGGGCGTCCCGTACGAACTGACGTATTCCTGTTATTTAGGGTTACCAGAGCACTGTGGAAAGTGTCTTGCTTGCCAGAATCGAAAGAATGCCTTCAAACTGGCTGGAATAAGTGATCCAACGAGGTACGCGCAATCTTGCTAAGGACGATTCTTCTTAGGGGTAGGCCGTTGCGGACACCGGCCTTCGTCCCGTCCATATCAAGTGCCACAACCCCCCATAGCGAGCCTATGATTGTAGAGAAAATCATAGACTCGCTCCGAAGCACACAAGTTCCTTCTTTGATGGTCTCTGTCTACGATCTTGTGCAAAGTTCGGGGATATTTCATAAATATGCCAAAGATTGTTTTAATTCAGGCCAATCGATGCGCAAGGCCCTAGGTCTGGCTAATGGCACTGTTATTTTTCTGGACAGTGGTGCATACGAGTTGCAACATTTTGAAGCTATGGAATGGTATGACCCTCTCGATGTCTATGCAGTTCAGAGAATGTTGAAGGGAGACGTCTTTGTCATCCTCGACTACCCTACAAATAGTGCTTTATCATCAGCCGATAATCAAAAAAGGATCGAAAAGACGATAGACTCCGCTCGGCAGATAGCTAACTGGCATACAGGGGCAGTCTCACTCATGGCCATAGCTCACGGATATGATGAAGAATCCTTGGTTGAATGTGCAGGTAAGCTTGCTCAAATAGATGAAATCGACATAATTGGAGTTTCCTCAAGAGAACCCTTGGGCCAACCTCTTGTGATGCGGCTAGCCGCCCTCTTAAGGCTGAGAGAGACCATTGTGAAACGGTCAAGCGAGTTGGCCTTGCACCTGTTGGCAGCTGGTGATATTACCTTATGGCCTATATACTCATTGCTTGGTGTAGACCTATTCGACTCAACTAACTGGATTGACAGAGTAGCTACTCCGTTCCAACCACAATGGACGCCCCTGACAGATCTAAAAGAAGATGAACTATGCACTTGCGCGACATGCAAACAATTCCCTGACAAATCTTTGCATCAGGTGATTGCCAGTGACCCCTATAACAGATTGACACATAACCTTAATATTGTGTTTGAAGTTATGACTAAAATCAGAAAGGCTATAAGAGATGGTAAGGGATATGAACTCGCATTTGAGTACTGTGGGGAAGTTTGCACCAAACTGGAAGCTCTTCTTGGAAAAAGGGTTGATCGGCTTACCTAATCATGGACCGGAGGTGAATCGATAACGGGCGGAGGAGGAGGACAGCCATTTCGTCCGACCGGGGCTGGAGCTACAGGCGCCCCATCTAAACCGGATCTTTTTGAAAGAATACGTCAGTTGCTTACAGTACAAAGGCAAGAGATAGCCACCCAAGAGGATCTAAACCAAAAGCTCAGAGCCGTCGAGAGGGAAGTGGTTCAAGCCATTAATACGAGCAAGGACAAGGCAGATCCATGCATCAATGACCACGGAGCCGAACATGGCAAAAGAGTTGCCCAGCATATGGAGACAGTCGAAGACGTTCTTGAAGACATCAGCCTCGCTGGGAGCTATCTAGATCGTCCTCTGACACCTGAGGAGAAATTCATACTAAAAGTAGCAGCTCATACGCACGATATAGGAAGAGCTTTCGGTGCAGACGAAAACCACCCGCAGGTAAGTGCGGAGTACATTCGCAATAATACTGGGTTGCCTTTGACAGACGCCCAGCGACGTGTGATTGCACTCCTCACTCTACTTCACGCAGATGGAGTCACGCGAAGAATGTTTGGAACTGACGATCTTGCTGAACTGGCAAGGAGAGGTATGATAAGCAAGCGGGAAGCCTATTTGGCCTCAATCCTAAGGGTAGCTGATGCTCTTGACTTAGGAAAAAAAAGAATTCGTCATAACACACGTGGCGACAGTCAGGATGATACTTTAAAGCTCATAAACAATTTGCCGCCACGCGAAAGAATGCAGAAGCTTTCACATTTGAATGGTCATAGAGGCATCTATGGGGCATACTTCTCAAATAGGAATGGTAGGCTAACGCTTGAAATCACTTTGGATAAGTCCGAGCTCCCATCCCACGGGCGAGACGTAGCTAATCGAATAAGGGATCTTCTTCGTGACAACGCCGCGTCTATTGTTGATAAGCAGTACACTGTTAGATTTTCCGGCTTAGAACTCCAAGCAGTGCAGCAATGGTACGATGAGAACCAAGATACGCTCTATGAGGAGCTGGAGGGCATGGATGTAAAGATTGGAGGCGCCTAGACAGGTGGAAGAGCGAGACATGGAATTCAAACCTTCGACTAGGTTCCCTGAAATCCTAACCGACAGCCTTAGTATCTTGGACTTCGAAAAATGCCTTGACTTCTATGTTAGCATAATGGAGAAATGGGGTGATGATGTTTCGACCCACATGAAAGTTGGGGAGGACGGGTTTGCTTTATCAAGTGATAAAGTCACTGTACGCAATCTTATAATTAAATCAGGAGGTTACGAATGGCTAGACTACATGTCTGCAACTTATCCTTCTCTATTCACGATAACAGCTGATTTCTCCAAAGGCCAACTGCGAATACGGGCTAAGGATAAGGCACTCCTTTCAGAGTTAGAGAGACTGTGGAGGAGCTCTAAGGGAGATGTAAGGGCATCTGAGGAGTTATTCGAGCTTTCTCTGAGCACTGAAGCCAAGAAATTTATCTTAAGATGTGTCAATGAAGAAGGAAGTCTGATTGAAGCCGGTCAAGAAAAACTACCCTTCGATAAATCGCATGTACTACTGGCTCATGATAAGGTTGGATTACAACCTATTATTCGACACTTTGGCCAGTATCTTACAAGGAACCAAAATGAAGATGGTGGTTGGGGATATCGAGTAGGTGAGAAGAGTCAAGTTGCGCCTACAGCAAGTAGTCTCATATTCCTTATAAAAAGTAGTCTAGAGAAGGAATTCAGCTCAGTGGTAGAGAAGGGCGCAACGTTCCTAGCTAACGAACAGAACTCTGATGGTTCTTGGGTTTCAAACGGCACAAAAGGATATTGCACTGCTATCGCTGCTATAGGTATCAGTCTCTCACAAAAGTATCCCGACCGTATAGCGCAATCTGTACCATGGATTAAAGAATGGATTAGCCATGCTAAGCCGGGCGACCTAGACCATACAATATTTACCCTATTGGGGGAGTCATCAATTCTTGATGAGGGATTTATGAGGAGTATTGCTAAGCGGTTCGTTTGTTATTTCGAGCAACATGATGAATCCAAGTACACGTTAGACGTTATCTCGTTAAGTACGGTACTTGTTTCTTTATCGATGATAAGAAAAACTAGAGACGAACCATTATACAAACGTGCTGTGCAACACCTTTCAACTCTTCGAAACAAGGATGGAGGATGGCCTCCGAACAAGGGGTCAGAAAGCTCACTTAGTGCTACAATACTTGCCCTCTCTACCATTGAGCAAACAAAACGGTCCGAGATAAGTAGTCCTGGTAATTGAAAGAACTCAAGAAAGAGGACAGTTGAAAATGGTTGAAGAGAGTTTCGAACAAGAAGGAATCGTATCAATTAAACCCGAAATAATGATGGAATTATTCGGGCTTCACTTCTATCCTGAAGTCACAATTTTTGGTAGAGAATTGGTACAGAACGCTGAAGATGCTGAACCCGTGTCAGAAATAGAGTTCACCATAAATGATAATGGTATAATCGTTCGCAATGATGGCCACATTTTTGATGATGAAGACGTAAAGAGAATAACAAGCCTCGGAGAAGGTAAGAAAAATCCAGATTTAATCGGAATGTTCGGCATTGGCCTCAGGTCTGTTTACAAGGTGACAGATTCTCCAACGATATTATCCGGATATAGAAGAATTCATTTTCCGAGCTGGCAAACCTACAAGATAACAAAAATAGATTACTGTCAAGAAGGCTCCATTTTTCAACTTCCCTTTAAGAAGTTTAGCGAAAGCGATTTGTTGCAAATACACGGGAATCTCTTTCCTCATGTTCAAGAAATGCTTCTATTTCTTAAGAACCTAAAAAAGATATCTGTCGTTAACAACGTGAAGAACAGAATTCAAAGTATCAACAAGATTGTTAACCCTGTCAATGTTCTTCCTAGCGGAGTAATGTTTGTAGAGGTTCGACTTGAGAAGAGTGAAAATAATGAACAGGAAACTGAGAAATGGCTGCTCTTTAAGAAACCTTTAAACGGTCCAGAACTTGGACAAGGTCTCAGCCTTAAGAAATCTCCACCACACGACGCTTCGGTCGCGATAGCTTTAAAGATGAATGAGGATGGCTCGCTGACTAAATGCGAAGGAAAGATATACGCTACTCTACCAACTAAAATATTCACAGGCTTTGGCTACAATATTAACGCAAAATTCTACACAGATGCACCTAGAAACAACATCAGACAAGATGGCGACGCATGGGAGTGGAACAGACGATTAATAGATAAAATTGCTGGGTTAGTAGTTGAAAGTGTAGACGTACTTATTAAAATGGCTTCTTACCCAGCAATTCCGACTAAAAAGTTTTGCAATGGATTATATGAGCTTCTACTTACAGATGAAGAACAAGTTAATGGACTCTTCAGGAATGTATATAACAGGTTATACGATTTCCTAAGGTCAGGAAATGTCGTATTAACAACTACAAAAAAATTTGTTAGCCCCGCACAAGCTTTCTTTGCAGATGAAAGCCTAGCAGAAATGCTTGGAGAAGAGTATGATTACGTTTGCCGTGACTTGGGGTTTAACGCTCTGAACTTTTTAAGGAAGATAGGAGTAAAGCGTCTTGAAGTTGACAACTTAATCACTTACTTGAAGAATGAGGAAAGACTAGCGCAAAAAGAAAGTAAATGGTTTGCTAAAGTTTTTGAATACTTATACAAGGAAAGAGAGGGCATGGTTAAAAAGAAAGAAGAGCTAAAGAAATTGCCAATAATTTTGTCTCAGACGGGTGAGTTGAAAGTTGCTGAAGATATTTTCTTACCTTTAGAAGCAAAGAAAGAAACAATATTACTCAGCGAGAGCGCTTTTGTTCACTCAGACATAGTAGCAAATTCTAATGCATTAAAGTTCCTTAAAGAAATGCTTGATGTAAAAGAACCAGATGTGAACGATTCCATCAACAAGTACATACTTCCAGCCTTCATTAATTTAGATGAAGATAAGAAGAGAGAATGTCTAGCTTACATTTTAAAGAACAGATTAAAGATTAACAATGAGACACTTGAAAATCTGAAGAAGTTTCAGTTAATTAGGTCAAATAAAGGTGAATATGTTAAGGCTGATGGCCTTTATTTACGAACTGAGGAGATAGAAAAAATATTTGGAGAATCAGTGATCTACGTATCAGAGGAATATGAAGCTGAATATTGGAAAGACCTTGATTGGGAAGATTTCTTTAAGAAGCTTGGTGTGGAAGACAAGCCTCGCATAAAAGATGTAATAAAGGTAGTAGACGATTTGATTGGGAAAGGATTCGAACCAAGAATGATTCATATAATAGAACTTATTTTTAAAGCCCTAGATAAAAGGTTTAAATCGCATTATCAGTTCGATTCACAGATTTCAGTTCTTAAGGATAGAGCTTGGATACCTACTACTAAAGGCTTCAAGAAACCTAATGAGACATACATCGACTTGCCAACTATGAAGCAACATGTCGGTTCTGAGGTGCCATATTTAACTTTCAAAGAAAGGTGCGAGAATTTTGAAGATTATCTTGGAATTCTTAAGGAGCCTAAACCAGATGATGTAGCCAAATTCCTCTTAAAACTTGCTGATGAAAAGATTGAATTAAATAAAGATATCTACGAAAAACTCTATTTGTACCTCGCCAAGAGCTATTATCGTCTTAGTTACGATAACATGATAGAGCTGAAGACCAAAGAAATAATCTTCTTGTCACAGAGGAAAATATTCATGAAACCTGAGAATGTCTTCCTAACTGATTGGTCGGAGATTTTTGGAGAATATAGAGGATACATAACAGAGTATCCAAGTGATTGCAGAATGTTCTTCACCTATGTCGGGGTCAAAGAAACTCCTCACCCTGATGACTACGCTCGATTTCTCATGGAACCATCGGAGAAGGGATATCAGGTAACCCCAAAAGTAATCTTACAAATATACGAAAGACTTGGCCCGCAGTTCTACGATATTAATCGATCTCTCCGTGAAAAATTAAACATTTCAAAGATCGTGTTAACTGAAAAGGGAGTCATCCTAAGACCTTTTGAAACATTCATACCTGATAATGATAAACTTAGAGAACTGTTTAAAGAAGACATTAACATAGCAAAGGTCACAAGGGATGGTATTCTCTTTCTTGAGAAGCTCGGTGTGAGAAAGCTTTCTCAATGTGTACGCATAGAACCATCAGTGCAGGAACCCTTCTCCATTACCGATGATACTAAAGATTTAGAAGAGAGGATACACAAAGTATTGCACCTATTTGAAAGATTAGAGTATGCGTGGAAAATCTCCGGAAAGGAAATTTATACTATTGGATGGAAAGAAAGACTATATCAATTAACTATCAGAGCTTCGCCCAAGGTAGAAATAACTTATACTATAGATGCTAAGTCAAAGAAAGTTGAAGATTATGCGGCATATTTAGAAGGAAGAAACATGTTGGTTATATCGGGCAAGTTAGAAGAAATTCTTGCCTCAGCGGCAAGGGAAATCGCTTTTATTCTTAGAAAAATACGTGATGGAGAATGGACAAATCTTTCAACAAAAATTGCTCTTATCATTCAGAATCCGTATAATGCAGATTCTATTATGGAACAATTAGGCGTACCCCTTGTCACTTTAGAAGAAAAACCAATTGAGAGGGGTTCTGTAATTCCAGAAGTCAAAGTTGAAGTTACTCCAACGATAGAGAAGAGAGAAGAGTTTGAACTACCAACGACACTACCTATTATAAAGCCAGTTGTGCCAAAGCAAATTGAAGTACCAACTATTTCTTCAGAAAAAATAGAACATGTTAAGAAAGCTCTCATGTCAGAATTGCCACCAAAGGTTATAATAGATATCCCACCAACTCTTGATGAAATAGTAGAAGAAACCACTAAAGTACTTAAAGAAGAAACAGAAGGCCATCGCATTGATGCAAGAAGAATATTTAAACCTGCGAAAGATATTTCAGCAGTAAGAACACAAGGAGCTGTTAGACATACATTAGTACCAACAATATTATCGCCAAAGAACTGGGAACGTAGGATTGTAGAAGATGAAGAAATATTTGTGGAACAAGAAATAGAAAATGAGATTCCGGATATTTTAAAGATTAAGGAATTTAGAAAATTAATAGCTAGAATTGTGGAAACAATGGGCGGGAATTCGAAAACGATTAAGATTTGCGTTGCTAAGAAAGCGACAGACGGTTATAACGAAGACGGTCAATTATTTTTTAATGTTGTAAGAGAAGACACACGATATCGATGGTTTGCTGTCGTTGCGCGCGAGCTTGCACATAACTACTCGCCGATTTGTAGAATTAATCCCTACATGCATATTAAAGTGATGATAGACTTAATTGAGAAAGGACTTGAAAGAATAGACGAAATTTACCCAGAGTTTAAGAAAACCTAAATGAGGAACTTAGCAGTATTGATTTAGAGGCACTACCATTAAACACATTGCCTGAAAACTCCTTCTCATCTTCAACGCCTACAGCGTTCATTCCTAAAACCCATTTTTATTCTTATCTCTAGTTAATCTCAGACGCAGGATATCAGACAAGTTCGTCTTGGATGTGAAAAATTGCAATCAGTCTGAAGACACGTTTATACTAGAGCATCTACTCCAAGGATGTAGGTATCAATTGTCATCCAGGGAGATTCATAGGAAAGTGAAGGATGCCATAAGAGAGCTGAGTAAAGAGACCCAATACATGTGCATCAACATCGAGTCCATCGCTGAGAAGGCAGGGGTAGATCCAAGAACGGCAAAGCTTCACCTTGAACTCCTCGAAGAAGATGGTTTAGGGAAGTTCTGCGATCCCAAAAGGAAGACCTTCTCCACAATCAAAGAAGACTCCAAAGCTGAATAGATCGATGATGTGACATAACTATGTCGCAATATCTTCAGAGCCACATTAGATCTTTCATCACTGAAGGAGAAGATATGCTCAACCGATGCACCGCTTTGAAAAGACAAGGAAAAGACGTAACATCAGAGCTCGTAAAGGAAGCTTTAGGTGAAACCGCGGTGGTCGTAGCATCCTCTATCTTCGACCTTCCCTTCGGTAGAAAATATGTGAAGAAAGGCGTCAAAGGATTTCTTGATGATAAACAGAGACAGCAGATAGAAGCGAACGAAAGAAGCTTAGAGGGAGAATACCTATCCTGGTTCCAAAGGATAAGAAACTGGCTTCAAAATGTATCCGTCATTAAACCGAACCTAAAGCCGCTAGGAAACAGCTACCAGCTGATCTCAAAACTCGTCAAAAGCCAGCAATACAGCAAGCTTGACACCAGAATAAGGCGAGCCTTGGCCCTTCTCTACGAGCTCTCAGGGCTAGAACTGATCCAGAACGACCAAATCCCAATACCACAAAAAACTGTGCAGGTGAGTAAGCCATCAAGCAATGTTGGAGCCTATGAGACCTTAAAACACTTAGAAAGCAAACTGAGAACCCATATCCAGGCAAGATTGGAGAGGATCTCATCCAGCTGGTGGAGCCAGTGCATACCCGAAGACGTCAGGAGAAGGGCTGAAGAGAGGAAAGTCAAGAACGAGAAGCCTTGGCCCTGGCATACCCAGCCTGACCTACACCCAGTCCACTACATAGACTTCACCGACTACTTCAAAATCATATCCAGAAGAGACAATTGGAATAAGACATTCAAGCAAGTCTTCGGAGATAAAGAAATAATCTTCGCCAAGTTCCGAGAGTTAGAGCCTATAAGAAATGCCATCGCCCATTCCCGGGAGCTCACTGATAAAGAAACCGAAAAACTCAGGCTCTACTCTGATGAAATAATAACATGTCTTGGTGGCTCAAAATGACAGATCGAGCACTCCTGACCCTTCTCAAAGCCCTTCTGCAAAGCCAAAGACTAACCGCCTGTGAAGTCAAGATGAAAGGGCACTATCGGAAGTTCCATCTCCGCAAAGTTCATCTAGTGAGACCCCGCCTTAGAGGAGGAAGCTTAGTTTCTCTATTTATCAGAGGCCCCCAAGCAGTCAGTAGCGCCTATGTGAAACCACACTGTAGGAGACGCCCAAAGAGGTAATATCAAGCATTATGAACAAGTATGAAAAAAGCTGAAGAGGCGAAGCTTAGGGAAGTCCCAAAGCCCTACCTACCCTTACAAGACCGAGGCTGGACTTGTAACTAAATATCTCGCTAAATTGATCTCAGATGCGATAACTGCAGGATCAAGAATTGGCCAAGATGGAGGGAGACCAGAAGGACGATCGGAAATCATTACTATTTAGTAGCTTGGGATGCTACTATACTACAAGTACTGAATCAGTATATCAGAAAAAGTTTGGTCGCCAAAATTATGATAAAAAGGTGAACAGTTAAATTTAAGCTTTGATATTAAGCAGTGTTATAATTAAAAGAAATATGAGCAAGGAAAAGGTGGGGAATAAAATGAATAGTGAAATTGATATAATGATGGAAGCTCTCGTTAGTAAACTGACAGAAGCTCTTGGTCGCAGGATGGTTTTCTTCGTAGGAGCAGGAATTTCTATTCCCTCAGGTGTTCCAGGTTTTAGAACGTTAAATGAGCAAGTTATTCGATTAACCACGGGCAATAAATTAAGGGATGAGGAGTATAAATTTCTGAGTGGAAATCTTAGACCAGAAGTGGTATTGCAAATATTTGAAGAGGAGTTAGGCCCCAAAGTTCTTACATGCTTGGAAGCATTTGTTGGGCACAGTCCTAATCCTAACCACTTTTTCTTAGCAGAAGCACTTAGGCGTGGCAATTGGGTGTTTACAACTAACGGAGATAATTTGATAGAGCAAGCATGTGAGCTAAGAGGAATCGGTATTAAAAATAAAGTATGTTACACGGATACACATTTTGAGCAGTTCAGAGAACTTCTGAAATCTATTTCAAATCCCCAAAACACACCAGGAGGGTATATCTTTAAGTTACATGGCAGTGTTGAGGAAGATAAAGAAGAAGATGAGAGATTTAGGACATTTTTGCTTACTCTGCACCAAGTGGGGCGTGGTTTGAGTGAAACTAAAGGGAGGGCGCTTAAATACTTCCTGCAAAACTTTGATTTTTGCTTTATGGGTTACAGCTGTTTGGACGACTTTAGCATATATCCAGTGCTTAGAGATACGGACAGCGAGAGGCTCATATTCTGGTTTAAGTATGCCAAGGGACCAATTGGTGAAATTATATGGGGCAAGGAAAGATTGCAAAACGAAAAGGAGGTTGAGGAGAGTAAGCCTCCAGGGGAGAAAAATTGGGAGACTATAAATGTGAACAGCGTGCTTTTGAAAAGGAGAGCATCTTTTAAATTTGTAGGCAATTCAAGCGAATTTGTGCAAAACAGACTCTGCCCCCCTCTTGAGATTGGGAGGTGTGCTTATCCTGACCTGTTAAAGCAGGAAAAATACCAGGACGGCTTTTCCGAATGGGCTAAGGGCATTGAAGAATACAAGAGAAATTTGATTCTTGGACGCCTTTGGGAGACGTGTTGGCGCCGGGATGAGGCAATACGATACTTTGAAGAAGCTGAAAAATTAGGAGAAGGGAAGCATAAGGCGAAAGCGAAGCAAATGTTAGCCAGAGTTTATGATAGACAGTATGGAAAAGAAAAGGCAGAAGTAGTGATTAAATATTATGGAGAGACTTTTAAAATCTTTAAAGAGTTTGGCGCCGATTTTGAAGCAGCACAAGTAAAGATAGATTTAGCCAATTTTAAACGAAGAGCATTACAACAATTTCCTGAGGCAAAGAAATACGCTGAAGAAGCTAAATTGCTACTTGAGCCAATAAAGGATAAAAGTAAAGAACATGAACTTGCTTACGCTAGATGCTTAAATGTTCTTGGGCTAGTTCATTTTGGGTTAAAGACTAAAAATAACCTCACTATGGGCCACATTCTATGTAAAGAGAGCAAAGATATTAAGGAAAAGCATGGAGATGTTGATGGTGTAGCTGAATCTGAAAATGCTATTGGCTTAATTCGGAGAGAAGAGGGTAAAGATAACATCGATCTTATCAAAGAAGCCATTAGGCATTTTGAGACGGCCCTTGCTTGTAGAGAAAAGATTGGTAATTATAGAGGGTGCGGTCACCACTTCCGTAACTTGGGATTGTGCTATACAGATTTAATTGAACTCGTTCTGGATAAAAAGGAGGAGTACTTTCAACTGGCAAAAGAATATTATGAGAAAGGTATAGCCAACTGGTATATGATTAAGCCCGGTGAGCCACCTATTGAAGAACTTTTAGAATTTCGCTTCAGATTGGGAGAACTACACGTTAAGTACGGCGATAAGAATGAAGCAATTAAGCAACTTCAGCCAGTTGAACAAAAAAGGCGCGAATTGGGAGACTGGCATAATAGGGCAAGGTGTTTGGATTTGCTGCGTGAAGCTTATAAGCACTCTGAGCAGATGGAAATATCCATTAGTCGTGAGATCGTCTTTATATATAGGGATGTATTAAGTGATGAAAATAAGCTAAAAGAGATGAGAGATGCTAAAATTAAATTTAAAAATGCTGAGGAAATTCTGAAAAGAACTAAAGAAATAGTTTTAGAAGTAATTTATCCTCCAGAAGTAGCAATGGAAGAAGCAAAAGAGGTTGATAAAATACTCGAAGAGCTAAAACGGAGAGTTGGATAAAAGAAAGTACCTTCCGATTGCATATAACAGAGTGTATCTGGCTTCGTTACACTCCGCCCAAATCCTGCTTCGCAGAACCTCTTTTATCCGCGAAACGTTTGACATAAAAAGAAACCTATTAAGTTTAGGGATGCTGAAGAAATCCTAAAAAGAACTAAGAAATCTCAAAAAATGAACTTACTTTTAGAGACAGGAGAAGTTGACAAGATCCTTGTGTGAGTGTTGATTTGACATGCTCCTAAATCTATATTAGGCACATCTGAATTTTTAATTTGAGGTGATCCATCTTGACTCTAGAAAAACCCAAGCTTGAAGCAAAGGCTCCATGGAAGGGCATCTTCGAGTTTGCATCCATAGGAATCGCGGCGGTCATTGGCGTTCTAATTATTTTGTCTTTCTTCCCCGGCAATATTGGCGAAAGCGCTTACAATCTCCTGAATTCAAACTTCATACTTACCCTGATAGCTGCTGTTGTGGCACCATGGATAGCAAAGACCGCTAAAGATAAGGTGGGCTTAGACATCACAAGTAAGGAGATAGAAGAACTACTAGAAGCGGTTCGAAAGGCCGCTGAATTGACACGTAGAGACTATGACAAAATGAGAGATGACTATGGTCGAATTGGAGAACATGGGAAAGAAGCCAAGAATCAAGCCATCGAGCGCATCAAGGGTATACTCGGAGAGGAGAAATACTCTAAGATTATCAAGAAGGTCGGATCTCAATTCTTAGACAAGGCAATAGATGAGTATGTTGCAAGCGAGTGGCATGAGAGATTTCCAATAGAAAAAGAACAAGTTAAGGACCTGATCTCTATCGCCGTCGATTCAGTGCCTAAAGCGAAGATATGGAAAGAACTGGCGGCCGAAGAGAAAGAAAAAATCATAGGTGAATGTTTCACCAGTCTAAATACTTTATTGGAGGGAGCGGGCATTCAAGGCTGGGGAAAGGATGTACTCTTAGTATACATCAAGGCCGAACTAAACAAATAATCGTAGACAGAAAGATTATACTCAGCCATAGTATACATCAAGGCCGAACTAAACAAATAATCGTAGACAGAAAGATTATACTCAGCCATGCGATGTAGATAGACCTGTGGAGGAATAAGAACATCCTCAGAGCAGGGTAGTTCCCTACAGCATTCATAGAGTTCAACCCAATGGAAGAGTGCCAAAGGCAGTTAATGGTCAGTCTGCTGATATCGAAGCGAAACCTTTCCTTCCCGGCTTGAACATGACTATAGGAGAATATTAAGACATGTCGTCACGACTCATTATTTGTTGAGCGTAATAGGAGGTTTTCATACTCAATTAGGTGCGAGTCCAAACAGCACAGTACATCTGCAATTGAGAGGGGATTTATCTTATAAGTAAAAACTTAAATCTAACGTTCAATAAATCATGTACAATCCTAATGACTACATGGGAAAGACTAACCCGCACAAGAATATATCAAACCTTGCAAAAAAAGAAAGGCGAAGCGTCTTCTACGCCAAGTATAATATCATTAGATAATGCTATTAGCACGATAGTCAAAGATACGGATATTTTTCTCACCCGTATACATGATACTTTCCCTGAATACACTCTTCATGATACAACCCACTCGGTTAAAATCGTTGAACTTATGGACAAAATCATCCCCACTGAGACGCTTGAATCCTTAAGTGCTGTTGAACTTTCAATTCTCATTTTATCAGCCTATCTTCATGATATTGGCATGGTGAAATCGAGAGAGGAAACTAAGAGTATATTAAAAAGCAATGAGTTTAATGAGTCTCGTGAGCAGAATCCTGAGATTTCATCATTAGTAGAAAATGCACTTAAGGTAGGAGACAGCCGCGCTGCAATTGAACTGGAGGATGCACTTATTACAGAATTTATTCGGAAAAGACATTGTAAGAGAGCACAGGAATATATCATGGAAAACTATAGTCAATTGATGGAATATTGTGGTGTTAATTTCGCTGAAGATGTTGCACAGGTTTGTGCAAGTCATTGCCTCGATGCTTTAGATTTAGCCGAAAGGAAGAAGTCAGGAGATACACTTATTGATATCTTCAGGCGAGACAAGATGATTCACGACCAACCAGTAAATGTACAATTCTTATCAATATGTTTGAGGCTCGCAGATATAATGGATTTTGATAGAGAAAGAACACCTAAGACGCTTTTCAAATACATATCACCTAAGAGCAAAGTAAGTCTAAACGAATGGATAAAACATCTGTCTATTACCGGCTGGCGAATTGAAGGCAACGAAATCAGATACGAAGCTGAATGTACACATCCTGTTTATCAACACGTTTTGTATAAATTCATTGATCAAATAGACACAGAGCTAGAAAGGTGCAATTATCTTCTTAAAGATAATAAAGAAGAGATTGCAAGGAAATATAGGTTAGATATACCAATAAGAGTTAACAGAAATTTCATTGAATCGAAAGGTTTCTATTATGGTCCGTTTCAGTTTACTCTTGATTTTGATAAGATATTCATGTTGTTAATGGGTGAACAATTGTGGGAAACAAAGAATGTTGCAATTCGAGAACTGTTACAAAATGCTATTGATGCTTGTAGACATAGAAGAGCCTTTGAGAGGATGAATGACAGAATAGGTTATGAACCGGAAATCAAATTTACTCATAGAACTGAAGACGACCTTAATATTTTGGAAGTTGAAGATAACGGAATCGGAATGGGCATAAATATCATACAAAACTATTTCATGAAAGTTGGAGTCAGTTATTACCGCTCAAAAGAATTCGACAAAGAAAGAATGGAATTTAAAAAGAGAGGTTTTGATTTTGATCCTATCTCACGTTTTGGAATAGGGATTTTATCGTGTTTTATGATTGCAGATAAAGTTGTCATTGAAACTTACAGAGCGAAATCATCACCAACAGAAGAAGGTCAACCATTGGAAATTGAAATTGAGGGCCCTTCTCAGTTTTTTGTTGTAAGGGACGGAAAGAAGGACATCTATGGGACTAAAATCACCCTTTTCCTGAAAAAAGATCAAGAGATTGATTTGCTGAAAATCCTTCAAGAATACGCTAAACATGTTGAATTCCCAATTAGCGTAAAGACCGGACAAATATCAAAACCTATAGAGTTGAAGGACGAAGGATTTAAAATAGAGCCCATATCGCGCTCGGGGTTGGAAGGAAAAATATCTGAAATTCAAATTGACCTATCGAAAAATAATAAATTTAAAGGTATAAAAGGTAATTTAAGCCTTTATTTTTTGAAAGACGGTGAAGGAAAATTATGTTTTTCAACAGATGAGATTATGATATCTGAAAATGAATTTAGAAAGCGAATTGATGAAAGAAAAATGATATTGGATGTATTTTCGCAATTTATTCCTCACGATGCGAAAGAAAGAATCTTGAAGTTTTTTTCAAATAAATACGGCCGTAAGATTAAAATCGATGAGGTACTGCCTAAAGATTTTATGCAGATACTCGATCATTATTATGATATGTTCGAACTTGAGTCATGGGAAGTGGAAGAACGCAGGTATCCAAGATTTATGGAACTCCTTAGAAGAAACGTAAGAGAATACATTGATAGATATGCTAAAATTATAGATTTGGAAGATGGACAATTTTCATGTGATGGGATATCAGTAAACCTTCCTTGGAGATATTTAGAACTAGAAATTCCTCATAAATATGATATAAATGTTATAGGAGATGATAAGCCAAATCTCACGGTTACAAGGGGAAGAGTTGCTGAGGATAAGGAATTGAGAATATTCAGGAACAAAATAAAAACTATAATCGCTGATTCACTTTACGAACAATTTATAAATAAAAAGATATCTGACATTCCTGAACAAAGGCATGCATTTATTACAAGATTAGGTGGAAAAAACATCCCTATATTTAAAGAATTATTGAAAAAAGACATTTTTAGAAAAGAAATGCTTGTAGTAAGAGTTCAAAAAGATAGTAAAGAGTTTTATTGTTCTCTTCCAGACATGGTAAAAGATTTTTCTGGGAAAATCTATTTACTAGATGCTAGGTATTTATTGGGATTGCCTAAATCTTTAGAAAATAAAGTGTTGATCAAAGAAGATAATTTTTTGATAGATGTGATTGCAAATTCATCGGAATTAACATTTTTTACAAATGAAAAGCATGAACCTTACTTTGAATTATTACTAAAAAATATAGAAGATATCCAATATGATAAAAGATTTACTTTTGCCAAGTACTCAGGGATATATGAGGAGATGCTATTTTGCAGAAATCGATTGAAAGCCATAAATTTGAATCATACTATCAGCAAAATGTACTTTAGATTTAAGGAGAGGAGCCAAATGTCAAATAAAGAGATAATTGATCTTTTCGAAAGATTATTCAAAGAGATTACAGATTTATGGAAAATGACTGATGAAGACTTTAGTAAAATAGATAATATGGTAAAAGAAATCAAAAGAAAAGCATCATCATTAGATTATGTTAGTAGTGAAGATTTGAATAGAATTACTATAAGCAAAAATGATTTTCGTATATGAATAACCGAGAGGAGAAATAGGCACTTTGTTTTTGACTTCATATTGAGGCCGAACTAAACAAAAAATCGTAGATAGAAAGATTATACTCAGCCATACAATGTAGATAGACCTGCAGTTTCGAGCAATGCGTCTAGGACTGGCTCTAGGAACCACCACGAATCTGCTCCATAATAAGCTTCCATTCTGCTTGGATTTTTGGAGAAGTTGATCTAGACTTGCTTGAGGATCAATAAGCCACTCAAAATAGCACTTGTATAAGTCAGACGTCCCAGGGGCATCTTCTAATATTATTGGCAGAACCTTCTCCTGTACCACCACGCCTCCGAGCGCCTGATAAACCCAAGTAAGGTAATACAGAACATTACTTACTGCCTTCTTTTCACCTTCCTCCTGAGACACAAAATGAGTGAGCTTGAGAAAAGACCTTAAAGAAGAAACTACAGAGCTGAGATGCTTGCGTTTAAGGTTATAATTGCTCCATAGTATAGTGATTTCCAAAACAAACTTGAATAGCTTGTGCGGTTCCCAACGCCACATATTATAAATCCACCGATATAACTGAGACGGTGTAGGAAATTGACCTTTTATATCCTTTGGTTCTCTCCTTAACACAAATTGGAACAGAATCACGAAATTCCTTACTACACCATTCCAATCTGAAACGTAAGCGTAGTTGAGGTTGCTCTCTAAGAAGTATCCCTCAGCTTGCTTGAGGTGCTCTCTGGCGTTTCCAGAGTCGCCTTCCGTCCTTCTCTTATCACTTAGAGCAAGATGGGCAGAAAAAATGTTCCCATACACAACACCTTTATCTCGCGTGAATCCTGCTTCTTCGGAAATGGTGTTCTCTACCTCCTCGCTCTTTCGCAGAGCTTCTTCATAGGCACCAAACTTCAAAAGGCAGGCCGCTACATTGTCAGAAGCAAGAGCGGCGTGTTTCCGGTCATTTATCTTCAAGCATGTTGCTAGTGCACTCTCTGCCCACTTGAAGGCATCCTGTAAATCTTCGCGATTTGGAGGGACTCTTGTTTCAGCTCTTAATAGGAAGGCATTGGTCAATCCGAATTGCGTAGCACGTAGCTCCTGCGAGGGACCTTGCTTCGACAAAATTTTCTCAGCTTCCAAAAGACATCTGATCGCTTTATCGAGATTCTCAAGTTCAAGGGCAATTCTTCCCTCAAGGAACTTTTGGAGGGGTACTGGTAGATCCCTTTTGACTGCTTCAGCTACAGAGTTGTACAGTAGGGTAATTCTCGTGTCCTCTTCCCTTGATAAAACGCCTCTATCCAGCATCCCCCGCCGTGCCTTAAAGAAGGTAATCAGTAACTCAATTTGTTCTCCAGGTCTCAGCTTCGACATGAGCTGTGATCCTGAGGCTTCTAGCTCAAAAAAATCCAAGAGGTCATAAAAGGCAATATCAACGTTTCCCCTTTCGATTTCTATATTAGCAGTTGAGATACCCAGTTCTGCCGCTTTTGAGAAAGCGCCGGCTGCCCCATAAAGATTTTCTGCTTCAATTAGATAATGAAGTGAATCAAAGAGTCTTTCTGACTGACGAGAAAGATTCTCGAGTCTTTCCGCTAATATTAACCTTTCTTCCTTAATTGTTGGATCAAGCCGGCTTAGGTAGACCTGAACACTATCCCGCAGCAGATATTTTGAACCTCGCTTTTCAGCCAACCCCTTTGCAACCAACTCGTCAAGAACGGTCTTAGTATCAGTCTGGACACATTGCTTCAACACAAAAGGATACACAGCAAACCGCAGGAGGGACATTATCCTCAGGATCTTCTTGACCTTAGGCATGCCTTTCCCATAGGTGTCTCTTATGGTATCTTCAAAAGATTGCTTGGATTTGCTCGATTTGAAAATATCTAATATATTCAAGAGATGAACGCCAAAGTCTTCAGGATCTAGCCGATAATTTCGTGGCCAGGAAGAAAGCATGTTTCGGCTGGAATGAGATTTCATTGACTGCTGTAGATCTCTATCGCTTGTTGCCAATATTTTGGATGCTGGCGCACAAGTGCTTACTTGCCGATTTACCATGGAAAAGGGTTGTCCTTTACCAAATGTCTTTTCGAGTATTCCATGGTAAATCTCTATCAACAGTTCCTCTGGTGGCTCGTTCGATGAGACTAGGATAACATTCCCACGACCTACCTTCGCTTGGATCACAATCAAGTCTACAAACATTTCCCAAATCTGTTTCCTCATTGCAGAGCTTTCTGGAAACAGATCATCGAATACCAGAACCACCCCTTTCTTGAAAAGGGGCTTAACGACATCTTCCATCGTGATAGAGCGCGTGACTGTGGAGACGCCAATCGCGTTAGCAAATGTTTCAAGGTCTAGACCAAGGCTAGAGCGAACCGGATTCTGGCTAAAACGATGACTGAAATAGAAAATATTTTTGGGACCAAGTTTAGCAAAGAGCGTCCCAATGAGCGTAGTTTTCCCAGCCATAGTCGGTCCGGTGAGCCACAAAACACCACAAGTCTTTAGTACCTCTTCCAACCTGTTCAATGCATTTGATAGATCACCGCTGAGGCTGTCAGGACTAGCTATTGGCGGCAATTGACGTGCTCTTCCGAAGCGCGCCCCCCAAGCACTAATGGGGTTTCTTCGTTTAGGATTAATGCCAAAAGGAATAGTTTTGGGAAAATCGAGCCCTAGGGAAATGCAGAGCTCTTTGAGGAAGCTAACTGCGTCTGTCGGTCCAATGATCTCAGCACGCTTGCCTTGGAGCCGAGTTTTGGCTATTAAGTTGGTTAACCTTTGATTTTTGCGATCATTATCGCGATTTTCTTTCTTGTAGATAACCCACCACAGCCCGTTTTTTATTCCCCTTGGAGTCTGAACGACCTCCTCCAAAAGGTTCATAATTGTCTCATCATTTCCACCATAACCAACCACCACTAGCCCACGATCTTGCAGATAGCTGACGAGTTTGGTCCTCATGTTTTCGTTCAGTCTATCCTTCATTTCTTCATCGAGGTTCGCAAGGTCTTCAAACAGAAAATCCCCATGTAATTTGAGAAGCTTTGGAAATTCATCAGAGTATTCTTGGGGTTCAATGTCGTCATCATATAGGTAAACTCGAGGCTGCAAGGAGCAGTGGGTAATTAAAGCTGTCTCAGTTAGATGGTCAAAGTTGGTCGTAAAAACAATTGGAAACTTTCTGTGTTCAACCAAGTGAGCTATTAAACGGTGTTCCTCGGCGGGAGACTTTCCTGCGCAGAGTTCCTCAATTAATCTACGGCGTTCTGCTTGATGTTCTTTGCCAGGGAGAGCTGCATTGAACGCTTCAGCATATTCATAGCAACGGCCCTCTTGGAAACTCTCAGGGTATCGCTCTTTAAGAATCTGAATCACGCCACTACTACCAGGTATCCCTGCATTTATCGAAATACCCGCTCCGACAAACAGCCCGAAATTTTGTTTGTTTCTTAGATCTTCTATGAGTTCTTCTATTGATGATGTGTTTTTGTTTCTTGTCGTCATTAGTCTATCCCTTGATTCGATAAACCTATGTCCCTGCGATAGAATTTCAAGCCACCGTTTCGCCTAGCTACCTGTTAGAAATCTATGTTCATTGTCGGATATAACCCTTTTTGTGCGAATCTTGAATTTTTCAAAAGGGGATGCGAAGGTGGCAAGGGACTGTGATAGAATCTGAAATGCCCCTCAGACGATAGTGCATTTTCGCCTAAAGCGAGAACGGTTTAAACTAAGCTTACAAGGAAAAGATACAGATTATGCCTCGCATTCAGGAGTTACGTTTTCTTTGATTTTTTCTTCTCTCTCTTTTAGAATATTATTTGCCATGATTTCTATAGTCGTTTTAGAGTGTAGAAGAGAATTAACTTGAAGTAAAGGCTTGTAAAGTTCCTTTAAACAACCACCCAGACTAGTTTCTACTATAGGTAAGGGTTCGAGATAGGTTTTCATTTTCCATATTAAGAGTATAGCCCTTAACGTATCAAAGTGTTCTAGATCTTCATCCTTTATCTCATCCTTTTGCTCTAGACCAAACCTAGATTCGGATATGATGTATTAACCTCCTATAGCAGCTTTCTCGTGGAGCCATTAGTAAATACCTTCTTCGGCTACAAAAATTATGATCTTGAAGACATCAAATACATGCATTACCTTAGGCTTTTGCCAAAGGAGTTGACGTCTTTCTGGAAGGATATTCTATCTTCTTCTCCATTAAGCTCTTCTATGGTATCTAATTCGATAGATATGAACTATGTGAAATTGAGGGCAGACGAACTAATGGCTCTTTTCAATACTCATGAAGAGGAGGAAATGAAGGAAAGCGTTGTAGAATTTAATGATTCCTTATCCAAATTTGATGTCGTTCGAGCATTTAATAGCTTTAGTAAGATTGATCAGATAATTACCGAAAGGTATAACAAGGAACTAGAAGGATATGCCAAAAAGGAAATAATACTGTCTCCCATCGCGAAGGTTGGTATGCGGCTCGGTAAGTGCTTTACCCATGCATCAGATGAAGTGGCTCACATACTAACTGACGTTATCTTGGAGAGTAAGCAGCTCAAGTGGCTTCCTATGAGCGTACTAGTTTAGATGGTTTTGAAACAGCTAGCTGTGAAGCTTGAATGGACATCACCAAAGGATATAGTAAAATGGTTAGCAAAGTCATGGCCGTTTAAAGATCCAGGGATACCGTTCTTTCTGTGGGAGCATGATATAGAAAAACTACCAACTAAGAAACAAAAGAAGTTGCTTGCTTGTCTGAAGCTACCTTAATAGCATCAACTACATCGTTTTTAGCTTCGCCGCGATATTTGAGCGAGATGACCAAGGTCGTGAATATAGGTTAATCTCGCCTCTGACTCGCAAGTATCGCTAAGATAAAGAAGAGGAGTATTTTGCGCATGCTCATGACGGCTATGAACCTATTAGTGAAAAGAGATACTTCATATCCTCTTGATCGGGTTTTTCTTCCACACGTATAATGCAAACGCTCAAAAGCGTTCATTATGTAAAAGATGCGACCGAAGTGGCAAGGGTGTTAGAACTAATGTAATCGGAGCGGACCAGCGATAAAATGTTCGGCACAGATGCAAGTAGAGCAGGAGTGATCAGGATGAGTATTGCTGGTGATACCTCGATTGGGCTTAATATTAAGGAAGTAATTAGCCAAGTAAAGAGATAAAGAAAAAGGGTACCTAAAAATATTCTTGAGGGTTTTTTTACGGAAGATATAAAGAACCATAGTGAAGGCTGCCGTATTGACAAGCATGATAAGCATTATCTTCCAGAGCGGAACTTCCATGGTTTTCCTTGTAGCTTACCATATATCTAAAAATTATCTATATTTATCATGAAGCCAAAACCTAACACTCCAGTAGACATAACAATTTATTTATGAAAAATCATACTTACGAGTATCGGAAATTTCGGAAAAGTTGTCTGTGCTTAGTGGACTTGTCCTTGTGCTGAGCAGTGCACCCCCTGCACTATCGGCACAACCGCATGTCCCTAAGCCATATTCAAACAAAAAATAAGGTGATAGTATGGCTGTCTGTGCCGAAGTATATGATTACGATAGAATTCTTGAGAAAGTTCTGCGAAGCCTTAAGCTTTCTAACATACCTCAAGAGAACAAATCATTGATCGAGAAGTTCTCTCGATATCTCTTCGCTCAAGGCTTAAGCTGTGGCAGGATAATCAAATATGTAATAGAAATACGAAAGCTTGCTGAGCTTGTCAACAAGCCATTTTCTGAAATGACTAAGGAAGATATTGTAGAAATTGTACAGAAGATAGAGAGAAGACCGGATTATTCAGAGAATACTAAGCAAGATTACAAGCTCTCGATAAAGAAATTCTTTCGATTTCTTAAAGGTGAAGAAAATTATCCTGAAGAAGTTAGATGGATCAGAATTACATCCAAGAGATGCACACGCAAGCTTCCAGAGGAATTACTGACAGAGGAGGAAGTTAAGAGAATGGCAGAAGCTGCTAGAACACCGAGAGATAGAGCATTAGTTCTCGTTCTTTATGAATCAGGATGCAGAATTGGCGAGACGCTTTCGCTTAAGATCAGGAACGTGCAGTTTGATGAATACGGAGCAGTATTAACAGTGGATGGAAAGACGGGCATGAGAAGAGTTAGAGTGATAGCTTCATCTCCAGCACTTGCCAGCTGGATAAACATTCATCCTTTAAGAGAAGATCATAATACACCGCTATGGGTTAGCCTGGGTACAAACAGCAGGGATCTCCCGCTAAAACATAGAACAGCCAGCGAGTTGCTAAGAACGCTTGCAAGGAAAGCAGGAATCAAGAAGAGAGTATATCCTCATCTATTCAGACATTCCAGAGCTACTCATCTTGCAAATCAGTTGACAGAAGCACAGTTAAAACAGCATTTTGGCTGGGTCCAAAGCTCTGAGATGGCTTCAACTTATGTTCATCTTTCAGGAAGGGATGTAGACAACGCATTGTTAAGATTAAATGGAATCGTAAATGAAGAGAATAGGAGAGAAGAAGGATTCAAAGTCGTGATCTGCCCAAGATGCCATGCAAAGAATACGCCAGACTCAAAGTTTTGTAACATATGCGGGTTATGCCTTGACGTGAAGACCTCTATAGAGCTGGACAAAGTGAGGGAGAAAGCAGATAGGCTTATGTCAGCCTTAATAAGTGAGCCAAAAGTATTAGATGCTATCTTAAAAACAATCCGAGAGCTAGATAGAAGTATGTTTATAGAATAAGTTCAGTCAAACTTACGGCGCAATCTTAAATCAGAATTAGAAAAGAGAAAAGACACCTCTTTATTGACAACGCGAGTGCAAGAAAATCAATTGATGGTGTCAAACATAAGTTGCATAAAGTCATTGTATCGAAGTTTGATCGCCAAAATTGAGTGAAATGCGAGCGAGTGTTGTTTAGATACAGATTAACTGCGTTTTGCGGCAAGGGAAGTCGTTGCAAAAATCCTTTATTCATTTCAAGAAGATATATCCTTAAAAGTAATTGTGAGAAAAGAGATTGGGAAATGAGAGAATGTCGCTTATTCCAGAAGGTATCCATGAAGAATTATTCTCGGATTCATCATTAATGCTTGGCAAGACCCACTGGCATATCTTAAAAGCAGATACTGAAATGCATAAGAAGTCTTTTACGAAAGGAGACAGCGGAGAAGAAAAACTAACGGAGTTTGGCAAAAATGTTGGGCAAGATGAAATTCATTGGTGGGTTTTTAGAAAGGAGACTGAAATTGAAGAGTTATTGAAAAGAACCAAAGAAGCATTAGAATATGTGCAAAAACTCAAAAAAGATGCATCCTCATTAAAAGCGAATTACAATTATCTTGCGCCATATTCATACCTCATAGGAAAGATAAAGGAATTTATAGAAATCCACAGTAGAGAGATTCGTGAGTTATATGAATATGTTGTTTGGTTATCCCAAAGAGACGTTCTTGCGCCTTGCGTATTGTTTACTTATAGAGTTTGGGGCTCGACAAGACTATCGGATCGATGGATAGAAATCACTGCGGATACCGTTGATGAAGACCAAACGGGGGTTAAGATCTGTACGGAAATTGCACTTGGTTTACGAATAAGAGGAATGCACACCATAGGATATGTTCACAATAGTATTTTGAGCGAGATTGCCGAATCAAGTGATTCCGAATATCAAGGTTTAATTTCAGTTCCCGAACAAAGACTGCTTCTCCAAACATCGTACAAAGTTCTAGAGGAGTTTGCCACGTACTTTGAGTTCATTCGGGATTCTTTAAGAAATATACTGCTAGAGGTTGAGAAGTATAAAGCGCACACACAGCTATTATGCAAAGAATCCTTTTGGAGATCATTCATAGTCTTTGCTATGGGTGATAACAGAGTCGAAAGCCAATTATGGGACTTCAAAGAGACTCTCGAAATGTGGCAAATAAGAGCTACTAAAGATAAACAGGAAGCCGAAGTTAAGTTTTGTGAACAAATTGTTGCCCTCGCAAATGCGAAAGGAGGGGTTTTGATTATCGGAGTTACCGATAAGCCGCCAAGAAGAATAGTAGGAGTACAAGATCTGGAGAACAGACTTAAATCCACTAAATCAGTACTAAAAAGGTATGTCAATTACGTTGGCGATTATGTTCATTTCCAAGAGATACCAATGAAAAATGAAGAGGGACAGGATAAAAGTTGTTTAATTATTGCCGTGGCACAAACACGAAATGTAGTTGCTGTGCGAGACCATTGTGGAAGATTCACATATCCAATACGTTTGGAAACAGGATTAGAAAGAGCTGATTACGACAAAATCAAGAATTTAAAAAGAAACGTTCTACACGACAACTATGATTATATCTTAGATCTGAAACAATTCTTAAATGACTAATTTAGGTATGAAGATGATCTTGAATGAAATTTATGATGGTGAAGGTGTCGGACTTATTGATCCTCACGGAGACGCCGCTGAGAAATTACTTTGCCACCCATCAATTACCTAAAAGTCTAAATAGGGATTGCACTTACTACCTCATGCGAAAAGATTTTAAGGTTTGGCTGACAATTTGTTTTATTGATCAATATGCAATCAGAACTCATTAAAAGGGGAGAAGAAGTTTACAGCATGAATAGGGCTTTGTGGGAGAAAGATTATTTTGGTAAGATCATAGCCATTGAAGTTGAAACCGGGGATCTGGCAGGAATAGGCAACACTTTAGATGAAGCTTGTGGAAAAGCCCTAAAGAAATATCCTAACAAGAGATTCTACTTAAGAAAAGTGGGACCAGACCCAACCACAACTTATCTGCTTTGGGATTGACTATTATGAAGAAGTCAAGCTTTAGCTAAACTCACTCAATCCCAATCATTTTTTACTCACTGTGTAAGCTTCTCTTAACACTTTGAACCATTCAGGCATTCTTGCTAGAACTTCCTCGTCTATTTCTTCAAAAAGGACATCAATTAAACTCATATCTCACCATATCTTTAGTTTTCTGAAGATCAGCTTCTCAGGCAAATATTTGAGCACCACTGATTATTCATTGAAGCTATGACTCTCTGTACTTACAATTAGTTAAAAATTGAAAAATAAGTTGCGGAAGAAGACCTGTGCCGATATTCAAATCTGTCAGAAGCGAATAGGAAATCTGCTTCAAAAGGATATTCATCTTTTGATTTCAGATTACTTTAAAAGGATAACAATTTAAGCTTACATTATTAATTGAGATTGGGTGTGATTATGGCTCAGGTCGAAGATTTTGAATGGATCAACGAGCATTACGCTGAATTACAGAAGAAGTATCCGAATATGTATGTGGCTGTGAAAGACGGCATAGTCCTATCTGCTGACAAAGAATTCGATAAAGTGTATGATGAGGCTATGAGAAAGGTTGGCAGGGTTTTCGTCACAGGCTATGTTCTTTCTGGTGAACCATTCGTCCTAGATGTGAAGAAAAGAAATCTCCTGACGCAAAATACTGCAAGAGACGCGCATTAACTTTAGATATTGAAATAATGGAGTGGGAGAACAAAATGTTAGATGAAGTTATCAGTAAAGCTAACGTAGAAAGGCACTTGAGAAAGGCATTGAGAGAAGTTTTAATTAAGAAGAGATGAATTATATGGAAAAGAAAGGAAAAATCAAAAATTTAAATTCAAGGGAGTTAATTGATTTCATGAGGGACATGAAAGAAGATTACGTCAAAGCCCAAAAAGATGTCGAGACTTTGATAGCCATAGGTCTATACCAGGCAAAGATCAGCGCAATAAAAGGTAAGATTAGAGAAATTTATGAAATTTATAAAGAAGACTTAAAGCCAATAGACGAAGTTAGAGTGATTCTAACCAGAGAAATACCTGAGCAAGGCAGAATGAGTGATGAAGTAGTCAAGCTTAGAAGAATAGAGATGCATTGAATGGCCATCTTCTACTTTGATACCTCAGCCATAGTCAAGAGATATCATAGAGAATTAGGTTCTGATGTTGTTGATAAGATATTTGAATCTAAGGAGCATGGCTTTACTATATCCTTTTGGACAGTCTTAGAGTTTATGGTTGCCTTCTCAGCTAAGAGAAAAAGAAAGGCATTATCAGAAGAAGCCTTTAGAGTTACTATGGCAAGATTCTTGAAGGATGTTTTAGATAAGTTCATGATAAGGAGTGTAAGCGATGAATTAGTGGCATCAGCTATCTCAATAGCAAACAAATACGCTCTACCTTCAGCAGACTGCTTACAATTGACAAGCGCTTTAGAATCGAAGAAAATTTTAGATGAAGTAAAGCAGAAGGTGGTGCTTGTAGCTTCAGATGAGGAGATGAATAAAGTAGCCAAAAAGGAAGGACTTGAACTAATAAATCCTGAAGAAGACAATGCGTTAGATAAATTGAGTAAAATTATCAGCCAACCATAGCTTACTTCTTTTTCTCTTCTTCAATAATTTCCTTTATGGTTCTATGCAACCGTTCCTTCCAGTGTGGTAGCTTCTTTAAGGTCACTTCATCTATTTCGGGAATATTGCCATTTTTTTATATTGATGTCCTCTTAATATTGGAAGCATCTGCGAGTTCATAAACCCTTCCGCTATTCCTGCCTATGGTTCTTACAAGATTCAATGAACAGAGCTTCTGCATGTACTTTCGAAAGCATCGATCACCTTTAGGAAAACGTATTGCATTCTGATACGTTTTGAAGAGTTCGCCACTAGAAGAATTTTTCTTATTCTCAAGAATTCTCAGCAATGTTTCTTGGTCTTCGTTCAAATCTACAGGGTCATCGAACATGTTTTTTGTGTCTAGTTCATCTAAAGAATTCTTGCCTTCTACTTGAGCCTGAAGGGCTGCAAACTTGAGTATGCCCAAAGCTCTTGTTATATTCCCCTTCGCTTTCTCTGCTACCTGCTTTAGTGTATCATCAGTGTATGTCGACTGAGCCAGAGCTTTCTCAGACCTAGTCCTAATTATCTCCAGTGTCTTTTCAATACTGTAGCTCTTAAGCTTCATAAATGAAGGCATATTCGATAGAATGTTCTCATTGAGTATCGCGGCATCTCTCTCAATATTTCCGATCAGAATTACATTAACACCAAGGCTTACCGCTTTCCTGATCATTTCCTGCTCCTTCAGTCTGACAAAGTTATCGAAGCATATGAAGAACTTCTTCTTGCTCACTAAATCTGCTAACTCTTTAACCAGTTCGTAGACACTCTTGTACACTATCAATTTGCTACTTGGGAGAATTTCTCTGAGCACAGCATACTGCGTATCATATATAGCACAGTCAATGTAAATTATCTCGATCTGCTTCTTCAAGTGCTCCTTGACAAGTTTTACAAGTGTTGTCTTTCCAGAGCCTACGGGACCAATAATAAGTGTGTTAATGAAGTTCTTTATGTTGCTGACTAGCTGATTAAACTCCGTCTCTCTGAATACTAACTTCTCGGGCAAATAATCGCTCGAAAGAAATCGTTCATCGACAAGTATCTTACTCATTAGAGCACCTTTGATTCTTCATTCATTGAAAATGATAACCTCTATACTTACAATTCGCTAAGAATTGAAAAATAAATTACGGACGCAAATCTGTGCCGATATTTGATCATCGGAATCATTGCACATCCGTAAGACAGATTTTTCTCTACTTCTAAATTCATTTAGTGATTTCGTGCATAGGTACAAGAGAGAAGATGCATTGAGGGAATTGGATGAGCTTGAGTTGAATCTGCTTGAAAGAGCAGACAAATTGTTGAAGGCTAAGAACTACGATGGTGTAGCTGGCCTTCTTGTATTAATCGACAATGAGATCTATGAGACAGAGAGGGAAGCTAGAAGGTTAAGGCTCAAAGGAAGTCTTGATGTTAAGGTCTATAAGACTCTGATGGATGGTTATCATGAGCTAAGTGAGAAGATAGTTCAATGTGCTTCTAACCATGGAGCTCCGGATCAAGTCAAGAGCATCTATGCCTTTCACCGTTACCAAATGCTTCAGCAGAGGAGACAAGTATGAAGAAAGTTATGGTAGTTCATGCTTATGGAGAGAATTACGAGTATAGTCTATACATGGTATCAGATAGAAATGCTAGGAGAGCGTTGCGATTGATGGAGAGAGGAGAGTGGGCAGAAGCATACAATTTAGTTGTTAAATGCGAGAGAACAACTCAGAGATATCACGATAGAATAGATTGGCACGATTTAGATACTATTGACATCTTGCTCGAATATATTCCTGATGTTACGATTTGAGGTGATTCTAATCAATGAACAAAACCTTGATGAGAGAATTCTCTCATATATAGACAGAACGAAGAAGGAAGCTTGCAGAAACTATGGTTGGAGCTTTACACTTTATGATTTAGAAGATAAAGATAGCAACTATCCCTTCATTCACTTGAAGATATTTTGGTTTGATAGAAACAATCAAAAAGTTATAGATAGAGTCAACAACGAATTCTTTTACGATACAGAAATCAAGTATGATGACTTAGCGAAATTCATAAACAATTGCAATGCTGATCAGTGCCATAATGCTGCTTGCTCCTTAATTGAGAACAGCTCGATTGCAGAGTGGTTGCTATCAGAAGGAATAGGAAGAGTTTACTGCGATGATGATGAAGATTTTGAAATTTTAAAGAAAGCAGGCTTGGAATTATCTCATAAGGGAAAGTATTCGTGTATTGGCAGAATCGAGAATGAATCTAAAGAGAAAGTTAAAATCAAAATCAAGGACGATGGATACTTCATTCCAAACAAAGTTAGGGAAATCACATCAAAGAAATTCTACAGTCGGTATTGCAATCACGACAGATTCGACATTCTTGAAAATAGTTCTGAAGATTTCTGGTATTACAAAGATTCAGTCATTGAGACAATAAAGAGGTACAGGTCAAATCCTAAGCTGTTTCTTGAAGATTATCCTATACTGGAAGAAATTCTTGGAGTGACATTATGAAATGCCCCAGAGATCATGAGAAAATGAAGATAGTTGACAGAAAGGAATTGGGCTTTGGTGTTACTCGTTACTTCTATGAGTGTAATTGCGGTTATAGATATACAAGACCACTTTATGATAGAAAGTACAGGCTTAATGGTTGGCTCCCAGCCATAATCTATGCTTTAGAGAGTCAGGGAAAGAAGTTAGATGGAGCAGTAGTTGCAACATTGCCTCAGTCCGAGCTTGATGATAGTAAAGCAATGTATTATCGAAGACTGCTCGAATATGAATGGTGAGTATAAATGAAGAAAGATCTTAGCAAATTCATTAAAAATGCAATAGACAAAGCATTCATAGAATTCGATTCTTCATTCCATGATTATATGAAGAGATTTGAAAGTGTAGAAGAACTCATAGATGATTTCAGCAAATATGTCTGGTATAAAGCAAGACTGCATGGAATTGGAATAGAAGATGTAAAAGAATATTTGAAGGAGAAATGGACTAAATCTGATGAATATGGGGATTCCATAACTGACTTCTACAAAAAGCAGGTTTGCACCAACTGTGGGTCTATAATGCCTGGTTACATTTTATTTGTGTGCACAGCATGCAGGAAGCCTGGTACCCTCCAACCATATACTGATGAAAAGAAAGTTAAGTGATTCTGTGAGAGGATATTGCCCTAAATGCAGAGAATACAGAAGCGATGAAGGTGAGAATGCTTGGGGAATTCGGTGGGATAATGGAGTCCCTTTGTGTGAGAAATGCGGCTCTTTTGTCGACGTTTTTGATGATTGAGGTGCTTTCGTGAATGAACAAACTCTATACAATAGATATGATTTGATTAGCAATGAATGCTTGGTTGGGGAGGCCAAAGTCTACTGTGATAAAAGGTCGAAGATAGCCTATTTAGCATGGTTTGAAATCTATTATCCTTTCAGAGGCAGAGGTTTAGGAAGGGAGAAGTATCTTGAACTGGAAGAGGAGTTAAGAGAAAAAGGCCTCAAGTACATAAGGCTAGATTCATCGGAGCAAACAACAGGATTCTGGAGATCTCTAGGATTTAGTGATTTGAACGTGAATGAATCCCAAAAGTCGTCAAATCCAATGATCAAGAAGCTTGTTCGTAAGCCTCGAAGTGGTAGCAATTATGAGAGATGAAATCTATCCTGATGATGGGAAGCCCAATAAATGGCCTCAGATAGCCTTAAGGTGGTTTGAATCGAAGATAAGGTTGAGATAAAGTTCATCACTTTAGCATGCGGGCATACAATCACTCCAGAAGTAGGCATGGGCACTTGTAGCAAGTGTGGCAAAGCCTGCTGCGGAAAATGCCTCCAGCTTTTAGATGAAAAGCTGTTCTGCCCAGATTGTTTTACAGAGTTTGTGAGGGATAAAAATGGTTAGTTTGGATCCTAACCTTTGGGACTGTGAAACCTGTGGTTCTATAGTTAGAAGGGATCAGATAGAGGGCATTTGCGGCGTATGCCACAATAGGACCTGCATTTACTGCCATAGGGTTTGTGAGAGGTGCAAGAGGATATTCTGCATGTATCATGTTGAAACTAAGGAGGTTTGGAGGCAAGGTATCATGAATAGAATCTGCTTGTGCAAAATATGCAGAGAGGTGTGGTGATGATCTCTTATGCTCTATGCATAACATGCGGGAGATTGACTCAAGATTTAACTGGATTCTGCAGTTATTGCTCTTCGCCATTGATGGATTTTCTTCACTCACCAAATTTGGAGAAGATGGGGAGAGGAACCTTGCTTGGCTACCTATCAGATGGAGCATCGTTCCACCTTCCCGTTAATTCCTTTGGCTATCATTTTGCATTCTATGGTGTCACAGGTAGCGGGAAGACAAGGTTAGCAATGAAGTTAGCAATAGAGGCAGAGAATTCAGGAATCAAAGCTCTCATTCTCGATGTTGAAGGGGAGTGGAAGAACATCATGCCATATTTGAAAGGCAAGACTGAGTATTATTCTACTGAGAGAAATCTCAAAATTAATCCATTTGAATTAGGAGATTACGGTCTGATAAGGCTCCTGTTGAAAGAGACTATCTTTAAGGGAATTGAAGTAGAGTACCAAGAATTATCGCCCCAGATGAACTATGTTCTTGATAAGTGCATACTAAAGAGTCAAAGCATTCCTGAGCTGATTGATAACGTTATGTACTATGAGGGTGAAGATTTACCATTCAAGCTTGTTAATCTTGATAGAACGAAGACAGCTTTGCTAGTAAGATTAGAGCCGTACAAAGTGAATCCAGTATTGAAAGAGATATTTTATTGTAACAACTCAAGCTTAGACTTGAACAAGTTAGATGATCGCAACATAGTCTTTGACTTACACTCATTAGAAGCCAAAGTTGCTTATAGAGTCGAGTTAAGGCTACTCTACAATGCCATAGCTACTGCTTACTTAAAACAAGCTTTGAACAAAACTACATCTGACAAAATCTCAAACATGTTCATAGCTGATGAAGCCCAGCTACTTGCTCCAAGAATTTTAAGAAAGCTTGTTGTGACAGATACATGGACTACCACTGAATTTGCTACAAGATTGAGGAAGAGAGGCTTGAGCATGGTTATAATATCTCAATCTCCGTCTAACATTGAAGAAGATATTAGAAAGAACTGCCAGAATAATTTTTACTTCAGAATTCAAGATTCGAAAGATATTGAACTAATAGCAAGATCTCTAGGATACAATTGGTACACATCTTTAGATTATTTTACTCATTACATCAATAGTTTGCAACAAAGACAAGCTATTGTGAAAACTCCATTATTTGGCGAACCGTTCATAATAGAAGCACCAGAAGTATTTCTGAGAAGCGTATCAAAGAAAGAGATAAAGGCATACATGCCAAAGATAGAGTTCAGTTTTAATGAGGATGAGCAGGCATTCTTAGAGAGCATTAACACATATCCATTTATATCAAGAACAGAGAGGAAGAAGCTTTTAGGCTGGGATAAGGGGAAGTATAGAGAAGTAGTTGAAAGGCTGAAAGAGCTTAACTCAATAGCGCAAGTCAGTGTTCCTCTCGGCAAGAAGAGACCTCTAGTGCTTTATCAATTGAAAGGAAAGAAGCCGAGCATTAAGCATGAATTCTATGTATACTGGATCATTAAGCAGTTAACGAATAAAGGAATGGTTTGTCGAGCTGAAAAGATAGGCCCAGATATACAGATACCAGCTCTAAAGACTGCAATAAATGTCGAACTGGGTACTTCAGACATAGAGAAGAATATTCGCACAGCATTAGAACAGTTTGACAGAGTAATTGTATGTTCAGATAATCTAAAAATCCTGAAAGGAATTCTAGAGCAAATTAAACTGAAAGAAGGCAAGAAAGTCTTTAGTTCATTAATTTGGAACGTTCCAAGCTTTATCTGACTTAAGGGAGATTAAAGGTAAGATTTTGACTAAAGGATAAGAAGAGTTTAAGGTGATATAATCTCAGATGAAATTGAGTTCAATAAGATTTACTGTAGCGATTGTCTTGAATTTATGAAGAATTTACCAGATGAGAGTATCAATTTAGTCATGACTTCTCCTCCTTATTGGGGTTTACGTGACTATCATACCAAAGGTCAGGTAGGCCTTGAGCCTACTTTGCAAGATTACGTTGAAAAGTTGAAGAGAGTTGGCGAGGAGGTAAAGCGCATCCTTGCGAGAGACGGTTCGCTCTATCTTGTGCTCGGTGATACCTTCATGAATAAGCATAAGCTTGGCATACCTTGGAGAGTTAGGTTTGCTTTAAACGATATTGATTGGATTAGTAGGAGTGATATTGTTTGGCATAAGCCAAATGCTATGCCAGCATCAGTTAAAGATAGATTGAACTGCACCTATGAAATGATCTTCCACTTTGTAAAGTCAAAGAAATACTATTACAATCTTGATGTTATTAGAGAGCCCCATAAAACAGTTTCACTTAAGCGTTATCTACGAGCAGTGCAAACCTCTCTTACGACTATTAGAGGAAAGACAACAGATAAAAAAGCACCTTCACATTACAAGAAGATGGCTCATGCTCCAAAGTGGTTCATAAAATCATTTGCCAAAGATAAGAGATACAAGGGCAAGTTCAAGGACATGAAAGAACAGGCTGAAAAGTACGGCAGTCCAAGGGCTAGAACACAAAGAAAACCTAGGGGTATACCAATCAATCCTCCTCACCATCCAGCATATGGTAAATATTGGTCAAAGATAAACAGAAACATGCACAACCATCCTTTAGGAAGAAATCCCGGAGATGTTATATCTACAGATGACATAGTGAGAAGTTTTGGTTTTGACCCAGAAGTAGCATGCCGTAGTTGTGGAAGGAAGTACAAGAGGCATGTGTCAAGATTCAGAGGATTAACAAGTGCTGATCACTATCCTATATTCTCGCCATGCAACCCTATAGGCAAGAACCCTGGCGACATTATCGAGGCCTTGAGTGAAAGACAGAAAGACCTGATCAAATTCTTCAAGCAGAAGGGCTCAGGAGGCAATCCTGGCCACGGAATAGAAGGCTCAACCCTTGGGTCGACCCACCCTCTAGGAAAGAATCCAGGAGACGTTTTGACTACAGTATTAGATAAGACAAGACAAAAGGCTAACGGCAAGATGAAGGAAGGTGGGATGCTGCATAAGAACGATCCTGAAAGAGTCTGGCATCCTGATGGAAGAAATCCTGGAGACTTTTGGAAGATAAACACAAAACCTTTCAAAGGAGCGCACTTTGCAGTATATCCTGAAGAATTGTGTGTGAAGCCGATACTATCTTCATCTAGACCTGATGATATAGTATTAGATCCATTCATAGGTAGTGGGACTACAGCTGTAGTTGCTAAAAAGTTAGAGAGAAGGTATCTAGGTTGTGACATCAATCCTGATTATGTGAAGATCGCTAAAGAAAGAATTTCGAAGGTGATCATGTGAGTGAAGATGTACCTGAACTTTATGCTACAGAGAATATACCTTTTGGGAAGAAGATAATATTTCAAAGATATCAGATCAAGGAGATTGGATTCTATTGGTTAATTGCAGAGCTTGATAGGAAAAGAAATCTTGCTTTTGGCTATGCTAACTTGAATAATGATATGTTTGCTGAGTGGGGATATATCAGCATAGATGAGCTAATTGACAGTGGAGCGGAGCTTGATAGGGATTGGAAGCCTTGCACCTACAGGGCAGCCAAAGAGAGGATTGCCAAGGAGAAAAGAGTAGGGTGATGTTATCAACTCAGAAGCAGATAGATTGCTGAAGCAGTTATTTGAGTATGCCGGTAGAGAGCGGAATAGAGGTGTGTATGATTTCACAGAGATAATGAGAGGCTTCTACAAGAAGCTGAGCTCAGAATATGATAGTAACT
Organism: archaeon; assembly: GCA_024256265.1. Next base: position 38,749 of record JACGUK010000024.1, read on the forward strand.
CTACGAGGAACACGCTCACCAAAAGACTCCTGAAGATGATGAAGGATTACGTTGATACTGATCCACGCACCCAGCTTCGTATAGACCAGTTCCATGATGATTAAAAAGGTTCCACTCTAAACTTCAGGGAAAAATCTTTTCATGAAAGCAACTATCACTTCATTCTCCTTTGGATTCAGAGATACCTGCAAACCGTAATGTGTGGGCTTTGGGACGATCAATCCTTGACGAATCAATTCCTTTGCCAGCTTTTCCACTCGTCTTACTCCATGCTTGCCCAGGTCTTCATCTTTCCATCCTTTCTTCAGATTATCAAACGCTGTGTGGCTGCCTCCCCAGTTGCCTCTCTTATGGAGCTTGAAGAGTATAGTTGCCTTGATCTGTTCGTCTGAAAGCATGAGTTCACTTATGGTACTTTGGGAGTTTATATTTAAATACTTTCAATTCCAATAATTTGTTGATGGCATACAAACCAAACGAGACCCTATTGCTGAAGTATCTTGGTGCAAGCCCGATTCTGAGAATCGTAGACTTTTTCTTGGACAACCCGCTGTCAGACTACTCGAAGAATGAAATAGTGAAGAACCTTGAAATGGGTCGAGTAACATTTTTCAAATACTGGCGTGAGCTTGAGAAGTCAGGTGCTGTGAAAGTTACAAGGAAAGTTGGACGTGCTACTATGTACCAGTTGGATAGAGAGAGCGAAGTAGTGAAGCAACTAATTAAACTGGACATGGCTCTTGCGAGAAAAGCGATGGAAAAGGCGGTAGAGGAATATAAGAAGCCAGTTGCTGTAAGGCCTGGTTAGCGCTCGGCTGTTCAAAGGTCCAAACGTGTTTCTCGTTACAACATAAGCCAAGAGCATGCAAATATGGCGGTCGAAAGACCGTCTCAGATGGTTCAAGAGGAGAAAGGATTAATGATTGTGTGTGGATTGGTTAAAGATGTGAAGGGTAGTGCCCAGGAAGATGCGTGCCACGAATATGCATCAGAACCGAAAGGTGTTAAGGATTTATAACTTAAAGGAATCCTGAACTCACTAAAATATCCCTGCTGTTCTACTTGTAAATTAGTAGGGTATAGCCAGCTTTGTCGTTAGACTACTTAATCCGACGAACTTTGCTGTTCTGCCAAAATCTGAATAACGAAATGAGGTAGAACGACAGGATCGATATATATTTAACCCAGCTTGCCCTACCAACTGTACGATTTGGATTACTGCTACGAACCGATCTACGGTGCTATTCCTATTTACCCACATGAGAAGAGCATAATGAGTTTACCATTTATGCAAAAATTGCACCGCATTCGGCAGATGGGCCTGATTTCTTTAGTGTTTCTAGGGGCGAATCATACCAGGTTAGAGCATAGCGTCGGGACGATGCACCTTGCTGGCAAGATGATTGCAAGAGTTATGCGTAATCCGGACCTAAGATCAAAGGTTTATGTAAAAATGTTCTTGAAGAAAAGGATATCAAACGCGTTCTTAATCTTGTAACTGGAAAGCAGGTTTCAAATAAACTAAGATATCAAAGAGAGATTGTAAGCGGTACTATCGATTCTGACCGTCTTGACTATTTGCAACGGGACGCATACTACACTGGCGTGGCATATGGAGCTATGAGCGCTGAACGACTGATCTTTTATTTAACCACATGTAACTTTTTTAATCAAACGCGCTTGGCGATGTTTGAGGATGGAATCCAAGAAGCTGTAAGCACTCTGGTAACACGTGATTTCAATTACGCAGGCATCGTGTATAACCCTCAAGTCCGTAGCGTCAACGCTTTGCTATTAAAAGCCGTTGAGCATTTAGTCCAAAGAACTAGTTATATTAGTATAGAAGAGTTCGCAAGGTCAGACGATTATTCTGTGCTCGCTGCATTATCCAAATGTGGCAAGAGCGATCCAGAGTTGAGAAAGCTTGTCGATTGCCTAATAAGTGGAAGACTTCTCCCTTATATTAAGGCTAAGGGGGCAAAAATGATCAACTGGGAAAGATTAGGAGCACTGAACTCGGAATTCCTTGCAAGGCTACAGAACCTTGCAGAAAAGGCAAGCCGTGCCGACCCAATTGATACTCAGCGCAAATCTTTACAGGAATTTTACAATTTCCTGAGTCAGTCGCGTCAGAAAGTTGAAGAGGGGCTGAAGAAGAAACTTGGCTGTAAAACGATTATCGTTGATATTCCGCCGCCGCCTAAAGTTAGGGAGTTAGATGCTTTGATGATGATTAAAGGAAGATCGATGCTTCTAAGGTCAGCTTACCCAGCCCTACAGGGTGTAGAAGTAAGTGCTGCCAAAAGGTGGAGTGTTTTGGCTTTTGCTGATGTAGCCGTTACCGATAGAACTGCTTTTGAAGCTTTTGAGAAAGGTGTTGAAGAACTTGAGACTAATCCTTGACCCAGTCTTTGGTCCATTTGATATTCAACCCGAAGAGGAGTCGCTCTTAAGTGAGCAGCCTGTTAGAAGGTTAAATCATATACGTCAACTTGGCCTAGTATACATCAACTTCCCAGGCGCTACTCACAGTAAATATGCACATACCCTCGGAGTACTGCGTTTGGCGAAGGAAGCCATTGCGTCGTTAAAGCTCGAGGAGAGTGACGCTAAACTACTCCGTTCTTTTGCGATCTTACACTGCACTGGGCATGGGCCTTTTTCTTGGGCATCAGAGAACTACTTTCGCCTCAATGGTGGGCTCAATGTTGGTAAGAGAAACGTGCACATTGTCGATATGGAATCAATGAAAAGAATTTTAGAGGATTCTTGGCACTTCAATAAAGGAGAGATAGACTTACTTAAAGAATCTGTTTCAAGAGGGGAACAGCTCACAGTTCCACCTGACAAGAAGTACTTGGAGGAAACGATGTACCTCTTGCTAAGGTTAGAATTCTTGGCACGTGACTCTTATTACACTGGAGTGCAAGCTGGTAGAGTAGACCCGTTCAGAATTATCTTGTCTGCCAGCGTAGACCCAGCAACTAAACACTTGCTCTTCAGGCTCGGTAGCATGCAGTTTGTCGAGAGCGTCTTCATCTCGTTCTATTTAATGTATTTACATGTCTACTCAGGCGGCCCAAGGCCAGTAATTGATGCAATGTTTCGTAAAGCGCTTGAAATAGCAGTTGCAAGGTATAAGTCAGGAAAAACAATGAAGTTCGTTGAGGGAATACTATTTGGACTCGGGGAGGACCCAGACCCCACAAAGTTTCTATCGCTTACCGATGATTTCTTACTCTCATCATTGCTTCAATGTGAAGATCAAGCTGTTTCTGAAATTGTAAAGAGGTTAACCATACCGCTCCCCTATGAGCACATCTGCTCGAAGGAGCTCGACGATAGCCAAAAGGAGAAATATAAGGTAAGTAAAAACTTAAAACAACTAGAAGACAAACTGGCTGAAAAAGCAGTAGCCAACGGGATGCCTGAGTACAGTGTGCTCGTGGCCGCCCCTAGATTAGATATATCAAGGTCCATATCAGAATTCGAGACCAAGATAAAGGACATTTTTGTCGAAGATGAGATGGGGGCTGCCGTGAAGGTCTTTTCTTCCTCTCCACTAATTCCTCCTTTTA
>JACGUK010000093.1 GCA_024256265.1 archaeon
GCAAACAAAATTGTTAATATGATCAAGACAATATAACCAGATCACTTTTATTCCGATCTTTTAATTTTAAAATGGGTATGCCCTTCGAGATAGTTTGCTATAATTGTGACACGTCCTTATACTCAACAGATCTGAAGCATGCGGGTAGCATCCTGAAGCTCAGTAATGGCAAGTGCAAGAAGTGCGGCGAGTATCTGGCTCTTCGAGACTTTGTAGGAGCCATGGACAAGAACTAAAGTAAATTGCTGAAAAACTCAAAAAGATAGACCCCAGATTCAGTAGATTGCGCATCGAGACCTGATAATAACCAATGAATCCCTTCGTTATGTTCAGAGTCGATGGCACTTTTACTATGATTTACCTAAATACATCCCATACTCCATAAGGCTATAAAGTGCCCTTGCAGCCCTCTCAGGCATAGAATAAGAAGGTATGCCACTCTTCTCGAACCTAACTCTAAATTCCTCCGCCATCTCTGTTCCACCCATAACACAAGCAACCACAGGCTTTTTCTGCTCTATTGCTACATCAGCAACTTTCTCTATGACATCATCCAAGATAGATGGTGTTTGAGGCAATGTTACGACTAGCACGCCATCTATGTCTTTATCATCGAGCAGTATCTTAAGAGCCTTAACATACATATCGCTCGTTGCCAATGCTGTGAGGTCTACTGGGTTTGAGTTTGCCATTATAGGAAGTAATTCACCTTTTTTCTTCAAATCTTCAAATTTATTTATAACATCATCAGAAAGTTTCACAACCGAAAGCCCAGATTCTTCACATGTATCCGTAGCTACGATACCAGGGCCTCCACCATTTGTAAGTATGGCGACTTTTTTACCATGAGCTGGCGGTTGTAAGTTTAAGGCTCTACCCATATCAAAGAGCTCTTCTAAATTCATTGCTCTTACTATCCCGCTCTGCCTGAAGACTGCACCATAAATTTGATCTACACCACTTAATGCAGCGGTATGAGAAGCAGCAGCTCTTGCTCCAGCTCCGGTCTTGCCTGCCTTCAAAGCAACTGTGGGCTTGAGCTTTGTGACTTCTTTTGAAGCTTCGAAGAACTCTCTACCCTTGCCTATGCCTTCTATGTATAATAAGTTGACTTTTGTCTTCTTATCCTCAGCAAAGTAGAGTAAAAGTTCATGCTCAGCCACATCACATCTATTCCCAAGGCTTATGAAGCATCTTACTCCCATACCATGACCAGCCATGTAATCTAATGCTGCAGCCCCAAAAGCACCACTTTGGCTTATCAACACAATAGAACCTGGAAAGGGTCTTGGAGTTGCTACAACTTCTCTCCCACTTGATAGCCTTTTCACTTCAGGCAAAAAGAGAGTATCCATGCCTGAGTAAGGATCGTACACGCCTAAGCAGTTTGGACCTATTATTCTGATCCCTGATTTTGAGCCTATCCTCTTCACTTCTTCCTCAAGCTTTACATTTCCTACTTCGCTGAACCCAGAGGATATTATTATTGCTGCTTTGACTCCTATCTCCGCAGCTTCTTCCATAACGCTGGGAATTATATGTGCAGGAATCGCTATTATTATAGTCTCTACACTTTTTCCAATGCTCTTCAAGGATGGGTAGCACTTTACACCTAAAACTTCAGAGTACTTTGGGTTCACTGGGTAGATTTCTCCATTGAATACCCATTTCTCCTTGTTCATAAGAAGGTTATGTAAAACTACATAGCCAACCTTTGTTATAATTTGAGAAGCACCTATTACTGCTACTGATGATGGCTCAAAGAAAGATTTTATATGGCTTAAACTCATTAAACCAACTCCTCTCGTAAATCTATAAAAGCTATCTCTTATAAATTTGAATCTTCATTCTAAAAGGCTTTGACATTGATTTATCTTGGACCTTTTAATCCAGCACAATGAACTTCTCCTTTTATTCTCCTTAAAAAAGATCCACAGGCAAAGCATTCTAAGAAAGGTATTTCCTCTTTTATTAAAGGGCATTGAATTGCTTCACGCTTCATTCTACTCATCATCTTACCACTCACAACTCCTTTTAGACTTGCTGTAACTTCCTTTGATACATTGAAAGCCTTCTCTTTTTGCAAGACTTTAACGAAATACTTTGGGTGATTCGTCATCACACTATCAATTTTAATTGATTCTTTTAAGATATAAAGCAAATGGTTAACTTAATCTAGGCTTGAATTCATACCGTTTTGACCATCTCTCCTTTATCTGAATGTCATGGTATGTGCTAATTTATGCTCCGTCATATACTCGAACGATAATTTTTAAAGCCTAAAGGTTTAGCATAATGGAATAGACATTTTACAGTTCATTTTTCTCTCGCTTTGACCAATTTTCTCCAAAAGGACTTGTAAAGAAAGCTTTTCTCGTCTAGGCTCAGAAGCTTTTCTAACATTGGCTTGTTCACAGTAAAGGCAAGCAGACAAAGGGGCATGTAGTAACGCATTGCCATATCTATCGCACCTATGAATGCCTGCGGCTTATCGTAGGTTGTGAAGGAAATCAGCAAACCACAGCCAGCACTTACCGTGGTTTTAATCAAGTCTGGAATTGCCTGTGGAGAAAAATACAAAGCACCATGAATTAGTGCAGATAACTGGTCAGGATTTGCCAAGAAGGTAACAGAAATAGTGCTCTCTAAATGCTCCTCCTCTGCACCCAAACATTTTCTTAGATAGAACAAGGGTTTTTCCCTCTTTCCAGGCCTTGTAGTTTGCCCATATACATTGATTTGGTTCGGATTTGACAACTGGCTCAAATTCTTCATAGCTAGAAGACTCGTAAACTGCTATTACTGGTTCTTCCAATTTAAGTGCTTGACATAGGATGTTGATATTATTTTTTCAAATTTGATCCAGTAAAAGCATCCCAATATTCTTTTTATTCCAGGTTTCAGACCTTTTCCAAGTTTATAATCTGTTTATCTGCTAAAGGATTACGTTTTGGAGGAATTTCAAAGGGAAGCCCGATTCGAAAAGTAGTTACAGTCTTCCCGCTACTTCATCGCTAATTATTAGAGAATTTAGAAAATAGGGATGAGATCATAGGTGCAGTGAAGACTATTGGAGAAGCCTACGCAAGATTCTGTTGTATGCTTCGATAAAATCTAATGCGAACTTGTCGGCATGCTTCTCGGTGCCTCTATGCTCATTATCGAAGTACCTAAGATGATGGTAGAATTCATGCAGAATTGTGAAAGGATCATAAAGATACTCTCGCTTAGCGGCCAAGATTTCTTTTCTTTTTGCTGAATAAGCTGCTCTAATCCCTTTCGAATGGCCTTTGAACACACCTACCCTAATCTTAGGCTCTTCAATATGAAAGTGCCTACTAAGAAGCGCTATGGCTTTTTCAGGCTGAGCATTCAGTATGGTTGCTACGATCATTGCTTTAAAATAGTCGTTAGGTTCTAAGGCCACGAATCATGACAACTACACCTGATATTTTAGTCTATAC
>JACGUK010000094.1 GCA_024256265.1 archaeon
TTCATGCTCGTGCTCAATATCTTTGGTATTGTCATGAAAGTGTCCGTGTTGAGCCTCGGACTCATCTTTAACCTTCTCTATCAGAAGCCTAAAAGCCAGTAATACCAACGCTATAAAGGCAATATATTTGAGAATTGAGCTCATGAAATTTATCAGATCGCTCACCAAAAGATACGCCCCTACAACAGCCATAGATGATATGAAGTGGAAAAATGAGATCATCCCTGAACTGACGAAAGCGTAGAATGTTGGCCTAACCGTCCTTGCAGAGTAAAGAAGAGCTACAGGCCAACCATGCCCGGGCTCCAGCCCATGTAATAAGCCTATAGTAATCACTCCTATTAGAGCAGGATCAAAAGAGCCCATGTATAATTTACCTTTCCTTTGTTGTTCGTTTTAACTTAATTATATCTCCAGAATTTAGAAGCCCCAATATCTCTCTTCTAGCTTCACCAATAGTGAGAGGAAGCTGTTTGTTTGTGGGAAGACGATTCTTCCTTCTTAAAATCTCAAAAAGGTGAGCTATTCTGGGAAGGCGTAAGTCGATGCTTCTTATCATCTCAGTGTTTAAGAAGACTTCTTCAGGTCGTCCTTCTAAGACGACTTTCCCTTTATTCAAAATATAGACCTTATCTGCGAATAATGGAACTAGGTCCACATCGTGAGTTGCAATGATCACGGTTAACCCTAGATCTTGATTTAATTGAATAAGTAATTTCAAAAGCTTGCTTGCAGTCATTGGGTCGATGTTGGCCATAGGTTCATCTAATACAATTATCTCAGGCTTCATGGCTAGTATGCCTGCGATTGCAGCTCGTTTTTTCTGCCCTTGGCTCAAGTTTTGTGGAGATTTATTTTCAAACCCCTTTAATCCCATAACTTCTAAAGCCCACTTCACGCGATCCTTGATTTCTTCACTTAAAAGGCCCAGATTTATTGGACCGAAGGCTATATCTTGACCAACTGTACGAGCAAATAGTTGATCATCAGGATCTTGAAAGACAAAGCCTACTTTTTGTCTGATCTGATCCAAATTTGACTTAGAAACCTCGTTGCCAAGAACAAATACCTTGCCACTAGTAGGCATCAAAAGTCCATTAAAGTGATGAAGCAGCGTAGATTTGCCAGCTCCATTTGGTCCAAGAATTATAATATTTTCCCCTCTATCAACCGTAAAATTGATATTTTCTAAGGCTTTTGTCCCATCAGGATAAGTGTAAGATAGATCGGTAGTCTCGATTGCCTTCAATTGAATACCTCCATCACAAAATGAATATATCGACTAAGACCAAACTGACAATGGCAAAAACTATGAGTGAGCCCAAAAGACCATCTCTTAATGGCAATTTTCTTTTGGGGTAGATAAAAATCCTAGATTTGCCCATGTATCCCCTCGATACCATTGCATCACCTACCTTTATCGCTCTATCAAATGATCTTATCAGAAGCATCCCAGCCAAGGTGCCATAATTCCTGAGCTTTTTAAGATAACTTAATGAATTCGAATATCCACATCTTGACTGCTGCGCTTTGTACATTCTTGCACTTTCTTCAGAAATAATGGAGATGTATCTAAACATCAACATCATCGTATCTATAATCACTGAGGGAATTTTAAACCATCCCAAAGAGTCCAATAGAGCTGTTATAGGCGTTACAAGGATCAGAAGGTTCAAAACTGCCACAGCAGCCATACAGCGGGTAAAAATAAGGATAGCGAAGGAGATGCCTTCTTGATAGACAGGAAGTGACAATCTTGGGACTACAGCAATTATATTTGACCCAAATGTAAATGGTTGGATAATAGCAACGAATGTGATGATGTAAATAGGATAAAGAAGTCTTTTTAGATAGACTTTCAATGATGTTTTGGAATACAGTACTAAACCAAGACAAGTAATGAAAGCAAGTAGTGCCATCTGCCAGTGATTTAAAATAACTATGCCTAAGATTGCAACAAATGCACAAATTACTTTGACTCTTACATCTAATTTATGAAGTAAAGAATTCCCTTCTGAATATTCGCCAAAATCCACATGCATGTCGGTCAGCTTTACCTATTGCGTTTCATTTTTCTTAACTTCAAGTTACGCCCAACGATTAGAAAAACAAAGAAACCTACCGTTGTGCCGATGCCGACTAAGGGATCGCCCAATAACCATTCCAGCATTACTTTTCCCTCCTTAATTGCCCATAGTTTTGTTCAAATATTGAGGGTATGAGATACCCTATGATGAGTCCACTTACTGCTCCAGCAATAGTAAAACCAATGTACTCGCCTTCTTCACCTAATTCAATAATGTGACTAAATGGGAGACCCAGTTCTTCAGCCTGTTCCTCTATAATCACAATATATTTCGTCTCCATATTGCCTCCGAAGACAAAGACGCCAACATAAGTACTAATAACTATGATTGTTACAGCCGCGATCATAGTAATAAGTGCATATTTCGTGAACCTATCCATTTACCTCTTCCACCCTCTTAGTATTTCAGGTCTGCGGTTTACTACATACTGGATAGCTGTAGCTGTAAACCCAAACTCTATAATTGCTAAAGGAATTTGAGTTGGTATAAAGCCTATTGTGAATAACTCCCAGAACGATAGAACAGACTCGGGGTGGAGCGAAAGTGCTAGTTGCAATGCCGTTGTGACGTAAGTCATCAAATCTCCAAGGAGTCCGCCTACGCCTGCCGAAAGCCAGAAAGACGCACCCGCCTTTCTTAAGGCTAGATACGCAAAATACCCAGTAAAGCCACCAACGATCCCCATTGATACAGTGTTGGCACCGAGTGTGGTTAGCCCCCCATGTGCAAGGAACATCTGGAAGAACAAAGCTATTGATGAAAGTACAGCAGTTACAAATGGTCCAACCAAGATTGCAGACAATGCTGTACCACAAGGATGTGAACATGATCCAGTCACTGGTACGGGTATATGCCAAACAGATATTACAAACACAGCGGTACCCATGAGAGCCAATATTGACATGAAAGCAGGGTTTTCTTTCCTTTTATTCATTATCTGTCTCACGCCTATTATTATAAAAACGAACGCTGCTACAAACCATATTATGCTCCACAACGGTGTCAGTATTCCATCCATAATATGCATCTAGTTCTTTCCCTCGGTTGGATTATCCAACCAAAGATTTATAAACTTTCGTTCAACTATTATTGAAGTTAGGTTGAATAAATCACATAAGATAGATCAAATGGGTATCTTAAGAGATAGGGGTGAATTCAATAAGTTCCAGATCCTCTTAGAGATAATGAGAAATCAACCGCATGTGAAGCAGAAGGATATAAGTGATGTTCTTGGGATTACTATACAAGCTGTCTCAAAGTACTTTAAGAAATTGGTGAAGGAAGGATTTATTGAGGTTGGGTCGGAGAAAGCAAATTACAGACTGACGCCTAAAGCGGTCGAGAAA
>JACGUK010000095.1 GCA_024256265.1 archaeon
CTAGTTTAATAGTTATCAATATCTCAAGAATGGTTAAGAAGTCATATCTACCATGCTTATCCTCATCAAAGGGCTTGTTTAGAATATTGTTCAAAAGGCATCTCGCTTTATTTTCCAATTCCTCATAATCTTATAAAAAACAATATTTAAATATATCCATATTTGGAACATATGTGGAACATGGGCAAATGGATGAAGATTAACATACCAAAAGACATGGTAGAGTTGATAGACCGCTATCTAAATACAGATATGGCTAAAGAAAGAGGGTTTGTGAGTAGGACAGATGTAGTCATTACTGCAACGAGAATGCTGTTGGAGAGAGATGGCATGTATAAGCCAAGACCTAGATTAGAGCATTTGAATACTTACGAAGATCATGTCAAGATAGTGGATAATGAGATGAACAGAATATCTAGCGTTTACTTCAAAAATGGTCAAGCATACTGTGATCTATGTGATTCTAATGAGTGCTTGCACATAGATTACTCATACACTATTAAAGATGTATTGGATGCTTTGGAGAGGCATGGTTATTCAATACCGAAGCCAAAGTTGAAGTTCAAAATATAATCAAAAAGGCTTATCATCTTTTTCAAGGAAAAATTCTTCATAGAAGGCAAGTTAATTCATCTAATGGTTAACCCTTTGTAAGAAGACGATAACGCTCCAACTTTGCCCTTAATCTTTGTAAGAGTCCTTTCGGTATTAATGATGTCTCTTTCCATGTCAGCATCTTCTTGTACCATACAAACCATGGAGTATCCAAGAATCCAATTATGTTCTTGCTTATTATCTGGCCTATCATCAACGGTATTATTGGCATTAATCCATAGAAAGCTATTGTTACGAATATTACGCTATCTAAAGTCAAGTCCAGCACATCGCTTGTAAGACTTCTCATCACTACTCTTTTCTCATACTTTTTCTTTAAAAAAGCGAATACATGAGCATCTAAATTTTGACAAATTAGAAAAGCAATCCAAGATGCAGCAGTTATTCTTATCGATAATCCAAACAGATTCTGCCAAGCCTCCTCAAACTGAAAGAACGGAGCTGGACTCAAGCTATTGACCATGGCTATGAATGTAACTAACAATACTTGAGTTATGAATGCTACGAATATTGCTAGATGTGCCTTTGCTTTACCATATGCCTCGTTTATCATGTCTATAGCTTGAGCAACAAAAGGATAGATGAACACTGCTGCAGGAGCAAAGAATTGATAGAATCCTAGATCGAAGTTTATTATCCTGCTGGCTATTATCTGTGATGCTCCTAAGTATATCGTGTAAAATGCGGTTAAAGCAGCGAATCCATAATTCTCATATTTCCTGACTATGTAGCTGCTGGTATAAGTGACGATTGTTAGGCTTATTATCCAATATAACCAAACTATCATTTAACTTTCCTGCAATAATCTTACTTAAGAGTATTTAAGAGTATGAGTTAAGGTCGAATATATTCAAACATAAAAGATAAAAGGTTGGGGGTTCTGTTGCAATTATGGGCGATAAAAAATTTGGATGAATGTAAAATGAAATTCCTTCTATTCTCAAAGATACCTTTCGTGGTCTCTGACCCAGTTGCTTTAATCGAATCATACTGTTTCCAAAGCAATTTTTATGCTAATTATGACCTCATTCCTCTTGGAAACAGAAAAGTTAAGGATGTAAATAAAATTGGCGCACGTATAAGTAAAAGCCTCCTTCGCGAATGCAAGGAAGTAGTTGAAAAAACAATAGATTTGCGCATTTTCAAATATGACCTTGATAAGTTTTTAGGAGTGGATGTTAACGAGAGGAATAATATCATCAGGGATTTCAATAATAAGGCTATTAGAGAACTGTTGGAAATCAAAGAAGGAAAGCAAAGAATTGGATTTTCAAAAGCTACAAAGATTCTGCATACAATTTATCCAAAGATTATTCCAATGATTGACGATCCACTTCAAAAATTGTATCGTAAAAAAATTAATAAAAAATGGACGAAGGGGAAACCAGAAATTTTCATCGATTACTATGACAACATAAAAGAAGGTGACAACTGGCAAAATCTAACCAAAATTTTTAAAAAAGTCTCTGAAAACAAACTTGCTTTAACGAAAGTGAGGATTTTTGATATTATTTGGTGGTCATATCTGAAAGCTAAGAAACTAAATCAGCAACAAAAAATCAAGTGGTCTTCTATAAAATGGTGAATAATGCGTGGGGCTAAGCCCCCTCTAAATACAGCATAATAACATCACCCAGATGCAACGTTCACAACCGGATCAGGATATTCTTTGAAGATATGATTTTTCCATATAAGATAAATAGGGTTTAGTCTATGTCTTTTTAAAGCCTCAGCCATGGCATACTTATTACCTTGATCTATTGATTTTAACAATGCATTACCACGAAACTTTTTAGCCATGAAATCTTTATGAATTATTCTCTTAAGCTCCTCTATCTGATCTTCTTTCAATCTATTAATAACCATCAAGTTATGCCTTTTTGAAGATAATAAATCGAGGTTGAAACCTAAACTCTCAAGCTTTTCAAGATTTTTCTTATACAGTCTATCGATATCTGTCTCCGGAGCATCCACTCTTATCATACCAGCCTTTTCAAAGAATGGATTATACTTTGCCATAATGGCAAGAGTTTCTACGTAAGGAAAATTTACTAAAGGAAGAGTATCTTTGACTAATTTAACACCTAAGCCAATGCTTCTATACTTTGGCAGAACTATTACCCTCCATATTCTAAGAAAATCTCTGTTTATGATAGCCATTTTATCTTTAGTCATCTTACCATTGTATTGAGGAAGGGCATAGTTTCTTGCCTTAAGATGAAAGTAAGGAGAGCCATAGACTATTATTCCTATTGTTTCATCCTTGATCTTTGCCACATATATCTTCTTTGTAAAGATTGGTAACCCGCTTCTATAGTGAAAATGCTCAAGCTTTTTGTAATTCTTTATGCTACCCTCTTCCATTATGATTTCTTTTAGAATACTACACTCTCTTTGCTCATATTTGTAATAATTCAAATGAACGTCATGCCCAAACCTCTTCTCAATATGAATATTAGGGTTTAGATCATAAAACAGATAATCATGAGTTGTAGCTACTAATACAGTCTTACCTTGTCTTCTAGCCACTTTCTGAACACAATAGGCAACCACTTTTGCAGTAACTCTATCCAAAGTGCTACAAAATTCGTCCATCACCCAAGTGTTCTTTTTCGAATCGAGCATCTTCGCAATTTTATAGCGATATCTTTGACCATCGCTGAGTTCTTTATAACGCCTCAAGAATAGAAAAGCTTCATTCAATCCAGCCATGCTTAATATGTTCAAAGCATCTTTCGTATCC
>JACGUK010000096.1 GCA_024256265.1 archaeon
AATGATCGAAGAGGGCCATGGACAGAGAGAGATCGCTAACAAACTGGGAAGAACCCTAAACTCTGTCCTCAATCACCTTCAAGTAATGCGAGGACAACGGCAGAAAGGGCAATGGTTAGATATTGAAAAGCCTAAGTCTGATTCTGTGTCTAAGTCTGATTCTAATCCTAAGTCTGACCCCCCAGAAACAAATGAGGTATTCAAAGAATTACTGATGGTTGCTGGTCAGCTCTATCCCAACTATAAGAGCGTAATTCGTATATTGTTGAATGAAGCTTCTAAAGGCTTGGGAAGTTGAGGAGATATGCAGAAACTTAAGTATCCCTGTCATGGTTGCCATTGCAAAGGTGCTCTTTGCTTTGATAGATGTGGTATCCTTCGAGAGTGGGTTGATTACACAATAAGTGTAAGTAGAGAAAGAGAGAAAGCACATGCTCAAAAACATTGATGATGTTTTGCATGATCTGATTGAGCATTGGCTTGAACTTAAATTTATCATCGATGATGAAGGATTAAATCCCCAGATCATTTATGGACAACTGAAAGAATTGTACTCAAGTTTAATTGTTTTTGCGTTGCTTACTGATAAAGCAGAGCCATTCTATCTCAATAGGAAACTGATTGAAATTGTGAGCATAATTGATTTGGGAATTGAGAAACCCAGCATCGAGGATAAGTCAAGGCTGACAGTTTAAATTTTTTGTGTGAGAGAGAGAAACGGCTTCTACCTTCCTCTCTGAGTTAGGTGAACTACCCTACCTTGAAAGGTAGGGCTTCCATGCTTTCAGCGTGGTTATGGCCTGGTTCACGTTCAAAATTCTATATGCTTCTCCTTTCCATTTCATGCAAAATAGCTACTATACATTGGAGCATATGTTTCGTGAAGGCCCATGTTTGATATCTCAAACCATTTGCCAACCGTTTGGAATCTGCCAATTCTCTTGGTTCTTTATAAGCATTGAAGCATGCATAAGCTTTTTCCTTGTAAGGAGAAGGAAGAGCTTCATAGAGGAAGTTGGCATTTTCGAAAGCTCTTGTCCAATGTAATGGTGAAAGTAAGTCTTTCTCGATCTCTTCTTCCTGTCTCCAAAATCGCCTTAAAAGATATTCTGCAACTACTGATTTTTGAGACCCTGTCAAGTAAACGCGTCTTTCAGGATCATATTCTATAAGGCCGAGTGCCTTAAGCTCTTCTAAGTAATGTTCCGTCATTCTCTTAGAAACTCTATTTTCTAAGATTGACATAGCGTCTTGAATGGTTATTTGACTTTCATCTATTTTTTCTAAGAGTCTTCGCAGTCTTTTCCATTTAATTTCTTTCTGGGCTTTTCTGTTCATTATGTTTCGCCTAAATGGGTTTTTGTTTCGCCAAAGTTTATGAGAGCGAAACACTATATAACCTTTGTGGTAGAACAAAGATGAAAAAGAAAACCGTTATGGTGTGGGCCTACGTTAACCAAGAAATCCGTCGCCTCGTTGAGAATATTGCGGGATCTAAAGGAATCAGCATCAGTGAGTACATCAGACAACTGGTTATCCAAGACCTTGACAGACGGTCGGTTTTTACGACAATGCTCAAGGAGTCTTCCGCGAATGAGTGAGAAGAAGACTCTAGACAAAGAGGGTCTTGAATCGCTCATAAGTCTGATATTGGAAGAGTTTGCTGACTTGAAGCGAGCTCTCAGAGGAGAAATTAAGGGGGAAGGTGATAAAAATGAATAGTGAAATGAATGTCGAACTGATGATTGTTGAGGCAATAGCCGATGCATTTGAAAAGTTAGCTCAGAGATTGCGAGAGATATCTGGTGCTGGAAAACAAGCGAAGACATCGCTGAATATCGATATGATAACGGCAACTTTGCCCCGAGCTACTTAAAGATAATTTTGACGGTGAATATGTTAGTTCAGGGAAGGAGAGTCACTTTCGAGTGAAGAAGGGATAAAGATGGGACGACAGACCAAGTATTTTTTGCTGCCTGATCGACAATATAAAGATGATGAGGAACTGACCGTTATTGCTATTCCTCGTTGCGAAACTTTAGACGGTGCAAAAGTCTGTGCGTATATGTACTTCATAGAATACGGTGTGGAATGCAGTGTTTTAGAAGCAGTGTACAAGACTACAAGATGGCCTCAGACTAAATGCGTTAAGAGAGGTGAGTTAAATCATGGAAGCAATTATCCTGAAAATAACAGGGACTAAGGATGACTTAAATAATTTCATTGCCTTTATTGAGAAACATTATTTAATCGTAACCAGGACTAGATTACTGTTTAATCCGGAAAAAAGCGAAGCCAATATTTTGCATGCGTACCTAACAATAACGAGTCGAATTCATGCTTTACAGAGGGATTAAGTTGGATGAAGAGAACGGAAAGATCAATGAAGAAAGGCTAAAGCAAGATGAAGAAACCCTAAAGTCAAGTGAATCATTCAATGATCTATCTGATGAAAGCGATATTCTGTCAAGAATCGTCAATCATATTTCGTTGAGAGTGGTGCATGATCTTAACGTTAAGAGATGTTGCTTCTTAACGGGACTGAGTGCTTACAGTAAAGAACCGCAGAACCTTTTCCTTCGAGGCCCTAGTAGTACAGGTAAAACTTATAACGCTGTACAATCTATGAATTATTTTAATTCTGATGATGTTTGGAAGCTAGGTTCACTTTCTCCTAAAGCATTAATACATGACAGGGGAAAACTCGTAGATGATGAAGGCAAACCAATAGATATAATTCGTGATAGACCAAGAAAATCAGAGTTCATAGATAACTATCGGAAACTCAATGAGAAAGAGTGGTTAGAAGCTCGGGCTAGATGGGATGAAAGACTTGCCAACAGTCACTATGAGATTGATCTTCACAATAAGATTATAGTTTTTTTAGAAGCTCCACATATAGAAACCTTTCAATTACTTCGACCCCTCTTAAGTCATGATGCAGAAAACATCAGTCATAAATATGTCGATAAAATAGATGGCAAATTAATAGGTGTCCACGTTATTCTTAGCGGATGGCCCGCGACAATATTCTGTACCACAGACCAAAAGTATGTTGAGGATTTATCGACACGTGGATGGACTATAACGCCTGATATGACAGTACAGAAATATCAGGATGCTATAGAGCTTCAAGGTAAACGTGAAAGCAGTATTATTGAACAGTCACTTCTAATGAAATCACAATACGACATTGAATTAGAACCTCTCAAAAAATACATTAGCGTTTTAGAATCTTATGCAAAAATAAATCTCAATCATATTGCAAAAACCGTTATTATTCCTTATGCTGATCGTTTATCACAGATATATAAGGCTGAGATCAGTAGAGATATGAGAGATTTTAGTCGATTCTTAAATTTGATAAAACTTAATGCTTTACTCAATTGGATGAATCGCCCTATCCTTATACTTAAAAATGAAAAGGGGATGCATGAAGAGTTCACTATTGCTGTAATGGATGATTTCTATATAGCCTTTGAAATCTTCAGAGCTATAGAAGAAACCACAACAACAGGAATATCAGGCCACATCATTACATTCTTTCACAATACTGTTGAACCTCTTTGTAAGGTTAACTCAGTTCACTATGACGATTTAATGCGAGCCTACAATGAGAAAACGCACAGAACAATCTCTACTCATACTATTAAGAAATGGTGTGAGGTTCTGTATAATGTAGGCTGGGTTGATAAAGTTCCTGACCCTGATGATAAACGTAAAATTCTGGTAACTGCAATCAGAAGCGAAATTACGAGAAAATCTAAGATTCTCGTAATTGAAGGCTTTTTCTCGTTCGAAATGTTCAAAGAGTGGTTTTTTAACCTACAAAAAATATATGAGAAATGCACTCTCCAAATTATAGAAAAAAATGAACCCGTAGACCTCAACAATATTGATGTAATTAAAGACCCATTGTGTGCATATTATTTTTCTTTGGATATTTCCCGTTTAAATCGTGAAACAACCCTGAAAACTGACGAAATTACGAGAATCACAGACTTTCACATATTTCCAAACAGGGTTAGAAAAGACAGTTTAAATCGTGAAACAAACGAGAAAACTGACGAAAATATTAAAATCACAGACTTTCCAATCTTTCCAGACAAAACAGGGTTAAAAAAGACAGAGCCTTCAGGCCCTATACTGCTAAGTCCAGAAGCTAAGAAGCATATGCCACAGATCTTTAAGGGTTCCGAACCCCTACCAATAAGAGATCTTCTTAGCAAACTTAAGATCGAGTGGAAGACCGGATATGAACAGGACTTTATCGAATATGCGATGAAGATCGGAGCACTCTCCAGGGAAGAAGCCAAGCGCCTCTTTGACACTCAGATTGAAGAAGGCCGAATACTGTTAGACTCTGAAGGCTACTGGAGATGGACTTAACGAAGATTCAAAAGTGTCCCAGGTGTGGAAGAAGCGGTTCTCTTCACACCAGGTACGTTCTTAATTCTCGTAAGAAACGCTATGAACCCTACACTTATGTTGAGCATTACCACAGGAAAGACCCTTTGGTTAAGCAGAATAAACGTGGAAAGATATCCTGGTGCTACGTAGCAAAAGAGCCTACTTAGACTATATCTAACTCATAAGTATTTAAAGCAAAAAAAGGATCCTAGAAAACCAAGATAGATAAGCGGGCCACGCTTTCCTCTTTACTTAACAACGAGAGGCAAAGAAGCCTGTATCATGACTTATTGACTATTGAGGCAATTATTGTGCCCTATTGACTATTGGGGCTTAATATATATTTATTTCTTTTTTAGAGCGTCTTCTACAGCTAATAGAATGCTAGAAAAAGACCCGTCAAGCGAATGAAAGACAGTTTGAAATAGAGTGTTCATATAAGCGTAGACTCATCCATACCTATGTTTGCTCAAGCTATCAAAGAGCCCACCTAACAACCGATATGAGACTAGCCAATAATCCTTCCTTTAAATTTTGCTTTCGGGCTAGTCTTACTGGTTGCATA
>JACGUK010000097.1 GCA_024256265.1 archaeon
ACCTTCCTTCCATGCTCTGCTGTAACTAGCAACGGCTTGAGCTGTCTCATTTATGCTCATTTCCATTTTAAGATCAGCATTTTTCAAGACGAAGAAAGGAGATCCTGGAATATCTGCATGAAAGACTATGTCACTATCCTTCGTATGCTTTCTGATGATGACTGTGTTTGAGGTAGCATCCCTGCCACCAATTGCAAGCAATCCATCTGATGTTATGAACCAACGGTACCTCTCGAACCATGCCTTTTCCCTTCTTACCTTCGTCTCTTCAGATTTCATAATCACTTCATGCTCCTCGAGCTTCTTCATCAAAGCATTTTTCTCTACTTTCAAAGACTCTTCAGCTGATTCTATAGCTCTTGACTTCCTCTCCAAGCTCTTCGCTTCATCATATAGTTGGGAAACAAAGGTCATGATTGGGAATTTTTTATCTACTTCAAAGGTTAAGCCCTTTATCGAAATGAATAATCTATCCCTTATCAATTTTAGATCATCGATCCCTAACTCTGAGATTCTATCTGCTATAGCTTCGATGTTTTGAATGCCTTGTGAAAGAACTACGTCTGAAATTTTTAGAGCAACGTTTCTAAGGGCTTCAGCCTTTGCCAATATGCTTTCTTTTAACTTCCTTTGTCCTTCTAAGGAGAATTCTATCTCTTTTATCTTTTGGCGCAAAGGTTTAAGACTGATCTCATATTTGCTGGTCTTCATCTCTTCAGTAAATAACTCATCCAAAGCTTCAAGATAAGATGAGTAAATTTTTACATCCTTTCCTCTATAAGACAAGAACTCGAAGGGTGTAGCATCTATAGGTCGTCCATTCTCAAGAACTAATATTGGCTTAGCATCCTGAGCTTCGGGAAGGTTGATTACTTCCTTTATCTTCATAAATATTCTTTGGGCATCTTCCTTTTTGAGATCCGTTCCTATAGCTCTAGGACTTATCTCAGCCCTTGCCAGTATTTCTTCCACATACTTCTTTGATAGGGAAAGATTTCTACCCAACCATCTCGAGGCTTCTAGCTTTGAGCTTAACAATGGCAATAAATCATCTAAGGATAAGGAGCTTATGTTCAAGCCCTTCAATGGTGGGAGGGAGTATTTTATGCCAAGAAACACTTCACGATGCTTTACCTTTAACTTCCTTAATGCAGATATGATAATATCGTTTTTATCTGTGAGGATTATGTTCCCTTCTCCAAAGAACTCCCCTATGAGCTTTAGAAATCCTTCAGAAGAACTCAAATTTAATATTGCTATCCTCTCTCCTTCAGGTTGCTCTATCCCTGATATCTTCGCTCTAACTATCCTCCTCCTCAAAGATGATGCTAATCCTAAAGGCTCTTCTCTTTCTACCGTATACTTTGTGAGCCATAAGCCCTTTCCTGCTGATATCATCAAACTTTTGTCAGGCTTTTCACTATGATGTAATTTTAGGAGAATAGTGTCTTCATCTATTTGATAGATATTGCTTATATAATACCCTTTAAGGATTTCATTTAATTCTCTTACTATGTGCTTTATCTCTATCCTTGATAGCTCCAAATAGGTTAAATTACTTTAAACCAGAATTTATACCCTATGGCTTCTCGTGTCGAGGGGCTCCTTTCAAGGTCTCTTTTGGCTCGATCAACTCATTACTCCTAATGTGTAGGACAGACTGTTTTGTCTTTTTAGACTATTGGAGTAAGATTAGGATAAGGATAGCCTTTAGAAAAGTCAAAAGTAACACCGTACAGACCAGTGTAGGGCTTGATCCCGTAGAGCATCAAAGCCCCATCCTTCTTTATCAACTTTATATGAATGTCAGACAAATTCGAGGCTATCTGAGTTATCTTCTCCAAGCCAGGAGTACAGATGCCTATTATTAAGTTGCCCATGGCTCTACTTATCATGACGGCGACCGAAGCAACCTCGCGATACGATTCTTCTCCCCAGTAAGAGACGATGGCGTCGTTCCCAACTATCCCAAGTACAGGCTTTCCTGTCTTCTCCTTCAGCTCGTTTCCAACATTTGCTATTGTCATAAGATTCTCCATCAGACTTTGCTGTGGATCAAGAATTACTATGCATGGTCTGTCTTGATCTTTTCCTGGCATCTTTCTCTCAAAGACTCTAACGAATTGTGTCTCTGATTCACTGGACCCAAACATCCTCAAATATTCTAAGTCTATATTTGCATCGTGTCCAACAATAGGTAATATAAGAACCGCTCTACCCTTTTCGATGAAGTTCAGTTCCGCTATTGTTAAGAATGGATGGAAGTCTAGTACTGAAGTATTTTCATCTAGCTCTAACTGAACTACTCCTCCTTTAGGGTACCCTCCTCCTAAGATTTTGTCTAGGTCTTCAATACCTGTGGAAAAGTGCGTTTCAGTATCAGGTAATGGCTCAGTCCTCTTAACTTCAGTGATTTGAGGCTTCGTCTCTCCAAAGGACCTGAACTTTCCATCAAGCAGAGTGAAGAAGTATTTCGGGCGATCTATCTCAACTCCTCTGAGCTTCATCAGTTCGATCTCTCTTGTCCTTCTACCATCTATCGTCTTCATATTCAACACAACAACGCCATCTACGAGATATTCAAGAGTAGTGCGATCTGGTGCTTCGCTCACCAGAATGATGTTTGCATTCTTGCTACTGATCAAGGTCTCCAGTAGCCTTATGACGTCCATTTGTCCACCAGGATCTAAGTCTTCTGTGACAGCCTCCCAGCTGTCTACTACTATCATAGGATTCTCTGTCCTCATAGCAAGATCATATACATGCTCGAACTGTGTTGGATACTTTTTCATCTTTGTATCGGAGATTGTGATGCCCTTCTTAGGCGCCTCTAAAACATGCTCTGGCTTGATCACACCCTCTAGCCAAGGAAACTGAGCAAACAACCTCTCCGAGGTTACTCTTGTACTCACATAGATTGCGTTTCTATCTTCTTGAAAGTGCTTCAGTAACTCAAGGCTTAAGATAGTCTTCCCAGTACCTGGATTGCCCTTGATTAGAAGGATGTTGTTACCCTGAGATAAGAAATCTATAAGCTCTTTTGGAAGATTATTTTTCGACAAGATTCTCACCCTCAAGAGTTAGATTTGACTCTCCCAACTTTTCTGTAAAAATTTTCAAAGCGTCTCTACCCCTCTCTGTGATATAATAGCTCTTTTCCTTATTCTCTATCAACTCATTGTCCATCATATCGCCAAGCAATCTATAGAGGATGTTTGGGCTTATCAAGATCATATATCTATCATGAATCTCCATGGTTATGGTAAAGCCTTGTTGAGT
>JACGUK010000098.1 GCA_024256265.1 archaeon
TCCTTTACCTACCTGAATTTAACATGGTTATATCAAAAGATTTATTTGCCAACTATAGTCCATCTATTCCGAATAAGGTGGTATAGATGTTTAAGTTTAAGGCACCACAAAAAGTCTTTCAAATAGGAAAGATGAAAGTCGGTGGACAACCAGGGGAGAACCCAAAGGTCTTGATAGGAACAATCTTCTATGAGAGGCATAAAATAGTGGAGGACCCTGTTGAAGGAATATTCGATGAAAAGGCGGCAGAGAATCTAATAAACAAGCAAGATGGTCTTTGTGAAGATTGTGGGCTATCATCCATGTACGATGTAGTCGGGATATCCGCTGAAGCCTTCCCAAAGTACCTGGACTTTGTCGGAGATAAATCGGAAAATCCCATACTACTTGATGCATGGACCTTAGATGTAAGACTTGCAGGTCTTAAGCATGTGAAAGAAGTTGGACTTTCTAAACGAATAGTGCACAATAGCATAATGCCCCCAGCACCTGCACCCGAAGAAGTGGCTGCCATAAAAGATGCCAAAGTCAAGGCATCCATACTTCTAGCCTTTAACGTAGAGGACAAGACTCCAGCAGGCGCCATATCGGTAATTAAGGGCACACCAACTCAAAAGGGTCTATTGGATGTAGCAAAAGAGGCTGGCATCGAGGGTATGATGGTAGACCTTTCTTTTGCCAATGCCGTCCCAGGCATAGGTCTAAGTTGCAAAGCCATCTACGCTGTGAAGGATCAGATGGGATTAGCTGCTGGAGGAGCACCATCGAATGCTACAACTGTCTGGAAACCCTTTGTGAAAGAGAAGTGGGGGCTGGAAATATACAAAGCTGTTGAAGCAACTTGCCAAGCCATGCCCATAGCCTTCGGTGCAGACTGGTTGATGTATGGTGTTATAGAGGCAGCTCCTTGGGTGATCCCTGCAGTCTCAGCAGTAGATGCCATGGCCTTATCGGTTGCCAACTTTGAGTACAAGATGCCATTGCCTGAAGCGCCTAGTGCTTTGAGCAAGTTATTCCCAGAGTACATTGATAGATTGAAGGGAATGTTACCGCCGAAAGTGGAGAAGCCCTAAGAGTAACGCCAAAGCCGAATTCCGTACACCCCTTCTTTTTTTAGGGCTCTTTGCAGAAATCGATACCAAACTGTCCTTGTACTTATTATTTTGACAAGTGAAATCTTTATTGTGGACCGGGCGGGATTTGAACCCGCGATCTCCCGCTCTTTCGCCAGGTTGCGAAGCGGGCATCACTACCAGACTGGACCACCGGCCCAAATCTCATCTCATAAGCATCATGATTTAAGCCTTGTCAGATAATGGTTTTCTTGGCGCACAACGCTTAGATCTTCATCCCAAAAAGGTCAGTTCGCCCGTCGATTTTTAAAAAGCGCTGTGCGCCAAATTATCTATAATTAAGGAAGTTGCATATAACTATTGTTTACAACGCTTTTTCAGCCTCTTCCATTTGTTATACAACTCAGTCCCTATCACTTCAGGCTCATAACCCTTTATCACTAAATCAGCTCTTTTCCCTATTACTGTAGTGCTATATTCGTGTCCTTCTGGATTCTCTGGTGTTGGTTTACATCTCGGTATTTTGTACCTGTGCATTCCTACACTTGACCCCCATGCTTTTGCGACCATCTCAACAGCTTTTTTATCACACATACTCACACGTAGATATAGGCGACCTCCACTACATCCTACATACGCCTCTCCAAGAGATATTCCTAGCGATATATTCCTTAATTTTCCATCCACTGTAAATGGGAGTGGTTTTCTCAAACGGTTCAAATTCCTAGTCTTAGCCTTATTTTTAGCCAAAGTAATCACCTTTCACCCTGGATCGTTTAGCTTCACGCCTTCTTTTTCTTACAATATTTTCCTTCAGAAAATAAACTTTCAACTATCTTGCCCTATATTTAAGAAGTTCGAATATATCTCTTGAATCATCTGCAACTTCATCTTCCTCTGAATTGCGTCTTACGCAAATTGAATTCATCCAGAAGCTTGGGCAAGCACCTCCCTGTGTTTTGTGTGATTTCCCTAACAGCTGCGTCTCTAGCACACTTGTGTTCCCTTATATACGATTCGATTGCTTGGTTAGCCTTACTCTTCATCAAGGGAATAAAATCATGCGCATATGCATAAGCTGAGGGCTTAACGTGATAATTTTCACATATTCGATTATCCCACATCATAAAAAGCCTAGAGTTAACCATGTGAAGGAACTTTGATGTTGCCACATAACTGAATCTGTAGCCCATGTTCATCAATTCGTCAAACGTAAGATGAATGATTCTTTTAATCCTTAACCATTCATCGTTAACTTTTTTGATCTTTTCCAGATTTATGTCTTGTAACGTCTCAAATTCTACCGCTTTTAAGAAAGGCAATAAAACTTTATGCGTCTCTTTGATCTTTTGTGCGAGCTCATTTGTTCTTGGGATTCGACATCTCCATTGGTTAAGGAAAAAGATAGCTTTCTTAGCTTGTTCTAGAGAAGATGAATGAAGATCATGCCAATTAGTAAATCTCAGCGAAGTATCATACGCTCTATCATCGGTAGGCGCATTTTTTCTAAACCACTTATTTGCTTCCAACAGCTCACTATAGCGAACATATTCATTGTTCATATGAACGCTGTGCACCATTAAGACCAAAATAAGATAGATAAAGCCTCTATTAATTTTTTCAGAAACTTTTTACGAATCCATTTTTGCTAATATATTTGTGGCCGCCGTGGTGTAGTGGTAGACACAGGGGCCTGTGGATCAAAGCAAAGAGCCTCTAGCCCGGGTTCGATTTGAAAGTTACGAAAATCCCGGCGGCGGCCTTCATAATAACCTCTAATTTAATGATGTTAAACAAAAATACTAATGATTTGAAAATTCTCTTAGGATTCTAAAGGTTCAAACAATGATTCTTTTTAGATGATGATCCTTAAACTTGTTGATGTGAGCTACAGCCTCGCCAATTCTGACGAAATGCTTACCACAGTCACAATCATACTCGAAAGTGCTCTGCTGAGAAAAGTCTTCTGCTTTTTTACTCATAATTCACTACCTCGATTCGTTGCAAGAACCTGAAAGCAACTAATATTTTAGCTTTTTGGAAAGATAATTTCAAATTTTTATAAGAAAGAATGATAGCATCTTTTACGAGCTTTTATTCATAGCCATCGTTGGTGCCGAGGGCAGGACTTGAACCTGCGACAGTCCGGTCTGTCTAAAATAACCTTAGAGGATTTGGAGACATATTCAAATTATCTTAAGTCCAACTTCAGCCCAAGAACCCAAAGAGAATACCAAAGCGTTGTGAATAGGTTTACCTTAAAACATAAAGAGATAAGCAAAGAATCCATAGCAGAATGGTTATCCACACAGAGGGAAGGGGGCTATAATAAGAGCATAAAGGCCTTCAGAGCTTACCTAAGCCTTCGTGATATGGAGCAACTCCTTAAGGGATTCGAATACAAATACAAAGATAGCCAATATGTGATAAATGATCTAACAGGCCAAGATGAGAGGCTTACCTATGAAGAGTTTACCAAAGTTCTAAATGGGATTCAAGATGATGAGTTAAAGGCCTTCCTCCTTATATGCCGCCAAAGCAGGCCTTGTGAGGCTCTCAGTTTAACTTGGGAGAATATAGACCTTGAGCATGGCATATATAACACTTCGAAGGTCCATAAAGGTAAGAGTAAAAGATCGTGGGGGGGCTTCATAGATCAGGAGCTTAAGGATTGCCTATTAAGGCTAAAAGATAGGGATAGGCCCTTCTCTCACTCATGGGATTATTATATCAGCAACTTCAAGGAAGCCTGCAAGAAGGTTCTAGGAAAGGAGCATACCTTAAAGGAGATAAGATCGGCCTTCGCAGATTATGTATTGGATAAAACTCAGAATCCCATAGCTGCCAATCTATTACAGGGAAGGAGCCCAAAGAGCATAGGCATCCTACTTCAGCATTATGCCAAGCCAAGACTTTCAAAGTTAAAGAAAGTATATGAGGGATTATAACCCTCTCACCTTTATTTTTTAGAGGTAAATATAATTGCCAAGTTCTTATGAGAAAGGCCGATCAAGTGAATATTACGTTAAGTTAATCCTAGAGAGCATGGGGTACTCTTTTATTATTCGCTCTGCAGCCTCACATACTCCTATTGATCTATTAGCCAGTAATGGTTCTGAGATAATAGCCGTTCAAGTTAAGGCCAGAAAGTATCTTAGTGAAGATGAGAGAAGGAATTTAATCGAATGGGCCTCTCGCTTTAAGGCTAAACCCATGCTGGCCTATAAGAAAAAAGGAAGATGGAAGTTAGTATGTGTAAGATGCTGAGAATAAGAGAAAGATTCATAAATTTTATCATTAAATCCCCCGCTTTCATGGTTCTTTATATATTGAATTTTTTATTCTTATTGGAAAACAAACCTATCTCCCATTTATATAGGCCCCCCCCATCTATCCTTTAACAAAGGAGCAGGCCAAAGCTCGGTAAGAGTGGATTCACTATTCAGCCTTTCTCATGCTTGGATTATAACATGGTGTTCTCATGGCCTAGTCCTTTGGAATTACCGTAATTACCCAAATTACCGTCCTTTTGGGGGGTGTATGCCTGTTATCCCTATAGGCTGGATAGTTTATGCTGGATGGATACTTTATACCATGATAGTTTACGCTTGGCCGGATACTTTTACTGGATAGAGGATAAAGTGTCCAGCCTTCAGAATTAGGGAAATTAGGCAAATTAGGGTATTATTAGGGAATAACCCCTATATCTACTGTATTACTGTATTACGTATATACAATTATAATAAGGGAATCAATGAAGATGGATAGTTAGATATTACGGGGGAAAGCCTCTAAATCATGTATTACGGTATTACGTCTATACACTTCACATTGAAAGAAATTCCTTGACCATAGCAGCCTTCTTATCCTCAAGAATCTTAATCTCTTCTTCTAATGCTTTGCACGCTTTCTTGAACCTTAATTCTTCTTGAGAGATAGGAGATAACCGTTCATTTACCCATCTTTCGATTTGGTTTATACAATCCTCTTTTGATGGTCCTTCGAATGACTTCAGCGTATCCACTACATTACTATCCATTTTGGGATCATAATATCTTCGCTGAATGTTTATTTCATACATGCTGCCTTCTTCTCTTTTCACCGTACCAACTTCAAATTTAATGTTTTCACGAGACAAATGTATAAGATAGCCAATACCTTTCTCCTTTGCCTCGTTAATAAGCTCTGAGCATTCTTGATAAAATTCTCTTGAATCTCTCTGATTCTTAAGCTGGCCTTCGGTCTCTTCTAATTTTTTCTTAAGGAAATTAATCTTATCATCTAACTCTTCAATCTTGCTATTGGCCAGGATCCTCTTATTACTTGAATCTTCTACAGCCGATCTTAATCGCTCTTGGTCTATAAGCCTTCTCAATAATACTGAAGCGTTATCAACTCTTTTGAGGAAATTAACTTGGTCTTCGGTCAGTCTCACATTATAAGGTTTCAAAGGCATTTAGATCACCTTAACTGTATATACGTAATACAGTAATACAGACATAATAGGGGCTTTCCGCAACATTATCCCTAATTTGGGTAACTTCTTGTTATACCCCATGCTACTATACCATCACTACCTTCATAACCTTCACTTACTTCACTTACTGGCCTCCAAGTATTTTATTCCTTTCTGAGATATTCTCCAAGTTGGCCTTTCTGGCCAGCAAAAACTCATAGTCTCATCATCATATAGTTCAATGTCTTCATTACTCATAACCACGTAGTCAAGGCCGAGAAGCTCAGATAGTCGGCCTGATACAGTTCCAAAGGCTAAGTTCTTAAGGCCTTTAGCTTTCCTCTTATTATTGAGAAGATATGTTATATGCCAACTTGTGAGCCATTTAGGATATTGCTCCTTGAGGTTCTCAAGGATTTGCTCTCTAGTTTCTCCTAATTCTAAAATTGAATGAGAATACCATGCTCCTTCACCCTTCTTTCCTACACCTTGAGGCCGTCTACGCCTAGGTTTATAATCGAAAAATTCATCAAGAACCATTCTTCATCGCCTTCTTGACTATATCCTCTAAATCATCTTGATCGAACCTAGTGACCATTGAAAGGATGGCATTGATCATCTCACCCATGCTTGGTAGTGGATTGATTCCTTCCTTCTCTAACTTCTTTTGGATCCTCTTTAATCTACGCCATAGTTTATTGAATATTTCATTATATAGTTCAGCGTCAATCTCCATGAGAGGCATCTTTCATCCCTTTTAGAAATTCTTCTCGTTTCTCTTCGGACCATGATAAGAA
>JACGUK010000099.1 GCA_024256265.1 archaeon
TCTCCTCTAAACTTATCCATCCTCCTCTTTATCTCCTTTAATACATGAGAAGAGCATTCATCTATCTCTTCCTTTGTAAGACCAAGCCTTTCTACTAGAAGCTTATTCAGCACTATAATTCCGTCAAAACTCATAGCTCCAAATCCTGCTTCAGGCTCCATAGGGATAGGTATCTTTCTAACTATCATTAGGTCAAAGGGCTTTTTAATTTCTTTAGCTATAATAAACCCTACTGGAACTCCTCCTGATGGTATTGCCAAGATGATTAAATCATCATTCTTATAATTCTCAAGTTTCTTGGCTAGCAATTCTCCTGCATGAATTCTGTCTTTGAAAACATACCTTTTAGACCTTAATGATGGATCCTCTACTATCTTTGAGCTCATACACTATTAACAATAAGTCATCTAGTCTATAAGTGTAAACTTAATAGATCATTAGATAACAGTTCATGATACTGAAGAGAATCCCTTAAGAGGAGTTCTCAAACCCATAAATATCTTATGACGTAGTTGATTTCCTTCTTATCTAAGTATTCTGTTAGGGTCTTTAATTTCTCTAGTGGGACCATCACTACACCCCTTCCAACTTTGTAACCCCCTATCTCCTGTATAATCCCATCATACCTATACTTGCCCTTATGTCGCCCCTCAAGTTTTTGAGTGAAGATGACTCTTTCCTTTGGGCTCAGGTTTACTGTGGTGTAGGTTACAAGGGCATATGGTTTATGCGTTGGGGTGAGCAGTTTCTTTACATCTTCGTTTGCATAGTATATTTTTCCATCTCTTAAGACAGACTCTAAGATTGATGAGCCTTTTAACTCATATAGGGTCAAGCCTATGACTTGAAAGAATAGGTCGGTCTTAGCTGTTGTTTTGTATATTTCTTTCAGTCCTTTATTGAGTTCTTTTTTGTCTTTGAAAACGACAAGAAGGTCGATGTCACTTCCTTCATCATAATCCCCCCTTGAAAAGCTGCCGAAGAGGATTATGCCTATTACTCCCTCCACTTCCTTTATTTTTTTAACAACATGCTCTATCTTTTCATAGACCTGTGATTGCAATCTTCTCTCTCCTACTTAGTTCGGTCAAGCATTTCTTGAGGATGATTATAGCCTGTTCGGCTCTTTCACCGTTTAACCCTCCATATCCTAGGGCACCATAGATGCCCCAAAGCTGGTCCCAAAGTTCCAATAGGTCCGGATGATGCATCTTTAGCCAATTGCGACGGTTTTTATGTGCAGTTCTTGGGTGTTCGTGAAAGTGTAATCCCTCTTTTGAAGCAAGTGCTTCTATCATCTGCTCCAGAGCTCTCATTGAGAGGAATCCTGCATTAGAAAACCTCTTGTTCTTTAGCTCCTCCTGAGCACCCTTTAGGTGCTCTTCGGCGATGTTTATGTGGCGTGTTGTGTCGTTCACATTTTGTTAATTATTAACAAAATTTATAAACTTTCTGGATAGGTTTAGAGATAAGAGGAGTAATAGGTCCTGCTTGGGTAATGTTCTTGATAAATGCATGGATGCTATGGAAAGAGAGAACAAGGTTATAGAGCATATACAGAATTATAAATACCATCTTTGCTATCTTTGTCGATGGCAATAGAGAATCTGATGTGGGTGGAAAAATATAGACCCTTAAAGCTAGAGGATTTAGTGAATCAAAGTTCAATCGTTGAGAGGCTAAAATCGATGTTAAATTCACCAAATGAGATGCCACATCTATTATTCGCTGGTCCTCCTGGCACTGGAAAAACAACAGTAGCCCTATGCATAGCAAGAAGCATATTGAAAGATTATTGGAGAGATTACACTTTAGAGTTGAACGCATCAGATGAGAGAGGCATCAACACAGTAAGAGATAGAGTAAAGACATTTGCAAGATACATCGATAAGCGTGTTGAGATTCCCTTTAGGATAATAATCCTTGATGAAGCTGATGAGATGACGAGTGATGCCCAGACTGCTTTGAGGAGAATCATGGAGGAGAGCTCGAGGATATGTAGGTTCCTATTGATTTGTAATTATTCTTCAGGCATAATAGAGCCCATTCAGAGCAGATGTGCTATCTTCAGATTTTCTCGATTAGAAGAAAAGGATGTTGTAAGCCATTTAAAGAAGATTTGCAAGAATGAAAAAGTGAAATGTTCGGATAATGCTCTAAGCGTGATTTATGAATTGACTGAGGGAGACTTAAGGCTCGCTATAAATATATTACAATCCTCTTCAGCTCTAGGTGAAATTAGCATCGAGAATGTCAAGAAGACAGCTGGGATATCAGGAAAAGCGAAGGTAGGAGAATTGGTCAGCTTGGCTTTAGAAGGGAAGTTCAAGGATGCGAGAGAAAGGCTCTTAGAGCTCATGAGGGTTTATGGCATGTCTGAGAGAGATATAATAAAGTATGCAAATGAAGAGATATTCAAACTTAACTTACCCAATCTTGACGAGGTTGCAGAAGCATTGGCAAAGTACGATTATAGGCTTATAGTAGGAGCCCATCCTGATATTCAACTCACAGCAATGATAGCTGAGCTTGGCAAGATAGGGAAAGAGGCTGGGTTTTTAAAAGCTAAGGAGAAGAGTGTTTAATCAAAACATTTTAATGATATAGTAGAGCAGAACCCAAAGGGGATTATGTTGACAGTCCCTGTTAACGTCGATTCAAAGAATTGGGATTTGGAAGTTAATAAATCAGAAAAACCAGTTTTGGTGGAGTTCTGGCATCAAAATTGTGTATGGTGTAAGAAGTTAGACCCATTTATCGATGAAGTAGCCCAAATCTTTTCAGATAAATTGAAGGTGGCAAAAATCAATGTTCTATCAAGCGAGGAAAACAGTCATATTGCTGAGCACTTTGGGGTGATGGGTACACCTACACTCATCCTTTTCTGTCGTGGAAGGCCAATTGAAGCCATCGTGGGTTACCGTCCTAAAGAGGTTCTTATCAAAGAAATTCAGCATATGATTGAGACATATAAGGAATGTTATAAACAGCAAACACCTTTAGAAAAGCGCCATACCTTCTATGGTTGAGAATACCATAAGGCTAATTCTATAATGTCATTAAAACATTTTAATAACAAGATAATAATTCTTGTTAGAAAGGTTATCGTTTTAATGAAGAGGGGTTCAAGATGAAGTTTCAGCTACCTAGAGGGATGAAAGATTTAGAGCCTGAGGATTTTGAAATA
>JACGUK010000100.1 GCA_024256265.1 archaeon
GAGCTTGCACGATGTGTGGCAATTATTGCACCTACAAGATCATCGGTAATGCATCAAGAAAGGCAAAAGAGACTTTAACTAAGATTGAGTTATGAGCTCATTCTAAAAAAGATTATAAGAATGGTTTATTGGTGAAAAATTTATGCCCATTACAGATGTTACGAAAAAGCAATTGGCTCAGAAGAGGAAACTATTCTTCAAGATCTGTTTGAAATGTGGCTCAAAGAATCCTATATTAGCTACCAGATGCAGAAAATGTAGAAGTGAAGACCTAAGACTAAAGAATAGAGCCCTCGCTGCCAAGAAGTAAATAGTATAGGGCCGGTAGTCTAGCCTGGTTTAGGACGTCGCTCTCACACAGCGAAGGTCCCAGGTTCGAATCCTGGCCGGCCCATCCATCAATTTTAAGCTTTTTTGCAAAAGAATCTTTAAGTTAAGCCAAAAGGCTTAAATCTTTATCACTGGTACAGCGCTTTCTAAAAATGCCATGCACCTCTCTCACAGGAGTGCATCTGATAATGAGTAACTTCTTTTCATCTTTAGAAACAATCTTTATTACGCTACTAGAAACAACCAATCAATACATATTGTTAAAATGAGAGATTTAAATACTGAAGAATACATTTAATTTACAAGTGGTTAAATGTCCCACCAAGCCCTGAAGTCTGGGAGATACTGGTTTACTGAAAAGGATCTAGTCAAGCCTCTAGACTGGGATTATATCGACTCGTTGAAGGGAGATGCAAAGCTAGCTCTTGAATTATATATGGAAGGGAGAGTTTCATTAGGCAAAGCTGCGCAAATATGTGGGTTAACTGTGCGTGAGTTCGATGAGATAAGAGCAAAGGCTAGAGTACCTCTTAGAGGACCAGAGGATTAAAGTGAAACTCGTCTCCAACACAACCCCATTGATCTATTTAGCAAAGATAGATAGGTTGAGTATTCTAAAGGACACGTATAAAGAAGTTTATGTAACATCAGCAGTATGGGCTGATATTGTCCAGCCTTTGCTTAAAGCAAGACCTATTCCAGAAGATTTGCCTATGATTATGACTGCAAGAAGAGAAGGGTGGTTAAAGCTTAAAGACCCTGAGACTATCAACACAATCAAATTAAGAGATGATTTGATATCCTTGGGGCTTGGTATTGGAGAAGCGAGTTCGATAGCTTTGGCAAAGGAGTTAAATGCTATATTCTTGGCAAATGATAAGGCCACAATCGATATAGCTAAAATCTATGGTGTAGAAACAAGGTGGTTCACATCGATGCTTCATGATGCTCTTAGAGAGGGGCACATAAGAGATATTGATGAATATATACGAATTCTAGATGCATGTATCTTAGTAAAAATACATCAAAGCTTGATAGGACTTACGAATCCCATCGGAATTCAAATTCTTAATTGACAGCAACGAATGAGTTACTTTCACTTATAATGAGCAAGTAAACTTGCCCTAAAATATCGTCTTTTAGGAATAATTGATATGAGAACATAGGTTTAACATTAAGGGTGGAATATCTTAATAAAAATGATCTTGGCGGGCGACATACCTGCCTTCCGCCAGATTTCTTTCGTCATAAAATTATGCTTCTTATTGGGAGCTTATTCCCACTACTCTTCTTCCTTCTCTACGGGTTCGACTATCTGACCGTTGGCGTATCTGTTCCCAACCTGAGTGATCCTGATTTTTGCTTTTTGTCCTTCTTTCTTTTTGTCCTTCTTTAGCTCCTGGGACGAAGATGATGAAACCTTCGATCTTCGCTATTCCATCGCCGCGTCTGCTGATCTCAGTGATGGTAACATCGTATTCCTTGCCCACTTCGACAGGCTTAGGTTTGAACGACCTTGGACCACCGAAGCCACCACGTCTGTAGCCACCTCCGCGTTCGTAACCTATATCTTCTCAACTCCTAGCGCTTTGTTGCGCTGGACAGAGGGTAGCAATTGTCACATATATAGCTATTGTTTTGACCAATGCTTATTCCTTTAGCAAGGCTTTTTAGCGAATTATACTCACAAATATCAAGATTTAACTTCTTTTTACCTCATTGACTGATTTTCTGACTCGCTCATTTAAATAAGTTTATAATCTTAACTGAATTATACTTAAGTAGTAATTTGTAGAGGGGAATTAAATGGAAAATAATACTCTTGCTCAACGCAAATCTCCATCAGGCTTTACAGGATTTCTAGATAGGCTTGGAGGAATTCTATTAGAGCCCCGTAAGACTTTTTATGATATACTTGAAGAAAAGAGAGGCATACTAGAGCCTTTATTCTTGATCATAGTATTTTTTGGCATTCAAGGTACCCTCGTTGGTGTCTTTATAGTTAGAATATTATATTCTATCTTCATTTTATTAGGCCCAATCATAGGAGTTGGACAATTGAAGGCTTTTCAAGGGAGTCTTTTCATCATCCCTATTATCACTACCATCTCTTGGATTGTCTTTGCCCTTTTACTATGGGTAATTTCGGCAGGCATTGCCCACCTATGCGCAAAGTATGTCTTCAAGGGTATGGGTTCATACGCCCAGCTCCTCACGCTTTATGGCTACGCTTCTGTTCCAAGCTCTCTAGTCATACTAGGGATGATGCTTGCAAGTTTGAACTTTTCTATCTTCTTTGGCTTCTCCATAATCCTATGCTTGATAGCTGTCTTCTGGACAGTTATCATCTTAGTAGTTGCTGTTGAAAGATGCCATTTGATAGACCCTGGCCAAGCCTTCATATCTTCTTTCATAGTACCTTTGATTTTCTTACTTATATTGTCAGGGCTTATTTGGCTGATCTTCACAGGGTTAGGAGGGTTCTTCTTATGAAGGCTAACACCATCATAGGAGGGATAATAATTGCCATTCTATTGACAAGCGTGATCTTTGCTTTTGCTTCTCCTATTGTTCTTGGACCCCTTATCCGATTTGAGGAAGGACCCAAAGTTATTAGAACATACTTGCTTACTGCTGATGATGTACCAGAAGTGGATTACGTAAATTTGAACTTTACAGTGAAGGCTGGAGGGATTAATGTCAATTTCACTGATGATAGCAATTTGATCTATAGGTTTGTATTCAAGCAAGATCAAGGAGTTGCAGAGCCTTATATCGAAAATATAACCGTGGATAATAAGCTACTCGTTAACGTCGTTACTGGATCTGGTGATGTAGGAGTGACTTTTGGAAATCACTTTATCTACAATGGCACGCTAGAGGTAGGTGTTGGTGGAATAACGGCAAAATTATCAAAAGATTCTAACATAGAATTTTTTAATCTCATTGCAATGTACGCTGGCGGGGTTTCAGTAGAGGTAAACGATGATGCATCATTCGACCATTTGAATATCAGAGCGAATGCAGGGGGAATAATAATGCACATCGAAGCCGAGAATCTTGAGAGAAATTCAAGCATATCTGCCAGGGTTGAGGTTGGAGGAGTCATAATTGGTTCAATCCCTGAGGGAACAAGCTTAGGGAGCAGACTAAGAGCAATTGCAGATATAGGAGGCATAAGTCTAAACCCTGGAGATTTCATAGTGATCAAGGAGACTGTCAATGAAGTTGAAATAAGGACAAACAATTATCTAACTGCTCCTATCAATCTTGACATTGAAATCTTCACAGGGCTAGGAGGGTCGATGATAAACCAACCCTTCTTTTTAGCCTTTCCAATAAGCTTCGGTTAAGAACCCGCCGTCCAATCTTACAAAAATGATTTAGAGGAGTTAAACGAGTATCAAGAAGTGAATAAAAAGAATGATCGATTAAAGTTTTAATACTTGGAAGAAGTTTCTGAGTACCTTATCATAGTAGGTGTAATGCTTGAACAAAATTAGGAAAATAGGCATAATAGGAGCAGGAAACATGGGAGAAGCCTTGATCTCAGGCTTCCTTAAGTCGAAGGCATTTTCTCCTCAAGATGTATATGCTTCAGAGATAATAGAAAAGCGTCGCAAATACATTGCCAATAATTATCATATCGAATGCTTTGACAATCCAAAAAAATTAGTAGAATCTAGCGATTTGATAATGATAGCTGTCAAGCCATATGATGTAAAGAATGTTCTTGAGAGTATAGGGAAAGAGATAACCCCTGAAAAGACTCTTTTGAGCATAGCTGCAGGCATAAAATTGGATTATATGAGAAAGTGTTTGCCAGAAGATGTTCCTATCATAAGAGTTATGCCAAATATTGCATGCTTTGTGAGAGAGGGTATGATGGCAGTCTGCTCTTCAGATAACACTCCAAAAGAGAAATTAGAAGCTGTAAAAGATGTGCTTAGCCTGTTAGGAAGAGTGATAATCCTTGATGAAAAATACTTCGATGCCTTAACTGGCTTGGTTGGAAGCGGACCGGCTTACATATATCTAGTGATAGAAGCATTAAGTGACGCTGGAGTTAAACTAGGGCTTCCTAGAGATGTTGCGATAACTCTTAGTGCCCAAACTACTTTAGGAGCTGGAAAGATGGTTGTAGAAACTGGCGAACATCCTGCAAAGCTTAAGGATATGGTAGTAACACCGGGAGGTACTACGATAGAGGGATTAGTGGAGCTTGAGAGAGGAAGAGTTAGAGCAACACTTATAGATGCTGTCATAAAAGCAACGGAGAGAGCTAAGGAATTAAGTAAGGCTTAAGACAAGGTGACTAGAATGGTATTTGAGAACGAGCTTACATGGTTCAAGGCTTCGAACTCTGGCAAAGCTGAAGAGTTTCATAGAAA
>JACGUK010000101.1 GCA_024256265.1 archaeon
CGATTAACTCTCACTGCGCGAAACTTGTTCCAACCGCGGGGATGGCTGAGCTTGGTCAAAAGCGCAGGGCTTAGGACCCTGTGGCGGAGGCCTTCGTGGGTTCAAGTCCCACTCCCCGCACCAGACGTTTAATGCAAATTCCTTACGGAGAAGTGAACGCCTCCTAGCCGCCTGTTATGCGCCGCGCAACGAATTTGAGTAACAACAGATTTCAGCGGCGCGACTTGCCACATCCGCTGTGGCGGGTTGTTAGCCATTACGGAGTACATCGATATTAGACCATCGTACGTCATACTGCTGTATGGGAAAGACCAATTCCTTAAGAACATTGGTCTCAGAGCATTCATTGATAGTGTCTGTTGAGACGGGCAGTTCGATATCAGCCTTTACTTGAAGGCGCTCCTCATAGGCAGGGGTCCCTCCCGGATAAGTCAAAGGATAATACTCATCGATGTGAACTTTGACCCGTTTCCACCCAATTTGAGGGATCTGAGTACTAGATCGAGCGAACTCAACAATAGCCTTCAGTGCATGCAGTCTCGCAATATGAGCTCCCCCTTCTCCGTAAACGGTGCCTCGATAATAATCAGGGTACTTCATCATGTGATTAGTAGCTCTCAAGTAAACAAGGAGTGATCTTAGCGCATAAACGTCACCGATCTGAGCCAGAGCCAGAGCGTACCACTGGGTAGAATTGATATCGATATGCCATATCGTCCTTCCATATCGGTCCTGCACAGGATGAATCGTATCTAACAGCATCTGTGCCAGAGGTTCGGTAGCCCGGTGGTCTGCAATCTGACTGAGTGAGTGGGCAGCTGCCAGGCTCACGTCTCCATTAGGATCTCTAAGAGCGATAATCAGAGATTCAACAGACTGAAAATCCCTCAGTTCACCGAGCCTTTTAGCAGCGTTCTGGCGAGACTTACTGTCTCGATGCTTAAGGAGCTCCTTTCTTAGCGCGCTTAGATTGTCAGTGTGCTCAGTGGGTTGCGAATCGTTGATCTTTGCATGAAATAGAGTTCGCAATTTGGCAAAAAGTTTCATTCTATTTGCCTTCTTTCTTTCCCTTCTTGCTTCTCAGCCCTCTTGGACAGAAAGTCAACCGCTTGGGGGACATTCTTAGCCACACTTATGAGCCCAACCAGTAGATACATCATTAGGATAACTCTGAAGTCCAACATGAAACCGACTGCTTCTCCGCCCGAGGAAACATCAAGGTAAAATGCTGCCATGAAGCATCGCCCAAGAAAAAGGCTATGAGATTATAATGTGCTCCTCCCGGTAAGGTGACTGTGAAGGAACATGGTCAAACTTCGACTTTTCAATACCATTATCCTTTAAGACAGAATCCCGCCCAGAAGACACCATGACAGTTCCTTAATAAAGGGAACAAAGAAATTATTATGTCTTTTGTAAAAGGTTTCTGTTGTATACGAGGTCTATGTTGTAGTCTGAACTTGCTTGTTTTGAATTTTCGCTTTCCTGAGGCTTCTCGGCTCTAGGAAACCTTGATCTAACTTGCAAAGACGTAAAAGTAATTGGATACCTGCAATTAGGCAATCTTCTATGTATTCTTAACGAAAAATAGCCTAAAACTTGCTTTTTGCGAATATTATAAACGAAAGTCTAAACCTAACCCCCCGCACCATCCCTGAGTATAAGCAAAATCATGCTTTAGCAAAAATGTCGTGATGTTCGTCATGACACCTTTATAAGGTGGGTTAAAATTCGAGTTATACGTCTATCCCCCGCATCAACAATGAACTCTATGTGCCTATTCGTCTTCTTGAAAACCGTGGTCTATCAGGCGCGGTACAAACGTAGCCGTAACTGATCTATAAAAATTCATCAACTTCATTTAACAGTTTCTAGCAATCTTTGAAATGAGAAGTGTTACCGCTCTTTCAATAACTCTATAAACTAGAAGATATTGATATCATGGTCTTCGGGTAGCGTTAGTTTATTCCTCAAAGGTTTTTGAGAAATGTTGAATAAGAGATTATTGATTGTGTGCCTGGCAATGGTGGTGGATCCTCTCATAGTTGAGAGCTATAATCCTCTTGTTTCTGTATTGAAAACAGCTTTTAATGTTAACATTGATTTAATCGCTCTCTCGCTTACTTTCCACATGTTACCTCTCGCCATACTGAGCCTTTTCTCCGGGTCGTTATCTGACCTCTTCCACAGGCCAAGGATCCTGATGTACGGGCTTCTCATCTCTTCCGTTGGCTCGTTAATAGGCGCCGCTTCTCCGAGTATAGCATTCTTCCTGTTGTCCAGAAGCATTCAAGGGATAGGCTCAGCATTCATAATGCCCATAGCTCTCGCCTTAATCGGAGATATTACGCCCAGAGAGGCGCTTGGAAAGGCTATTGGCCTTTCCGGGGTGATCAGCAGTCTTTTTGGAGTAACTCTTGGACCCCTGATCAGCGGGTTCCTAGGAGGCATAGAGTGGAGAATAATGCCTCTGCTAATCTTTTCATATAGCCTAATCTTAGCTGTCCTAAGTAGGATAACTCTTAGAGGGATAGCAATATCCCCGAAGAAGGGAAGTATAAGCTTCATCTTTCAACAGATCAAGCAAACAGCTGGAAATAGAAATATCGCATTGTTAAGCGTAGCAGGATTCTTATCGCTTTTTACTTTTCAAGGTATAATGCCCCTAATCTCCGACGTACTTTCTCTCCCGCCTCTTTTGATAGAAAAAAGCCAAATTGGCATCATATTCTCGATAGTGGGATTCGTTGGAATACTATCCTCATTTTTTGGAGGCATCCTAACCGACAAAATAGGAGGCAGGAAAAATATGGCCCTCGGATTTCTTATGATGTTAGCGCCAATGTTTCTATTGATCTTCGCAAATTCATATTGGTTATACCTCATTTTGTTACCTGCTCTCAGTAGTTTTAGTCGTCTTACACATGTCGCAAGAAGCGCGCTTGCGGTAGAGCTCACGCCCGAATCGAGAGGAACTGCGTCATCATTCTTCAACTTCGCCGGCTTTCTCGGATTTGCATCAGCACCAGTAGCATTGACACAGATCTATACCACGTTTGGGATAAATTCAGTTTATCTGTTAAACGTATTTCTATTGATA
>JACGUK010000102.1 GCA_024256265.1 archaeon
TAGAACTCAGGGTCTTTTTCTCTAAGGTTATTAATCTTATTCTTAGACAAGATCAGTAACTTGACCTCCTTGCCAAAGTGTTTCTCTATGCCTCTTGTTATGCCCTTTAGTTCTGCCAGATTTAGTTTTTTGTCTGAGTATATCCACATATCTATATCACTTTCAGGCAAGTCTTCTCCTCTTGCAAAGCTTCCGTATATTCCAACCTTCCCGTAATCCAGCAATTCTCTGAATTCCTTTAATCCACTTATCTCAAATATATTTAACAAAGACCTTATTCTCTTGAGCAATATGCTATCTCTATCAAGAGAAATAACTTTCTTGTTCTTGACTCTTTTTTCAAGAACTAGCTCAAATTCTTTGAATAATTTGATTGCCTGATGAACCTTGGCAGGTGATATGCTTGTTCTCTCAGCAATCTCTCTTATGTAGAGCCCATCACTCTTGGAAAGTTCTTTAAGAATTCTTATGTTATTATTTGTGAATATTCTAGATAAATCGTTCATATATTATAAACATATTGTTCATTATTTATAAACATTTAGTTTAGAGAAATTAAACTTTTCTTTTTCTCTAATTTCTTCTGCCAAGATTCTTGGATTAAGGCTCTCTCATCATATTTTTAGCGAAATTTCTCTTACTTATGCTCTCATGTGTGCCTTCATGCTGTAAGTGATAAGACTAGCGAATGTTAAAATTAGGATTCAGACTTCTTAGTTAGCTCTTTCGCCATTTTATATAAGTTCTCAAAACCATTCCAAAAGTCTTCTCCCCGTTCTCTTCTATATTCGATGATCATAGGGTCTGCTGCTTCCCGACATTTAGTGATAGAATCATGCCATCCTTGGATAACCAAATCTTTCTCGATAAGTTCTTCGGAAACCAGTATTCCCGCAACACTATAAGAATAACAAACTTTCTCAACTTCTTCTTTTTCTTCCTTTGACCAATCCTTGAACTGTTTTCCTGATTTTCCGATCTTGATCAATGTGCCTCTTGCTTTTCGTATATCATCCTGTTCTAGTAATTTAGTAAGTTCAATAAAAGCGGTGATTCTTCTTTCTTTTATTAATTGATCAAGTTCCGCCTTAGCAACTTCAGCTAACTTCTTTGTTGAGCGAGCGTACCACCAGGTGAAACCAGTAAGAAATAATAGAATCAACAAATTAACTATAGAAATGAAAAATGGAATCTCATCTGACAACTAACATACAAGCCTCCCAACCTATAAAGATGATATAAACTCTATGGTCCTTATAACCTTATAACCTTATAATATTGTCTTTTGAGCCTCTACGCTTGCCACTCTATTTCTTAAGAATGTGCATAAAGATTAAAAACTATATTTGATGATGTTAGTTTATTGGATAACATGGGTGAAAAACCAAAACATTACAGAGGAAGAAAAGTAGAAACACCAGAACATTTACAGGGCAAGAAGTTAATAATCGAAGTTCTAAGGAAGAGGGGGTTTGAAGCCTATGAAGAGGCAATGTTCCCCTCACTGTACGACACACCAGGAAAGATAAGAAACGATTATATTAATTACGTAATAGACTTGCGCAAAAGGCTAAGAGAAAGAACCGAAGAAGTTGGCTTATTTCGCTATGGGGGGTCTGGACCTTATAAATGGAAGGCAGAATTTGGAAGAGAGATTGTACCCGATGTTGTAGCATGGAGAAAGCAAGAAGACATTTTGCCCTACATTGTAGCTGAAGCAATGGTATCCTCAGACCTACTTCACAAGGAGATTAAAAACCTTCAAGAAGTTCCTGCTCCACTCAAAATAGCTGTTGACGCAGAGGATATCGTAAAAGAGGGCTGGATTTTTACAACTCTTGGACATATCATTTGGATAATAGGAGCGCAAAACTTGGATAAGAAACTAGACGATACGATCAAATACACAGACGAGCATCAGCAAACACCCAAATAGCGTCTTAACAGTAAGAACCATAAAATAAGTTGAAAGCATTGTGTATATCTTTGTGAGATGATAATCATGCTAGAATGAGATAGCATCGACAATTTCTAATATGAAAAAATTTTTCTTTTTTATGATATATAATTTAAGTAAAGGTTATTATAATCTATGAATGGACATAAGCCTTTGATATGAAGGCTAAGGTAGCTATAGTTGGAGTAGGAAATTGTGCTTCAGCATTAGTGCAAGGAGTCCATTATTATAAGAATTCTAAACCAGATGAGGCTATAGGTTTGACAAAATATGATCTAGGAGGTTTAAAGCCCTATGATATAGAGTTCGTGGCTGCTTTTGATGTTGATGAAAATAAAGTAGGCAAGGATTTAAGTGAAGCCATCTATGAACCTCCAAACAATACCATAAGAATATACGATGTTCCTAAACTAGGGGTAAGAGTTGAGAAAGGAGCAGTCATAGATAGCATAGGAAAGTATGTGAAAGATGTAATAAAAGTCTCTGATAAAGATTCTGTAGATGTTGCATCCGTAATAAAGGATAGCGGTGCAGATATAGTTGTGAATTATGTTCCAGTAGGAAGTGTAAAAGCTACGAATTTCTATGCAGAGCAGGCTCTAAAGGCAGATGCAGCCTTCATAAACGCCATGCCAGTCTTCATAGCATCAAACCCTGATTGGCAGTCAAGATTTTCCAATTATGGATTACCAGTAGCAGGAGACGATGTTATGAGCCAAATAGGAGCAACTGTTCTTCATAAAACCCTGATAAAATTGTTAGTGGATAGAGGTGTCAAAGTGGATGAAACTTATCAGTTGAACATTGGAGGAGATACAGACTTTCTCAACATGCTAGAAGAGGGTAGATTGATGGATAAGAGGGAGAGCAAGACAAGTGCTGTTAGAGCCATGGTCCCTTATCATGTGCCAACTAGAATTGGACCTAGCGATTACGTTGGATTCTTAAGAAATGAAAAGATATGCTATGTTTGGATAAAGGGAAGATACTTTGGCAATTCTCCTATAACCGTGGATGTGAAGTTAAGCGTTATAGATGCGCCTAACAGTGCAGGAGTGATGATAGATGCCATTAGAGGCACGAAGATAGCT
Source organism: archaeon (assembly GCA_024256265.1). The sequence goes on from JACGUK010000102.1 coordinate 3,049, forward strand.
TTGATGAGAAATGTTAGTGGACCTTTGATAAGCCTATCAGCTT
>JACGUK010000103.1 GCA_024256265.1 archaeon
TCGAGGCCTTCCCCTTTCTTTTTCGTCTTTCTCAGTGACTTTTTGATCAAAATCAAGAAAATCCATAGCGAACTGCTTCAGCCTATCGAAGAAGGTCTTAAGCTCCTCTTCATCAAATTTACCCATCTTCATAGGGTTAGATAGCCATTGCATCCACCCGTTAACACTTTGGTTTAGTGCTAATAGAGACTGAATGCAACCCTCCACGTATCCAAGGCGATCCTTTGGTGTCATAACCTCTAGCGATTTTCTACGCTCTCTAATGATCGCTGCCCAACTTTGCTCTGCCATACTTTCAAATTCATCCTCCTAACTTATAATATTATCGTTTAAGATATTTAATGCACCATGATGATAATGATAAATAAGCCTTTATGAGAATGTTTCACCTTACGTATTTTGAAGTGAAGTTTTGGTAAGCATCTTTTAGCTTTATAGTCTTTGGAGCATGTTTGAAACCATAGCCACATATATCTAAAGGCGCACCAAAATCCCCTTCATCCTTGGCTACTTTTACAGCCCTTATCACATCGAGTAAAATATTTCCAGCGTTAGGACCATCGGATGTGCGCAAATATATATCAAACCTTACCGATGAACCCAAAAAACTCTCCCCTTGTATCCAGTAATAGCTAGTCCTATCGTTCTGCATATAGTCAACGTAATCAGTAGTCCCTGCCACAGTTTCAAACTCGTAAGGTAATTCAATAGATATGGCTTTGGTCTTCATATTTCTTTTCATGAACTTTACATCCTCATTTAAAGTATTGAGAGTCTCTGTTCCTCCACCAACATCTAATTGATAACTTTTCATGATCTTTATTCCTCTATTGTGCATGAAGTCAAGGATGCCTTTATGAAAAGCGGTTCCTCCAAACTGGCTCATAAGATCATCACCAGCTACAACCAAATTCGCCTCTTTGAACCTTTTTACTGTATTTTCATCGCATGTTATCAAAGATGGAGTTGCATTTATGAAGCAAAATCCCGATTTGATGGCAACTTCAGAGTAAGATTTTGATGTTTTATCTAAACCAGATGATATTAGATTTACTAAAACATCCACTTTGCTATTTTTTAATGCATCTATCATATCATAAGGCTCACCATTTTCAACATCAAAAGAATTTCTTAGACGATGTGAAAGATCATCATATAAGAAACCCCTCTTAACCTTTACATCTAAAGGGCTCAAATCAAAGTACTTTTTTGCTACATTAGGTTTTGAGAAGATGGCTTCAGAAAGGTCTAAACCTATCTTTTTAGCATCTATGTCGAAGGCTTCAACTATTTCTAAATCACTGACTCTATACTTTCCAACTAATCTATGCCATAGACCATTTCTAGAATCGTCCTCACCATAGTAACTTATCCCTTGAACTAAGCTACATGCGCAATTACCTATGCCTATCAGAGCGAGTCTTAAAGCGATATAGGTTTGCTTTTTAATGTTATTGTTGATTATTTTGATTAATCTAGTTTTGAAATTAGAGCAATAAAACCAGAGATGATGAAGAGGATCGAGATGAAGTAGTATATAGGCGAGATCTGAGGAATGAGAGGAGTATTTGCTGTAAAGTATGCTATAGATAACCCTAGAATCAAGAATATGAGACCTATGAGGCGAACGAATATATCAACCCTTTCAGCGGTTTTAGTGGTTTTCGTCATTTTACCTTATATACCACTTGGCATCTTACTTTTAACTTTTATCTTATGTAGCTCCAATAATCTGCAAATAGTCTTAACATAAGGTGAGAATAAGCATGGAGGTGGGGTCAGGGGTGGGATAGCGTCTCCTCTTAGCCTTATCTTAGTTGCTCTTAGCCATTTCTTAGCCTATACTTAGCCTTTTCTTAGCTAATGATCAAGGCTTGTTTATTGGTTCTTTTTAGGAGAATTAACTTTCCAATTTTGAAGGTTATATTTTTAAAGCCACTTATAGCATAAAATAAAAATACAGAATATAATTTAGGTGAATGAAATGAATGTCGGGCTCTGGATTCTGGTCTTCCCTCCATTGCCTAGGCGATACATAACTTGTTCAAAGTGTGGAAGGCACGTTTCTCCATCTTCCAACTACTGCAGTTTTTGCGGAACCTTACTACGCCCCGAGCTTGTGTTAAAAGTCTGTGCGAGTTGCAAAAGCAGGATACCCATTTTAGCCCGTTTTTGTCTCGAGTGCGGACAGAAGCAATAAACCTTTTGGCTAGGATTTCCGACATGCCAATAGATGTGGTTTGTAATGTCACAACTTGATCAGGAGAAAAAGGAAGATGAACTAGGACTAGTAAGAAATATATCTACGAAAAGAGATTGCTGAACTCATAATTGAGTCGCATGAAGGGTTCGAAATTCTATGGTTGAATTAATTCCAGCTAAATGTCCTGTGTGTGGTGCACGCCTTCAGGTCTCCGATGATTTAAGAAGAGCATATTGTGGTTACTGTGCTACGGAAATAATCATTGATAGTGGGTCACGATTAGAGAGTGTTATTACATGCCCTGATTGCGAAGGTTTAAGAAAGTGCAAACCCCACAAAGATGAATATGGGATGATGGTGTATACTTGTTATGGAACTGGAAAATGCTCAGCCTGTGCTGGAACGGGCAAAATGGGCAAACAACCATGCGGTTTGTGTAACGGAACAGGGAAATGTTGGAACTGTAATGGGACAGGCAAATGTAAAAGATGTAATGGAACAGGTAAAATAGTAGTTTGAAAATCACAAGTTCTATATATTGCTTAATAGAAGAAGTTTATTTGCAGAGGTTTAATAGTTGCCCATAAAATGTGAGTATTGTAATAGAACCGTTGCGATGATTTGTCCACAATGCCAAGCGAACATGACGATTATTAACAAGAATATCGGAACATGTCCCCGTTGCCATTATACGGGAGCAGGCGTATGTCCCATTTGCAGGCAACAAGTTATATATTCCTACTGTTTTATCGCAACAGCAGCTTATGGGACTTCTATGGCGAAAGAAGTCGAGGTATTGAGAGGTTTTCGTGACAGAAAGTTAGAATCAATGCCTTTAGGTAGACAGATTGTGCTTTTATATTATCGGATAAGCCCACCAATTGCAGAAATTATTTCGCGAGATGATAGACTCAGGGCTACTGTTAGAGCCATACTACATCCAATTTTAGGGATGATTAAAAGGAAAAACTGGCACCGTGTATGATGGAAGCCCACTCTGCCAATTTAATCACTCGACAAATCATAAAATTACATGACTTTTACTTAAAATAACTTCTAAAATAAGCGGAGTAAACATTAAGCAGAACCCCTCATCCTTCCCAAACCGCTTACTAAAACTTCATACCTAAAATTTTCAAAACTTAATTAATCAATTGGTCATTGGGTTAAAGTGGTCTTGTGGGTTTTGTTTTGACAAAAAATTGAAAAGACAAAAACCCGATCTTACAACTACAATAAACCATCATCAAAAAATCATACGATAAAATTTTCGGTTTGTTCTATCTATCCATTAAATAAGTTTATCATCTTTAGAAAATTAGAGGCTTTCTGCTATCTTCAGCTTCTCGGGTAGGTACTTATCAGTTATAGTCGTTAGACCATACTTAGCAAAGGCTTCGAGCTCGCTCTTCTTCTTTATCTTTAGAAATACATCCAATTCCCTCTGCCATACCCCTCCTTCATACCTTGGATCTTTCTTCAGCTCATATATGCGCTTTATGTCCATTTCTGTGAGAGGATCACTAGGAAGCTTGTGCTTTATTATATCACTTCCCCATACTCCTATCCATTTACCAGATGGTACCGTCAACTCTCTTAGATGGGCAGCATTGGCAGATCCAGAGATGATTACCATGGCTATATGCTCTCCATAAACGTCTCCATCTGTTAAAATGTAAACTGGCAATCCTAACTCTTGATTCAACCTTCTAAGCATATATCTTGTAGATCTTGGGGGCTGACCTGCTGTATCTATTATCAGTGCATTATACCTATCATGCACCTTTTCTTCAACAAACCTAGTGAATAACCCTCCCTTTTCCACAGCTAAGACCATCTCAGCAGATGTGTCTACGAAGTCGGCAGTGCTTAAGCTTGGTCCTATCAAGTAACCGTCTGGATGAGAGGCTAGGTTCAACCTCTTCCCCTCGTATCCTGGCACAGTGTACTCTATGGTAAGATCGCCGAATATGGCTGAGCGCTCTTCAGGATACACCTTAAAGTCCTCTCTAGCTTTAGATAATAATACTTCTAAATCTGTTATGATCTCGTCGGATTCTGCTTGATC
>JACGUK010000104.1 GCA_024256265.1 archaeon
GTTCAGCCTTTAGACTATTGAGCATTATCTTCAATCCAGAAGAGGAGTAGCCGAAGAAACCAGATGTTATAACTAAGTCTCCAGGCTTTGCTCCTTTTCTTTCCACGATCCTATCTGCAAATCCTATCATGCAGCAGTCTATTACAAGACCTTCTGCCTCATTCGTATCCCCTCCCAGAATCTCTATGCCAAATTCTTCTTTTGCTTCTTTGAATCCTTTTGCAAGCTCTCTAATTTCCCATTCTCCCATTCCTCTAGGTATGCCTAATGAGATCAATGCAGCAGAAGGTATTACTCCTTTAGCAGCAAAATCGCTCACACACATAACTATGCTCTTTCTTGAGACTTGCCATAAATTCATGCCCTTAGGAACATCTGTCTTTTCAACAAGCATATCGCTCTTTATTACAACCTTTCCTCTCTTTTTAGGAAGATAGGCTACATCGTCTCCTATCCTAGAGAATCTTGGCTTTGGTTGCCCTATCGTTTCGACGATTATTCTAATTATTTCAAATTCATCAAGAGTTTCTCTCAAGATCATCCCTCATTATTGAATTTATTCGCTTTAAGTATTTGTTCATAATCTCTTCAGCTTTATCCTTGGATTTGGCTTCAACAGATAATCTCAATACTTCCTCAGTTCTTGATGGTCTTATAAGAATCCATGAATCTTCTTGCTTAAATTTTATGCCATCTTTAGTATCAACATTAGGTTGCTTTTGAATTAGTATAGACAATACCTTCTTAGCATCATTTTTATTACAAGGAATCTTCTTTCTTATCTGATGATAGTGAGGTAAATCCTTTATCAAATCGCTCAATTGCCCCTCTTGCTTTATCATCTTTGATATCAATGCTGAGGCTAAGATTCCATCTCTACATAAGACGAAATCTGCCAATATCAAGCCACCACTACTTCCTTCACCTCCTAATTTACATCCTCTCTTCATCATCTCCATAACCACATTCGCCTCTCCTACTTTTGCATAGAAGACATTGCCACCTAGATCGTTAACTATTTTCTCTAAACCCATAGATGTGTCTAAGCTTACCACAGCATCTCTTAATCCCATCTTCCTCATCAAATAATTCAAGCATAGTATAAGAGTGAAATCTGCTGGTAATTTCCTTCCTTTCTCATCGACTATAGCAACTCTATCTGCATCACAGTCATAGGCAAACCCTACATCAAAACCATCTGCTACTATGCTCTCTGAAAGATCTTTAAGTTCATCTTCAATAGGGTCTATAGTTCTTGAGAATATGCCAGAAGAATCGTTAAGTGTTAAAACTTTGCAACCTATCTTTTTGAACAATTTTGGAGCAAATAGGCTCCCTACCCCTCCTCCAAGGTCTAATAATACTTTTAGCCCTGAGCAAGAATCTTTACCAATATAAGAAATCAATTCTTCTGGGTAAATCGAAGAAAACTCTGAATATCTACCTATCTTTGAACTTAAGGGAGTTAAATTTAAGTTTAAAAGGGAACTTAACTCCTCCTCAAAGATCCCTCTTCCTCCTTCAACTATGAACTTTAAACCATTCCATTCAGGAGGGTTATGAGATGCTGTTATCATCAAACCTCCTTCTAACTTCCTTCGAGCAACTTCTCTGAATAAAGCTGGCGTCGATACTATGCCAAAATCAAGGACATCACAATTTGCTTCTAAAAGCCCAGCCATTACTGCATGTGAAACCATAGTACTTGAATTTCTTGTATCTCTGCCAATTGCGCATGAACCATTTCTGATGTAATTTCCAAATAATCTACCAATATTCACTAATTCTACAGGATTTAGATCATAGCCTACTATCCCTCTAAAGCCAGATACAGATAAGATAGTCAAATTAAATCTCATAAAGCTTGGTCGATAAACAATATAAACATATTATGATGAATTAAATTAGCCCCGATAGCATAGTAGGTCTAATGCGTCCGCCTCGTATAGACAAGAAAGCGGAAGATCGGGGGTTCAAATCCCCCTCGGGGCTTTCACAGATACCCATAACTTATATATACGTGATTTATTAATGAAAAATCGATCTATGGCTAAGAAATTCGTCTCTATAAGCCTCCCAAAAGACCTTGTGGATAAGGTAGACTTAATTATCAAGGCTGGTACGCTTGGATATGATAGCCGCCCAGAATTCATCAAAGAGGCTGTAAGGAAAAGGTTATCAGAGCTAGGATATGAAGCTGGTCAAGTAGTTAGTCCATTTAGAGTTTGGGATATAGCTGCAGATCGCATGACGATATATGATGAAGCCCTGAGTAGATGGGTGAACATTAATATTAGAGAAGGTAGGCTGATATGTGAATTGGATAAATCTGAAGACTGTATTCATGTGAAAACTGCTGCTGAAAATCCTCAAGTTATAGATATATTCAGAAGGATGAATTGGAAGCTTCCTAGAAGATAATTTTATCAATGTTTTAAGCTTAAAAGCTAGCTAAATTTATAAAAAATAGGGCGGGGGTTGCCAAGTTAGGTCAAAGGCGCAGGCCTGTAATATAATTTGGCTAGAGGCGCCTGTCCCGAAGATGAATATCGGAAGGGTTCGTGGGTTCAAATCCCACCTCCCGCACCTGAAAACGCACACACTCACACACATGACGCGCGCGCGACGAAACACTAAGCAGAACCATCTTTCCCTATTTTAGAATTATAAATCATTTCAATAACATCTGCAGACTTCTTCAGTTCTCCACTATTCAACTCGTCAACAAACGTCTTAACCATATAAGCAACCGTTTCGCAAAACAATTCGGTAAAAAAAGAAGAGCATACAGAGGCAAATGCTCAGTGCTTTTTGTGCGAATCAAATAAAAAAAGGAAAAGAAATTTTAACTGGCTTTACTTTCAGACTCTATACCATACAAAGACTTAGCAACCGCTGATTTTACAAGAGGAGCTGCAGCAGACACACTGAAAAAAATTGCCAGCAGGAACCAAGACATTGTTTCCAAGCCAAGAGTACATTCTAATACTAAACTAATATTGAACCAGACTCTAATCTCTTTCTTTATTTCTTCCCGGTCTTTAAATGGTTTCTGAGATATAGATATCACCTCCTCTCAATTTGTCCGGATTTTTCTCTGATCTCCGACCCTAAATATTTTTTGGTTACCCCTTCGCGCGCCAGTGTTAGTCTCGATCGATCGATGAATGTGGACAGATCGACTATAACATACTAGCAAATTAATGTCGAAATCCCACCCCCCATCCAAAACCCAGTCTCGTCGCCTTCGGCTGCAAATTATTCCCCCGCACAACTTTACTAGTAGATCCCATATAGAGATAAATAATACGAAGAACCTTGTGACACAAGGTCTTGGCGAAGGTATACCTAGATACATCAGTCATAATAGCCTTAGCAAATCCCGAAGACAGCTTCCATAGAGTATCGTTAAGATTTATAAGAGGGCTTCAAGAGCAAAGAATTGCTTCTGTAGTTGGGCCTCCTATATTACTTGAGGTTACAAAAGCTACGCAAAGGAGAGGCCTTAAATCTGCTTTGAAAATTGTTCAAGCTATTGAT
>JACGUK010000105.1 GCA_024256265.1 archaeon
CGCCAATCTTTTCTGCTGTAAGCTCTTCACCCTTGCTCATAACGAATTGACCATGATACACGTCTGAGCCCATGGTTGCTAAGCCTGAGCCCTTGCCAACAGAATTGCTAATGATAGCATAATTTCCATCAATAGAAGTATCCTCAACACGGACTACAGCATCTGCACCTTTAGGGATGATAGCCCCTGTATCTATCTCAATACATTCTTTCTCGTTGATCTCCAATAAGGATTCTTCGCCAGCATATACTTTACCAATAATTTTAAGCCTTACAAGATTCACTTCAGATGCAAGAGAAGTATCTATCGCTCTAACTGCATAGCCATCGACTATAGCCCTCGAAAAAGGTGGAAGATTAGTTCTTGCCACTATATCTTCACTTAATATTCTCCCATAAGCCTCAGTAATCTTTACTTCCTCAACTCCAACATAATGGGGCTTTACATGTTCATGTAAAGCTCTAAGAGCTTCTTCAACGGTAACTAACTTTTTGAAGATCACTCTATTCAATTTTATCCTTACCCTTGAATCGGACCGTAAAGAATCACTTCTACCTCTGAATCGCTATCAAAGCCTTCCGACTCTTGTGGCACTATGAGGAAGCCATTAGCATCTGTGAGAGAGGATAATGTGCTAGAGCCCATAACTCTAACTGGCTCTGCGAAGAGTTTTTCACCTATTCTCCTCACTTTTACTCTTACGTATTTAGCTACACCAAGGCTAGAAGAGACTTTAGACTTAAGTATGGCTTTTACAACAGGTCTTGGAGGTTCTAAAGCATTGACCATCTTATACAGCAAAGGTCTAACAAGAGCTATAAAGCCTGTAACACAAGCAGCAGGAAATCCTGAGAGCATGAAGATAGGTTTACCATTTATTACGGCTACTCCAGTAGGTCTTCCAGGCTGAACCCCCATACCCCTTATCATCAAATCAACCTTTCCAGCCTTTTGAACCACCTCAGGGACAAGGTCTAACTCACCTACCGAAGTCCCTCCTGTGATCATAAGAGCGTGATGATTCTCTATAGATGATTTGATTATTTTTGTGAGGGCTTCGATATCGTCTTTAACAGCTTTGAGGCGATGAGGCTCTATCCATGGCTCTTTACATAAAGCAGATAAAGTGTAAGAATTTGTATTGATAGTCTTATAAACATCTCCTGCATCGCTAGGCTCTATTACCTCGCTTCCTGTAGGGATTATTGCTATATGCAACTTCTCAAGGACTTTAACCTTGATCCTTTTTAGTTGAGCAAGCATACCTATGTCGAATGGATCTATTATCTTGCCTTTCCTTAGCACTATTTGACCCTTCTTAAAATCCTCTCCTCTTTGAATGACGTTATCTCCTATAGGGAAGCTCTTCGATACCTCGATCTCATCATCTAAAGACTTGACATACTCCACTGGAATTACTGTGTCAAAACCTTCGGGTAAAGCGGCTCCAGTAGCGATCTTGACAGCTTTTCCTTGGGCTCCTTTCATTGTTGGGCTTTCCCCTATTTTGACCTCTCCTATTACTTTCAATGTTATTGGAAGATATTGAGAAGCTGATAGAACATCTACTCCTCTAATAGCGTAGCCTTCGAAGGCTGATTTGTTCACCGGAGGGAAATCGAGATCTGATATTACATCCTCAGCCAAAACTCTACCTAAGCTCTCATCAAAGCTTATCTCTTCGATGCCAAGTTTTATCATCAATTTCTTTGAGACAAGGGCTATAGCCTTATCAACCTTCGTCAGCTTTTTGAGAAATCTGTATCCCATATTCATCTTAATTCATTTATCAAACTAGTAAACTTTTCACTTTATGATGTTTGTGATGTATAAGATCAATAGGATTAAGCTTATCAGGATCAATAAGGGAGAAGTTATGAAGTAAAAGTTTTCACTTCTATATACATAGATTAGTATAGGTGGTAGTTTCTCAAGCTTCTCTATGGATGGTAAATAATTTGCAATCAAGGGTAATAGCACTAATATAAGACCAATTATGATGAGCAATATACCTGATATTGTTAAAAATTGGTAAGCGTCAGGCGTAGGGCTTGATTGCAATGCTCTTACCCTCTAAAACATCTGTCAGCATAATTGTATTTAGGTGTTTTTGAGGTTAATCTATCAATTTTCTAGCTTGATTAAAAAAGCTAGAGTTACACCTAAGCATCATAATAAGAAAACATATATAGAAATTTCCACAACGTAAAAGTTTAGGATCAATTGTGAGTACAGCAGGCACAATTCAGATTTTTAAGAGTATTAGCGATAACTCATTGATGAGGAGATTACTTCAAAGCTTATGTGATTTTTGTGAAAGAGATGAAGGCAATAGGTTAGAGATAGCTTTAGAGTTATATGTTAGGGCAAGAAAGAAAGCCTGCATAAAATGCCTCTTTGCCAAGCAAATTTTAACACCAGTACTTAAAATAGCCTCCAAATCTTTTGGTGCTAGTGATGCTCTAATCAAAGAAATGTTCAAGATTCCTTACTGGCGTAGAGGATTAGCTAGTGTCATAAAGGGCGTAGCATGGTTTGGTGTGACGAGACCCTTTGTACCAGGGGCACCATTTCAGGTTGTCTGGAACGTAACAAGGGCATGTAATTTAAAGTGTAAGCATTGCTATGAGAATGCAGGGAAGCCTGATAAGAACGAGCTGAATACTGAAGAAGCAATAAGGGTCATAGATATCCTTGTAGATGCTGAAGTAGTGATACTAGCTTTCTCTGGTGGTGAACCGACTGTTAGACCTGATATACTAAAGCTGATAAAACATGCTTCGATGAGAGGGATGTATGTAGCAATGGCTACGAACGGAATTTTTTTGGCATCTATCGATAGAGTTAGGGAGTTAAAGAATGCTGGGCTTCGATTTGTCCAGATAAGCTTAGATGGTATAGACCCTAATACTCATGACTTATTCAGAGGTGTACCTGGTGCCTTCAGGTGCCTTCAAAGAGACCGTTCAAGGAATTAAAAATTGTGTTGCTGAAAAACTGTTTGTAGAGATCGCTACAACAGCAACTCGATTTAACTATAAAGAAATCTCAGATATAATAGATTTTGCAGATGAGTTAGGAGTCAATTGGTTCATGCTTTACAATTTTGTCCCTACTGGAAGGGGTGCATTGATGATCGAAGAGGACCTTACGCCAGAAGAAAGAGAAGAATTGCTCAAGATACTCTGGAAAAAGATGAAAAGTAAGAGGATAGAGGTACTTTCAACTGCCCCTCAATTTGCCAGAATAGCCCAAGAGGTAGAGAATAAGATTGCAAGGGTTATTGAGCAGGCTAAAATGAGGGGCATTAAGTTAGAAGATACGATGCAAATGAGGGGGGTAAACCAGCAGATACTAACTGAATTGATAGAAGAAGGATTATACGATGAAACTTATGAATGTAATGGTGCTGTTTTCCCCACACATTTCTCTAACCCTGAGCTATCTGGTAATCTAAAAAGGTTAGCCGATTTTATAGGTGGTTGTGGGTGTGGTCGCTTCTACTTAGCCATAGAGCCAAATGGAGACATATACCCCTGTGTCTTTTTCCCTCATAAGAAAGATGTTAAAGTAGGGAATATTCTTAGCGATGATTTCGAAGATACATGGAGAAATTCAAATCTGTTATGGATGACTAGAAATAAGGATATTCTTGAGCCTAACTGCAAAGGTTGTAAATATCTTTACACTTGTGGGGGATGTAGGGCTAGAGCATATAATTATTATAAGAATATCATTGCTCCTGACCCAGGTTGCATAATAAACAGGAATCGTTGGATGAAATTACAAGATGATCTAAGAAATGGTTATGATGTAAGAAAAACTCTACTAACGATATAATTTTGTTTGACTTAATGATTTTCAACTGTTTAGCCAAGAGCAATTTTTAATAAGTCAGTTGGATGCCGATTGCATTTGAAAAAGGGAGAAAGATGACGAAAAATTCAGGTATAAGAATTGTGTTAACGGCTTCAGCTACGGAAATGAGCGATTTTAACGATAATCCCTTTGTCGCTTTCGTAGGGGGATTCGCTAAAGGCCTTATACCTTTATGGTTTTTGAGAAGAAAACTCTATCCGCCAGTAGAACGCAACAGCAACGGAAGAGTCAAATATGCACCTTACGGCTTGAGAAAGGTGGAAGCTCTTCTCTTAGAGAACGGTTTCGATGAGTCGGAAGTAGCGGTAGTTCACCCACTTGACCTCGATGCCTTCATTGGACCTGAAACAAAGGTGGTAGGCATATCTTCTATGGACCCGATGGGGATGGGCTACGTTAGTAAAACATATTCTTCACTTGTAGGCGGAGGAGAAGCCATGAACTCCATCGAATTCAGAGAGTTAGTAACACATCAAAGTATTCGAAAGTATAAACCTAAAGTGATAGTTGGCGGTTTTGGAGCATGGCAACTTGAACGTAAAAAAGTGATAGAGAATTACGGGATAGATTGTGTAATGATTGGAGAAGGAGAAGAAAGCGTTTCAGATATTTTCTGGAAAGTTGCAAATGGAGAAACCCTTCCCCTTGTGGTTCGCGTTGGAAACAGTGTTGATGATGGAAAGGTACCCATAATTAGGCATGCGGCTATTCATGGATGTGTAGAAATTTCCAGAGGGTGTGGTCGAAACTGCCAGTTCTGTACACCAACTATGCAGAAAAAATGCGATATTCCGTTGGAAAGAATCACTGAAGAAGTGAAAATTACCGCAAAAGAAGGCATCTCTAGGATTACTTTGGTTACAGAAGACCTTTTCCTGTACGGTGCAAAAGATAAGCGTTTCATCCCTAACAAG
>JACGUK010000106.1 GCA_024256265.1 archaeon
TACATAAAGTATTATCGCAGTTGTTAATAACATCAACCCGACCATCGTCGTTCCTATTGCTATGAGGGCTATGTTTGTCATGATCTGTCTTGTTTCTGAAAATATTCGTAAAGTCCATACCCAGAACGCTAGAGCTATCATAAGCGATGTTGCTCCTGGGACTCCATAGAAGAGCAACGGGCGTTTTATTGACATAAATTTTATCATGCTCAGTAATACTTCTAATCCATGAGTAAACGGGTTTTGGTGTGACGGTTTTTCCACGTCGTATCTTATGTTTATTGGTACTTCTTTTATTCTAAACCCTTGCTCAGTGGCTTTGATAAGTATTTCAGCTGATACACCCATACCCATTTCTGTCGGCATAATCTTCTCCAAAGCCTTTCTACTATAAGCCCTAAAACCACTTTGAGCGTCTGTGATATTAAGATTTGATAGCTTGGTTATCATCCCAACTCCTAGCTTTCTATACTTTGGCATCTTCGATTTTCCTAGGAACCTCGATCCGACCACTACGTCTGCCTCTCCTTTGATTATAGGCTCAACTATCCTTGGTATCTCATTCGGGTCATGTTGCCCATCAGCATCGAGTGTCACTATTACATCTGAACTTTGTTCTTTGAAGATCGTCCTTAATGCTGCACCATAGCCCATGTTCTTTTCATGCTCCAACACAGTTGCTCCAAGCTTCATAGCTATTTCAGCTGTCATATCAATGGAGCCATCATTGCAAACTACAACCTTATCCACATGTCTTTGTGCCGAGATCACAACCTTTGCTATGTTACTCTCTTCATTGTACGCTGGGATGCAGGCAACTATTGTTGGTTTATCTTTCAATTTGATTCTTTTGTCCAACCAGTTGTTATGTGAGTTAACCCAGCCTCAGTCTGCTCTTTTTACAGTATGAGGTAGTTGCCATTGGAAATATGTAGAGGAGCCGACCGTAGATGATGATACCATCGTCGCTGTTCAGGGTTTCTTACTTCCTTCCAACACCATGCCCCAGTATACAATAAACGCTCTGTCATACCTCCACTTGAATGCCTCCTTATTTCCAAACCTATAAGCTGCTTCACTTATCTTGTAAGCCATATCTACACCTTTAACCCACCAGCGATAAAGTGGATTAAGTAAGAAAATCAGCTCCTTCAGGGTCTTTACAAGGGCTCGAAGCAAGGCTTCTCCAACAAACTTTAAGGGTAAAGTAATGCAGAGGTCGATGAAACCCTTTCCAATGTTACTGAAGCGCCTCCAAACACCTTGCCTCTTAGCCTTCTTCTTATGAGATTTCAGAAAATTCTTGATGATTTGGACTTCGCTAGAGTTTGGGGCGTCTCTCCTGTTAAGCTTCAACAAGAACTTATTGAACGGATCACTACCCTTGACAGATTCAGAGAAGAGACGCATAAACTCATTCTTTCTATTTGCCCACATAGTCCCTCAATATAAAAATAGTTACAAGCTTTATTAATTTAGCGTTATTATGCTAACATTACCATCGTGGTAAATTGAGTTACCTTTATAGTAAAGCAGAAAGATAAATCAAGGTAAAGTTCATGGAAGCCAAAATAATAGACAAGGTGAAGAGGTTCTTTAACAAGGACTCATCCTTTCTAATGGCAGGCAAAGAGTCAATTATTAGTATGACAAGAAGGGAAAAAGGGTAGAGGTAGAGGAGTCTGCTAATCATAACATAGTTGGCAAACAAGCTGGCAATGGAGCAGAAGATGGCAAAAGCAAAACAGAGGGTTATTAGAGCATCCTTTCTTTTGAATAGGAAAGGAAAGAGAAGTCCTATGTATTTGAGCAAAGGCACCCCCGATGTATATCTTAATCACGAAATCTAGGTTTGATGCATAGAATAGCAGATTGGATAATGTGAACATAGAAACAACTTTTATGCTACCAGCTAGGGGCATTGTATAACTTATTAAGCTTCTCAGCAGGATGACCAGCAAGCCTCCAGCAATTATGGCAATGATCGATAGAGCATGTGAAACTAGAGAAAGGTCCTTACGCCTTGATATCATCTCAAGACCTATCAATATAATCGTTATCGCCAGTGTTGCTACCCAGGTATATTCTTGAGCAAGGTTTAAGAGTGCTGACAGGACAAAAAGAGATGTGAACCTAGCAAAAGGATTTTTTGGAGGTTTGAGAATGAATCCAAAGAGCAGAATCATGAAAGATAGGGCCAACCAATTTGCATAAAAACCACCTCCAAAACTGGCAGAAAATTGAGGGGACACTGAAGTGAAAACTCCTCCTAAGCATCCTAACTTGAAGCTCCCTGTAGTCCTTCTTACAAGCCAGAATGTAGTTAAGGATAATAGCACAGAAGCGACTATCGAGTAGATTACCCAAGCCATCCAGAAGGATCCTATTGATTGGATAGCATAAAGTAGAAGTATTGTGAGGGTCCTTCCATTGCCGACAGCAAAACCTATCTTTTCGTCAATGCCTGAAAGATTCCCCATCTTTTCGATCCATGAACTATAAGCTATCACATCGACACCAACTAGTTTCTCAGTCGGATTTATGCTAGGCAAGTAGGGAAAGATGGATAATGTTATAGCCAATGAGACGAGTATCAAGAATAGAATCTTATTCCTGTATGTTTCTTGTCTAAACCAACTTCTTTTCTCTCCATCATTTGTCTGGATCAATGGCGCTTTCTCACTTTCTTTTCTATCTAGAAGGTTCAAAGGGATCCAAAAGAATAGGCTCATGGCTACTAAGAAAAGTAGCAGTGGTTGGAATAGGTTCATCATCTGCCATTGAAGATCAATTGGTTGAGAGAGAAATCCAAGATCTCCTAAAAAGGCTCTGCCAATCCATGCAGACAATGAGAGTGCCTGAATAACTAGAGTAAATATAAATAGCCAGATCAACAGACTCTTAATGTAATGATAAGGTGACTCGAAACCAAGCCTTCTGGATTTATAGAGAATCAAAAAGAATGCAACTATACCAAATCCAGATAGGGAATAGATGCCGATTGCAAGAGCCAAACTTAATATCAAGACAAGGTTCAAAGCAAGGATAACAAAGTTTGACCTCAATTTTATCAATACCAATAGGTAGAAGAAGACAGAGATGGTTGAAAGTAAAAGTTGGTCTAAAAATGGTGATAAGAGATGAGCATCAAATATTCTATACCTAATTGCCAAGCCAGGGATGTTAGGATCTGGTTCCGTGAATTGAAGTCCTATGAAAGAGCCGAAATTTAAGAGTAGTATAATTATGTATATGGAAAATAAAACATTCCCTATATGCTGTATGATCTTCTTGGACCTTAACGATATCACATTAAGGAATCTTATCGTATTTTTGTCTTCATCACAACTAGCATGATTCCTGCAGTGATGGCTGCCAGTACAAGGGCAATCATAATCCCTACTGCGGGTGTTAGAGGCAAGGTACCGTATATGTAAGTGGTGCCACCTACGTACCTGTCTAAATAAGTTGCCTGAATAGGCGTTAACCCCGAAACGAAGAATGCCACAAGAACTAGTGCTATAGGAACAAAAATCTTTAGGAACATACCAATTTTTGGCTTCATATTCATCATTTCTAATACGTGGAATACTATTTAACTTTTTCTTTTGGATAGTCGGGAAACATCTAAGGCCCTGCTTACTATACCTGTAGGCTTAGATTTATCAAAAATTATCTTAGAAAGTTTATGACCTGTGAGTTTATTGGAGTACCATCAGTTATCTTTTCAGTTGCAAGTAGCGTTGCATCGACAATATCGCTAACATAAGTGAAATCACGATCCTGTTCTCCAGTTCCCCAAACTACATAAGGATTGGCTTTGCCAGCTTTTATACATTTGACAAAGTAATACTGCTAGATATCAAAGTATAAGTGAAACTCGTGAGGATGGGGTCTTATAGCTATCTCTAAATACTCTTTCATCCCATTCTCTATGATCTTATCTACACATTCATCTGTAAATATTGGCTTAAGATAGTCTCTATCGCTCTTCAACTCCTCTATTGCTTCTTTGAGGCTTCCTGGAAGCTCCCTTATGCCTATTTGCCTTCTCCTCTCAGGACTTAATTTGTATATATCCTCATCAACAGGGTCTCCTATGTCTATCTTCTTCTTTATGCCATCTAGTCCAGCAGCGGTCATGGCAGAGAAGCAGAAGTATGGGTTACAAGACGGGTCAGGGGTTCTGAACTCTATCCTTTTCGCTGCTGAGCTATTTGGACCCTTCTGATAGACAGGTATCCTTACGTTGGCAGATCTATTACGACGAGACCAAGCGATGAAGACAGGTGCCTCATAACCAGGAACTAATCTTCTATAGGAGTTGGTAGTAGGAGCTACTATGGCTGCCAATGATCTGCTATGCTCCATCAACCCTCCAGCAAAGTATCTCCCTAATTGGCTCAACTCTGCATAAGAGTCATCAGGATCATAAAAAAGGTTCTTTCCATTATTCCATAGACTAGCATGCACGTGCATTCCTGAGGCATTGTCCATGAAGATAGGTTTGGGCATAAAGGTAGCTATCATCCCTTTCTGATGGGCTATGTTCTTTACAATGAACTTATACGTCATAACATTATCAGCCATTCTCGTCAAAGT
>JACGUK010000002.1 GCA_024256265.1 archaeon
ATTCTTAATAAAGCATCATAATATTTCTGATGAATTAATAAAAGCAACTATAACTGAAAAGAACAAATTGGCAGCAATACTATCTGAAAGAGCGAATCTGCTTAGAATCTAATCACAAAAATTCATCTCAAAAATATTTCATGCGTGATACACAGATACTTGTTTAAGCAGAGGACTTCTGTGAAGAATTCGCGGATAACTCCACAAGGCATAAATCAAGGAATCAATCCCATAAACTTATGGTAGAGCTTGTCTACTTTACAGTGCTCTTGATTGGAATCTTACATGGTCTTGAGCCTGGGCACGGATGGCCAATTGCAATGCTGTATGCTAGCACTCGCCCTCACCCTTTGACCAGAGCATTCGTCTCCTCGTCGATAATATCGATTGCTCATCTTGTGTCATCAATAGCTGTTGTCGCAGCCTATGTGATATTGAGAGCCTTTTTAGAATTTTCCGTACCTTACATCAACATCATAGCGGGCATAGCGTTGACCATCTTAGCCATTAGGTTCTTTATTGAGAAGCCGAAGGGAGAGCTCGAAGAGAACCATGGGCACCTACATGATGACTTCGAGGGAGGGAAGCATATCCACGAACATTCTCACCATGATATTGGAATCCATACCCATAAGCATAAGCATGCGAAGAAGCTGTTTCTCTCACTGACTGGTATAGCAGTCTTCGCCTTAATCCTTGGGTTCGCCCATGAAGAGGAGTTCGCTCTACTCGCCCTTGCCGTGGCGGGAATAGACCCCTTAACACTGATGCTAACCTATGCCGCAGCGGTGATGATGGCATTGATTAGTGTAACGCTTATGGCTGTTAAGGTCTACTCAAAGATTGAAGAGAAGGTGAAGAAGTACGAGGGTCTTATCCCAAAGATAAGTGGGATGATTTTGCTGGTTACCGCTGTGAGTTTCTTCCTTAATCTGAGATAGAAACCTATCGCATAAAGAAGAGGTCTTGATAACAACAAGCAAAAGCAAACTGATCTAGACTTATTTATCAAAAGAGTTATGGAGCAAGTTCTGATTTACTGCGACTCCATCTCTTTAAGAAGCTCCTTTGCTCTATCCATCCTAACCTTTCTTTCTTCCACCATCTTTGATGCTATTTTATCTATCAAATCTCCCTTTGCACCTGCCATTATTGCAACATTTCTTGCATGAAGCTTCATATGTCCTCTCTGTATTCCTTCAGTTGCCAATGCTCTTAAAGCTACAAAGTTCTGAGCCAATCCAACAGAAGCCATTACTTCAGCAAGCTCTAAAGCACTTTTAACTCCAAGAATCTTTATGCTTATCTTCGCTATAGGATGAACAGCAGTTGCCCCTCCTACTAGACCTACAGCCATAGGCAATTCTATCGTGCCTACTAAGTCCCCATCTTCATTCTTCTCCCAAGTTGTCAATGGACTATAATGCCCAGTCCTTGCAGCGTAGGCATGAGCCCCAGCCTCTAAAGCTCTAGTATCGTTACCAGTTGCCAATGATACAGCTATGATTCCGTTCATTACTCCCTTGTTATGAGTTGCGCATCTGTAAGGGTCTGCAGAAGCAAAAGCAAAGGCATTTATTATACCATCGACTACTTCCTCTCCTCCAATAGTATTCTTATCCATTATAACTTTCACTCTAGCAAGTCTTTTTGTTGCAAGGTTTGAAATTATTCTTAACAATACTCTTCCCTTCGTTATCCTCTCTATTATTGGAGCTACAGCCTCTGCCATTGTATTTACTGCATTTGCACCCATGGCATCTCTACAATCCACGAACAACTCTGTAATAACCATAGGTCCCTTTATAGTATCTATAACCTTTACATCTAAGTCCTTTGCTCCTCCTCCAAGAGATACTAGAATTGGGTCTTGATCGTTGGCTTTAGCTATTATCTCTTCTTTTGCTGATATTATGCTCATCTTAGCTCCATAAGGGTCTTTTACATCTATAGCTTGTATCTGGCCCATCATTATTGGGTTAGTGCAATTAGCAAAGAATCCTCCCTTAACTCTAGCCATCTTAGCTGAATTGCTAGCAGCTGCAATTACTGAAGGCTCCTCTATAGCCATAGGAATCAAGTAATCTTTGCCATTTATTAGAAAATTTACTGCAACTCCTAAAGGTACTGGTATAGCTCCTATCACATTCTCTACCATCCTATTCGCCAATTCTAGCTTTAATCCTCCCATCGATTGAACTAAATTAGCTTCATCATCGCTAAGCCCTGCAAATTCCTTGACTATCTTTATTCTATCCTCTGGACTTAACTTGTAGAAGCCAGAAATATCTGATGTCTTGCTCATAAAGATCATTTAGCAAAATCTTTCTTTGAATATTTATTCAAATCGGTTTTTAAAGTAAAAGCAATGTATATTAGATGATAGTCGAAAAACCATAAAGGGGCCGGTCGTCTAGCATGGTTAGGACGTCAGTAAATTACCGTCAAGCTCTGACACGGCGAAGGTCGGTGGTTCAAATCCGCCCCGGCCCACTTTATCGTTAATGATTAAAGGCCTTGAAACCTCTTTTTTGGTGTTACAATTAGCTGTAACGATCTTTCCTATGAAGGTGTAAGCTCTATAGGCGTCTCAGCTTAACATACTCAAGGATAGCATAGTCAGCGATAAAACCTTAATTTAGTCGATAGCTCTTTGGAGAATTATGCTGAAATCTATCAAGACCAAAGCCCTTCTTTTAGTCCCCTTGATAGTTTTTGTTGTTATGGTAGTCTTTTTTGCGATAGGATACTTGATCACTATCTTTCTTAGAATACCATTCAGCTTTGGTTTTGAGCTTCCCATTCGGTTGCTTGGTTTACTTGTGCTTGCTTGTGTACTCCTCTTCTTTGGTTGGTTTTTCAGGTATAGGAAGCCAGTTGATGTCCTTATCTCCACATATGTAACCTTCTCGAAGGTGAAAAGAGATGCTCCTTTACAGAAGCTCTCAGGCAGGACAGAGCCCCTTGTGGTTCAAGGTCCATACAGATACGTTAGACACCCTCTTTACCTCGGCGTGGTATTATCAATGCTTAGCTTGTTCCTACTTCTGGATTACAGCTTCCTATTAGTTTCAGCAATACTTTCGCTATTATGGTTCAACTTTGTGGTAGCGAATTTTGAAGAAAAAGAACTCAGAGCCATATTCGGAGAACAATATGAGCAGTATTCAAAGGAAGTCCCTAAAATAATCCCGTTTACCAAACGCAGAAAGAAATAGCAAAAATAATAATCCAGTAGAAGCAGATTCGCTAATTTGTAGCCATAGCTAAACTGTCAGTAAAGTTCTACGACCATTTCCCTAAAATGTTATTTTGATAATCACTCTACAACAATCATAGTGAGAGTGGATCTAACATGAGGCAATCGGCGAATCTTCCAAGTCAGAACTTCTTTAAGCTTCTCTGTAGACTCAGCCTCGACCTTAACTACAGTATCGTAAACACCATAGACACGATGGGCTTCTTTGACACCTTCTATCTTCCTCAAATCCTTAAGCAACTCTTCTTCAGAGCCAGGTTCCACATTTAGCAGAACAAAAGCAGAGGTCATTTTCCCTCACTTATCGTATGAAAACATACCATTAAAAATGTTGCCATAAATATGAGATTAATACATAATCAGCAAAGTTAAATAAGTTCTGAAGAGGATCGATCATGCCATTGCTCTCAAAAAAGAACAAAAATATCATCTTAATTCTCTTGATATCTTTTACCATAAATTCTTTTGGTTACTTGATGGCAACGAGCACTATAACAGATGAGAGGCTATACATGAAAGAAGCATACTTTATGCAAAGAAACGGATCGTTTCCTCGTGTCTATCCTTTTCTACCAATCCTATCCTCTATGAGCTTGACTTTTTTTGGAGTTACAAAGCAATCCTTTCTCTTCATCCCTATGCTTGCCTCAGCCCTCACAGCAGCCTTGGTCTACCTCTTCTCTCTTAACTTATATAATGATGATAAAAGAGCCCTTCTTTCAGCCCTTATTTTGATTTCAAATCCTTTAATGATATGGCTCTCCTCAAAGCAAATGACAGAAGCTCTATTCACATTGATGCTCACAGCAACTTTCTACCTTATTGCAAGAGAAAATTTATCATTAAAGCAAGCCTTTCTAGGAGGGTTCTTCTCATTATTAGCGTACTTTACTAAATATCCAGGTCTTCTTTTAATCTTATTCATGATCTTAAGCCTTGCATGGATAAAGAGGCCTAAGCTCTTAATGGCTTTCTTAATGCCTATATCTTTTCTGGCATTTTATTGGACTTATAACAGTCTTCAATTCGGAACTCCTTTCCCTTCAGAAGAATACTCTCTATCAATGGCTCAAGGCTTGATGAATATTAATCTGAAATTGGCTTTAGACATCGTTTTTAAAATAATGCTCGGTCTGACTTTGCTCCTTGCGTACCTTATGCCAACTTTAATCCTGCCTATCAAGAGCTTAAGGAAAAAGATATCTTACTCAACTCTATCTAATCTTCCTTTCTTTAAGAGATCAATTGTTCTCTTCATACCATTTTACAGTCTATTTCACATAGGTTATTACATATTGATCTCATTAGTGAGCCAGATTGCATGGTCAGCAGACCATGTTGCCCGTTACCTCTTGCCTATAGTACCATTAATAGTATTATTCGCCAACTTCCCTTTTAAGAAAAGAAGTTGGAGGATAGCATTTGCTATAATAATTATGGGCATAGGGATTATTCTAGGATACTATTTAATAATATACTCAAACGTAAAGGCTCAAGCCTCTATACCATGGGATGATTTTTTGTCTCAATTGACTGAGCTTTGAGCAAGAAGATATTAGCCTTTAAATGCATGAATTGTGGTGGAATATGGGAAGATAAAGCAAAGGCTCTAAGCCATAAGTGCATTCAAAGGCATGATAATCCTTTCTTCATGAAGCAGAAGTCTCGTCTAATGAGATTACGAGATTATATAATCTCGATTTCTTATTCTACCAATAGCTGATTCGTTATACTTTGATTTTTAGTGTAAATCTAGTCGAGATTTATCCTCTTCTCTCTAATGCTGAGCCTATGAGCACGCCTAAAGTTATCAACCCAGCAGTAATGACTGCCCAATTCCCATCTAAAGTATAGCCTATAAATTCTGTGCTCATCCTTATGATGAAGAGCATCAACGTGAAATATAGTATTCCTAGCAGGATCAGCATTACTGAAGCAACGAGAGCAACAACAAGAGCCTTCAAACCAGAAACTATGCTCGACATATCTCGCTATGAAAGATAGCAATGGTATTTATGCCTTTTTCTGACATTTAAGCAAATTTGGCTTAAGATATCTGCATTATCGCTACCGAAAATTATATAATCATTTTAGCCATTATGTAAAGGAGGTGGATTTATGCCCTTACCTAAATATGTTCAAGACCTGTTTAACGATCCTTCAGCTATTAAAATTCTCGCTACAAAATCAACTGGTGAAGCATTACATATAATATCTGTAGGATCCATGAGGGCTCCTGACCCAAATATTATAGCCTTCGCTGCTATCTTTATGAAAGAGGCTCATGAAAACCTTAACAAGGCAAAAAAGACTGGCGAAAAAGTCTCGACTCTAGTGGTTAAAGTCGTGCCAGAGAAAATGCAAATGTTGGCATATCAGGCAAGATGTAAAGTAAAAAGCTTTGAGACATCAGGTCCTATATACGAAAACTTTAAAGAAGCTTTAAAGAAGATGGGCTTTGAAATGCGTGGTGTATGGGTTCTAGAACCCGTCGAAGTCTATAACCAATCTCCTGGACCGGATGCGGGAAAGAAGATAGCTTAATTCATACTTTTCATTGGCTTGAAGCGATTTGTAGACTAACATCATGAGTAGAGTTTTAACTATTTTGGTAAAAGATAAAAAGGCGAAAGAACTGCAGGTTGAACTGGTGAAATGGCAAATTAAGGTGAAAATGAATGGTATCTATCTCATTAAAACTTAAGACTAAAGTGGAAAGGCCTCTTGATGCCTCTGTTATAAGCCCTGATGTCTTTGCAGGAAAGTCTCTAAAGGATATAGAGAGCTTAGAGATGTGGAGAGGAAATAAGAAGATAAATTTAGGAGAAATATTCGATGTTTCAGGCGAATCAGGTCAAAAGCCTGAAGAAATTTCAATCATAATAGATGGCGATCTATCAAAGGCTAGAAGAATAGGTAAGCAGATGACATCTGGCAAGATAATAGTGAATGGAAACTCTGGTTTTTACATAGGAGATGGCATGAAAGGCGGGGAGATTCATGTTCATGGTAATGCCGATTCTTGGCTTGGTGTTGAAATGAAAGGAGGAATTATAGAAGTTGAAAGTGATGCAGGAGACTTCGTAGGCTCATCTTATAGAGGATCAAGAAATGGAATGAGCGGAGGCACTATTACTATCAAAGGGAATGCTGGGAGTGAAGTTGGGTGCTGGATGAAAGATGGGCTCATAAGAATAGGGGGAGATGTAGGATTGTATGCAGGAATTCATATGCAAGGTGGCACTATATTCATTTCTGGAAGTTCTTCTGGTAGACTCGGTGCTGAAATGGTAGGAGGGAAAGTAATATTGATGGGAAAAGTTCCTGATATTTTGCCTAGCTTTATAATAGATGAAATTAGACCGAATATAAAAGTAGGTGCAGATAAGATAGCAGGTCCTTTTTACTCCTTCACAGGAGATGTGACAGAAGGTGGGAATGGAAAGCTCTTCATATCTGTTCCGAATAATGAACATCTTAAAAAGAAGGAGGCATACATCCTCTGAGGTGATAAGATTGGTTATAAGTGTCAATAAACTTGCTATGAAATCTGTAAGAGAGCTTCTAAACTGCCCTGAGGAGTACAGAGTAAAGGTCGAAAACCTACCTAGTGGAGCCACGGTTATAGATACAGGCTTAGAAGCACCTGGTGGCTATTTAGCAGGGTTAAGGCTAACCGAGGTTTGCCTTGGAGGCTTGGCTCAATGCTGGTTAACTTATCAAGTTTATGGAGATCTCGAAATGCCTAGCATAGTAGTAGTCACTGACTATCCAGCAATCTCACTGTTAGGTTGTCAGTTAGCCGGATGGATGGTTAAAGTAGGTGATTTCTTTGCTCCTTCTTCAGGTCCAGCTAGAGCATTAGCTTTTAAACCTAAAAAGGTCCTTGAGAAGGTAGGCTATAAAGATGATTATAGTGAAGCCGCTATAGTAATGGAAACAACAAAAAAGCCTACTGACGAAGTTGCTCAGCAGGTAGCAAAAGATTGCAAGGTAGACCCCAAGAACCTCTACATACTTTTAACTACCACAGCCTCCATGGCTGGATCTGTCCAAGTATCTGGAAGAGTGGTTGAAACAGGTCTCTATAACTTAGAATTCCTAGGTCTAGATCCAAAGAAGGTAGTCTTTGCCAGCGGTTGTGCTCCTATAATGCCCCCTCATCCCGACGTAGGCATTTCAACTGCCAAAGAAGAGGACGCCCTTCTCTACGGAGGAACAGCCAGTTACGTAATAGAGGAAGAAGAATCAATATTAAAGGAAATGCTCAGAAAGGCATCTGCCACCGTTTGGGCTGACTATGGTAAGCTGTCCTACGAAGCTTTGAAGGTAGTTAACTTCGATTGGTCGAAGCTAGACCCATCCTTCTTCACCATAGGGAAAATATCTGTAACATGCAAAGCAACTGGTAAAATCTTTACCAATGGCAAGGTTAATCCGGAAGCTCTGAAGAGGTCAATCGAACTTTAAGCTCTATTTTTTACGTTTAAGGTCTATCCGCTAGTTGTCAATTGGTTGTAATGAACTAGATTGAAATATATTTGTGGGAAAGAGCTATTAGATAAAATAATGATAAATTAAATGACCAAATTTGCCACCTAAGATCGGACTACTCACTAGGAACCCTGAATCATGGTGCTCTGATCAGCTATTAAAGTCCATGATGAAGAAGGGCGTTGATCCTGTATGCTTTAGCCTACCAGATTTAGTTGCCAGAGTAGCCATTAAACCTTACGTTACAACAAATGAAGGAATAGACTTACTTAAGGAATTGAATGCTATTCTAATTCGCCCTATAGGTAGAGGATCTTTAGAGGAGATAATCTTTAGATTAGATGTCCTTCGTGGACTAGAGAGAAAGGGCTTGCTCATCATAAATCCGCCAGAAGCCATAGAAATCTCTGCTGACAAATATCGTTCATTGATACTGATGGAAGAGCAAGGCATACCTGTCCCGCCAACTATAGCCACTGAAGATACTGAAGCTGCTGTGAGAGCCTTTCAAGAATTAGGAGGAGATGTAGTGATAAAGCCGATATTTGGGTCAAGAGGGATGGGCATAGGCAGAGTAAATGATCCTGAAACTGCTTGGAGAATATTTCATGCTTTAAGCTATACTCGCCATGTGCTCTATATTCAGAAGTTCATTCCTCATGGTACTAGAGATATAAGGCTCTTCGTCATTGGAGATAGAGTAGTTGCAGCCATGTATAGAGAGGCAGATAGCTGGAAGACCAATATAGACAGAGGTGCAAGACCTGTTCCTTTTGAGCCATCTAAAGAGCTTGAAGATTTAGCCATAAAAGTTGCTAAGACAATAGGTTGTAAAGTTGCAGGAGTGGATGTAATGGAGAGCCAAGAAGGATATATAGTGAATGAGATAAACAGCCAGCCAGGCTTTAGAGGGCTTCAGCTTGTAACTAAGGTCAACATTGCAGATGAGATTATAGACTATATACTTGAGAACATACAACGTTAATACTTCTATGCTCTTTTTGAAAATTAGTTATATCTACATTAGTCTTTTGAAGAGTACTTTACACGAAAATCCCCTAAATCTTCGCCTTTTCCATCTGAATCAAATAAACATGCTGAGATTACGATTTCATCGCCAGTACGAATTATGCTCATAATCACGTATTTTTCGTCAGGGTTCTTGATCTTGGCGGATTCTATCTTTTCTTGAATTTCTGGATAAGTATACCCCGCTTCAGTCATCATTGACGGAACTTCTGGGTAAAAAATAAGAACCTTCAATAATGCTTTAGTGTCAAGAAGCTTCTGAAGTTCATCATCTAAGATTTTCACTACAGGGTCTTGGTTCTCATGTTCTAATGCCATGACGATTACTGAAATATCAGGATGCCTTATTTCCCATGTCCGGTCTAATGCAAGATACTCTTTCCTTGGCTTATAGCCAAAATTATGTCCTATCCTATCAAAAATACCAAGAATAGTAATCGTCCAAGGTCTTGAAGTTTCCCAACTATCTGGCAAAGTAGTTTTCGAGAATTCGTTACGAAAACTTTCAAAAAGTTCTTTAGGCGTAGGTATAGTGTACTTAATTGTTCTTTCTATGACTTTTTCATTCATCGTTATCCACAAAATACAGTTTTTGAATACGTGTTATTTAATATTTCTCTAGAGCTTCCTTCAGTTTGATTTGGTATGGACCTAGCTTACCACCAAAGTTCACTGCAGATATCTTAACTACGCCAGGCACCTTCATAGTTGCCTTTATTCCTGCTGCTGTGGCTCTTTTAACTATGTCTTCTGTCAAACCATTGAAGACAAGCTCGTATATGCTATTAACATTTGGAGGGACTTTTGATTCAGGAACTACTCCCTTTAATGCAGGACAGAAGGGATGATTCGTTGATGCAGGTAGCTTATACTTCGTGGAGCCAACCTTTGACCCTGAGCGACAAATTCCTCCTGGAAAAGTTAGAACAACTCCTTCGACCTTGCCCATAGCTTCAACAGCATCCTCTGATGCCTTTAGAGCAGCTTTTTGGCTATCAGCCATTATTAGAAGGTTTCCACCAGCCACTGCCTTCTTCAATCCAAATCTATCCTCTATTATGAATTCTCCTTCCATGACTGGGATTCTCCATATCTTCTTTCCCCAAGCCTTATCCATCTTTTCGTAACCATCAGCAAACATTCGAATGGATTTGCCTAGCCTTGTGTATTTCTTTGCATCAGGTATACCATTAAAGATGGCTGTTGTTGGACAAGTTAAGATACATTGACCTATTCTAGCCAGCATTTGAAACTTTAGCATAGGCAGAGTCCTATGGTAGATTTGAACCATAACCCCAGGTCTCCCGTCTGGAGTCTTTTCTGGAGGCAATATGATCCCCTCTACACCAGCCTCTGCTGGGGACATGATGATAGATGAAGCAAAGCCTGTAGCAGTCTTGCCTGCAGTCAAAGCCCATTTTTCATTTTCAGCAGTTACTAGCATTCTACCTGCAAGCATAGGAAATGCTTCAGCAAAAGTATCTTCAACTTCTACTTCAGACATATTTTCATACCTCGCCTTTAAGTGCTAATAATGATATTTAAAATATTTTGCTAATAGAATATGAGTGAAAACGCCTCAGGTATAAAGGAGAAAAATAGTTATAAACATCGATAAGAGTGCATAAGTTGGGGAAGAATTTGATAAATCTTGATGAAATTGTGAAGAGAATCCCTCAAAACTCTCTTGAAAAAGTTTCAGACGAATTGGTCAAGATTCTTCTTGGTTCTCCAAACACTGACAAGATGAATGAAAGATTGGCAAAGGCTATACTCTACTATTGGCAGAATGATCAACTATCATCTTCTATAGGAATTAGAGCACTTTTAGAAGCCTCTACAACTTTAGAGGAAGATAAGACAAAGGCTCTTCTTCAAAGCCTAGGAGTTCAAGTTTAAGGAGGTTTTATCATGCCAAAATTTGGGATAGAATTTGTTCCAACAGATGCATACTGGAAAGTAGTTTACCATGCAGTGCAAGCAGAAAAGGCTGGTTATGATTACGTTTGGATTACAGATCATTTCAATAATCGAAATGTTTACGTTCTGCTCACAAATATAGCCATTTACACAAATAAAATCAAGTTCGGACCTGGTGTTACTAACCCATATATGATTCATCCTATAATGACTGCCCAGTCAATGGCTTCATTGAATGAGATGGCTCCAGGGAGAGTAGTCTGCGGGCTAGGGACTGGGGATAAGACAACATTGGATATGGTGGGCATAGAGAGGGTGAAGCCATTGACGGCTGTGAAAGAGGCTGTCCAGTTGATCAAAGAGATAACAACGGGGAAGACTGTAAAGTTCGAGGGAGAAGTTTTTAAAGTGGCTGGAGCAAGGCTTAACTTTAAGGCAATAACTCCTATCCCTATCTTCATAGGTGCTCAAGGACCAAAGATGCTATCTCTTGCTGCTGAAATTGGGGATGGAGTTCTTATCAATGCATCAAATAGAAAGGACTTTGAAGATGCTATGAAGTACATAAAGGAAGGCGTTGAAAAGGCTGGTAAGAAGTTAGAAGATGTAGAAGTTGTTGCTGCAACTTCCTTCTCAGCATCAGAGGATGTAAAGAAGGCTCAAAAAGCTGCTACACCAGTAGTTGCATTCATAGTTGCAGGAAGCCCTGAATTAGTTTTACAGAGGCATAACATACCAATAGAGTCTGCAGATAAGATAAGAGAAGCTATTGCAAAGGGAATGTGGAAGGATGTATTCTCAAATGTTACGCCTGAGATGATAGAAGCCTTCTCCATATCTGGTACTCCTGATATGTGCATAGAGAAGTTAGATCAATTGGCAAAGATAGGTGTAACTTTACTCATAACTGGCTCTCCTATAGGCCCTAATGTTAGAGATTCTATAAACCTCATCAGAAAGGAGATAATACCACGCCTCAAGAAATAATAAACAGTCCACATATATCCTAGATATTGCACAAAATGTGATACTTCTTTTGTATGCTGCTTTACATGAGAGGTTGAACATGCCCCTTATACACAAGCTCTTCCTGATCCTTCTCATGTACCCATAAGACTACAGTCACTATATCGCCATTCTTTTTCCGCCTAAATTTTACTTTAAAACGCTCTGAGTTGACATAATCTCTCTCTTCTTCTGGAGTAGAATCAATAATGCTTTTGATTACATCTTCATTAAGAAATCTCGAATGTTTACTGAGCCATCTCTCATAAAGAGGGAAAGATACATTTACTGGTTTTCCATAGCCCAAGCTATCTACCAAATCAGAGTAAAAGCTTTATAAATTTACGATGTAGAATATTCTATAAGGTGAAAGTATGGGAAACAAATCTTTAGATAAGGCAATCGAAGCACGAAAGGAATTGGGCTCCAAGACAGATGAAATAGTTTTGGACATATTAAGGAAAAAGCCTGGTCTTTCAACTTATGAATTAGCAAAGATAACTGGATGGTCGATAGGGAAGGTTGATGGTAGTCTTCGTAGGTTGGCAAGAGCTGGTAAACTGAAAATTCAGTATATGAGTAAAGAAGGGCGCATAATTAAAGAGGCGTACCCAACCGAAGTGAGCTTACGAAGACTTGGGTTGGTTGAGATAGAGCGAGAGATGCTTTTTGCTCCTGAAAAATGGAGTAAAGAAGTCTTCGTCTATGGTTTAAACAGGCTCACAATCGGGATTTCACCTTATAAAGTAAAAGACTGGGATTCAAGGGCTTTGATGATCTCTAGAGTCCCTGTTCACCAGAACAAACATAGCATAAGCATTGAATTACCACAACAGTTCGTGGACTTCTATCTACTCGGAAACAGCAGACTATCTACCTCAACGGTTAGTGATATGGCACTAGTTACTGTAGAAGCCACAATAATCCCTATTAGTGTTGAAAGTGTGGAAGAGTCCAAACTTAATGAACTAAAGAAAATAGAAGCTCCAACCTAAGAGTATTGGTTTTGATCCTCTATTTAGACAAAGACATCAAAAAGGATCTAGTCTAGGGATGAATTTGAACCCACGCTCATGGCTCTTAGCCATACCCTTGTAAAGGCTTTAGACCTAGGCAGAGATGCAGCTGAATGCTTATTTAGGTAAGGAATTGTCTTCAGCGTTTCAGCTTGTTATACAATTTTTACCTTTATGATTTCTTCTCTAAACTTTCTATTAGGCACTATCAAAACATACCCCTCACCAACGATCTTGGTAGTTGTTAGCCTTATCTCGGCTATTCTGCCAACTTTTCCTGCGATTTCAACTTCATCATCAATGTTGATGGATCGGTCTAGGTATAGGGAGATCCCGACAATCGCATCAGTGAGCCAAGGGAGGAGGGCTAACGCAATAATGAGTCCGATTACTCCAGCTGTAGTTAATGTTCCTATAACTATTGAAAATACTCCCCATATGTATGCTAGGAATGCCACTATAGAAAGTGTGAGCATAATGCCCAAGAAGTAAAAGAACTTCTGATAACCTGCTAGCTTTCTAAGGCGTTTATTCATCACCCACTTTATCACCAAAATGAGTATAGCCAATGAACTCAAGATAACTACCGAGGCTATTATTTGATAGCTCGTAATATCAACCAACTCAAAGCACCTTTAAGTGTCTCATTCTCCTCATACAAGTCCTGATGCAGACTATTGCTCCGAGGTGTGCTCTCTCATGCGAAGTCGCACCCCGCCTTGAACTGTTTTGAATTGCTGGTCTTGGATGCTTCTAATATATGAAATTGCTTCCTGGAATGCATGAGGAAGGTAAATTGGTTTCATACCTGCACAGTTTAATGTAAAGCCTGTTCGAGATTGAATGATAAAGATCACAAGTGCGATAGATATGGGAATGAGAGGCAGGTTATCCAGCAACACATCAGGAATATTGAATTGTAAGCTAATATTGGGAAACAGTAAGCGTAGAAAGCCTTCAATCTTTGCTATAAGAGCTTTTGAAAAAATTGGACTTAAGTAGGGTTCGATGATGAAGAATATAGAGGCAATTGAGCCTAAGAGAAGGGTCTTCCAAGAATATCGCCTCATATGCTCTATAGATGTGATATTTCCATAAGGTACTTCCAACACTTTTTTGGAGATTACACCATGTTTGATAAAAAGTCTACGATTTGTAGCGACCACCTTTCGTGTGCCAGAGGACCAACTTCTCAGAACTTGCTCAGGCTCTAAGAATGTTGAATGAACGTAAGGAGGTATTTGTGATAAGCCGCTTTCTTTTACAAGTTCCTCAGTTATAGCTCTATCAAGTTCATGTATCAATCTAGAGATGGTAAAGCTCTTAACCCTATTCTTGGCATTGGTTGAGAGTCTTATCCAAAGTTGAGGATCGTCAACGATTCGAACAATCGCTCCCACAGCTCCATTTATATCATCAGGCCCATTCACATGGATGCCTTCTTGCTCATTTCGAATAAGCCATGATTGACCTCCGACAGCTGATGTAACTACTGGGACTCCATGGAACATGAACTCGAGCTGTGTTAATCCTAGAGCCTCTAACTTACTCATGATTATGTTTAAATAAGATAATTTAATCAGCTGTATCTTCTCTTTTTCATTTATCTCACCTAAATAGGTCACATTTGATAACTTTTTAGCAACTTCATTCACTCGATTGGCGTATGATGAGTTTCCATAACCAGCTATGACAAAGTGTATGTCGTGTCTCTTTTGTAGCTTCTCAGCTACTTTCAGAACTGCTAAGGGGTTCTTACGTTCCTCTATGCTACCTAGATACGATATTATCTTTACATTATCCTTCACGTTAAGGCGCTTAAAGAACTCTTGAGTATCAAGGCTCGAAAATCGTAGGAAGGCCTCATCATCTACCCCTCCTGGAAAAAGGAAGCACTTTTCCCGCTTTGCCCCCATCTTGACCTTTACTTCCTCTTCATAAGGCGTAACTACAAGAAGCAAGTTGACTTCACGAAGTATCTGTGGCAGAGAAAGTTTATTCCAAGCCATTCTAAAGGTACGCTCGCTCAGAGAATACCTCTTTGGTGAAGGCTCTTGAAAGTGGGACATATGACAAAAGACTATGGGGTCTTGATAGCCTCCAAGATTCTTAATGCTTCGTCTCCACTCCACGAACTTAGCAACTTCTTCTGGGCCACCCCAAAGGGTGCTATGTGTGATGAGCACGTTCAGCCTGAATTCATTGATTATCCTCTCTAAAGTGTAAATGAAGTCCTTAAAGACTATTCTTCGAGGAGGCCATCTTGTAACATAGCTATTAACTCTGATAACAGGTATGCCCAGCTCGCTGTCCTCAGAATAAGCATATCCCTTATCCTCATTCAAAGATTCAGGGGGTATGATTTCAACTCCATCATGATATAAGGATGTAATTAGATATGCTTCATTACCAAGTTTGATAAAACCACGCACCATTCTTTGGGCTACCAGTTCCTGCCCCTTGTTCTTACTCGTCTGATACATTATGACACCTATGCGCTTCTTCATATTTCTAACCCTTTGGATTCGCCTTTATCTTAGCATTAAAGTGCAAAGATACTAATATTGCATTTAAAAGTATCTATAAAACTCTGAATCATTATAATGTGAGAGACTGATGAAGATAGTAGCAATATTTTCTGACTATGATGGTACCCTCAGCCCGCTAAATGTTCCGAGAGAGAAAGCGCGAATCCCTTCAGAACTGTATCGTCTTCTCGATGAAATCAGTCACATAATTCCAATCGCAATTATTACCACAAAAGATCTTGCCTTCGTCAAAGATAAAGTGCCATTTGCACATGCAATTGCCGCTATATGTGGTCTTGAAATTCAGGTTAGAGGAAGGATAGAAGTTGATAACTATGTTGTAGAGAGGGCTAAAACTGTTGATAAAGCATACCAAGAGGCTATAATTGAGGTTGCTAAAATTGATAAAAAGATATTCGTGGAAAGAAAGACTATCAGTAAAGGCATCTTAGTTGCCTTCTGTATTGATTGGAGGTTGACTGATAACTGGTCTAATGCTCATAAAAAGATTAAGCCTATTCTGAAAAGATTTGATGATATCGGATTATATGTTGTTGAATATACGACCCACCCCTTTGCAGATATTTATGCCAAAAGAGTGGACAAAGGTCAAGCATTCAAAAGATTAAAGGAAGAGCTTGAGGTAATAGGGCCCATCATGTACCTTGGTGACTCAGAAGCAGACAATCCTGCTTTTGATTTGGCTGATGTATCTATAGGAATCAAACAGCAACGGAACATGCCAAAGCTATCTTGTAAATACTTCTTGGCTTTCAATGAACTTTCTGAATTCCTCTATAGGCTGATGGATAAGGGGTTTGAATTCGAGCAAAATTATCCATGGTTAATTAGCAAATTGTGAGCATGGAATAAATTGAGAGAAGGTTTTAGAATTTTATAGCTTATATGAATCCATTGAATTTTGACATTCACTTCATCTTTGATTTTCAATATGAAAATTTTTTATTTCATCGATTATAAGTCTATAGGCATATCCATCTATGAGAGCCGTTGCGCTAGCATCTATTATGTTATCAGATGAAGCAGTTGTAGCCCATTGAAGACTGTCATCCTTGAACTCTATGAATACTCTAACTGTCGATGCTGTACCACTGGCGCTATCAACAACTGTTACCTTGTAGTTGATTAGATTGACATTTTTTAGCTGAGGGAAGCACTTTAAGAGAGCTTTTCTTAAGGCTTGATCTAAAGCATGGACAGGACCAACCCCTATTGATGCTTCATATAAAACCTTATCCTCAACTTTTACCATGACTTCACCACTAGTGAATTTGAAATTATTCTTCATTGTAGAAACTCTCCAAAGCTGGACTTGAAAAGGATAAAGACTATAGCCCATAGCCTTTAAGAAGATCAAATGCACAGTAGCATTGGCATCTTCGATATGATAGCCTTTGGCTTCCATAAGCTTTATCTCATCTAGGACTTTATCTACTACATCGCTCTGCTTATCCAATTTTATCCCCAACCTTAAAGCCATATTCATCACACTCGCTCTCCCTGATAGCTCTGAGATAGAGAGCTCTCGACGATTTCCTACTAGAAATGGCTCTATATGCTCATAAGCCCTTGATTGCTTTAATATGGCATCTATATGCACGCCACCTTTATGAGCAAAGGCATTCTTTCCTACATAAGGCTGATAAGGGTTAGGAGGCAAGTTTGTTAATTCATATACATATTTTGAAAGAGCTGATAAATCCTTTAACTGCTCACTTACTGGCTTATTATTAATCAAAGCTCTAAGATTCATTTTAAAGTGAAGAGCTGGTAGTACTTGGCAAAGATCAGCATTACCACATCTCTCTCCAAGACCGTTTATCGTACCTTGCACATGATTTACTCCTGCTAATACAGCCATAAGAGTATTGGCAGTTGCAAGCCCAGAATCATTATGACAATGAATCCCAATAGGTGTCTTTAATTTAGCCTTTGTTCTCTTAACTATGCTTTGGATATCTGAAGTTAAAGTTCCCCCATTAGTATCACATAGCACTATAACTTTTGCTCCTACTTCTTCTGCTTTCTTTACTACCCTTAAAGCGTATTCATAATTGCCCTTGAAACCATCAAAAAAATGCTCTGCATCGAATATAACATTGAAGCCATGATTCTTTAGATATTCTATAGAATCTTCAGCCATCCTTAAGTTTTCATCTAATGTCGTCTGTAATACATCAGTAACATGTAAATCCCAAGACTTGCCAAAGATAACTACAGTCTTTACTTCTGTCTCAAGAAGAGCATTCAACATTAAATCCTTGCTGGGTATAATGTCTTTCTTTCTTGTGCTACCAAAGGCAACTATCTCTGAATTTTTTAGAGAAATCTCTCTTATGGCTTTGAAGAACTCCATATCCTTCGGGTTTGAACCAGGCCAGCCTCCTTCAATATATCTTACACCAAGCTCATCAAGGCGTTGAGCTATACTGAGCTTATCCTGCAGGGAGAAGCTAACTCCATAGGTTTGGGCTCCATCTCTCAATGTTGTATCCAGAATCTCTATGTAATTATCTAACTCTATAACCTCCTTGGCAAAAGGTCATATCATGCTTCATTAATATAAGGATAACTAAATAAATAGATAATGCAGAAAAATATTTTTTCATTAATACTCTTTTTCCATTACTTCATGATTTAGAGTAAATTGAAATCATTAAATGAATAAAGCATGATGAATTTATTGAAATTATAGCCTCTTTTTTCTCCTTCTTCCTATTTATCAAAGAAATTAGACTATCTTCTTTACATTTAAAATCTCCAAAGCGACTATATCTTTGCTATCATCATAGAAGAATATTACAAGACCATCTTTTGTAGGTTCTCCTATTGGCTTTTCAACATACTTGAACCTGATGTAAAGGTCTCCTTTTTTACCATAGTCTAAAGCTATAACTCTCCTTGGTAGTCTAATACTATACCTTTCTTCAATATTTGATAACATCTTCTTAATATCCAAGTCTAGAATCGTTTTAGAAATAGTAATGCTCTATACCTCCTCTTCTTTCTCTTATCATTAATCAAGTTTAAACCTATTTATATCCTTGAATTGATATGCATATTGATAATCATGGCTGGAAAGCAAAGCGTAAAGTTGGATGAAGACAAACTCCTAACCGCTCTTCAAAGGTATTACATAGAGGATATAAGCTTTGAGAGAGTAGCGGAAGAAGCTGGAATTACCATTTATGAGCTTATAGAGTATGTTAGAAAGCATGATCTACCAATAATTCACACTGATGAAGATGTCGCTGAAGGTCTAAAAAAGGTAGAAGAGCTAAGAGAGAAGTATTCTAAAAAGATATTAGCTAAATAGAATCCTTCTCAATCTTTTCGTCTTATATCCTGCATACCATATCTTTTGCAAGAAGTCTCTAATATCAATTAGCCCTCTTCTAGCGGCTTCAAAGCCTATGTCTATAATATCCTCTGTGTTTATTCCTATGCTCTTTAACCTCTTCTCAGCAAACCTATCGGCTAAGATCATCAGACCAAGCTTCATCTTCTTGTAAAGTATGGCAACCTCAACTTCACCTTTGGATAATTTTAATTCTTGAGCTATCTTCTCTGCCAATCTCTTTTCATCTCCATTCAATTCTATAACCTTTATCCACTTAAGCTTCTCTATTGCCTTTATCTCTGGAGCTTCGTACCCAAGCTGTAATGGTCTTTTTATCTCGTCCATCACTGATTTGGTAGTGTACGTCGTTCCAAAGAGTTCTTTTAGAATATACAATAATTCTGCTTTCGCCAGAAAGATGAGAGGTGATGTATTGATGGCTACTTTTATCCTCTTACCATTGGTAGTTATAGTCAGAGGGGAGGATGGCAAACTCTTTGACTATTTCTTAACCATGAAATAAATCTTCTTATAGTATAGTTAAAATAAGGATAACTGAATTTTCATTAACACTCTTTTTTCATAAATTCATGCTTTAGAGTAGATAGTCTTCGAAATTTATTATTAGTTCGTCGGTGCATTTGTATGGTGGGGTCGGTGGGATTTGAACCCACGACCTACAGGTTCCTCCGCTCCAGAAGCACATCATCCATTTGTCAGCGAACCTATAGATAATCTCTGGAGCCTGCCGTCCTACCTCACTAGACGAACCTTACTAGGAGTATCCTAACTTCCTTTGTAAGGTATTCTAGGGTCTCAGAGGAAACCATGCTAGACGACGACCCCCTCAATAAACATATTATAAAGAGGTATAAAGCCTTACGGTCAATCAGTTCGAAGCGATAGGAGTAACGTGTGGATCACGTAAAAAAACGTATAGGTAACAATAGATTTATAACATAGATTTCTGCTCTATAGACCAGTTCTATATGATGGATGATCTTCTCATTAATGAGAACATCAAATTTGAAGGAGTTATTACTGAGAATAAATTCACTAAATTTCAGATTCATTCACCATCTCATAAAAAGTTATTGCCTCAATTAGAGGTGCCATTTAAGAGATATAGAATAAAACCATCTAAGCCAAGCAAGAAAGAAGGGCTGAACTCTCTCTATAAGGCTAGTGCTATCCTATGGTTACTTCTCTGCCATCGCTACCCTTCTTTAAGGATCAACACTACTTTTCGTTTCGTAAAAGAAGCGATTAGAAGGTATAGGTACAAATTGTATAATCTTTCTTATGAGTCTAAATGCCTCGATTACTTTTCGATGGTCGATCTTGGCTACATGAAAGAAAAGCACTGGGTCTACGCTACCTATATGGCTACGATGAGTTCACTACCAATATCATATAAAACATGTAATGCTCAAGAAATCTTGGGAGCCATTCTGGCTAAGACTTCTCTAGGGACTGGCACCAAATTGCTAGATAACCTTAACGATGAAATTCATGATGTATCTCATGCGTTTGAATCTTTAGACAATATGCTCTCTGCTTACGCTGAAGGAGCTTATAAGTCTGTTAGGAAAGATACTCATAATACAGTAACTGGTGCTGAGAATTCAGCCTTTGAAATGGGAAGATGGGTTTTCACAACTTTAAAGCCTTGCCAAATATATGCCCCTGAGGCTTATAGCACATACATAAAAGACGTTATGAAGTTGTACCAAGGTCAATTAGATTCCATAAGGCATAAAATGGCTCAAAAAGACATACCTTCTATAAGAAGGTATCTGGACTCTATTTCAGAAAAGAGCATAGGGGATATTTGGATAGATATAGATCTATGCTTTCTTGAGGGCAATTTAGGAGGGTTTAGCAAGGATGAATCAAGGGCCATAAATTTGCTAAAGATAGGAAGCTCTCTCGTCTTCAAGTCGAGTTTAATTTATGATGATGTTCAAGATATATATGAAGATTTGAGCACGAATTCCATCAATAGCGCAATAATTCTTGCCATTGAGAGAGGGGTAATTTCTCAAAGAGACCTAAAAGAAAAAAGCCAAAATGAGATATTTAAGAGAATGAGGGAAGAGGGTATTCTTATGAAGACCATAAAGCTTGCTGACATGGTCTTCTTAAAAGGGATAGAAATGGTCAATAGTATAGGCTCAAGCCTAGATGAAATTCTAGATAAGAAAGGTCTCATTCAAGGTTTCAGGTTTGTAAGACTCTTTAACCTTAGGAAGTTATTGATTAGGAAAAAGAATTATGAAAATATAAAGCTCTTCCTCTCCTCATTGGAGGATTTTGAAAAGATAAAGATGAATATCTCTGATGATATAATGGCATTACAAAGATACTTAGATTAATAGATTTCAAGACTATAAACCTTATTAATCAGAGAGTCAATTAACTTTCGGTTTTTTTCTTTTAAGTCTCTTTGAGAAATTAGATTTTGAAGTGAGTAGGTTCTATACTGGGCATGAGATTTTTGATGAGATAGTCACGATAAGTCATGGCTCCTCGATTCTTATGCTCGATGAGAGTTTTATGGAAGCAAAGAACCTATTACTTGCTTTATTTAAAAAGGAGAGACCTTTTGAACTCGTCTCTCATAAAGTTGAAACTCCAAGTGGTCAAATTCTTGCTATGGGCGAGCTATCTCTTAGTGATGCTAGCGTAACTATAAACAAGTTAAGAAGCGATGCTAAAAGCTCTATAATAATCCATAGCTACTTCCCAGACTTTATAATAAAGTATGAATCAGAGGCTTTTCTGCGCCTTCTTGGAGCATGGCGTGATCAGATAAGAGATAACAAAACAATCGAATTCTATCTTTTGCCGAAAGGTGCTTTCCGAGAAGTTGAGAGGAAGATAATGTCCATCGTGGATGGTGTGATAGAGATCAAAGTAAAGCGTGAAGGAAAGAGCTTTAGTCTAAGCTTTACAGTTATGCGTTGTTGTGAGCCAGAATGGCATCTCCATGAGTTTCGCTACAAGATAGAAGATTCTAAAGTTCTTATAGAATGGGAAGGAGAGTATAAAGATAAACTTCCTACAATAACTTTAGATGAGATTAAGTATAGAGTTGAGAGTTACAAAAAGGACTTCCCATTCCTAAAAGTAGAGCTTGGTACTGGATCACCTATCGGCTTATCGACTTATGACTATTGGCTGCTATCACAAATAGAGAGTAAGGATCTACTCTCTCTTAAAATGCTTCTCTATGAAAGATTTGATGAAGTTTTAGAGAAGATAGCAAAGTGGCATATAATGGGCTATTTGAGGGTTGTTAAGAAAAGCGAGAAACTTATAAATGAAAGCAACTTTCATATGGGAAAGCCCATAAGCTGGAAGACAAAGCTTGCTTTAAAACTGCCAGTGAAGATGACACTACGCCTTCTAAGGTCTCCACACATTCGTACAGTTCCAGCTGATGTTTATGTGGCAGAGAAGAGAGCTCTCTTTGAATTTCTAAAGATCTTCTTCGGAGATAGAACAGAACTTGGTATCGAATCCATTGAAAGCATACTTGGCTTAGAGGAAAGATTTCATGAGATGGTTGGGCGCATAAAAGCGTTAAAGGATGTAAAAAGATTTGGTGAAGATGCGAGCACTAGCATAGGTATAAAGTATCTCCCGAAGATCGTCAAGATGGTCATGTGGGTAGGCTATAAGCTGGATTGTGATATTAGTGAAACTTCACCAACAAGCATGTTAATAACTGTAGGAGATTGCTTTTTATGTGAGGGGATAAAGTCTATAAAACCTGTCTGTCGAGCCATAAGTGGAGCCCTTACAGGAACTTGCTCCTTAACCTTTAAACATGTAATAGATTGTAAGGAGATCAAATGTAAAGCATTAGGAGACGAGCATTGCGTATTTGAATTAAAAATTGCAAAGTAATAAAGAGCTCAAATCTTTCTTAAAAGTAAGATTTTCGATAGTTTTTATACACATCTATTTAGGTTAATGGATGTAGAGACCATGCCTCAACTCCTTGGAATAGGTTATGAAGTTTTCATGATAGCCTTAGCCTTTATCACATACTTTATGCTCGACATCAAGACCAGATATTATCTCATTCATGTAGCGACCTTAATGCTACTAACTGAGATATGGGGGCAAAATGCTGGAATTGCCACCTATAATCAAGGAATCTTCTCATTATATTTAGTAGGTACTCCTGTAGTGATGCCTTTCTCATGGTTTGCCCTCATCGGACTTGCAATCATAGCGTCAAAAGGTTACTTAAGCTATTTAAGAGCTTTTACTGCTGGAATCTTCTTGGATCTATTACTAGAATTACCTATGGTCTATAATGGGGCTTGGAGTAACAATTTTGGAAATATTCATATCGTTGAGGGTTATCCCGTAATACTGCCCTTTCTATATGGATTTTACATCTTATGGTTCAAATTACTCCTTAAGTATCTGGTTCCAAAACTAGAAGAGCGTAAGATAGAGCCTGCTGGATTGTTGTTTGCATTCATTTACATTCCGTCTCAGTTAATCATCTCCGCCCTATTGATCACTTTAATACCGATCTAACCCCTAGTCAAAATATGAAGGTCTAAACACTAAAATTTTTCTTCATTTAAGAGTGCTCTTTATTCCTAAAGCTGGAATTATAGTGGTGAGGTTTTTAATGTCTATAGTAGTATGTGCATAACGCTTTACTTCCATCTCAGCGAATGAGAGCTTTGAAATTAGAGATTCTTTATCTGAAAGGCCTAACTTTTCTAATTCATGCCTTAAACAGTCTGTGTTAAATGCTATTCCAAGCCCAACTTTTTTAAATAATGATACATTTGAGACATCATCTCCCACAGCAACGCATTCAGATAAATCAAAACCATATTTTTTAACAATTTTAGCGAAGTAATAGTCTTTATTCCTCATATTGATGATTGGAGGAGCTATTCCTGTGAAGATACCATTTTTAACCTTCACACCAGTACCCAAGGCGAAATCAAGATTTAGACGATGCTTTAATACATCGACAAAATACTGAGAGGCACCAGTGCTAATAGTTCCTAATATGAATCTATTCTTTTTTAGAGCTTTTATGCCATCTTCAGCACCTGCCATCAAAGGAATAGCATTTAATATAGGAGAAATATCTCTCTCCTTTAGACCTATAAATAGCTTCAGACTCTCGTTGACAGCTTGAGAAAAGCTCTTTAAGCCTATGATGACATCTTTGTATATTTCTCTGATCTTCACACCAAAGTCTAATTTATCAGCAACGTAGAGGGATACATAACCATCTATCAATACCCCATCACAATCAAACTCGACTAACTTGTAATTTTTTAATGCCATATCGATTTACCCCTGAGCCAAAGAATCAGCTTATCCAATTATTTTGATATAGTAATAAGCTTATCATTAATTATATCAAGAGAAAAAAAATGTTGATAAATTGGGCTATTCTATTAAATCGAAGGAGAGTTTAGAGCAAGATTAATTTACTACTTTTGTTATTCATTATTTAGCCGGCCATAGCGACGGGGTCCGACCTGGTCTCATTCCGAACCCAGAAGTCAAACCCGTCGTCGCCGTTGTGTTAGTGAGTTGCGCGAGCACTCGCGAAGCAACGGTGCCGGCACCTAATTCTTTATCTAGATCTTCTTAGGCTAAGTAATTGTTCTGCTATCATAAGGTCTTTAGGAGTGTTGATGTTAACAAATTCTTCACTATCGATTATAAGTATCTCTTGATCAAGCTCTTTCTCAAATCCTTCTTTTTCAACTTTATCTCCATTTAAAACATTGACTCCGGCAGGGACTAATCTTTTACCTTTCTCCTCAAGAATAAGGTCTATGCTCACCCCCAAACTTTCTAATCTCTCTGCAGGAACCATGACAGCCATAACTGACTTGCCACAAATTTCATAATGCTCTATGATCTTATCTATAGTCTTGTCTTTTAGAAGGGGCAAATCTGCTGAGATTGTTATTACATGACCCAGTTTTAGCTTCTTTATGGCTTCACGTAAATCTAGTATGTAATTCTTGCCAGATGTTACTATAACCTCGATTGAAAGCTCATTTGCTCTCTTGGCTGTTTGA
This sequence comes from archaeon, assembly GCA_024256265.1. The sequence continues at coordinate 24,693 of JACGUK010000002.1, forward strand.
GGGGTATGCTCGCTGACAGCAACAATAATCCTATCCACTTTTTTGGCTTTTCTCAAAGCATCTATAATATGCTCTATAAAGGACTTGTTACCAATTTTGATCAGAGGCTTCTCTCCTTGATATTTCATTCGAACTCCTTTACCACCAGCCATTATCAATGCAGTTATGCCCATTCAAATCACCAAAATTATAATCAAGGAAGTCATGCGTGCAATCTCATTCGCAGCCCCAAAAACATCCCCTGTGACGCCTTTAAAATGCCTATTAGAGACCCATACTATGATCAGGCTTACAATCATGGCTGAGATTATCACGATGAACCCAGTGATGAGCATCAAAATTATCGCTATGCTAAAACATATGGCTAAAGGTATGATCAATCGAAGTATTCTATGGCTACTATGCATAGCATCAACACAGTAAGAGCCCAAGCCCTTATGGGCAGACCTTCCAGCCCAAGCTATCATTACCATGGCAAGCTTTGCAGAAATCTCAGCCAATATCAAGCTCTGAATAACCTCATAAATAGTCAAAAAAGAGATGCTAAAGGCAGTTGTCATTAAAATTATTAAACCAAAGGATAAGCCGCCTGCTCCAGTTTGCTTATCATGCATAACCTCTATCTTCCTCTCTGGTGAACCTTGGTACATTATACCATCGCCAAAGTCCAATAGTCCATCTGTATGATGAAGACCAGTTATTAGAAGAATAAAGCCTAAAGTCAATACCCCTACTATTAGGCTTGGGATTAAATGAAGAAGAGACCAAGCGAATATTCCGCTAATTGATCCTATGAGTAAGCCAACTAAAGGGAAGAGGGGCATGTAATTTCCCATATCTTCAAGTGAGTTATCCTTTCCCACTGGAATTATAGTGAGAAAGGCTATTATGCTCTTCAATCCTCTAAGGATTTTCACCACTATTCACTTATCTCTTATTTTTGTATATTTTAGATAGAACACCAGCTATCAAGCCACCTATAGCATCGTCAAGAAAAGGACCCAGCTTCTTTATGATGCCAGGTTTCTTCCTTTCAAAGTAAAGGAAGTTGTAAAAGCCCCATGTCCCTGATATGTAATTCGCTATAGCTATCCCTACGTTCTCATCAGCTATCAAAGATATTGGGTCTTTCAAAAATTCATCCTTAGGCAAGTTAGGTATCAATCCTAGCTCTCCATCTTCTTGTAATCTGAGAGCAGCCAATATCAAAGCTGATATGTTGAAGTCTGATAAAGCTCTTATCAAGCCTTCTCTCAATAGCTCTGATGCTTTTTCTTTATTCTCTATTTCATGGGATGGTATGAATAGCTCTAGACCAGAATTTATCATATCATCAATAGTTATGCCTCTCTCTTTCAACCTCTCTATGATGGATCTACTTGATACAGTTCCATCTTGCTTTTGAATAGCTTCCTTTGTTGCTTCTTTAACAGCCTTGCCTATCACTATGCCTATCTCAGTCCCAGTACCAGCAAATTTTATAGGCTCGCCAATCCCTGTGCATACTACTGCAATTGCATCAGTCGTAGACCCACTTGCAACACTACTCGAAAAACGACTTCTAATGTCCAATTCTCTTAAAGCAACAGTCTTTGCTTCTATAGCAGTTTGTATGCAATTGATCATACAACCCTCTGTAAGATTACCATCGATAAGAAGTATTATGTTGATAGTACTCTCTTTATTGGTTTGAATCGTATCATCACTCGCTGTGGCTGGATATGATAAGCCTGCTGTAACCAGTGCACTAACAGTCAATTCCTTTTTTTTCTCAATTCTGATGGCTATGTTATGAATTTTAACAGCAGTCATAAATCCTACAGTATCATCGGGCAATCCTAAGTCTTTAACTAAATCCCTTAACACACTCTCAGGATCATGGTGATCAAAGCTTTTTGGCACATGATGGTTTATTATCGCTCTTGCTTTACATAAACCACTATTCAAGACAGCTGAGCTTAGGACTTTCATAGGTTCATCGAATCTTACTATCAAAGTATCCTTCTGAATCTCACATTTCACTTTGCTGATCTTTGGATCTATCTTCATATTCATGGCAAAACCACTCCCATCATTACAATTATTGGTAAGACTATGATCATAACAAATAGAAAAGTTGTTAGCTTCATTATCCTTATAGCCCTTGGTATATGATCAGGATTTAAAGGATTTATAGAGTCTCCTAGAATGTAAAAGCCAGGCTTCTCCAATTGAGCATTAAATGCTCCTGCCATTGCTGACATAGTCCAGCCTGCGTTTGGACTTTCAGTATTTTTTCTATCTCTCTTTAATATCTCCCACGATCTTCTCCAATCTTCATGTAATAGCCATGCAGATAATACCATCAAAGTAGCTGTAATGCGTGCTGGGATATAATTAGCCAAGCTATCCATTTTTGCTGAAAACCATCCTATGTTCACATGCTCCTCATCCTTGTAACCTACAGTAGAGTCTAAAGTGTTTATTGCTCTATAAGCTATAGCCAATGGCAATCCTAAAATGCTGTAATAGAAGAGAGGAGAAGTTATCCCATCAACAGTACTTTCAGCTACACACTCAACTGTTGCTGAGATGATCTTTTGGTCATCAAATTTTGTAGGGTCTCTTCTCACAATTCTTCTTAACATGCTCTTTGCATCCTCCATCTTGCCTTCTTTGATGGCTTTACCTATAGGTCTAGATAGCTTATCCATGCAATTTATAGAGAATGTAGTCTTTAATAGAGCGCTTGCAAATATGATGTAGATTGTTAGGATTAAATATTCTCTTAAAAGGCTTAGCATAATGTAAACTATTAGGGCAAATATTATGATTACAGTCAAGCCAAGTATTATCCCTTTTATCTTCTCAATCTTAGGGCTACTGCCTTTAAATCTTGGTTTTAAAAATTCGATGGTTTTACCCATCCATACTGTTGGATGAAGTTTTTCTGGAGGTTCACCAAATATTAAATCTAAAATCAATGCTAAAATTAAAATAAGCATCGACTCTGTTATGAAAGGCAGATTCTGTAGCAAATCCCTCAGCCTTTAATAGGGGGAATACCTATGATCTCACAAATTCTATTCATGTCAAGGCTAGTCTTTACAACATCAGAGATTTTCCTTAGGCTCTTCTCCCACTCTTTTCTTATATCTCTTATAGCCCTATTCCTAGACTTTATCCCCTTACTCTTCATCAGAAAATCAATCAAGCATCTTCTCACAGGAAGTCTATCAAAAATCCCATGAATGTATGTCCCTAAAACTAATCCATTGTTATCTATTGCACCATCAAAATCATCGACTCTCTTATCTCCACGCTTGGTTACCTTAAAGGCTGGTCTAGCATTTTTGCCTAGAGAAGTTTTTCCCATATGAATCTCATAACCTATGATAGTCTTTCTCATGCCTGAATTTAGCATTGGACCATTTGCAACTATCTGAGCAGTAACTCTTTTCGTCACTTTATCATATTCAGAGAATTCAGTTGTTACATCAAGAAGTCCTAGCCCATCGAACTCTCCTGGTGAACTTCCTTCAATACCCTTTCTATCTATTATTCTCTTACCAATGATCTGGTAACCTCCACAAATGCCAAAGATCGGAATTCCTAGCTTTGCCAATCGAATTATCTCTCTTGCCAATCCTTTCTCTTTCAGCCATAATAAATCCTGAATGGTATTCTTAGTGCCAGGTATAATTACAGTATCTGGCATACCAAGCTCTTTTACTGATCTAACATAGCGAATATTAACTGATGCCTCTGCCTCTAAAGGATCAAAGTCTGTGAAGTTAGAAATTCTTGGAAGTCTGATTATGGCTATAGTAGCTTTGCCCTCATCCCAATGAAAATCTCTCTCAAGGGACATAGAATCTTCATCAGGTAGCGTAAGGTCTTGAATGTAAGGAACTATGCCTAAAACAGGCTTACCAGTTATCTGCTCTAATCTCCTTAACCCTGGCTCTAATAGTATAGATTGACCCCTGAACTTGTTTATTATGAAGCCTTTAACAATCTCTTTATGCTCAGGCTTGAGAAGCTCTAAAGTTCCTACTAAGCTTGCAAAAGCTCCTCCCCGATCTATGTCCACAACAAGAAGAACAGGAGCATTGGTTAACTCAGCTATGCGCATGTTTGCTATATCTGATTCGTAAAGGTTTATCTCTGCTGGGCTACCTGCCCCTTCTATGAAGATGATATCATAATCAGCCATGAGCCTTGCTAGAGACTCTTCTACGCTCTTTATCCCTTCCTTTAGAGCAAATTCTGAATAGTAATCTCTTGCGCTTATATCCTTGTAAGGCTTGCCATGAAGAACTATCTGAGAGATCATGTCTCCCTTTGGTTTAAGAAGGATTGGGTTCATATCTGCTGTAGGTTCTATACCACAAGCGAATGCTTGAAGGGCTTGAGCACGAGCTATCTCCTCACCATTTTCAGTAACGAATGAGTTTAATGACATATTCTGAGCTTTGAAGGGAGCAACTCTATATCCAGCATCCTTGAAGATTTTACAGAAAGTAGCTACGAAAAGACTCTTACCACAGTGAGACGATGTGCCTTGAACCATTAGAGCTTTAGACTTTTTTGATTTTGTATTTTTATTATTCATGAATTTATCACTTTCTTTAAGACTTCTATCAAATACTCATTTTCCTCTCTTGTCCTTATGGCAACTCTGATGTAATTATCATCAAGCCCTTTGAAAGAATCACAATCTCGAATCAATATGCCAAAACTCAATAATTTATGCTTGAGCTCTTTTGCCTTTAAGCCAGTCTTCTTTATGTTTATAAGAAAGAAGTTAGCATCAGAAGGCATCATATCAAAACCCTCGATTTGGCTTAGCTCATCAATTAAAAATTCTCTCTCTTCTTCAATCAATCTGTAAGTCTTCTCTGAGAATTCTAAATCTTTTAAGGCTGCTATGGCTGCAACTTCAGCCAAGCAATTAACATTCCAAGGTATCTTTGCTTTTGACATAATTTCTATCACTTCTTTATTACTTATTCCATAGCCTATTCTAAGACCTGTTAATCCAAAGAACTTTGTGAAGGATCTTAAGATGAACAAGTTTTGATAAGAATGAATTTCTCTTATAAGAGATGATCTCTTTTCTTTAGGGGCGAAATCCATGAAATCTTCGTCTATGAATATGAGTGTATTCTCCTTTTCTGCTTTATCAACTATGTTAATTAAATCCTCGAATGGTATAAGCAAGCCTGTCGGGTTGTTTGGGTTGCATAAAAAGGCAACTTTCATACCTTCTATCCTATTAATGAATTCATTGGCATCAATTTTAAATTCATAAGTTAAAGGCAAGTGCTCAGTTTTACCATTAGCTTTGAGCACAGCCATCTCATACTCACCAAAAGTTGGCGCTGGGATTAACGCTCTATCATCATCTTTTATGAATACATCTGCGAAAAGGTAAATGATCTCAGTTGAACCGTTTCCAATGATCAAGTTTTCAGGGCTTATAATGCCAATGTATTCAGATATTGCTTCTTTAAGAGAGGCACAGTTAGAATCTGGGTAGAAAGGAATCTTCCAAAAGCTTTCCTTGATGGCATTTATTGCTTTAGGGGATGGACCTAATGGATTCACGTTGGCACTAAAATCTAAAACTTTTTTCTGATTATATTCTAATTGCCAGACTTCTCCACCATGTATACATGGCTTCAAACTCCTAATGTGATCTTTGGCTAGACGGGCTATCTTCATAAGAATTTACACCTTCTGGCAGTTTTGCTCTTTGGGCAAATATGTTACTTTAAAGGAGGTACTCTCTTTTAGAGAGAATTTAGACAAAGTAATACACCTGCCCAAATCTGAGCACTGCCATATGAAGCTTAGAGATTATTTTGAGGTTTTTCATTTTTCTCACCTGCTTGAACTTTACTCATAAATCCTAGTTTATCTTCCAATTCCTCAAGGATAGGTAAGATTTGATCATAACTCTCGACAAATATTGCGCCTCTTTCTCTCAACTCCATATATGAGGCTTGAGCATATCCATTTGTGAAGTCCCTTTCTTGAATGGGTTTTTCCTCAACTGCTATCGTCGTTACTCCTTTCTCTAAAGCCATTATAGCAGCTCCAAGGTTCCTAAGGTTGCCACGACCAAAGGGAGCATCGGTCAATATTACTACGTTTGCATTATCTATCTTGTTCAAATTAGCCTTATGAGCTTCCTCTGTTATTGAGGAGAACGGGGCTTCACTTATGACAGGTATACCTAGTGTGCAAGCTACATCATAATCTGTATCCAATACGTTAAGTACTCCTGCACTTATTTTATATCCATGCTCTAATAATATCCTCATCAAAGAAGCTCCTGTGCCACCACCACATATTATATGGACTTTTAACCCTCTTGGTTGAACACTCTTTAGCTCAGAGGTGCATAATGGTACAACGTAAAGTGAGTTGGTTATAGGATGCCTCTTTACAATCGCGCTTATACGGAAGGCTTTCTCAATATTTTCATCAGTTAAAATTGTATCTATAGGTCCTATGGAAATTATCCTTCCTTCATTCAGTAAAATCGCACTATCACAGTATCTTGCAGCTAAGTTGAAATCGTGGAAAACAGCCAAGATTATTAACTTCTTCTTTTTGCAAAGCTCTCTCAATAGGTCCATTATCTCTATCTGATAGTTTATGTCTAAATGACTTGTTGGTTCATCAAGAAGTAGCACTTTTGGTTCTTGAGCTAATGCACGTGCTATTATAACGCGCTGTCTCTCTCCGCCACTTAACTCACTTACTTTCCTATCAGCCAGATGCCATATATTCGTCAGCTCCATAGCCTTTTTTGCAATAGCTAAGTCTTCCTTTGTTTCTGTCTCGAAAAGTCCAATATGTGGATTTCGTCCCATAAGAACGAGGTCCAAAGCTGTGAAATCGAAGGTCACACTTGTGTCTTGAGGCACAACTGCTACTTTTTTTGCCATCTCTATTGCCTTCATAACATATACATCTATATCATCCAGAAGAATAGTACCGACCTGAGGTTTCAAGATTCTGCCTATAGTCTTCAATAAAGTTGTCTTGCCTGAGCCATTTGGTCCCAATACCCCAACAAATTCTCCCCCTTCAACTGAAAAGACGATTTTCTCCAGAACTTTGATCGAGCCATAAAAGCAGTCTACACCATTAATATTTAATTTGACCAAATTCTCACCCTGATATGACTAAGCTCTTCTTTTTACGTAAAAGATAAAGGAAGAAGGGAACGCCGAAAAATGCAGTGAGTACACCAACAGGCAACTCAACTGGTTCCATGATCGTACGAGCCGCCGTATCACATAAAACGAGAATTATTGCCCCAGCCAATGCTGATGACGGTACTAAGATGCGATGGTCAGGACCGACTAGAATTCTTGCTATATGGGGAATGATCAGCCCGATGAAGCCTATTATGCCGCTAATCGATACGGCTGCTGCTGTTATCAACGATGCAACGATAAGCATGATCTTTTTCAGTTTTTCAATATCTACACCAAGTTGTTGTGCTTGATCCTCACCGAGTAACATTATGTTAAGCTGTCTGGCAAAGATGATGATCACGATCAAGCCGATTATTATAACAGGCATAGTCACCGTCATATTATCCCAACTACTTAAAGTGAAACTGCCAAATAGCCAAAAAAGCAATGCATGTAGTGATTCACCTAAAGTTATCATGATAAATGATATGATAGCTGATAGAAAGCTGGTTATAGCTATCCCAGCTAATAACACCGTCAACATCGGTACTCTTGGACCTGTTCTTGCAATATTGTAGACAACAAAAACCGTGATTAGACCTCCGATGAAAGCCATCAGCTGTATAGCGTCTATCCCTAAGAAACTAAATCCAATACCCAAACCTATCACAATTGAAGCTCCTAAAGCAGCTCCAGCAGAAATCCCTATCACATAAGGATCAGCCATCGGGTTTCTGAGTAGCCCTTGCAAAACAACACCAGCGACCGCAAGGGCAGCTCCAACGATCGTAGCCGCAATAATGCGGGGTAATCTGATTTGGAGAATTATTAATTGATTGATCGAATATTCAACACCAGACGAACCATCACCAACCAAATTACCTATAAAGGGTATATTTTTGACGATAATTCTCCAAGCATCAAGTGGTGGGATTGGTTTCGGACCTATTGTTACTGCAAAAGTGATCGTTAACATTAAAGCTAAAACTAAGAAGATAATTATCATCTTCCATCTAGTGAACCGTTCGAAGTAATCTTTCTCTCCACTTTTTTGTTTCATATTCTAAGTTATCATCTTCCCATTAACTGAATAATTCTGGATGAATATACTCAGCAAGCGTTTCTAAGGCATCGACTATTCTTGGGCCAGGCCTTGTAAGGGAACTTTCTTCAATTTCAAATATCTTATTGTTTTTCACAGCGGATATGCCGTCCCAACCTTCCCGTCCTCTAATAAGATCTGGCGTAAGTCCACAAGACTCTGCCATTGCTCCCTTACTGATAAATATTACTTCAGGATCGGCTTTCATTACTTGTTCATCAGATGTGGTTGGATGTTGAATAGGAGAATCTGCAAAAACATTGTTTCCTCCTGCCATGTAAATCAATTCATTAACCAATGATGTCGATCCGAAGCTCCGATATCCCTTTGCGCTAAAGTAATATTCAATATATACACGTGGTCTTTCCTCTATTGTTAAGTTCTGTGTTTTATCAGTAATCTCTTTAATTCTCTTATTCATGTCATTTACAAGTGTTTCTGCTACCTCCTCTTGCCCAGTAAAATTTCCAACCAAAATAATATTTGAGAGTATGCTTGAGACACCCTCCTCATAGTTGCGAGCCGCAACACCCCAGCCAAGTTCCTCAAGTTTATCAACAAAGCTCCGTTGAACTCCTCCTGTCGCTAAAATTAAATCTGGATTTAATTCTGCAATTTTCTCAATATTAGGGTTGGAGAAACTCCCTACCTTTGTTATATTCTCGGTCTCTTCAGGATAGTCGGAGTACGTATCTACGCCAACGACCTTCTCTCCAAGACCTAAAGCAAATAGAATCTCCGTTGCGCCTGGCGATATAGAGACTATCTTTTCTGGGGAGTAATCAGTCGTTGTAACATTTCCACGTAGAAGTATCACAAATGGAATTGGTGGAGACGGTTCGTGTGGCAATGATTGCCATATAGCTACTCCTGTTATTCCAGCAATTATGATCAATATTACAGCGATAGCTACGATCTTCTGTTTCATGCTCATCATCCTTTTATATGGTTGGATAATCCAACCATTTAATTATTAAAGTTTTCGGCTTTCTAAACATCACATAAAGGGCAAATAACTATTGTAACTATTACTATCAAATTACAATTGAGCAGAAATAACTTTCATAACACTAAAATACTTTCTTAGAAATAACCTCTTAAGCATGGAAACTGTATCAAGAAGAGTGAAGGGCATATATTCTGTTATAGCTTCTCCTAATAGATTAGAGATTCTAAGGATTCTGAATGCTAAAGGACCTTTAAGCTACTCTGACCTTAAAACCCTTGCTGGCTTCAAGTCTAAGAAAGAGTCAGGGAAGTTTGCCTACCATCTAAGAAAGCTTGTGAAGCAAGCACTAGTTTCTTTGAACAGGGGTGAGAGGAAGTACGCTATATCAAGCTTAGGTAGGTTACTACTAAATCTAACAAGGCAGATAGAGGAGCAATCTATGCTAGAGAGTGGCAAGTTCTATGTGAGGACATCGAGGCAGACTATAGAAGAATTTAACCCAGATAAAATCCTTCAATCTCTCATAAGAGAGGCTGGGATGCCTGTAGAGCTAGCCCAAAGGATAACCAATGAGATAGAGGCAAGGATATCAAAATTTCAGGCAACTTATCTAACAGCCCCTTTGATAAGAGAGATAGTGAATGTGTTACTCATAGAGCATGGCTATGAAGAGTATAGGCACAAATTGACTCGATTGGGCTTGCCAGTATTTGATGTAACAGAATTGATGAATAAGGCTAGCAGAGCAAGAGAAGGATTGGATGTAGTTTTAGGGCAGACGGCTAAATCAGTCTTTTCAGAGTATCTGCTTCTTACTCAACTTCCTAGGGATGTATCTGATGCTCATCTATTTGGAGACATTCATCTATCTGACATAGGTTGCTGGGGCTTGATGCCCGATGCTCTTTTCATGGACCTCTCATCACTAAATAACAATGGCATTAAACTAGGAAAATTATCCACAATGCCAAGGTTGGGTCCTCCTAATAACATTGAAGAAGCTATGAACGAGTTGATAATCCTGACCTCTTTTTTGAGCTTAGAGGTAGCGTCTGAAATTGCCTATGAGAATTTCTTAAATTATATAGGAGAGTACTCTAAAGGGAAGAGCCATAAAGAGCTTAAAGAAGCTATTCTAAGAGCTCTTTTTTTAATTTCTTCAACCTTAACCATTTCATATAACAAACCTAAGATAGCGATACACATCGATCCTTACTCTAGCAATTTAGAAGCAGAACTGAACTATGCAATCATGCTCGCTACCCTTGACGCCTACAAAGATTACTCTGATAGTATCCCATTGCCACAGATTGGATTGGTTGTCCTTTTGGATAAAGGTTCAGATAGCGAGTTGATAAAGCGTGTAGCATCCATCGTAAATTCAGGTGGGTGTATTTCAATATCAACTCAGCATGATTTAATTCGATCTTACAGTGGTTTGAAGAAGAGCCCTTCAGCTACCGAACATCAAATCAACAGCATCAGCTTAATTCACTCTTTATCTTTAAACCTTCCAAGGCTTTCTTACGAGTCAAATAGGGATGAGACGTACTTTAGGGCGAAGATGGCCATGCTTCTTCAACTATCTATAAGTGCTCTAGCTAAAAGAAGAAAGATAGTTGGGGAAGTGATTAACAAGGGACTGTTACCGATATTGGCACAAAATCAGAATATTATATCTATCGATTATATGCCTGCTATAATTAACCTTGTAGGATTAAATGAGTCCATAATGAATTTGACTGATGAAAAGACTACACAGCAAGAAAAGAAGGCAATAACTGAAAAGGTTATAGGGACTGCCATAAAATTTGCAGATGAAAAGGCTAGGAAACTTGAAGAGAAGACGGGCATAGCTATCTTACAGAGTGATAGCGCAGAACGTTTCTATAATTTAGATTTGGAGAAGTATGGCAAGTCTATTGTGATCACAAAGGATGGAAAGAACGCCTATTCACAAATTCCATATATTCAAGATACAGATCTTTACAATGAGAATCTAATCAACGAATTGAGTTACCTATCTAGGAACTTGAATGGTGGCTTTTCGACTATTATAAATATTCCGACCAAGGCAAGTGCAGATTTTGTTGAAAAAACGATTTTAGAAGCAATAGGTAGGCTTGATCATTTTAAGTTTAACAAGAAGATTACTATATGTAAGAATTGTGGAGCTAAATTCTCGATAGAAGTTGAGAGGTGCAAGGTCTGTAAGTCTACAGCTTTGGCTCATTACTCTACAGCATAATTACAGTTTTGTAATATTGAGTCAAATAAAGAATGAGTTATAGTTTCAAGTCAAATCAATTTTACTAAATCCTTTCATTGAAGGCATTTAAGAGGAAAAATGGATTAGATACGAAATTTTAGTCAATATATTAGCCATGTTAGATTTTTAAATAATTGATCAAAATATTATCTGCGCATCAGTGGGATTTTAATGGTTCTTACTACGGAAAAAGAAGTTATTGAATGTAAGCTCTCACCCAACGCTTTAAAGGTATTAGAGAAGAGGTACTTAAGAAAAGACGAGAAAAATGAGGTTATAGAGACCCCTGAGCAGATGTTCCGCAGAGTTGCTAAGACTATAGCAAAGGTAGATGCTCTATACGATCCAAATGCAGATGTCAAAAAGACTGAAGAAGAATTCTATAAAGTTATGACCAGTTTAGAGTTTTTACCCAATTCACCAACTTTGATGAACGCTGGAACTGAATTAGGTCAGCTTTCTGCATGCTTCGTACTACCTGTAGAGGATTCTATAGATAGCATATTCGATGCCGTCAAGGCTACTGCTCTTATTCATAAATCTGGCGGTGGTACTGGTTTTTCTTTCTCTAAAATAAGACCAAAGAACGATGCAGTAAGGTCTACAGGTGGTATAGCTTCAGGTCCTGTTTCATTCATGAAGGTATTTGATATAGCAACTGAAGTAATAAAGCAAGGAGGAAGGAGAAGAGGAGCAAATATGGGCATATTGAGGGTAAATCATCCAGACATACTCGAATTCATAACAGCGAAAGAGGAGAGCAGTGCCTTCAATAACTTCAACATTTCGGTGGCTATCACAGATAGATTCATGAAAGCTTTAGAGAGAGATGAAGATTATGATTTGATAAACCCGCGTACGAATGAAGTTATGAAAAAGTTGCCAGCCAAAGATGTATTTGAATTGATAGTGAGTATGGCTTGGAAGAACGGTGAACCTGGAATAATATTCTTAGATAGAATCAATGAATTCAATCCTACTCCTAATATTGGGGAGATAGAGAGCACAAATCCATGTGGTGAGCAGCCATTATTGCCTTATGAATCTTGTAATCTAGGCTCCATTAACTTGTCAAAGATGGTCGAAGATGGTAAATTAGATTGTGATAAATTGATAAGAACAGTTAGAATAGCCATTCATTTTCTTGACAATGTAATAGATGTTAACAAGTATTCTTTACCTCAGATAGAGATCATGACAAAAGCCAACAGAAAGATAGGGCTAGGAGTAATGGGCTTTGCAGATATGCTCATAAAGCTTGGTATAACATATGATTCTGAAGAAGCTATAAATCTTGCTGAGAAAGTTATGAAGATCATCCAAGAAGAATCAAGGAAAATATCATCTGAGCTTGCAGAAGCAAGAGGGTGCTTCCCGAATTTCAAGGGGAGCATTTATGATGTTCAAGGAGGGATAAAATCAAGAAATGCCTCTTTAACAACCATAGCTCCGACAGGCACAATTTCTATAATAGCTGGTTGTTCTAGCGGCATAGAGCCTCTCTACGCAATATGCTACACTCGTAACGTCCTTGATGGCCAGAGGCTTATCGAGACAAACCCATTATTTGAGAGAATAGCCAAGGAGGAAGGTTTCTATAGCGAAGAGTTGATGAGGGAGATAGCCGAAAAAGGATCGTTGAGAGGGATTAATGGTATACCTGAGCATATTAAAAAAATCTTCGTTACAGCCCATGATATAGCCCCTGAATGGCACATAAAGATGCAGGCAGCCTTTCAAAAATATACAGATAATGCAGTATCTAAGACTGTCAACTTCCCTAATAGCGCTAAAGTTGATGATATAAGAAGAGTTTACATGCTAGCTTACAAATTGGGATGTAAAGGTGTTACTGTTTATAGAGATGCCAGCAGGGAAGAGCAAGTCCTAGAGACGGAGAAGACTGAAATGGAGAGGAGATCTCAGAAGACAAAAAAGCTAACTCCAGAGAAGGCTTACGGAGTGCGTTTAAGAAAGAGGACAGGATGCGGGAACATTTACACAAAGGTCTTCAACAATGAACATAACGAACCTATTGAAATCTTCATCACTTTGGGCAAAGCAGGGGGTTGTGCTGCTGCCTTCACTGAGGGATTAGCCAGAGCTTGCTCATTGGCTTTAAAGTATGGTGTGACTCTAAAGGAGTTGGAGGATGAGCTCATGGGGATAAGTTGCCATAAGCAAGAAGGCATTGGTCAAAATAGAGTGCTTTCATGCATAGATGCTGTAGCCAAGTCTATAGAAGAGATGTTCGAGCAGAAGGATGTTCAAAAAATCAGCGATAAGAAATCTAATAGTCTAGGTGCATGCCCAGTGTGTGGAAGTCAAGTGATATATGTTGAAGGTTGCTTAAGATGTGTATCCTGTAACTTCTCACAATGTGAATAAGCATTCACAATAGAGTGTAAGGATCAGGATTAAGGATAGATGCCAATAAAGCAGCTCTTATGATCTTTCCAAAATATATTTGAAGGAAATATTTTGCATTTGGCATTTTATCAACTTCAGGCTTTATCTCCCCCACTCTAGGGAGAGGGTGCATAACTATACAATCTTCTTTTCCACTTTTAAGCAAATTAGCATCTATTACATAAGAACCTTTAACCTTTTCATATTCATGAGGATCAGGGAATCTTTCTCTTTGAATTCTAGTGACGTATATAACATCTAAATCTCCTATTATCTCTTTTATATCTTCATGCTCTGAAAACTTGATTTTATCGCTAATACCAAATAGAGCCTCCTCTCTAACTTTTAATTGTGGAGGAGATACTAAAAATATCCTAGGGCGATAATTTGATAATCCATAGATAAGAGAGTAAACAGTTCTTCCATACTTTAAATCTCCAACTATGGCTATATTTAATCCATCTATCCTTCTCTTTACCTTCATTATTGTGTAAAGGTCAAGCATGGCTTGAGTTGGGTGCTCCTCAGTACCACTACCAGCATTTATCACTGGCTTTGAAGCAACTTCTGCCGCAAAGCGGTTAGCGCCTTCCATAGGGTGCCTTAGCACTATGGCATCTACATAACTTTCAACAGTCTTTACAGTATCGGCAAGGTTCTCGCCCTTCTCAACAGACGACATGCTAGGGTGCGCAAACCCCAGAACACTACCCCCTATGGATAGCATGGCAGCCTCAAAGCTTAATCTAGTTCTAGTGCTGGGTTCAAAGAACAAGAGTCCAAGAATTCTGCCTTTGCCTAACTCTTTCTTTCTCTCATAATCAAGGGCATCAATCTTATCAACCATAGAGAATAGATATTCAAGCTCAGGACGAGAGAATTCCTTTATTGAAATTATATCTCGATTAAAGAAGGGATTCTTCATGGAATTTTTTTAACTTAATGAGAATATAAATATATTTAGATTTGGATAAACTCAAACGTAATAATGGCATACTCTTATAAAATTTACAGGTATGTCTGCCGAATTTGTGGTGCATTGATCGAAGACTCTCACCCTATTGTTTTTGTGCGTAAGATTGAATTACATGAAAAGGAACATAAAAAAAGACCAGCTGGCGTTGCTTAAATCAAGTCTAATCAGCCACAAACTCCCTTAAGACTCATCTCCATTTGAATTATCTTCTTAATGTCATCATCAAATCTATCCATAGTGGTAATAGTAATATTATCAGTTGTAAATGCTCTATCAGAAATGATGATCTTGTACTCTACACCCTTTACAAACCTCAGCTTTTCTATGCAATTTTGAAGATTTTTCATAGGTAATTCAATAATTAAAGGAAGCAAAGGAGTTGGGAAGCCTACTTGCAGAATCCCTACAAGATCAAAACTTACTTCTCTTTTATACTCATTATTATTGTATGGGCGATGTATTAGAGAATCCCATATCTCCATCCCTGTTGTAGAGGATGAGCCCATGTAACCCTTTTTGGTGAAAAACCCTAAATCCTTGATGTATGCATCTATTAAATCTATAGCAGACTTTTGCTCAATTGCTTTAGATTGAATGTAATCTCTTAGATTTTTTCTGGATGCCTTCTCCAATGCATTTTCTAATTTCTTCTGATAAATGCCTTTTATGTAAGATAGGAAACAGTCGTAATGTGCTAACTTACCATACATTTCTGTGAATCTATCTCCCAACTTTATAGGCATACTACAAAAATTGCATATAGCATCAATAAGAAAATCCTTATTCAGAATTGTCTGATCAGGTACTATGGATTTGCTTGTTTGGTAAACGATCTCAATCTTGGTTATAGAACCTTCACTACCTGTAATGAATCTCTTAAGAGCATAGCCATCAATGTTTGGGTTATAGAAGTAAACGTAGCCATCTGAACGAGGAAGAAAATCGAAGATGGCTATCCCATTCATATCTGTGAGACCACTATTGGCTGAGACATTCATGAGCATCATAGGTAAATCTGAGATAGGATTTCCATTTGGATCTTTAACAGATACTAGAAGACAGGCTGGCATATACTTCACCATAAAGAGAATTATCTTAAATTAACTAAAATCAAGACATTTATTAAAGTTAAGCTATGATGAAACCTAAAGTATAATTAAAGCGATTATCTTTATTGATTCTTATGAGTGAGGAGCAACTTGTCAGGAAGATAAAAGAGGGTACTGTCCTTGATCATGTTGAGCAAGGAAGAGCTCTACAAGTCTTAAAAGCCTTGAATATAGATGGTAAGGATGGTAATATAGTAACAGTAGCCATGAATGTCTCAAGCAAAAAGCTTGGTAAGAAGGATATTATAAAGATCGAGAATAGGTTTCTGAAGCCTGAAGAGACGAATAGAATTGCTTTGATAGCTCCTAGAGCAACAGTAAATCTGATAAGAAATTATCAAGTTGTAGAGAAGAGAAAGGTGGAGATCCCAGATACTTTTGTAGATGTGTTCAAGTGCCCAAATCCAACATGTATATCCAACTCTAACGAGCCTATATCACATATAATAGATGCTGTAAGAAAGAGCCCACCTCTTCTTAGATGCAGATACTGTGGCAGATTACTCTCGCCGAATGAGGTAATTTAAAAAAATAAATGAATTTAGTGCGCTTAAGAGTGCCAAATGAAAGTTTAAATATCAATTTTTAACTGAATTTTTGATATAAATTAAATTATCTTGAATCTTTTTATACGATAAAAATAAAAAGGCAAAGAATGCTACCCTTTATGGAGCGAACTTGCTTTAAGGTGTTAGAGCTTGAGTGTAACCGCTGTTGAGAACATTGTAAAGAAAGTCGTGGGTGAAGTTGGTGAAGAGGTTAAGGCAATGCTTGGAGATGGGTTGAATAGCTCATCGGAGATATTAGAAGCAGCTAAGAAAGAGACTATGGTAGAAGTTGAAAAGATTCATGAATCAACGAAGAGACAAGCAGAGACTCTTAGGTTACGCATGTTAAGTAGCGCAGAATTGGTTGCTAGGAATAAGTCACTCGAATTCTTCGAACAGACGATAAACGAAATATTTCAAAAAGCTCTTGAGAAGCTGGGAAAAATTACATCATCCAACGAGTATAAAGCATCTATTAAAAAGTTGCTGGAAGAAGGCATAGACGCTATAGCTAGTAAAGATCTGATAATATCCGCTAATAAAAAAGATAGCGAAATTCTTAAAGCAATCATAAAGGAAATAGCTGAGGAGAAAGGCTTGAATATGAAGTTAGATACTGAACCTATAGATTGTGTGGGAGGGGTTCAGGTAAGGAGCTTTGATGGTACTATATTTTACGATAACACTATAGAAGCAAGATTGGAAAGGTTTAAGCCTTTGCTTAGGAAAAATATTGCATTGCTCTTTATGGGTAAGGAGTGATGAATTTGCCAGTAAAGGGAAAGGTCATCTGGATAAGCGGTCCAGCAGTAAGGGCTGAAGGCATGTCAGGAGCTAAGATGTACGAGACAGTAGAGGTAGGCGAGGATCGCATAATAGGAGAGATAATTCGGCTCACAGGAGACATAGCTTTCATACAGGTCTACGAATCGACGAGTGGTTTGAAGCCTGGAGAGCCTGTCTATGGTACAGGTCAGCCCCTCTCTGTAACTTTAGGTCCTGGTATGATGGGGAAGATCTACGATGGTATACAGCGCCCCCTTAATGAGATAGCCAAAAGAATAGGTGCATACGTTCAGAGAGGAGTATCTGTACCGCCTATATCATATGAAGATAAGTGGCATTTTAAGCCTACTGTGAAGATTGGAGATAAAGTCGAGCCTGGGAGTATCTTAGGTTTAGTGAACGAGACACCACTTATAGAGCATAGAGTTCTGGTACCTCCTGATCATAGTGGTGGAACTGTGAAAGAGATAGTAGGTGAGGGAGACTATACTATAGAGGAGACGATGGCTGTAGTAGAGAAGGGTGGTATGAAAAGTGGGTTAAAGATGTACCATCGTTGGCCTGTAAGGAAGTCCAGACCTTACCTTGAGAGGCTAGACCCTGAAGTGCCTCTAGTGACTGGGCAGAGAGTGATAGATGCATTCTTCCCCATAGCTAAGGGAGGTACAGCTGCTATTCCAGGAGGATTTGGAACAGGAAAGACTGTTATGCTCCATCAAGTAGCTGCTTGGGCAGATTCAAGAATCGTTTTTCACGTAGGATGTGGTGAGAGAGGAAACGAAATGACGGAAGTTCTCATCAAATTCCCAGAGTTGAAAGACCCAGCTTCAGGAAGACCTTTAATGGATAGGACTATACTAGTTGCAAATACCAGCAATATGCCAGTCGCTGCTAGGGAAGCTAGCATCTACACAGGAGTAACTATGGCAGAGTACTATAGGGACATGGGCTATGATATTGTTCTAGTTGCAGATTCTACGAGCCGTTGGGCTGAAGCTCTAAGAGAGATAAGTAGCCGTCTAGAGGAGATGCCTGCTGAGGAAGGGTACCCGTCTTATCTGGCATCACGTCTAGCAGAGTTCTATGAGAGAGCTGGTAGAATGGTACTTCTAGGTACGCCAAAGAGGGTTGGTTCTATAACATTGATAGGTGCTGTATCTCCTCCAGGAGGAGACTTTACAGAGCCGATCACAACTCACACGATGAGGTTCATAAAGACTTTCTGGGGTTTGGATACAAAATTAGCCTACTCAAGGCATTATCCTGCTATAAACTGGATGACAAGCTACTCTGGATACTTAGATTTCGTGGTGAAATGGTGGTTCAATATAGATAAAGAATGGGCGAAGTTTAGAGCTTCAGCCTATGGGATACTTCAGAGAGAAGATGAACTTAAGGAAATAGTTAGGCTACTTGGGCCAGAGGCTCTGCCAGATGAACAGAAATTAATTTTAGATGTGGCAAGAATGGTCAAAGAAGGCTTCTTACAGCAAAGTGCTTATGATGAGATAGATAGCTATTGCCGTCCTGAAAAGCAGATGAGGCTCCTTAGGCTCTTCGTCGATTTCTATAGGTGGGCTCAAAATGCGCTTAAGAGTGGTACTCCTTTGGAGGCTGTAAGGGCCATGCATATAATACCAAAGCTAGTTAGAGCTAAATCTACTATACCTAATGAGAATTTGGAAGGTTTGGATAAGTTGCGTGAAGAAATGATGGCAACGTTTGAAAAACTCTTGACTGCGGAGGGGGCGAGAGCCATTGTCAAGTAAAGTTAGAGGCGGCTTAGAGTATACAAAAGTAGGCGAGATAAGAGGCCCTCTTCTCATAGTGGAAGGTGTCACTAAAGTAGCCTTCGATGAACTGGTAGAGGTAGAACTGGCAAGTGGAGAGACTAGGCTTGGAAAAGTCTTAGAGATAGGTGAGGGACGTGCAATCATAGAGGTCTTTCAAGGGACATCTGGCATATCTGTTGTAGGAACTAAGGCTAGATTCTTAGGGAAGACTATGGAGTTGCCTGTCTCATCAGAGCTTTTAGGTCGTGTCTTCGATGGGCTAGGGCGACCTATGGATGGCTTGCCAGACCCTCTCGGTGAAGACTTCAGAGATGTCAATGGTTTGCCTATAAACCCTGAAAGGAGGGACTATCCTACTGACTTCATTCAAACAGGAGTTTCTGTGATAGATGGTATGAACACTCTGGTTAGAGGACAAAAGCTCCCTATATTCTCAGGTGCTGGTTTGCCTCACAGTATGCTTGCTGCTCAAGTAGCAAGGCAAGCTACAGTTTTGGGTAGAGCAGAAGAGTTCGCCGTAGTATTTGCAGCCATAGGTGTACAGCATAGTGAAGCAAGGTTCTTCAGAAGGACCCTTGAAGAGAGCGGTGCTATAAAGCGCAGTATATTATTCTTGAACTTGGCTGATGATCCTGCTATAGAGAGAATAATAACACCAAGGGTGGCTCTAACTGCTGCAGAGTATCTTGCCTTCGATCTGGATATGCATGTGCTAGTAATACTGACTGATATAACCAACTATGCAGAAGCCCTTAGAGAGATAAGCGCAGCAAGAGAGGAAGTTCCAGGAAGAAAGGGCTATCCTGGATATCTATACACAGACCTTGCTACAAATTATGAGAGAGCTGGTAGGATAATAGGTAAGAAGGGCAGCATAACTCAGATGCCTATCCTATCTATGCCCAGCGATGATATAACTCATCCTATCCCAGATCTCTCCGGCTACATAACAGAAGGTCAGTTAGTGCTAGATAGGCCTCTCTTTAGAAGGGAGATATACCCCTCAGTTAACGTGCTTATGAGCCTCAGCCGACTTATGAAGGATGGAATAGGAAAGGGAAAGACTCGTGAAGATCATGCAGATGTGAGCAATCAGTTATACGCTGCATATGCAAGGGCTGTAGAGTTAAGAGCTTTGGCTGAGATAGTAGGCAAGGCAAGCCTTACAGGCGTAGACGTAAGATACTTAAGGTTTGGAGATATCTTCGAGAATAAGTTCTTAAGGCAAGGCTATGATGAGAATAGGAGCTTAGAGGAAACCTTGTCCATTGCATGGGAAGTCCTATCTACTCTTCCTGAGGCTGAGCTTACAAAGATCAAGGAATCTTACATAAAGATACATTACAAGCCGATAGAAGTGGAAGCATAATGTCTGTCAGCTTTGGCGCAAAGGCTCTCCCAACGAAACTCGAACTGATAAGGATAAAAAGAAGTCTACGTGTAGCTGAGGCAGTACATAAAATCTTGGAGGATAAAAGAGAGATATTGCTTCGAAAGCTGGATGAGCTGATCAGAGAGGCGATAAGGGCAAGAGAGGAGATAAGGGATCCTTTAAACAATGCTTATAGTGCCCTCTTCGATGCTTATTTAAAGCTAGGCCCTGTAAAGTTAGAGTCTATTGCTCTGACGACTCCTCGTCAGGTGGAGGCTGGCGTAGATGTAAAGACTATCTTAGATGTTAAAGTGCCTGTACTTCAAATTAAAGCAGAGGAGAAGGGACTAACCTATGGTTTCATGGATACCAGTTTCAATTTGGATGAGGCTACAAAGATGATGAGGAAAGTATTACCATATATTTGTAAAGCGGCTGAAATCGAGAATGCCATCTTTGGTTTGGCTACAGAGTTGGAGAGGACTCAGAGGCTCATCAATGCTTTAGAGTATCTAGTCATACCAACTTACCAAGAGAATATCAAGTACATAACATCTAGTCTTGATGAAAGGGAGAGAGAAGATTTTACGAGGCTAAAGCATGTGAAAAGGATTTTAGAGAGGGCTAGGGGAGGTGAGGTTAGTGGCTGAGATGAAGGATATAGTGGAGAGCAAATTCGAAGAAGCGAAGAAAAAAGTAATCGCTAAGCATGATGAACTTATAAGAGAGATGGAAGTAGCTCTAAGGAACTGTGAAGAGAGAACCAGTGGGAAATTTAAAAAAATACAATAGAAAAGTTAATATTCCTAAAAATTATGAAGGGCGTTGATAGGAAATGAAAGTCAAGATAGATTTCGTCTTCGGTTCCCTCTTGGTAGTCCTCTCTCTTATGGTACTATCTTCTACCCCCGCTTTGGCTATAGATGCGCCTTCTCAAGCTCTACAGATAGAGTTTGGTGCTATGAAAGTTCTATCCGCCGCAGCCGCCTTTGGCCTTGCCGCTCTAGCCGCAGGTTGGGCTATATCTAGAGCTGGCTCAGCAGGTATGGCAGGCGCAGCTGAACGCCCCGAAATCAGAACAACAGTTATCATTATTACAGCACTAGGAGAAGCTATAGCTATTTACGGCATAGTCATAGCTATACTAATCCTTGGTCAAACTGCATAATTGTGTAGTTAAGCAGAGCTCTCTTATCACAATTCGGGCTAAGATTATAGAGGCAATAAATCCAAGAGAAGGCAAGGACATAGGACGAACATTACTAACAAAACTAGATATGTAAAGGTATGCAAGTATGCCATCATAACCAAAAGTGCCATCAAGAGAGGGAGTAAAACCTTTTTTCATAATAAAAATTAACTTCTAACTATCTTAGCTTTTTCCTGCAGTAATTCATAAGTTCACATTCACTACATCTCCCTTTACGACAATAGTCTTTTCCATGTTTAACAAGAGCTGCTTCAAACTCTGTAAAGGTCTTATCAGTTATCTCGATCTTATCCCATAAACTCTTCAGATCTGAAAGCACTACAGAACGTTCTTCTTCACTCATACCAAAAACTTCTGTGAAGCCTAGGTTATAGGCAGCAAGCATCTCTATCTCTTGAGGTAAAGGATCAGCCTTTGACCATATTCCTCTCAACTCTCTAAGAAATATGTTGACTGTTACAGGACCTATGCCCTTGCCTAGACTCATCAACTTTTGCTCAAGGTCTCTCGGATTAGAAGCCTTATTATGTAAAGCATTTAAATCGTCATAATTCTTCAAAATATTTTTCATGATCTCAAGGAGCTTGGTGGCTGTCTTAAAGTCATACCTCACATACCCTCCCTCATCCAATATTCTCACCAATCCATCCCAACCTGTCTTAAGAATCTTCTTAGGGTTTGTTACCTTATTCTCCTCGAACTTTCTATAAGTGTTAATAGCTATACTCTCAGATATCCTTGCACCAAATAGTATAGATGCAAGAAACCATTTAGATATCTCATCTGATGTGCCAAGCCTTAAATTTATACCCAATTTACTCGAAAAGGATTTATCATAAAGAGATATCAGCTTCTTAATACATTCAGATAGAGCCAACCCATCATCCTTATGATTTATAACCACTTTTGCTTTTCTGTTTTCAATTCTATTCAGATTTCCTGAAGATTTTAAGGAGCGAAAGGCTCATGCTTAAATATAGAGCAAATGCAATAGATTGGGTGAGCACGCAAAGTTAGGTGAATAGAGATGACTCAAGCATTTTGTGTAAAATGCAAGGCGAAACGTGAGATAAAGAATCCTACGCCAGTTACATTAAAGAATAAGAGACCAGCCATTAAAGGCACATGCCCTGTATGTGGGACTACGATCTACAAAATAGGCAAGGCGTAAGATACTCCACCTTATTTTTTTCTTTTCATTAGGCTAGCTGAATGCCTCTTCTTTTTCAATCGAAGAGATGGTAATATCAACTGTTTAATAATCCGATCTGGCATCTATGGATAGGCTAACTTCCAATGGTGTGAATAAGTAAATTGAGGATGAAGGAGCTACCGATACCAGAGGAATTGATAGGACTTATGGAGTCCTTTGGCTACTCTGATTTATACCCACCTCAAGAAGAGGCTGTAAAGGCAGGGGTGCTCGAAGGGCAAAACTTACTCCTTACAACACCTACTGCCAGCGGAAAGACCCTTGTGGCTATGCTAACAGCTGGGAAGACAGTTCTAGAAGGATTAGGAAAGGTCGTATATCTTACTCCTTTAAGAGCCCTTGCAAATGAGAAGTATAACGATTTTAAGGCTTTCGAGAGACTAACCAAACTTGATGGTAAGAATGTAAAGGTTCTTATCTCTACAGGGGATTATGATTCATCAGGCGAATCCTTAGGCGCAGGTGATATACTAATTCTTACGAATGAGAAGTTTGATTCTATTATTCGCCATGGGGTATCCTGGATAGATTCTGTAAAACTCTTCGTTACTGATGAGATTCATATAGTTGGTGATGATGATAGAGGACCAACTCTTGAGATGACTGTGACGAAGATTCTCTCTTATGCTCATGAAGCACAGATCCTTGCCTTAAGTGCTACTGTAAAGAACTCAAAAGAATTAGCAAATTGGCTTAGGGCAAAGCTCATAGATACTAAATGGAGGCCTATAAAGCTGGTTGAAGGGATTTATCAGCATGGAGAGATAAGCTTCTCTGATGGCTCTATAAGAAAGATAAACCCAACAAATAGAGGTCATGCTATAGATGTGGCAATAGATACAGTTGAAGAAGGGGGTCAATCTTTAATCTTCACGGAAACAAGGAGAATGGCGTTAAGCCTTGCTTTGAAGGCTTCAGAGGTAACTCAACATTATTTGACAAAGGATGAAGTTGAAGAGGCTAAGGAAGTCTCAAATGATATAATATCAGCAGGGGAAGAAACAGAATTGAGCAGAACTTTATCTAAACTCATGGAGAAGGGGACAGCCTTTCATCATGCTGGGCTTGCTGGAAGGCATAGATCAATTGTAGAGGATAGCTTCAAGAGAGGCTTGATCAAGATTTTAACAGCAACTCCTACGCTCGCAGCCGGAGTGAACCTTCCAGCCAGGAGAGTAGTGATAAGTAGCTTGATGAGATATGATTCAGATTATGGAGGAAAGGCGCCCATTAGTGTGTTAGAGTACAAGCAGATGTGTGGAAGAGCCGGTAGGCCAAAGTATGACGATATAGGAGAGACTGTGATAATAGCGTATCAAAGTGATGTTGATGAAATTCTCTATGACTACATAAAAGGTGAACCAGAACCACTTCACTCAAAGCTTTACGATGAATCTGCTTTAAGGTTTCATCTTTTAGCAACTATAGCCAGCCTTCCTGGGATAACAGATGCTGAGATTATTAATCTGCTTTCTAAATCTCTTTTAGCTACTCAGTATAGACATGCTACTATTCAATCAAGAGTTAACAGAGCTATAAATTACCTTGTAGATGAGGGCTTGATTGAGAGAAGGGGAAAGCGCTACATTGCTAGCGAGTTTGGCAAGAGAGTCTCTACTCTTTACATAGACCCAGTAACAGGAGTCATGTTCAGAAGAGCAATAAATTCTGCAGATAAGAATAAGCCTCATCTGCTAGGCTTTCTTCATTTGATAGTCTCATCCCAAGACTTTGCACCAAAGTTCCCCTTGAGAAATAGAGATGTAGATGAAGCTCTAATGCTCATTGATCAAAATAGGGATGAATTTCTATTGCCCATGCCTGAGCATGATATTTATGAAGATTATCTCGAAGATTTCAGGAGCCTTCTCGTCCTTTATGGCTGGATAAATGAGTGGAGTGAGGATAGGTTGCTCGATAAGCTAGGAGTAGAACCAGGAGACTTACACAGAGCTGTAGAAAACTCTGAATGGCTTGTTCACTCCCTATTTGAGCTATCTAAGTTACTAGGAAGGGCTGATCTTTTACCTGAAATTGAGGAATTGAGGCAGAGAATAAAGCAAGGTATAAAATCTGAGCTCATGCCTTTAGCCAAGTTAGAAGGTATAGGAAGAGTGAGGGCTCGATCTTTATACAACCATGGCTTTACAGACCTTAAGAAATTGGCATCAGCATCTGTGGATAAAATAGCTTCAGTGCCAAAGATAGGTACAGTAATAGCAAAGAGCATAAAGAAGCAACTATCAAGATAAGGAGAGAAATGAATTTAAGCTTACACATTAAATCATCATAATTATCAATGCCTATTGCTACAATATTTAGATACATAAAGCCAGATGTCTCTCCAAAGAAGGATCCTGAAGGATTCATAGAAGGAGCAAGAGTTTTCATAAGAAAGCATGTAGGATCAGACGACAAAGTTAAGATAATGGTTTCAGGAGGAGTTGACTCTACAGTCACAGCAACTCTCTTTTATTTAGAGATAGGAGATAGACTCTATGTTACTCATGTGGACATTGGGTTTATGAGGATGATAAAAGGGAAAGAAGAATCTGAAATGATAGCTGAAAGATTTTCTGAGTTTAAGAATTTCAATCTCATAAATGCTAGACCCTTATTTTATGAAAAAGTAATGGGCATTCATGATGCAGAGCAGAAAAGGCTTGGATTCCGTAGAGCGTATGAAATTGTAACAGACCAACAGATGACCAAATCTGAGTGTAATATAATGACTCAAGGGACTATATTGCCAGATATAATTGAGACTGAGGGAGGGATAAAAAGCCAGCATAATGTCCAGTTAAGATTTAGTAACGTTCAGAAGATAGTAGAACCTCTTGCAGGTCTATGTAAAGATGAGGTTAGAAAGGTTGCAGAATTCTTATGGTCTAATTATAAGATGAAGGTTTTAGAGAATGTGTCTAGAAGGCAGCCTTTCCCTGGTCCTGGTCTCTCAGTTAGAGTCGTTGGTACCATCTCTCCAGAAAAATTAGAAGTTGAGAAGAGAGCAAATGATGTAGTTGAACAGATGGTTGAAGAATACACAAAGCGAAGATTCGATGCCAATCTTTACATAGATGAAAAGACAGGGGAACAAATTCCATTTCAATCATTCGCTGCAACATTCGATGGTGTATTCACTGAAGCGACAAAGGATTTAATGCCATTGCTAAGGGAGAAGACAAGAAAGAGCATTAAATGTAAAATTCTAAATGCAAATGTCACAGGGGTAAAGAATGGTAAAAGGGTCTATAGTCATCCACTATGTATAGAAAGCCATGTTGAGTTAAACTATGATATTTTAAAGGAGATTGGTAGTGAGATACCATTAAAAACCTCTTTTTCAAGAGTTTTGTATAAGGTTAATTCTAAAGTCGGTTCATCAAGATATGTAGTTGCCATAAGATCTGTCAATAGCGCTGATGCTATAACAGCAACCGTTAACGAAATTCCTATAAGAGTTCTTAAAAGAATAGCGAATGAGATAGTCAAGCAATGTGATATGAGAGAGGTTTATTGGGATATATCTCCTAAGCCACCTGCAACGATAGAGTATGAATAACTTGCTTTAAGGATAAAAATTGTTACTCGATCAAATAGTTTTTAAATAAGTCTTGAACAGTCTCCAAAGTGAGTGAAATATGTCTATAAGTCTAAAATTTAAAGCATGGAAATCTCTCATAAAACAAGCACCACCTCCACCACCGCCTCAAAGAACAGGCTTTGATCTCCTAGGGTCTGATAAAGAACTACAAAGTCACTGGGTTAAGCGCATCGTAGCCATAATCATAGATAGCATAATCATCAGCATACCTGCTTTCCTTATAGTTCTGGCCTTATTGTATATGAGACCCGGCTATGGTACCGTGGCAGCATGGTTTGGTCCATTCTGGGGTTTTGACTGGCTATTATGGACAATAATTTTAGGTGTATTCGAGATACTATACTTTGCCTTCTTAGAATCCTTCTATGGATGGAGCTTTGGAAAGAAGTTCATGGGGCTTAAAGTCATCACATTAGATGGAAAGAAGCCTGATATAACTAAGGCATTAATAAGAAACGTGACCAAGTTCTTCGGGCTATTGTTACTCATAGACTGGATAGCAGGTCTTGCCACTGTTGGTGACCCTCATCAGAAGTTCACTGATAGATACGCAGGAACCACTGTCACTTCCATATCTCCTGCGCCCGCTGTTGCTCCTCCACCCCCACCCGCTTAAACAATTACCATATTAAAGTACCAAACTTTCCATAACTTCGAAGCCATTCGTAGATGAATCTCTAGGTTATTCTATGAGATCATCTTTATTATATTAAATTGCTTCTTTAAGAGTCATAATTCTTTCAAACCATTTCTTAGAGTATAGTTTACATTATAGTTTCCTGTAAAAACCAGGTTTAACCTCGTAAATCTGACCGCTACGATTCAAAGTCTGAAGCATCCTTTGGGCATCTTCTTGAGTGAACTTTTTGGTCTTAACCAACTCATCTATGAATGCTCTACCTTCTACTGGATTCTTCTGAGGGCCTTCTAAACTCTTGAATATGTCTAAAGCTGTCTCTAATAAAGTTCTTTCGCTCAAAGGCCTTCCATGAAGTACTCCAAGGTCTATCTTACCTGTCCTCACATCTACCCCTACTGTCTCAAGCATCCTTCTCATAAGAGATATTGCCCTTATAGCATCTTCTTCTGTAACTTTATCTCGTAGCATTATCCTAGCCCTTGCTGTAGCTAACCTTATCAAGGATTCTAATTGCCTAGGCGTGACAGTTATCATGAACTCTGAACCTATCTTTCTCATCTCAAGATAATACTCTAATATCTTCTCCTCTGCCTCTTTCGTTAGAACTGGTTGAATTTTCTTAGCGTACATTATATACTTACGAAGAAGATTAAAATCTATAGGAGGCGCTGTGACATACTCTCCTTTCCTATGCAACTCTAAGACATGCCTAGCCAACTGCTCATCCTTGGCTCTATCAGGTATGTCTCTTAATACGAATATGAGATCGAATCGAGTTAATAATGGAATTGGAAGGTTCAGATTCTCTGCAATATTCCTGTAGGGATCGTACTTGCCAAATATTGAGTTTGAAGCAGCTAAGATTGATGTTCTAGCATTTAATGTTGCCACTATCCCTCCCTTTGCTACGCTTACAGTCTGCTGTTCCATCATCTCATGTAATGCATTTCTATCCTCAGTGCGCATCTTATCAAATTCATCTATCGCTGCGACACCTTGATCTGCCAAAACTACAGCCCCAGCTTCCAGCATCATCATCCCTGTCCTTTCTCTAACAACTGCTGCTGTCAAGCCTGCTGCAGTACTGCCACGCCCAGATGTGTATAGCCCCCTAGGAGCTATTCTGGCTGCATACTTAAGAACCTCACTCTTGGCAGTTCCAGGGTCCCCCACTAATAATACATTTACATCGCCCCTTATCGTTGTGGAATCAGGCATAACTCTTTGAGGAGAGCCTGTAACGAGGAGGAGTATGGATTCCTTCTGGGTCTCGTAACCATGAATGGTAGGGGCTATGGATTCTATGAGCCTCTCATAAGCTCCTGGTTGAGAAGCCATACTATGAATAAGCTCTTCTTCCTCCTTTGTTATCTGTATAAACTCAGGCTCTTTACCTAGTACTTCTACGTAATTTCCTTCTATTCTTGATCTAAAGAGTCTAAGCTTTCCTGCAGATTGAGAGTACTCTGCTTCAGCCCTCATTATACCTGTCAGTATAACCCTATCCCCCGGTCTTGCAGTATTCACAATATCTCCTTGTAAGCTCACATCGAAGGCTTGAGGAAGCTGTCCAGGAGGCAGCTCTTCCGGTAGCTCTTGTAGCCTTATTATCTGATAATCTATGAAGACAGTGCTCTTCATATCAAGCTCAAACTTAATGGATTTACAATCGGCTTCAGAGCATCTTGAAGGCTTCATTAAAACCATCCCAGATTGTGGTATCTTTGTTATATGCCCTTTTGTGCATCTGAAGGCTGCTTCCAATGCTAAAGGCTTTAATTCCGATGCTCTAACCACCATCCCATTAACAGAGACGAGCTTATCAAGATGCTCTGTAGTTATGTGCCTTAAAGACAGCTTATCAGTAAGGTTCCTTATCCTTACCTGAATATCTTTACGAATCCTTTCAGCATAATCAGGATTTTCTGCTCTAAGAGCCTCATAAGTTGCCTTGTTGAAGCTTAGTATGACATCATCAGGCTCATTTTGAAGTCTATTCGCTATATCCAAATTATGCATAAGAAGATCCTCAAAGTCTACTACTAAAGATTTAGAACCTATAGAGACCATTTGAGAGAGTCTCATCCTATACTTTAATTTGCCACTTTTATCCTTGAGAGTCTTAAGAAAGGATTCTAGAGCTTCAGCAAGCTTTGCTGGAGTAATTAAGCTCATATCACTCAACCTCTAATATTGCCTTCTTCCAATCTTCAATTATAGAGCGAATAAGTTCAAAAAGATTCTTCTCTTCTGGGGTTATCTTTCTCTCCAAATCTGGTGATAGAATCGATGATCCTGCCAAATATAATAGCTTGCTCGTCCTTGAAGCTATAAGATCATAAGCTGAAGATGAAAACTTTTCATATGATTCCTTTAAACTCTCATCTCTTTTCATCAAATTCATTTGTCTCTTCATCTTAAGGTAGAAGTCGCCCTTCAAAGTGGAGATTTGTGAAGGATCTTGCATTCGTTCTCTGCTTAAAGCCTTAAATAGTTCTAGATTAAAGCTCTCTTCTTGAAGCTCAGCAAAGTCCATCTGCACCATGATTTCAGCTACCCATCTTGGGACTTCTATCACATCTCCTTCATGAGCTTCAGGCAAATTTATTGAGCCTATATCTATGTGTGGCAAATCTTGCTTCATGATAACTTTGACAGGGATAAGTAGGAAGCCTATCTCATGATCCTTAAGAAAGCTTATTACTGATGATTCTTTATTTAGCTCGCTCAAGTTAAATCTTCTTCACACTTTAGTAAGACTAATGGTTATAAAATCCATCTATTATAAAAAAGTATAGCACATCGTAATATAGTCTTGACCCTAGTCAAGCTTTTAAAGAATTAAGCATCCCATGAATTTTGTAAAAATTATTCAATTAGAAATAGTAAATATTTTGAGTAATAGTTAAATATTTTGAATAGATTCACGATAAACTTAGATTATTATGAGTTCTCTTCCACCACCACCAGAGATTGTAAAGAAGAAAGGTGTTAGTAAATACATTGTAATCGGTTTAATTCTAGGCATATTAATTGGTTCTGTTACAGGCTACGGATTTGCTTACTTAACTCTATCTCCAGATGTTAGCAGATGGAAAAGTCTATACGAGAATAAAGTTACTGAATTTAACAATTTACAGGATAATTATAACCAGATAAATGATACACTAGGTCTGTTCGAAAAGCAAACTAGAGAAGTCTTTTACTTTACTATGCTTCCATTATATAACTACAAGACCGATGAATACTGGTATGTATGGTATAAGGTAAAGTCCAGTGATTACTACAATTATAGGTTCGACGTAGAAACTCATACCCCAGCCCTTCTCGAGGACAGGGCTACTGAGGGGAATATATCGAAGACAGCTAACTCATGGAGTGATCCAGAGAGCGATGTGATAAGAGAGATAGCAAATGATCTTTGGCAAGTGAGCCATGGTGATGAAGAAGTATTCGTAAACCTTGCTGTACAGTTGGTGCACCAGATGTGCTATAACATTACTTTATACACAAAGTATCCTATAGAAACTATTGTTGAAGGGTCAGGAGACTGTGATAACCTAGCAGTCTTAACAGCCTCGATACTGCTTGCTGGGGGTTTCGATGTGATAATCTTGCTTGTCGAGGCTGACGGTGGCGGACATTGTATGCTTGCTGTTAGCTTATCCTCTCCTCCTGATGATCTTTTTGACTATGGGAGGGGTTCTCACTGGTATTACGAATATAATGATGAAAAATACTGGCTTATCGAAGCTACATGGGGAGACCCTGGAGGCGAGGGTTGGATAGACCCTGCAACTTCTGATGCTTATAATTATGTAGGCGCTTTCGTAGGAGACAATCCTTGGGATAGCATAGAGATAGTTAGCGTGATTCATCCAAGCGGCTAGGAAGAATTATAAAGTTAAGGTTATGAATACTACAAACACGCGCTTATGTACACATCACCGAAACCTTAATTAGTACCCCCACCCTTACTAAGTAGGGGTGCCTCTACTATATACTTTGATCCTCAACCGAAAGTGAACAGAGTTGACTTATTCGACCGTGACATGGAACTTAAACTATTCTCTGACGCGGTGGCTTATGCATCGCTTATTGTCATAATTGGACCTCGGAGAACCGGGAAAACCTCATTCATGAACGTAGCGCTCGCAGAATCAGGTTTTCCTTATATTAACTTAGATCTACGTGGGTTATCTTACAATCCTTCACGCGCTGACATCATTCGCAAGCTAGAGGTTGCCTTTAATCAAATCAACCGAAAATGGTTGCATACCCTTTGCAATGCGTTAACAAGAGTGAAAGGTGTCAAGATTCTAGGCAATGTCATTAGTCTGGACTGGAGCAAAACTAGAGTGGTTCTCCCAGATTTATTTGATAAAATTAATGCTTGGGCTCTGAAGCAAGGCACAAAGTTCCTTGTAGCCTTTGATGAAATACAGTTCATTCGCGGAGATAAGCAGATCCTAAGCCTATTTGCCCATATAGTAGACACTAACCGCCGCGTAACTCTTGTTGTGACAGGCTCTGAGGTCGGCTTGCTCTTCGACTTTCTAGGATTTGACGATGCCGAATCGCCACTTTATGGCAGGCATTACACCGAAATTCGTATGCGTAATTTTGATCCTAGAGAAGCCGAAGCTTACTTGTTGGCTGGGTTTCAGCAAATCGCTGTCCCTGCCCCCACTGACGTAATACGTTATGCGATAGAGAAGTTAGACGGTATTGTAGGCTGGCTCACCCTATTTGGCGCAGAGTGTCGCGACCACAATGTATGCAATAAGGATCTAGTTGACGAGGTAGTTCATAAGGGCGGCAAATTAGCCAGAGCGGAAGCGCTAAAGTTAACCGCCCTTTCGCGCCGCTACGGAGTCATCCTTAACTTCCTCGCCAAGGGCACGGCAAACTGGGCACAAATTAAGGCCATCTTAGAAGCGCAAGAACGTCGTTCACTGCCGAATCCCACGATCACGGACATATTAAACACTCTAGTAAAGACCAGCCTCATCACAAAATCAAATGGCCAGTACCATATTACGGATCCGCTTCTCATAACAGGAATCCAAAAGGAATCCCTTCCCGAAGAGTAAAGTAACCCTACCCCTACTTGGTAGGGGTAAGGATACTTAAGTCGTAGCCTAAATTTTCAGAGAGTGGATAGTGAAGATGAAAAGGAGAAGGATTTACTGATTCTTACTCATCACCTTGTTATCAACATCTATGCTCATTTTACCGCTAATTACTATAGCGTGTTTTAGTTATATTAAGGTTAATAATTTATTCTCCATATCTCAGATTCTGTCAAATCTAAATCAAGACAATTTATTCTTAGAAATTCTAGCAATCTTTTAGAGAATTTTACTTCTTTTGGCATCCAATCATGATACCTTCTGTACTTTATAGCTATTACACCATCAAGAGATTTTTTGAACTCTTTTACACTTGTGATAACACTCTTCTCATCTATCCCTTCTATGCCAAATAGAACATAAGCTATGAATTCTATCAAATCGTCAGACTCTTTCTTCATCTCATCCCTAAGCATTATTATCTTCTTTACTTCAGAATCTATTATCCCTTTATTCAAAAGATCGTTTCTTATATCATTATAAATAGACTCAAAGCCTATCCTCACGATAAGCTTGCTCGGATTCAATATATGATACAAATAGAGAATGCTATCTTTATTAAGAAACTCTGGTCTGCTCTCTATCTCTATTATTTTCTTGTTTGTTACTTGTGAGAGATCATGAATTACGCTCAATGGCAACTCGAAGAAAGATCCACCATTAAAGAAAGATATTCTATCTATAGGCTTTTCATTCATCAAACCTTTTATTCTTGTGATGATCTCTTTGGCTGTTAAGATTAGATCGTTAAGGTCCTTTGCAGCTTCTTCATAAAAGCAACAGAAGGTGCATCTATTCCAAGAGCAGACAAAACCCTTTAAGATCGCTATGATTCTTTTTGCTTCTTCATCATAAATTACACCTATCATAGGGA
The DNA here is from genome assembly GCA_024256265.1 of archaeon. The sequence goes on from JACGUK010000002.1 coordinate 57,872, forward strand.
TAATGGCTAGGCTTGTACCTTACTTAATACTTTACTCTTTTAAAGAATTCTATTCCTAATACCTTACATAATCTCTTTTCTGCTAGTGTTTGTGGTGCATACTCTTTAGGCAATGTTATGGTTTCATAATCACTTATCTTATAGCAATTCTTATCTAGTTCATTTTATATCGATTCCATATCATATAATTCTATGAAGCCTTATTTGCAAAAACTTAAATTCATTCTTTATTTTATTCAACCTTAGTGAGCTTCATGGAAAGTGTAACCTTAGAAGCAATATACAAGGAGGTTAAAGCTATTAATGAGAGGCTTGATTTTCTAGAGGACTTAATTGAAGAGGTCATAGTGAGAGAGTTACCAAAAGTGAAGCTGAGCGAAATAGAAATTGAAGAGATAAGAAAATCCATCAATGAGATGAAGAGTGGTAATTACTTAACTCTAGAGGAAATTAAAAGTGTCTAAGTATAAGATACTGATTCGTAGAAAGGTTGCCAAGTTCTTAAAGAACCTCTCACTCTACCTTTAAGCCACAAATTATAGTCTCCTTTACCCTTTGAATCAAGTTCTTAAGGTTCTTTGATGTTATCAGGATTAGATCATCCTCGTAATCATAAATGCCATAAGAGACCTCATCGATCTCTGATTTATTTATGCTAATTGGATTTAAAGAAAAGTTAGGTATCTTCAAATCGAGATCAAATTCAACTCTCTTTATTGCTCTATAGGCATCAGAGTTCCATCTTAGATAGCAAGCGAATTTGTCATAATGATCATTAAATTTTAATATGTAGCCCTTTAGCCTATTAAAAAGCACCTCAGCATATCTATCTTTTATTTCAGGATTTTCAAACTTAGGGTTCCAATCGTAGCAACAAAATGGGTAGTGCTCCTCTAACTCTTTTGGAACAATTCCAGCATTTGTCAATATTATTTGATGAATTTTTTCATAATCTTTTTTTAAATTCCTTAAAGATTTTATTATCATATAATGAATGTATGATTGTGAGTAAGGTTTTCCATAAGAGCAAGGTAGAAAGAGGCATATTTTGTAATGAATCTTTGGTTCATAAATTGATAATATCTTGCTATAGGCTTCTTCAAAGAAAGGATGGGTTAGAAAATTTTCTCCAACTCCTCTTAGGAAGGTCTTACCATCTCCTGCCCAGATTAACTCTTTTCCATCCCAAATATTCTTATTTTTTCTCTTCATTTACTTTCCCTTTTTGGGGTTTTTATAGCGGAACGGAGGGAGAACCACCCGCTCATAATCCTATCGACTTAAAATTCTTTATTAAACTTAATTAGTAGCTACTCGCTCAAAGGTATGATCATTGGCTAAGTATAAGCTCATCGCCTTTGATTTAGATGGTACACTATTAGTTCAAAAAAGTAGCTGGAATGCTATTCACGAGTACTTTGGCACTACATCGATAGCAAGGCAAACCTATGACCTATATTGTAAAGGTATAATAGATTACAAAGAGTTCATGAAGAGAGATATTGCAGCATGGCCAAAGCCATTGCACATATCAAAAATCTCAGAGATACTATCAAAGATTGATCTAAGAGAAGAAGCGAAGGAAGTTATAGATGCTATTCATAGAAAAGGGATAGAATCTGCGATAATATCTGCAGGAATAAGCTTACTCGCAAATTCAGTTGCTAAAGAATTAGGCATCAAGTATGTTTATGCCAATGAGCTATGCACAGATGAAAATGGATTCTTGACTGGGGACGGTATAATGAAGGTAGATCTAATGTTCAAGCATTTAGCCTTGTTAGATTTAGTAGAATCTTTAGGTTTGAGCTTAAGTGAATGTATAACTGTCGATGATTCGATTAATAATTCAAATTTTCTTCAAATAGCAGGGCTTGGATTTTATCTTGGTAGAAAAAATATAGCCTCAAAGTTAGGGGTAAAAACCATAAGGAGTTTAAGGGATATTTTATATTATCTTTAACCCTTAGAAAAGACTTTTAGATATTTTCAAATTTGATATAAAACTTTAAAAGGAAGTAGAAAATTACTACGCTTATGAAACTGAACCCTATAGGAATTATAGGTGGCATCATTCTAATAATCTCTCCCTTCCTTGCATGGATCAGCATCTCTGCCTACGGCTTTACTTTCTCGTTTAGTCTGTTGGACATGGTCTCATTAGGTGCTGCTGCTGCATTAGATTACATACTAATCCTAATTGTTCTAATTCTACTTATAGTGGGCGGTATTGTGTCTTTCCTTAAAGGGCTCATAGGCGGTATCATAGGTCTGGTAGGAGTAATTATCTATACTGCACTCGCTCTTACAGGCGGCGTACCTATCTCATACTTTGGCATAGGCTACTACTTAGGATGGATAGGCGCCATCATAAGCATAGCATCCATCATTTACAAGCCACGTGCAGCACCACCTCCCACCGCAGTGCCTCCACCTCCTCCTCCACCCTAAACTCAACAATTTTCTTGGTTTTTGCCTTCTTCACCTTAATTTTTTAAATAATTTAAAAAGAGCTATAAGCAACGCTTAATAGAATCTTTTTCCTAAAGGCTAAAGTCCAGGGATGAGGAAATAATGAATGATAATTTACCAACTAAAATTCTGAATATTAGTTATGATCATCGTGAATTCATCTTATGAGCGACGAGTTATTGATGATCCCTGGACCTACTAATCTTGCCCACCGTGTAGCAGAAGCTATGAGCAAACCTCAGCTAGGTCACTTAGACCCTAGGTTCCTTGAAAGCTTTAAAGAAACCCTAAACCTGACTCGCTACTTATTTGTGAATTATACAGGCATGCCCTTCGTCATATCAGGCTCTGGCACTATAGGCATGGAGGCAGCAATAGTTAGCCTTATTGAACCTGGGGATAAAGTTCTATGCCTTGACACAGGCTATTTTGGAAAAAGGTTCATAGACCTTGCTACAATACATGGTGCAAAGGTTGATGCATTATGTTTTGAGACAGGAAAGCATGCCGATCCTAATGTTGTGGATGAGAAGCTTTCAAAAGACAGTTACAAAGCCATTACTATTACACATGTCGAGACATCAAATGGTTTATCAAACCCTATAAAAGATTTAGTGAAAATAGCAAGAAAATATGATGTTTACAGCATCATCGACTCTGTTGCTGGTGTAGGAGGATGTGAGCTAATCTTCGATCAGCTTGGAGCAGACATCGTAGTAACAGCTTCCCAGAAGGTTATAGCTGCCCCTCCAGGCGCAACCCTTTTAGCTGTATCGAAAAGAGCCTTAGATACCTTTGAGAACAGAAAGACTCCCATTCAATCATATTATATGAACTTGGCAAGATGGAGGAAGTTCATGGAGGAGCCTGGGATATATCTTGCTACACCTTCCATACAAATCTTACTTGCTCTCCATGAAGCATTATTGATGATAAAAGAAGAAGGGTTGGAGAATAGGTGGAGGAGGCATAAGATCATAGCAGATGCCATAAGGGCTGGTTTGGAGGCGTTAAATCTGAGCATAGTCACTGAAGAAGGCTATAGGTCAAATACTGTAACTGGTTTTTACACACCTGAAGGTAAGGCTTTTGATATTCACTCAATAATGAGAGAACGCTATAAGATTCATCTAGCTCAAGGCTTAGGCGATCTAAAGGGAAAGATACTCAGAATAGGACATTTTGGGAATATAACTCAAAATGAGACTGTTGCACTACTTTCAGCCCTTGAAATGTCTTTGAGAGCTGTTAATATTGATATGAAGGAAGGATCAGCAGTGAAAGCTGCTATTCCTTACCTTGAAGAACTTATGTGAAGAATGCTTTGCGCTAATTAGCTTAAAAATCATCAAAAGACCCTCAAATTCAAACATAAATCATAGTGATTTACTCGTAGGAGGCATCATATCATTGGGTCTTTAGCCATCGCTTTCATCGGTCTTTTATAAACAGAAGTGTTAATTTTCTCTAACTACTGAATAGAAAAAATGCCTAGGTTCTATCTTATCTGTTTCCTTTGTAACCTCTTTTCTGAAGTCTTCATTCTGAGACAGTTATTGCTTGAGTTGGACACTGAGTTACACATGCTTGGCATAAGATACAATCATCTTGATTCAATACCATGCATTTGCTGTTATTATTGTCGAGCTGGAATACGGCTACAGGACAGACATCGACACAAACCCCACGTCCCTCACACCTACTTGAATCTATAACCACAGAGACCATACGAGCTCAGCAACCCCTTTTAAATAAAAACAATTAAACTTTGCTTTAAAATGAGTTTTGCTAAAAACTCAACATATTAAAATTTGATTTGCTTTTCAGATTTTTCTTCATAATTTTTTATTATTTATCCTGCTTTAAATCAAATTCTGTCCATGTTTAAGCTAAATAAATTGATGCTATTCTACCTCACTCCGAAGCATATCTATGCTATTTAATAGACCCTCTTTTGCCTCATCGACTCTTCTCTGATGAATGGGTAAAAGCCTATCAAAAGCCTCCGCTCTAACCTTCTTAGCGAAGAATTGCTCATAAAGGTTAATCAATTCTCTATCAGCACGATCGTAATCACGATGAAGATCGCTTATCTTGGATAAAAGTTCTTGAAGAGAAGGCTGTAAAGAGATCAATTTTGGTCTTAACTCATTTATCTTAATGATAGCCTTGCTTATCCTTTCATCAAGCAATTGTCGTGTCGTCTTAAATTCGATTTTAGAGATTTGATCTGATTGCCTCTTCTTATATAGATCAATTAGCTCTTTTGTTGCTGTAATCTTTTCTTCAAAAGATTCGATATACTCCTTAGTCCTGATAACTATCTCTTTTAATTCCTCTTTGATAAATGGCTTTCCTACGATAAGAAAGGCTATTAGAGTTGCTATGAAGAAAAATGATGCAATGGGCATGATGTCTTTAGAAGCCCAAGCCAATCCAAATCTAAATTCTATCCTTTGCTCTCCATCTAATGGACTGGCATTCACTTTATTTTCCTCAGTCTTACTATAGGCAAAGAAACCCTCTGGAAGAGTGACTTTTAAAGTATAATCATATACAACACCATCGATAGGGCTCTTTAAGGTAAGAGAAAGCTCGAATAAACCATCTTTTGCTTTGATAAAATCTGAGGGTTTTATAGGGTATTCTAAAGTCACTGTGTATATCTCCCCTCTCGTCAAATTAGTCCCTAAATCTACTTGCCTTTTGTTGGCATCACTCAAAGGATTAGAAAATGGATTGGTCAAAGGTGGGATTATAGTGATGCTCTTAAAGTCATTGGTTAATAGGCTTGGCTTCAATTTGCTTATACTTCTATTGTCGTAATTGATCATAGTTATGGTATCTCTAACCCTGATATCTCCTAGAGGAGACAATATCAACTCTCTTTTTGCTTTAGTAAACTCTAAAAGGGCAAAATAGATACCCTCTACAGGAATGTTTATCGTCACGTTCTCAGTTATAGAAAAGCCTTGAGCGACTTTTGAGAAGTTTCCTATCAATGTATGTATATATGTTCTATCATCAATTATTTCTTTGAATTTCTCATGCTGGCTAGTGAAGATTGTAAGAGGTGGGATGCTTAAGGATGAATTGACTTGCTCAATGGGCAAGCTTAGAGCTGGAACGAGAGGGATTGAAGCACTGTAATTTGAATCGCCAGCTGGAGAGAATGTCTTCACAAGGTAAAATTTAACTGAAATAGTAAAATTCTCATCTTGTTGGATTTCGTAGCCTTTTGTGTCTATAGTAAGCCTTGTATAATTTTCAGTCAAAGCTATATTGAAATTAAAATCGCTAGGGCTTATTAATTGTGGAATTATTTTATTATAAAGCTCAGAAGGATAAGTTATATTGATTAATGGTAAGGTAGCAGGACTTCCAAGATCATTCTTGATAAAGATGGTCTCATTAACTAGAATGAAGCCATAATCGCTCACAAACATTTGATGGTTAAAGGATGAGATCTTGTCTATTGTTGCCTGAGCTTCCTGAGCTTTAGCTTGATAGGAGATTGATGGGAATATTAATAATGCTATGACCAAAATGATAGCATATTTTCTCAACAAGACCATCCAAGCCAAGGATTATAAATATCGATTAAAATACTTAGCCCTAACACAATTTAATCGGACTTTAGCTTATCTTTTATGGGTATGAGCCTTCCATCCTCTTTTACCATTATCTTCGTTTCTATACGTATATTCATACCAAGTTTTCTAAATAGCCAAAGAAGCTCTCCTCCTGATATGTAGCCCTTCAAATCCCCAGACTTGATAAGCTCAGCAAGTTTATCCACAACAATGGCAGTATTCTTTGGATAAGATTTCTCAGCAATCGTAAGGACTTCTTCTCCTCTATCTACCAATCTACTAAGTACCAAATCTCTAGATGTCTCTTCTTTCGGCTTTTTAGTGAGCTTCTTCTTTAGCTCTAAAAGTTTCTTTGCTGTCAGTAAGTCTAATTCTTTATCTTCTCCCATAAATATCAACCTATAATCATCATGAATTAGCTTTAGAGATTCTATCCTTAAAAGGAGACTTTAATACAAGCTCAATAAAGAGCTCATGAAGCCTTGTATCATCTGTCAGCTCAGGATGAAAAGCAATACCCATTAGGCTGTTTTGCTGAACTGCCACTATCTTATCTTCATAACTTGCAATAATTTCAACATCATTGCTCAGAATCGAGCTTATGGCTGGTGCTCTTATGAAGACCCCTGGAAAAGGATTCTTTCCTATCTTGGGTATCTTGATATCTATCTCAAAGGATTCACGCTGTCTCCCAAAGGCGTTTCTTATAACCTCTACATCCAATAATCCTAAAGTTGGTTGACCTGTCTCCCCTATCTTCACATCACGAACCTTTTTAGCCATCAAAATCAAGCCTGAGCATGTACCGAGCATGGGCATGCCAGCAAAAACAGCATCTTTGATTTTAGGAATTATCTCATAACGTTCAGCTATTCTTCCTATGGTTGTGCTCTCGCCACCAGGGATTATAAGGCCATGAATATCGTCTATTTGATCCTTTTTCTTAACTATTATTGCTTCTCCTTCTAAACCCATCCCTTTTAAAGCTGTATTTGCCATATCTATATGCTCCGATACATCTCCTTGAAGAGCTAGTACACCTATTCTTAAAGGCTTCAATTTTACTTTATTACACACCCCTAACTTGCATCATCTGCTCTGGCTTTAATGTCTTGATGTCTATACCTATCATAGACTTCTCTTCAGATATCATCTTGCTTGCTTCTAATACAGTCTTTGGATCATCCCAGTAAGTAGTTGCTATGACTATAGCCTCAGCCCTTGTTGCAGGGTCCTTTGATTTGAATATGCCTGAGCCAACGAATACTCCATCAGCCCCTAGGTGCATCATTAAAGCTGCATCTGCAGGCGTTGCTATTCCCCCAGCAGCAAAATTTACTACAGGCAATCTACCAAGCTTGGCTGTTTCTTTAACTAGATCAATGGGCACTCTAAACTCTTTTGCCGTATCGAGAAATTGCTCTTCACTCATGCTCTTCAATTCTCTAATCTTGCCCATGACTAATTTTATGTGCTTCACAGCTTCAGCAACATTTCCAGTGCCAGCCTCTCCTTTTGTTCTAAGCATAGAAGCTCCTTCTGCAATTCTACGCAAAGCCTCTCCCAAATCTCTACAGCCATTGACGAAGGGAACTGTGAACTCCCACTTATCTATATGGTGAGCATCATCAGCAGGCGTTAGAACCTCGCTCTCATCTATCATGTCTATCCCTAAGACTTCAAGGATTTTTGCCTCCATGTAATGCCCTATCCTACATTTTGCCATTACAGGTATTGTTATATGATCTATGACTTCTTGTATCCTTTTAGGGTCACACATCCTAGCAACTCCTCCTGCAGCCCTAACATCAACTGGTAATTTATCAAGGACCATTACAGCTATTGCACCAGAATCTTCAGCGATCTGAGCCTGCTCAACATTGGTTACATCCATTATTACCCCTCCCTTTTGCATCTTTGCGAAGCCCCTTTTCACTCTGATAGTACCAAATAATGGCTTCCCCGTTTTCTCAATAGTTATTATCGTCATAACTCTAACCTCTTAGTAGTCTCTTATTTAAGAAGATTATTCCTTATTTATAAGTTAATTTATGCCAAGATTTGTTAGAATCGATTGAAGATTGTTTACGCTTTGATGTTAAAGATAAACCTATAGTTGAATAGCCAAGTTTAAAATGGCTAAAGATGCTAATAGCGCTTCTTCAGTTCTAACTGTTGCTGTCTTTTGATCAGGCATAGTATTTATAGTAAATTTGCTGATTTGCATAGGATTCATATTTTCATCTGAAAGAATCTCGAATATCCCTCTTTTAGGAGAGCCAAATACAAGAATTATGCTCCTTGCTCTTTTTACTTCATCAATCAACTCAGACCAGACTTCAGTTATTAGTTTGCCTTTCCTAGATGTGAAGATTATCAAATCTGCATTTATGCTCTTTACAAGTTTTCCTAATGATGGAGCAATTTTGACTTTATAGCCCCAATAATCTTTTATCTCATCCTTTTTTGCTACTCTGCATCTTAAATCTGGGAAAGGTGATGTGAAGATAACTGCCAATCTCTCACCTTCTCTTGCAATGTCCTCTAAAGGTATAAGGGAGGATAGACCAACATCCACTAGCATTCTCTCCCCTGATTTTATAGCTACACCCTCTCTCAAATCTCCAACTCGAACATCAGATAAAGGAATTTCTAACTTATGGTGAGGAGTTCTTAATGGTGGTAGAAGACCTGCATATGTTAGTGCCTTCAATTGTTTAAAAATCTTCTTCCTAAGATACTGTGGTGTCTCCATATACTCGAGAATAGTCTTTATAATTTCACAATCCTCTTCATAATCTCCTGAACTATCTTTGTAGAGATAAATCTTTGAAACTCTGAAGATGGAGCAAGCTCTACCAACCATGCCTAATTTTGATGTCTTCTCTCTAAGATGGGCTGAATCTGATACGAGTGAGTCTGGTATAGCAACCCATAACTGCGGGGCAATCATAATTATAGATAATAATACTCCTTGATAAAAGTTCAATAATAGGAATTTTTCAAGGATAGTGGCTTTAATGGAACCTGCTAGATCGAGAATGTCGATAAGATCTATTGTTATATCTTTGATAGCATTGGGTTTCTCTGCCATCTTTCTAGGTATTTTAGTTCGATCTTTCGATCTTGAAGCATCAACCTTCTTTATAATATTGGGTCTTTTACTCTCCCTATCTTCTGCCTTTTTTTATATCTATTATTACAAACGGATAGTAGTAACTGACGAAGATTTCTAAATTGAATTCGTTAACTAACATGAATAAAGCTCTGGAATAAGCTTTATGATAAAGTTTAAGGCTCGTGATGCCTTCCTGATAGCAATAGAGAGCTTCTCATGATATGAGCCTTCTTTTCATCAAATTAACCGACAGCACATAGAACACGAAAGAGACTATGGCTATCCAGATCAGATTTAAAGGCAGAAGCTCGTCCCATCTGTTCATTGCTAGGGCTCTAGATATGCTGACTACGTGGACCAAGGGTAGGCTGGCAAAAGAGGCGTACTGGACGGGTTGGGGCAGTACGGATATGGGGAAGAAGGTCCCGCTGAAGAGAAACATGGGAGTGATCAGCAGAAAGACTGGGTAGTTAAGGGAGTTTATGTTGGGGGATATAGCTGTAAAGCACATAGCTATAGTCGAGAAGAGGAAGCCTGAGATAAAAGAGAAGGGAATTATGATCAAAGCTGTAGGAAGGCTTACGAGCCCGAATGCTATGATCACTAAAAGCATAAGTGAGGCGTTTATAAGGCTCTTAGTAGCGCCCCAAAGTATCTCTCCCGTGATGACTTCATCCAAGTTGAGGGGAGTTGCTATCATCGCATCGAAGGTCTTCTGATAATACATTCTTACATATGATCCATAGGTGCATTCGAAGAATGCCGAGTTCATGATGGAGATGGAGATCAACCCGGGGGCTATGAATACTGCGTAGGGAACTCCGTTTATTGCCCCTATATATCCACCCAGTCCAAAGCCCAAGGCCAAAAGGTAGAGGATGGGTTCAAGAAAGGGTAGTATAAAGTTGACCCTATACGTCTTCATGAATACGTCCTTGTTCCTCATCCAAACTTTCCAAGCCCAACCACTCACTTTTGGGAGCTTCAGGTAGGAGTGCATCCCATCACTCTCTGAGGGCTCTACCTGTCAGCTTAAGAAAGACGTCTTCAAGAGTGGCAGACCTTACTGTAGTCTGACCGAGTTTACACTGATTCGTGAGGACAAACATCAGATCCGAAGGCCTATCAGTGAAAATACGAATCGTATCCTCAACCACCTCAAACTCTAGCTTCATCTTTTGTAGGCAGGAAAGAACTTCTGGATCTGCCTTGGCCTCTAGAACACTGGTTCCAATCTGCTCTCTCACAATATCCTCAGGTTTTCCCTCGACCAGAATCCTACCATAGTCCATTATCACTAACCTATCACAAAGCTGTGATGCCTCCTCCATATAATGAGTAGTAAGTATTATCGTAACCCCTTCTCTCTTTAGGCTTCTCAGTTTTTCCCATATAAGATGCCTTGCCTGAGGGTCTAGTCCTACTGTGGGCTCGTCCAAGATTAGTATCTTTGGCTCGTTCAAAAGGGCTCTTGCAAGAATCAATCTTCTCTTCATCCCTCCAGAAAGCCTATCGATGACAGTGTCCTTTTTGTCTTCCAACTGAATGAATTTTAGAAGTCTCTTAATACTTTGCCTTGCTTCTTTCTTTGGGATGTTGAAGTATCGAGAGTAGACCATAAGGTTCTCGTATACTGTGAAGTCAGGATCAAGGTTGTTCTCCTGAGGCACTACGCCAAGGTTCCTTTTGATCTCCTTTGAGTAAAACTCCACATCCATCCCCAAAACTTCGAGCTTGCCCAAGGTCTTTGGGGAGACGCACTGAATCATCTTTATTATGGTGGTCTTTCCAGCGCCATTAGGACCCAAGAAGCCAAAGCACTCGCCCTGTTCTACGTCAAAACTTATGCTATTAACTGCTAGTAGGTCTTCATACTTTTTTGTCAAATTTTCTGCTGATACTATTGAAGGCATAAAAAAACCTCAGTTAGTTTTCAATTCTCTAAGATCAGTTCTGCTTTTTATTCTTTCTTAAAGCCATACCAATAAACATTTAAAAAACATCAACGAACTTGCTTCAGAGCAAAATGGGTCATAGAAAGAAGAGCGCTCCTAGAAGAGGATCATTAGCATATAAGCCTAGGGGAAGGGCTGCTAGCATAGTTCCTACTGTTAGGACTTGGCCTGAAATTTCAATAGATAAGCCCTCACTTCTAGGCTTTGCAGGCTTCAAGGCAGGTTCTATACATATAATAACTGTAGATGATAGAGAGAAGACGCCCAACTTTGGCAAGCCTATCTTCAACTCTGCTACTGTTCTTAGTGTACCACCTATCTTCATTTATGGTATAAGAGCCTATGGGGAGAATGATAAAGGTCTATTTGTAATCAGAGATGCTTATAGCGATAAATTGCCAAAGGGTTTGAGTGAAAAGGGCAAACCAAAGGCTATAGAAGATGCTTTAAAAAAGATAGAAAGCAATTTAGACAAAGTAGCTCAAATATCTGCCATAGTAAGCGTTTATCCTAAGGATGTGGGATTATCACAAAAGAAGCCTATTCTTTTTGAAGTCGGTGTCAGTGGAGGAGATATGAAATCACGCTTTGAATACTTGAAGAGCTTATTGGGCAAAGAGGTTAAAATCAATGATGTAATCAAGCCTGGCATGTATGTTGATGTAATAGCCATCACGAAAGGAAAGGGCATTGAAGGACCTGTAACAAGGTTTGGCATAAAGAGGAAGAGTCATAAGTCAAGAAAGAGTGTAAGAGCTGTAGCTACACTTGGACCATGGCATCCTGCTTCTGTCATGTATACAGTCCCTAGAGCTGGCCAGATGGGCTATCATCAAAGAGTTGAGTACAATAAGAAGGCTATCATGGTATCTAATGCAAAAGAGGCAGAGATAACACCTAAAGGCGGTTTTCCTCACTTTGGTGTAATTAAAGGGGATTACATAATCTTAAAGGGATCTGTACCAGGACCAGCAAAAAGGTTGATCAAGATACGCTTACCATTAAGGTCTCCTAAAGCCAAGGTTCAGCCACCAAAAGTTCTTGAGATAAGCATAAGAAGGTAATATCATGGCTAAAATTCCTGTTTATAATCTCGATGGTTCTAAAGCAAGTGAAATAGATCTACCAGAGGTCTTCTCTACTCCCTTCAGACCTGATGTAATTCATAGGGCTTATGTTGCATTATCATCACATAATATTCAGCCTCAAGGCAGAGACCCTTTGGCTGGAAAGAAGACAAGTGCATCAACCTATAACCCTCCAACAGGCCGTGGAATATCAAGAGTCCCAAGAGTCAAAGGTGAAAGAAATCCTAGATCAGGGCAAGCAGCAGGAATAGCAAGTGTAGTGAAAGGTAGGCAAGCCCATCCCCCAAGGTCTGAAAAGAGAATAAGAAAAGAGATAAATAAAAAAGAGAGATTGTTGGCTATAGCCTCAGCTATAGCATCATCTTCTAATAGAGAGCTAATCATTCTAAGAGGTCATAAGATAGATAAAGTTCCAAATATCCCTCTTGTAGTATCTGATGAATTTCAGGGCTTAGATAAGGCGAAGAATCTTAAGTCCTTCTTTGAAAGATTTGGTTTAGATGAAGATGTTGATAGAGCAGCAGGGAAGAGAAAGACTATCTCTGGCAAGCCTAGGATGCGTGGTAGAGCAAAAAGAAAAGCAAAAGGTCCTCTAATAGTTGTAGCTGAAGATAAAGGCATAGGAAAAGCTGTAAAGAACTTTTCAGGAGTTGATTCTGTATTGGCAAAGGATTTAAGTGTATTACACCTAGCACCTGGTTCTTATCCTGGCAGGCTTGTTGTATGGACAGAGTCTGCTCTAAAATCTCTCAATAAACCTTTAATGGAGGTTGCTAGAAGGTTTGCGAGTTGAAGATGCATCAAGAATCATAAAAAGACCCTATTCCACTGAAAAGACCTTTAGCCTTATCGAGAGAGAGAATAAACTTGTTTTCATAGTGGATGAGAAGGCTAGTAAAAGGGCTATAAAGCAAGCCATTGAGATTTTATATGATGTAAAAGTTGATTCATTGAATACTGCGAATACTATTTATGGCAAAAAGGCATACGTGAAATTGTCGAAGGAGAATCCAGCAACAGATTTAGCTACAAGGCTAGGTCTAGTATAAATTGATGTAAAGACTTAAGAGTAGCAATAAACAAAATTTTAGTGATAGCTTTGGGTAAAAGAATTCTTCAACAGAGAAGGGGTCGTGGGGGCATGCAATTCCGTGCACCAAAGAAAGGAAAGTTAGCCCCTGCTAAGTACCCTGACTTCCCTAGCTTAGAGACTAGATGGGGAATGGTCACTGGACTATTTAATGAAAGAGGGAGGAGTGCACCTTTAGCTCAGATAACCTTTGATGATGGTAGAGTAACTTATCTGCCAGCAATCAATGGGCTATATTTGGGCTATAAGATAGAGATAGGTCCTGAGGCTGATCCAAAGCTAGGAAATATCTTGCCATTGGAAAATATACCCGAAGGGACGAGCATCTGTAATATAGAGAGAAACTTTGGTGATGGTGGTAAGCTCATCAGAGCATCTGGATGCTCAGCTATATTGTTCTCAAAGACAGCAAAAGGTTCTCTTATAAAGTTCCCATCTGGCAAGACAATCATCATAGATTCAAGATGCAGAGCAACTATAGGAGAGATAGCTGGCGGAGGTAGAATAGAAAAACCCTTCTTAAAGGCAGGCACAAAGTATCATGCTATGAAGGCTAAAGTAAAGGTTTATCCTCGAGTGAGAGGGGTTGCCATGATATCTGCCTATCATCCCTTTGGAGGAGGAAGGCATCAACACTCCATCCATAAGTCTAAATCTGCTTCTAGGATTGCACCGCCAGGCGCTAAAGTTGGAGATATAGCGTCAAGAAAGACAGGTAGGAAGAGAATAATTAAAAGGATAAAGGAGGTTAGATGAAGTTATGGTTAGGGAGTTCAAGTATAGAGGCTACACATTAGAGCAATTGCAATCCACATCTTTAGAGGCATTCTTATCTCTCTTGCCTTCAAGGCAGAGAAGGTCTTTGAATAGAGGGATATCTGATGAAAAGAGGAAGTTGCTTGAGGAAGTTAGGGCTGCAAAGGATGGAAAATTGAAGAATCCTATAAAGACTCATGCAAGGGATATGGTGATTTTACCATACATGGTTGGTTTGACTATTCATTTGCATAATGGGAAAGAATTCATCCCTATAGAGATCAAACCTCAGATGATAGGGCACTATCTTGGAGAGTACGTGATAACAAATAAGAGAGTTACTCATGGTACGCCAGGAATAGGAGCATCTCGCTCATCTCTATACGTTCCATTGAAGTAATGAAAATAGAATATATAATCATGAGGTAATGAAGAACCTTCTTTTTAAGGCTCTTCTCTCAGCCTCAAGTATCAGTTCGATCAGTCTATCATTCATTTTTGGCTCTTCTTTTAATAAAATCGTAGCCTCTGATAGACTGATGCCCTTTGCAACCATTACCAATACTGCTGCAAGTCCATAATCAGAGATCAATTCTGCTGACTTAACCAGTTTTCTTAATATCATATTCTCTTTATCCGGTAACTCTCTCGCTGATAACTTCTTATCACATAAAGATAGTATTTTTTCTAAAGGCTCATTTGCTAAGCCTATTTTTGATGAACCACATCTTGGGCAAATTATATTTTCTTTAAGATCGGTAACTCTCAATATTTCTGAATAATTCCAGCAATTTGTACAGATAAAGACTCTGCTCTCATTGAGTAATCTTGCATGGGCTGATCTTATCAGTATATTTTTCATCCTTTGAGGAGGTATTATATCTCTCATCCTACCAATTTCTTCAATGCCAACCCTTCCTATAGGTGTAATGAAACTAAGATTCTTTATCAAAGTAATTTCTATATCGCCAGATGCCATCTTGTTGATGATAAAATTCGTTAGTTCTATATCAGCATCATCGAACAATGTTGTCCTTATGGCTTCATCGAAGATAACACTGCCCTCAAAGCCCTTCATTAAGTTACTTAAATTCACATCACTTAAATCTACATCCTTTGAAATGGCTCCAAACTTCCTAGCCACATGAAGAAACCTTCTCTTGAATATCCCTGTCCTAATAAAGGCTTGAGTTGCCATTTCTTTTATATCTTTATGAACCAAATCTTTTAATATTGAACTTATATCCTCAGGTCTTACCTTGTCTGTTTGAATTATTATGCGATAAGGGTCTTGCTGAATCTTAATAGGTGAACCTATCTTCTCTGATAGAATCAATCCTAATATTCTGGAGATTGTGCGATTTACCAATAATCCAAAGCAGCAATTTATTACGATGAAATCCTCCCATTGCTCTATAGTAATTCTCTTGTCTGTTGGTATAGGGATCTTCATTTTTACTTGATCTAATATTTCTGATATAGCTAGCATTATTGTTTGAGAATCACAGGGATAAATTTTGCTCAATTCCAAAGCAATATCTTCAGGCTTTGATCCTGATTTTAGCATTTCTTCTACTTTACGCCTTATCTCTCCTACTTCGTTTGTAACTTCAAAGGGCACTGGAATTTCTTCACCAACCCAGCTAGGTATGGCTCCTGTTGGATCATCCTCAGGCTTGACATAGATTCTATCTCGAAATACTTGAAGAATCTTCCATACAGACCCTCTCACAATGAACTTTGTCCCAATTTCACCATGCTCTGCAACAAAAGCCTCGTCCAAAACTCCTATGGGTTCATCCTTCTCCTCTTCTATGACTATGAACTGCTTCTCATCAGGGATCATAGATAAATTTTGAAAATAGTAGTTGTAGAACTCTTTAATCCTTTGAGGTTTTATGAAAAATTTATCCTGAAAAGATACCCAAGAGAATCTTGGATATCTTGTGTGCATATAATCAAGAACTTTCTTCAAATCATCTTCAGATAAATCCCTGTAAGAATAGGCTTTGTTAAAAATGCCCAAGACTTCTTCAAAGCTCCATCTTCCTTTCTGCATCATCAGACCAACTATTTGATGAGCCATTGCATCTAAAGGCTTATCAGGAATAGGGGCTGGTTCCAATTTTTCAATCAATGCACGGCGAGCTATGACAAGGGCTTCAAGGGAATCGTCTGGATCCTGAGTTATTATCACTCCTTTTGCAATTCCTCCAACCTTATGACCACTACGACCAACTCTTTGAAGCAATCTAGTAACTTGCCTTGGTGAGTTATATTGAATTACCATCTCCAAGGCTCCTACATCTATCCCAAGCTCAAGAGAACTTGTGCAGACAATCCCTAACAATTTTCCTTCCTTCAAACCCCTCTCAGCAGACATACGAGATACTCTCGAGAGAGAGCCATGATGAACTCCTATAGGAAGATTTATCTCCCATACTCTAAAACGGCTTGCCAAAACCTCAGCCTCTGACCTTGTATTCGTGAATAGTAATACTGAAGCATTCTCTTCTATCAACTTCCTCATAACTCTTAGCCTTGAAGCAACTTCTGGATATGTATACAACTTGTTAGCAAGCTCAAAATCCTCATCTGTAGGCTTTGGGTAAATTATCTTCAATTGTATGAACCTAGAAACAGGGACTTGTACTATCTCACAAGTTCTATCTTTACCGACTAGGAACTTTGCTACCTCTTTTGGCGTGCCTATAGTTGCTGATAGTCCAATCATTTGAAAATCTCTCTCAGTTATATACCTTAACCTTTCAAGACCTAATGCTAGTTGACTGCCTCTCTTCTCTGTAGCTAACTCGTGAACTTCATCAACTACCACCCACCTTATGGATTTAAGATGTCTTCTCATGACTCTACCTGGAAGTATTGCCTGCAAAGTCTCAGGGGTTGTTATAAGTATGTCTGGAGGAAACCTTGCTTGAGCGCTTCTTTCTTTTAATTCAGTATCACCATGCCTCACTGAAAGCTTTACATCAAGCCTTTTACACCACCACTCAAGCCTTTCTAGCAAGTCTCTATTCAAAGCCCTCAAAGGTGTAATGTAGAGAGCCTTTATGCCCAGATCTTTCTCCTCTAATTTCAATATGAAATCCAATATTGGTAAGAAAGCTGCTTCAGTCTTTCCTGTTCCTGTAGGAGCTATGAGTAGAACATTCTTACCTTCCATTATCAAAGGAATTGTCCTTGCTTGTGGATCTGTTGGCTCATAGAATCTCCTATCTTGAATAGCTCTTCTTATCGGTTTTGCAAGCATAGAGAATACGCTCTTCTTAGCCTCTGCCACTTTAATTCTAATTTAAATTGTTCATAAGTTGCAATAAAGGTTTACTATAAGAGCGAATTGTAAAAGAGTAGATTAGTAGAATTTATATTATGCCTTTTTGTTGAATGAGTGATTCGCCTTGGTAAAAGTGAAAGACGTCATGATTAAGGAAGTTATCACAATAGATGGAGAAGAAAGCGTGGCTGAAGCGTGTAAAATAATGGGAGAAAAGCACATTGGTAGTCTAATAGTCACAAGTCAAGGTAAGCCTGTAGGAATATTTACAGAAAGGGATTTATTATCTAAAGTCGTCCTAAAAAGACTCAAATTTGATGACATAAAAGTCAAGGACTATATGTCCACACCCTTAACTTTTATCAACCCAGAATTCGACTTAAAGGAGGCGGCTAGGATAATGGCACAATTAAAGATAAGAAGGCTTCCTGTGATAAAGGGCGAAAAGCTTGTCGGAATATTGACATCTGCTGATATAACTTCTGCATTGGCTAAAGCTCCTCTGGATTTTTAAAGGAGTGATTTATGTATGGCCTCAAGTTCTAGAACGGCTAAAACAAAAGAGAAAGTGAAGTGTAGCGATTGTGGCAGAGTTTTATTATTGAAAGATCGAGGCTTGAAGTGGGAGAGATGCCAAGTTTGTGAGGCGATAATATGTGTGAATTGCATGTACTATAACAGAGTTCGAAGAGAAGGACTTTATAATTATTACTATGATGTGGTAAGGGTGTGTGAGAAGCATAGGATTTAAACTCTAAATCATATAATAGCAAAAAAGAAGAGCTTAATTTCCAATTATGTAATGGAAGAGGTCAGGATGAGGATAATATTATTAGGCTTTGGTGTTGTTGGGCAGAGCTTTCTTCGCTTGCTTAACCTTAGATACAATGAGCTCGCTTCAGTATATGGACTACGCCCAAGAATAGTAGCTATAGTTGATAAGAGAGGTGCAGCGATCAACGAAAGAGGGCTTGATACAGAAAAGATGTTAAAGATTAAAAAGGAAATGGGTAGCGTCTCTAAAGCCCCTGATAACGGCTTCCCTAATTTATCAGCTGAAGAAGTAATAAAAAAGACTGAAGCAGAGATGGTCATCGAGGTAACTCCAACAGATATTGTAAATGGGGAGCCAGGGTTAACACACATAGAAGCTAGCATAAAGAGTGGCAAGCATGTTATAACAACGAATAAAGGTCCCTTAGCATTAGCCCTTCCTGCCCTTATGGATCTTGCAGATTACAATGGCGTTTACTTGAGGTTCAGCGGTACTGTAGGAGGGGGCATACCAATACTCGATTTAGGAAGAAAATGCTTGACAGGTGATAGAATTATCTCAATAAGAGGGATATTGAATGGGACTACGAATTACATCTTGACAGAGATGCATGAGAAGAATATTGAATTCAATGAAGCTCTTAGAATGGCTCAAGAACTAGGATATGCAGAGAAGGATCCATCCTTAGATGTAGATGGCTTTGATACAGCTTGCAAATTGGTTATAATGGCTAATTGGATAATGGGGAAGAAGGTCATTTTGAAGGATGTTAAAATAAATGGTATACGCCATATAACTCTTAAAGACCTAATAGATGCTGATAAAAATGGTTACACAATAAAGCTCATAGGTTCTATCAATGAAGGCTTAGAGGTAAAGCCTAAAGAGATATCTAAAAGAGATGTCTTATGTGTCCATGGGACTCTTAATGCTGTAACTTTTGTCTCTGAGTTTGCCGGTGAGGAGACGATAATAGGTCGAGGTGCTGGTGGAATGGAGACTGCTAGCGCTATTTTGAGGGATTTAATAGATATAAAGGCAAACTTATCTACTAAATTCTGAATATAAAGTCTAAGCCCTCCAACTCTATGAGAGCAGGGAATTAGTTCTCATCACCTTTTATTTTACTCCATAAGGTTTGAGCATCCTTTAATACTTGCTATTCGAATGTTATCTGAATGAGTAAATGCACTATCAGAACCTTGGTATGCATGCCCTCTACATAGATGAATCTAACGACCATGTTGCTATTATAATGGGTAAAGAGGAAATTATAAAAGAACTCAACCAAATGTTGCAGAGGATAGAGGGCAAGCCTGTTCATATGCGAGAGTCCAAAGCTGGAACAAAATTGAAGATTATAAGACACTTCTTGAGATTAATCGAACAGTTATACATGGAAGAGAAAATTTGGCTGATAAGCAAAAACCAAGACGAGGCGTTTGATTGGTTGGGTAAATACTTTATAAAAGTCTTCAAGTCCAGAGCAACTTTAACTGTATTTGTTGATGAGGGACTTGACCTTAAAATTAAGGGTAGAATACATTCCTTATACCTTAGACCTATAACCATTTACGTTGATAAAAGCAAAGTGCAATGTGCGGATGTCCTCTCATGGATCAATGTAAAAAAGAATAGAGTTAACTCTATATGGGAGAAGATATCTAACTACTTGCTGGAGTAAAATGTCAAAGAACCCTTTAGATGAACTTGAAAGTCTACTTAAAGAGAGACCTAAAGAAAGAACGTCTCTTGTCAAAGCTTTCATAGCTAGTATTCCACTTATACGCACAAAAGCTGATGAATGGTTCAATTATGAAGTAGGAGTTCTTGAGAAAGAAATGGGTCTCCTAGAAAATGTAATACCTGAAAGAATTCCAGAATGGACGAAAAGGCTTGAAGATATTAAGAGCAAATTTAGTAAATCCATTAACAGCATGGATAAGACAGTAAAGGAGGTAGAGGAAGGCAAAATTATTTCTTTATCCGAGATTTACAGAGGCAGAAAGCCTTCATTTCCCACGTTACCAACTGAAGAAGAGAAAGTTGAAGATTTAACGGCAAATTTATTGGATATTTTTGACTCTGCACAAGAATTAGAAAAATTGATAAATGAAGTAGAAACCGAAGCTAGGAGAACTTTATTGTTAAGGAGGCTACTCAAAATAGAGTTAGATCAAAGGACGAGGTCATCGAAGAGGGTATAATGCGGCGGACACAAACTTATCTGCCAGACTGATTGCGTAAGGTAGAAATATATGAAGCTAGTTATGAAATTTGGCGGCTCTTCTGTAGCGAATGGCGATTGCATAAAGAGGGTTGCAAAGATGATCTCTGACTTTGTTGACCAAGGGAATAGATTAGTTATAATCGTCTCAGCATTAGAAGGTGTAACAGATCAGTTGCTAGAAGCTTCTGAGGAGGCTAAGAAGGGCAACTTAAATTACATCAACAATTTCATCTACAAGATCAAAGAAAGGCACCTCAAAGCTGTTAAAGATACAATCAAGACTGAATCCTTAAAGGAAGAAGCAATGAACATTGTCAAAAGAAATGTGGAAGAGCTTGAGAAGGTCTTGACAGGGATTGCCTATATTGGCGAGCTCACACTAAAATCTTTGGATTATGTTCTATCCTTTGGTGAGAGATTATCAACCTCTATACTATGCTATTCTCTTCTTGATATAGGGCTTAACTCTGAGTTCTTATCAGGAAAAGATGTAGGCATTGTAACAGATTCTAACTATGGAGAGGCAAGACCTTTGATGAAATTGACAAAATATCAGGTAAGGCAGAGGTTAGAGCCTATGCTAGATAAAGGCATAATCCCCGTAGTAACAGGTTATATAGCTGCTACTCAAGAAGGCTTCATAACAACTTTAGGAAGAGGTGGCTCTGATTATTCTGCAACTATAATAGGAGCCTCATTAAATGCTGATGAAATTTGTATCTGGACAGATGTCGATGGCTTGATGACAGCAGACCCTAAGATAGCACCATCAGCTAAAACGATACCTGAGATATCTTTTCAAGAAGCCATAGAAATGGCTTTCTTCGGTGCAAAAGGTCTTCACCCTAGAGCTTTAGAGCCAGCCATGGAGGAAGGAATACATGTGAGGATAAGAAATACCTTCAATCCAGAAAATTTTGGTACATTAATAGGTAATGAGCAGAAAATTAAGAAAGGAGAGATAGCCAAGGCAGTTAGCCTCATAAAGAATGTCTCATTGATAAATGTTAGTGGAGCAGGAATGGTAGGAGCACCTGGAACTGCAGCAAAAGTATTTGATATTCTAGGGAAGAATAATGTGAATGTATTGATGATATCTCAAAGTGCTTCTGAAGCAAATATATCTTTTATAATAAAGAGGAGTTCTCTTGGAAAGGCTATAAGTGCTTTAGAAATAGCTTTGCTCGGTCAAGGCATTGTACGTGAAGTTACTGCTGAGGAAGATATCTGCATAGTAGCAATAGTAGGAGCAGGCATGAAGGGCACGCCAGGAGTTGCTGCTAGGGTCTTCAATTCTATTGCTAAAAAGGGTATAAATGTTATAATGATCTCTCAAGGTTCATCTGAGGTCAACATCTCATTTGCTGTAAAGGAAAAAGATGGTGAGGAAGCTGTGAGGACTATCCATGAGGAATTCGGTCTTTCAAGATAAAGTAGTCGATATTATTGGTTGGCAATTTCAGGTTCTCTCATATCCTACCTTTAATGGCTTAGTAATCTTTATGACTTCTATCTTTGCTTTTCGAAGGAGTTATGTGCCCCATACTCGTTTGAACCACTACATTGTTTAATCCTCGGCTTTCGAGCAAGTTTTTCACAGAGAACATTTCTTCGTAAAAAGGTCTCCTTATGTTCTTCCTCCTGAAAGCCGGGAAATAGTCCAAAACTGTAACTTGGACGCTAGGGTCTATTGAGCATATTCTATCACCAATCTCGACAACTTCTTCTAAGCTCATCCAAGCTCCATTATAGGCAATTCCGACGCCTAAGTACACCTTATCTTCATATTTTTCGACCAAGTACTTTAAAGCGTTCCAAGAAGTCTCTAAGTACCTTGTAGCTAACTCCCTATCTCGAACTCCAGTTATCTCGATATAAGTATCCAACCTTAAGGACTTCGGCTCCACTCCTATGTTGTTGCATCCAACTTCCACAAGCTCGTCTATGTAATCCGGAGTCAGCAAAGTTCCATTGCTGTCCAAGTGAAGTCTTATGCTTTTATCTTGGTTCAGCTTCTTTAGATGCTTGAAGAATTCTATTAGCCACGCTCTGTTCAAGGTAGGCTCGCCTCCGCTTATGGCAAGCCCTTTAGTTCCATAAACTCTTGAGCACCAAGTAAGCTCCTTAGCAGCTTCCTCAGATGTTAAAGCTAATGAAGTGTTATCGTAAGTTATGTGGTAATTTTGACATTGAGGGCATCTTAAGTTACAGCCTGCCACCCAGATAGCAGCCTCAATATAGCGAAGTCCATTGACTTCAATCCAAGGCGTAGCTTTTCCTCCAACTTTATGAGGCTGTGGTCCGTGTACTATCCTTCTAGGAACGATGGAATTTACATTCGTTTCTATTTTCATTCCCTCTTCCACTGAAGTAATGCAACTTCTCTCTGGTTCTCCATTTATTAAGACCATGCAAGCCCAGCACCCTCCTATTTTGCACGCCAATGATACTCCTTTAGAACCAGGCTCTTCGAACTTAAAGCCTATCAACTCTAATGCTTTTGCAACTGTAATTTCCTTTGGAACTTGAAGCTCAACTTCATTTATAAATATCTTAACTTCTTCTGATAGCTCTTTCTCCACAATCCTCCTAGCTTCATATGGACAAGCGAAGTAGCAAGCAAGGCAGCCGCTGCACCTAGGGTTAGAGTAGCATCTAAAGTTCGAATCACAGAACCCGCACTTTCTGCACTTATCTTCATCTACATAGGCTTTGTAACCCTTGAACATAAAAGGCAAGGAAAATATGATAGAGGGTCTTAATTTCCTTTTTTATTCAAACTTTTTTCCAATAAAAAGAATTATCACTTAAGCAATCTCTGCTTAGAATGTATAGATTAAGTTTTAATTAAGTTCTCATCATTTTATGCATATACTTCAACTACCTTCCTCTTCTTTCTAAACTCTAGCCATGCTTTGATATATTGCTCTATAGCCTTCCTATAAGCTGGATCTTTCCAAAATTCTTCAAGCCTATCACACTCTCTATATGATCCTATTATCCCGAAGCATCTGATCAGATCATCGTAAAGCATCTTCTTCTCCATCTCTTCTAGATCGATGTGAATATCCCTAAGTATTCTTTCAAGTACGAGGATAGACATCACGCCTCACTCTTATGAATCGAATTAATCTTCCTCCTTTTGAACAACTTTCTCAGAATTGGTATAGGGAATATGAGAGGTATAAAGAGAAAGAAAACAGTTGCAGTAAAAAAGATCATAGTGATAAATATCAAGATCAATCCTATAGCTATAATTAGAAAGGCGAATGGTAGAAGTATTGTAAGATGATCTTTCTTATATGCTCTGTAAGTGGGAGCTATATTACTTACATAATTACATTTAGGGTTAGAGCAGTAAATTGCCTTTTCACTGATAAATAGCTCAGAGCCACATATAGGGCAATTCATTACATTTTCAGCCATAGTGATCAATTATTGATAATGATTCTTTGGTGTTGTAAATATCTTCCTGTTTAGCATTGCCCAACTTTTTCTGTTGAGCTTTGGAGGATAAGTTGCTATATATGTGAAAAAGAGAAAAATCTAAAATCACATCAGAGCTATAAACGCTCAAGTTATCTGATAAAATATATTAGGTTCCTTACCAATTGGTATGCATAATTTTTGGTGAATAATAATGGTCGAAAGATGGCAGAAATATGTTGCTGAGCTTATCGGAACATTCGTTCTAGTATTTGTTGGACCAGTGTCAGTAACTATCTACTCAGTCGTCTTAGGAACATCTCAACCATTCTACTTCGGGCCTGGTTTACTTGCCATCGGTTTGGCTCACGGCGTAGCCCTCATGACCATGGCATATGCTGTTGGTCATATCTCAGGAACACACATAAACCCAGCAGTTACAATAAGTCTAGCAGTTACAAGGAAGATGGATGCTAAGGATGCTTTACCTTACATCATATTTCAGCTGATAGGAGCGGCCATAGCCGGCTTTGCTCATGCAACCATACTACCCCAAGGAAAAGCGGTAGACTTTGGCTTAACTCTTCCAGGAGCAGCTATAGGAGGAAGCGAGATTACTGCCTTTATAATTGAACTAATTCTAACGTTCTTCCTAGTGTTTACGATAATGGGTGTAGCAGTCGATGAGAGAGCACCACAAGGATTTGCAGGCTTAATAATAGGATTGGTACTTGCCATGGATATATGGATTGGCGGTGCGCTTACAGGAGCGGCCATGAACCCTGCCAGAACATTTGGACCAGCACTAGCATCAGGAAACTGGACAGCACACTGGGTCTACTGGTTGGGTCCGATAATAGGTGGATTGATAGCTGCATTAATATACAAATATCTACTAGCTGAGAGGGAGCGCTAAAATCATCACTTTTTTCTTTTTTATCATCATTCTATTCAACTATCTTACTCTTAATGAACTCTAAGGCATCTTCAACCTTATCCTTATCTATAATCCCAGATGCAAAATCTGGCTTTCCTCCTCCTTTACCATCGAACTTCATAAAGGTCTCTTTTAGAATGGCATTACAATCTAATCTTAAATCTGAGCTTCTACCTATTATCAAGAATGCGTTATCATCTTTATTGGCAAATATGGCAACACTCTTCTCACTCTTTATCAATTCTCCAGCTCTCTCCATCAATTTCTTATTATCTAACCCATCAAAGATTTTCAAGTAAATTTTCATGCCATCTTTCTCTATGAATTTTACATCCTCAGCCTCCCTCTCACTTAAATGAGTAAGTCTTCTCCTTAGATCAAGAAATTCATCCCTAAGATTTTGAATAGTGCTTTCAAGCGTATCCAAAGTTGCACCAACTATCTCATTAACTTTCATGCATATCTTGGCAATTTCAAGAGCTTTTATCTTAGCCTTTTCACCAACATAGAACTCTATCTCAAATAGATCCTTTCCAGCCTTTGAAAACTTTGTGACTATGAAGAAAGAGCATTCTTTTGTATTTTTAGCATGCTCTGCTCTACAAGCTGAGTAGTCATATCCATCTACTTCTATTACTCTTGTCTTACCTGAGATTCTCTCATCATAAGCCCTTAGAGATGGAAAAACTTTCTTTGCATCATCTAAAGAATCGAAAAAGTGCTCCTTTATTGCCCTAGATTCATCTATTATTTTATTTGTCATCTTCTCTGCTTCAAATATTATCTGCCAATCTAGATTCTTAGATGATATGAATGCATTACCTTTTTCTTCTTCTGTCTCTACCTTCTTTACCTCTATATCTGGCATCAATCTTTTTAAACTGCCCATGAATACATGCTCAGCTGTGTGCGCAATACTCATAACAAAAATGAGCATATAGTCCTTATAATTTCTTTCCAATCATAGAGAGAATCAAATTGTATGAGATGCTTAAAATGAATATTTGTGCAACTTATATATAATAGCATTTATAGAATGATCAGAGTTGGTTTATTTTGCCTATAGATGAAATAGATAGGAAGATTTTATCTGAATATCTTAAAGATGCAAGATCATCTTTTAGAGAGGTAGCTAGTAAGATAGGTGTGGCAGTGGGCACAGTCCTTTCTAGAACAAGAAAAATGGAGAAGGAAGGGCTGATAAAGGGATACTCAGTAATACTTGATCATGAGAAGATAGGCTATGAATTAACAGCCATAACAGAGATAACTGTATCTAAGGGGAAACTTATTGAGATGGAGAAAGAGGTAGCAAAATTTCCAAATATATGCGCTGTTTATGATGTGACAGGCTTGACTGATGCTATTGTAATAGCTAAATTCCATGACAGAGAGGAGCTAAGCAGATTCACAAAAACCCTTCTAGGGATGCCTTTCGTAGAGAGGACGAATACACATATAGTTCTAACAACAGTTAAGGAAGACTTTAGGTTAATATGAATTTCAAGAATTTCTTTGATGAAGTTTGATCCACCATTCTGGTGTACGAGCTTCTAGGGCTAAATCGAAAGGATCATAGGGCTTTATGTCTATTACAGGGGTGCCATCTATTGCATCTAGTCCTCTTACCTTTATTTTATTCCCATTCCTTTTTATCAATTCAGCTAATGTTAAACCTATAGGGTTTGGTCTGTAAGGCGATCTAGTGGCAAAAACACCTACTAAAGGCAAATCTAACCTTCCTCTTGGATGGACTTTAAGGTTTAATTGCTCAGCAAAGGCTTTGTGCATATAAAATATTATGAATAGATGTGAAAAATCTTCTATACCATCTAAAGCTTCATTCAATTCTTCTGATATTATTATTTCTGATATAACGCTCTTACTATCCTTTCTTATCTGGTCTTCATCAGCATCTGTTCTCACGTAACCTATAGGTTTAAAGCTGAATTCTTTTATCATGAGCTTTCACTTTGCCAAATATGACTTATACATTAGACTTTATGAATCATTTGGTTTAAGTTGCTTTATTGTACTCACGCTCGATCGGAAATCGTAATAATATTTTTTATATATGTTTCTGGTAATATGATGAACGATGGGTTGATAGAAAATAAGGAAAAGAACTACTATATCACAAAGGAGGGTAAAGATGCTTTGAAAAGTTTTGTTGAATTAACTTTTGAGGGTGAGAGGCTTATCAACAAATAATCTTCCAAGAGAGCTGATAGATTTCATATCTCAGAGAAATAACATCCTTCTAATCAAGGGTAACCCAGGCACTGGTAAGACTATCTTAAGCCTTGAGTTGCTGAATCACTTCAAAGAAGATAGAAACGGAATATATGTGAGCACAAGAGTAACATCAGAGAGGTTGTTTGCTCAGTTTCCTTGGCTGAAAGATGTAATCAAGCCAGAGCATGTTTTAGAAGCACCTAAGAAAGCCATCGTAATCACCGATACAAAGATGAAAAGTTATCTAACATCGTTCGAGCATGTATACAATCTTATCATGAGAGTAAACAATCCAATGATAGTAATAGATAGTTGGGAAGGCATCGTGAGAGACTTAGGACCTGAGGAGGCAGAGAGTGCATTGAGGCGTTTGGAGACCTTGATCAGTAGCAAAAATGTTAGCATCATTCTTGTCAGTGAGACGCCTGACTTAACTACCATAGATTATCTGGCAGATGGAATAGTAACTCTCTCTGATATAGATGTATTAGGTGAGGCAATCAATGGGAGGACTTGGAGTGGATTGTTGGAGAGGCGGTCAGCAAGGGAGATAACGCTTAACAAGCTTCGAGGTACCAGAAGAAAGAGGAAGAATTACGCCTACACTTTAAAGGGAGGGCGATTTAAATACTTCCCACCTCTCAAGCCCGTATACCTCAAGAAATTCGGGATAATTCCTGATCCTGGAAAAGACAAAATATCAAGCGGTATTTCAGACCTTGACAAGCTTTTAGGTGGCGGTTATAAGACAGGCACATCAACTATATTTGAGTTAGAGCATGGAGTAGGCAATGAACATCTCCACTTTCTGATCTTTCCTACTATGATTAACACCTTGTTACTGGGAAGAGGGTTAGTGATAACCCCTCTAGAAGGATTGAGTGTTGAGGAGTATCTCAAGAGTTCTCACGAAATCGTGGATAAGAACATAGATAATGTGATGATTGCCCAAAAGGCAATGCATGATCGACCTATCCCCAAGAATAGATTCTTCGTTTATCTGAGAGACTTGAACAAGACCCTTGAATCTTGGTTCGCGGTAAGGTCCAAATTGAGAGAACAAGCAAAGCAACCTATCGTCCACATGATGGCTGCAGATTTTATGGAGTACTCGTTGGGAGCTGATGTAACAGTGCTTGGCGTTGCAATGAACCTTTCGGCGATAAATGAATGGGGAGATGTGTACATTTCCATAGTGAAGAGGGAACAGAAGATTACCGACCAAATCTCACACATGTGTGATAAGCATTTCGTCTTGAAGAATGTCAATGGAGCTATCTGCATCTATGGGGTTAGGCCAGAAACAAAGCTCTACAACATTTCAGTTACTGATGAAGGGGTGGAATTGACACCGATCGTATAGCAATCGCCCATAGAAAGCGCTTCTCAACGTTAGGTCAAAATGGTATAAATTCAAGCCCAGATTAAGTTAACCATTTGTCTTATATCTTAAGAGAATTATTGTTTAAAATCTGATGGTGCAATGGCAAATCAACCAAAGTATTTCGTTAAAATATTGGAAAGAGAGAAGGCATTCAATATATCAAAAGAAGTTGCAGCAAGCCTTAAAGGAGTTGTGAGTGGTAAGATGATGAGTAGAATGAAGCATGAATCAATCCAATGCCCTGTAATAAATGAGGAATTACCTTTCTTAGAATGCTTTGCCTGTGAATCTTTCATAAGGAGAATAAAAGGAGAAGTTCATTGTGCTGGGTTAAAAGGTCCTAGATAAATTCGATGTTAAAGCCTTTTTGAAAAATTCAAATTTATAAGAGATAGCTTTCAGATTTACAAGGGGAGGGTTTAATGAGTTTAAACCATATGAAATCTTTCTTTGAACCATCATCAGTAGCCGTGATAGGTGCCTCTCCAATCATAACAAAGGTTGGCTATGTGGTTTTGCATAACCTTCTGATGAACAAGGAGAAATGGGTATTCGATGGAGAAATCTATTCAGTGAACCCAAAGTACTCTGAAGTTCTAGGTGTAGAGTGCTACTCATCCTTAAAGAGCATTAAAAAAAGCGTAGAAACGATCATAATAGCAATCCCTGCAGATATAGTTCCTAGCGTTATGGAAGAAGCCTCAGAAATAGGCGTAAAGGCAGCAATAATAATATCCTCTGGTTTCAGCGAAGTAGGGAATGTAAAGCTTGAGGAAGAAGTGAAGAGGATAGGCTTAAGATCAGGGATAAGAATAATAGGTCCAAATTGCTTAGGAGTGTATGATCCTTATTCAGGCATGGATACTCTCTTTTTGCCTGAAGTGAAAAGACTATCAAGTGGGAGAGAAGTTATAGCAACTCCAAGACCCTTTCCAGGTTCTATTTTATTGATAAGTCAAAGTGGTGCTTTTGGGGCTGCAGCATTAGATTATATGGCTGGTCATGGTATGGGAGTAAGATGCTTCATAAGCCTTGGGAATAGATGTGATGTGGCTGAGCATGAACTTTTACTCTACTTTGCTGAGGACAAGAAGACAAAAGTCAACTTATTATACATAGAAGGTATAGGCAAGGGGCGAGAGTTCTTTGAAGCTTCAAAAGAAGTCACAAAACTCAAGCCTATAGTTACCTTAAAGGCAGGCAAGACTGGAGCTGGAGCAAGAGCTGCTGCTTCCCATACTGCTGCATTGAGTGGTGTAGATCAAATTTATGGTGCAGTCTTCAAGCAGAGCGGCGTAGTGAGAGCGATGAATTTAGAGGAGCTCTTTGATATGGGTAGAGCCTTGAACTTACAACCACCAGCCAATGGCAAAAAAGTTGCAATACTTACAAATGGTGGGGGTCCTGGCATCGTGGCTACAGATACATGTGAAGAGTCTGGGCTTTTAGTTGTGAAGCTTTCTGATGATATCATAAATAAATTTGAAGATTTGAAGAAAAAAGGCGAATTACTTCCTATAATGGCAAACTCAAACCCAGTAGACCTTACAGCACTGGCAACGAGCGATATGTATGTTAAGGCTCTTAAGATACTGCTCGATGATAAAGACATAGATGGTGTGCTAGTCATCACATTACCTCAAACACCCTCTATCTTGGATGATGTTATAGAGAAGGTTGCTTATGTAGCAATAGGGCAGACAAAGCCTGTAGTTGCTTGTGTCATGGGTGGAACAGAGATGGCAGAGGAATTTAGAGTTAGGTTCGAGAAGAGTGGTATACCTTCCTATTCTATGCCTGAGAGGGCTGCAAGGGCAATTTATAGCCTTATGGAGTATGGGATGCATTTAGGTAAATTATAGTGAATCGTAGCAAAAGTGTTGTTAAGCGCCATCAACCCTGAAAATAACGACATTATCTTTGAGTTTTTAGCAAGTTAGCGTTAGTTCTTGTCCATAGCTTCTACAAAGTCTCGAAGAGCCAGATAATCGCCACACTTCTTGCACTTGCCATTACTGAGCTTCAGGATTCTGCTCGCATGCTTTAGATCTGTGGAGTATAAGGACGTGTTACAATTATAGCAAACTATCTCAAAAGGCATATACCTATCTTGATAAAAGATCGGAATAAAAGTGATCTGGTTATATTGTTTTAATCATATGAACAATTTTGTTTGCTATCAGTCTTAACTTAACTTCACAATATCTCTCAAAAGATACTCTAGAAAGGATGAATATTCAAAATCCTGAAACTCTATTATATCGTATGCATTAATTTGCTTTGCCATCCTTAAACCTAATAGATGGTAGCAGATATCATCCTTTTCACTGAGTACTCGATAATAAAAGTGCCTACATGAGCAGTAAGGTTGTGAATCATCAACCAGTTGATCTCCTTCTTTTCCAACTACTGTCCATATTTCACGCCCACTTGGAGAGAACTTATGGAGCTTTACACTCTTATCTTTTAAAAGTTTTAGAGCCTTTTCTAACTTCTTGCCATAATGACCATATTTAGCATACAATTCCTCATAATTCGATTTGGAGACCAACCTTTAGACCTACTTACCAATCAACAGTAATTAAATGATAAAGCAAAATAAATAAGCATAGTCTTTTTAGCCTTAAATTAGCCCCGGTAGCTCAGCTGGAAGAGTTTATCCAATAGCGATTGCCTTGTAAGCAGTAGGTCGCGGGATCGAGACCCGCCCGGGGCTTTATTTTCAGATGTAGAACCATCTAACATTTGAGAATTGAGAATATACTAAGAAGCTCCGTTAGTTAACAGAACTTTCAATAGAAAAATTTTTAAGCATATATATGTTAAGGGATGGTGTTTTACAATGGCAAGGTTTGGAAGGGAAGAAATAACGTTTTCTATCTGTCTCATTCTGGGATTAATTATTTTAATATATGGAATGGGAGTGGTAATACCACCTGCAGGTTGGAGTGCACTATATGTTGGTATCGGTTTATTCCTCTTAGGATTTCCATTCTCTATAACTTTGAAAGCGTTAGACTTTGGCCCTGAAGAGATCAAGGCTATGTGGCTCGCATTAGGCATAATCATAGCAGCCGTAGTTGTTGTTAAGTGATGAACTTACAAATAGAAAACGTTTTCTGCATATTTAGTCTATCCCGAATGAGTCAACAGTATCATTAAAGCAAAACCTTCAAACTAGCTTTGTCATAAATTTCTTTTGGTCTCTCAGGGCTGAACTTTTTGCTTTTACTGAAAGAATCAAGTTCCATTAAGCTTCCATTTAGCATCCAATGATATTTCTTCGCATACAAGAACAAAATTGGAGCCCAAGTTTTGCTGTATTTTTTATACAACCATTCTCTAGAATCTTCTAACCTATTCTCAATAGCAGTATCGATAGCATCGATATTCATTCTGTTTAGAGGTTGTGAGTGCCTTATAAGCTAGGGGTCGCGGGATCGAGACCCGCCCGGGCTTTTATGAAATTTTTTGTTAAACGATAAATTTTATATAACAAAAAGTTGACTTAAAAATGAGAAAATGAGTTACAGAGAAGGTTTCATAATAGTTACTACGCCTAATGTGCCAGGCTATCGTATAAAGAAGGTCTTAGGAGTTGTCACAGGCTTAACTCCTAGGACAAGAGGCATGGGTGGAAAGTTCGTTGCTGGTATACAATCTATACTAGGAGGAGAAGTATCTGCCTTCACTTCAGAGCTTGAAAAGGCAAGAATTGAAGCCATAGAAAGGGCTAAAGATAATGCAAGGAGAATGGGTGCAAATGCTATTGTAGGTCTCGACATAGAGACCTCAGAAGTTTTTGAAGGAGTTGTAGTGATCTCTGTAACAGGTACAGCTGTAATAATAGAGCCAGAATAGACTTATCATCAGAAATGTTAACTCTCTAGCTAACTCAACTATCAAGTTCATCTTGTTGAATCTGAAGAAACCTGAAATTATAAGAAAATGCATTAATGATGAAGATGGAAATAGTACTCCTCACTATTTAATCGACAGAATCCTTTAAATTAGTATAAAATATATCTAGTATTTAAAATATATTCAAAAGGTGTATATATATGGAAAATTTATTTATTTTGACTTGATTTCCAATCTCGATATTCATGAAAACTACTTGGATGAAATGAAAGGTATGGCTTGTATTCTTCATTCAACATTCTATGGAACGTTTTGCTCAGCAATGAAAGAGAAAGGAGTTTTTGATTGGGAAGGTGCCATTGGAGAGACAAAAAAGTTTCTAAGAAATTATCTTAAAACTTTAGATTCATTAGGCTACGATGATTTAGAGAAAGTGATAAAGAAGCTTGAGGAGACAGGCTTATACCAGAATGTAGAGTTGATTCATAAAGGCAACAAGATCGTCTTCAAAATAGGAAAATGTCTACTTGCTGGAGGGAAAAGAGGTGTTCATACTATGCTTGGCCCAACGAATGCTCCTTGCCCTATAGCCATATTCATTGCTGCATACATAGCAAGACAAAATCCCCAAAAGAAAGTTTACGTATACTCAACTATCTACCATGAAGAAGGCACAACTACTGAAATAGAACTCCTTTGGCCGTCCAACTATAAGCGCAAAGTAGATACTGAAAAATCTCTGATAAGGATTCGAGTGTAGAGGTGTTAATTATGGAGTATAGAAGGTTGCAAAAGGTTGGCTATTCAACACTTATCGTCTCTTTACCCAATGAGTGGTTAAGAGACGCTGGCTTAAGAAAAGGAGATCAAGTTGTAATGATGCCTGAGCCAGATGGTTCTCTAAAGTTAATGCCACGCTCTTTGGCTAAGCCAGAAATTGTCCCAAGTCCTTTTACCATAAATTCAGACTTATTTGATGAACTTGACCTTTTTGAGAGCTTTATCGTCTGGAATTATGTACTGGGCAGGGATACGATAGAGATAACATCTGCAAAAGAAATTCGAAGAGATTATATTCAAAGAGTTAAAGAGTTGGTAGAGAGGTTTATAGGCTTAAACATAATGGAAGAAACTTCTAATAAGATAGTATTAAAGTGCTTTATTGAGCCGAAGAACTTTCCTATAGATATACTCATAAGAAGGTTCTTTACCATTGTTTTGAGCATATATAAAGAAGCAATAGATGGAATAACAGAACTTGAACCTGACTTTTTAGATAGAATAGCCAATCTTAAAGATGAAGCTGAGAAGATATATTGGCTCATTATAAGGTTAATCTTGTTATCACAAAGCTCTAAAACTATAAGTGAAAAGATAGGAATAAAGGACTCATATGAAATTCTTGATTATAGGCTACTTGTGGAGAATCTTGAGGCAGTAGCCAGCCAATTTAAGGGTATAGCAGAAGATGTGATAAGGCTTAATAATGAAAAGGAAAGGATAGGAAAGCAAGTATTAGAAGCCATTTATAACGCTGATAAGCTGGCTTACAGCATATTCAGTAAAGCTTTAGACTGCTTTTACACAGGGGATATGAAGCTTGCCAACGATGCGTTAAAGATCATGAAAGATGTAGAGGTTCAAGAAGAGCTTACAGAGGAGTTGCTAATGTCTTTGAATGTAAAATCTTTAGCATATATCAAGAGGATCTTATGGGCTATAAGGCGCATGGCTGAGTACAGTGCAGACATAGCCAAAATATCTATGAGAAGAGCTCTAGTGAAGCTTGACAGTTATATGAATATTAAGCAAGTCATAAGCTAAAGCTAAAATCTATTAATTCTTTGTCCATAAATCTAATGGTGTGAAAGTCTCTGAAAGCTTAATCTTCATTCCATCTATGGCTGCTATAGTATCAACTCCTGTAATCTTTGCCATCCTCTCAGCCTCCTTTTCAGGAGGTGCTCTTATCATCCTAGAACCAAAATGTGTGATTAAAACCCTTCTTGGCGATATAAGCTCAACCATCTTTATTGCATCATCGATGCATAAATGACCAGGAAACTTTTGGTTGCCAGGTCTCAAAACACTTAGGATCAAGAGATCGGGATACTCTGCGCCCTTTATGATCTCCTCGCTGAACTCTGTATCTGGAAAATATGATATTGAGTGCTTGCCATCATCCAATCTAAAGCCTATGGCGTAAGGGTCGCTGTGAAGGGACTTTAAAGCTGTTATCTTGATATCATCATAAACTATATTGTCGCCAGGGATCATTGATGCTACTGATTCAGGTAGGCGTTTATGATAAATGGAAATAGCAGGATGCCCCATACCATCCACATGCTCCAAGACACTCTTCGCTCCGACTAATAACCCTCTCTTCACATTCGCTCCCTTTGTGGCTGCTTCTATGTAAATTTCAGCATCACAGTAATGGTCTGGATGCCTATGTGAGATCAATATCCCTTTTACTGAGAAGGGATTGAGACCAAGTTGATTGAAGTAAGATATGGAGCCAGGACCAGGATCGATTATGAATATTCCATCATCAATGATAAAGGCTAATCCCCCAGTCTTCCTCTCTTGCTTTATGGTAACTATCCTGCTTCCGCCGCTACCTAATACGATTATCTCCTTTATCATTACAAAAGTATTATTCGAATCCATTATTAGCCTTTTAGAAAATAGAAACTGTTATTTTTAGGGTGTGTAGAATAATATTTAGATGCCGAGGTGACGGAATCTGGTTACGTATCCGCCTGCAGAGCGGAGTATAGGGGTTCAAAAGGCTAATGACCTGAAACTCCCCTCCTCGGCTCTCTTTAGCAAAAGGGTTAAAAGAGAATATTATTGATAATATAATGAAATGGTTGAGAAGATACCCTCATGGATAGAGAGAATACTCATACCCTCTTTAAATGAGATAAGAGGGGAGCTTAAAGCAGTAAATTCTAGGATAGATTCTTTAGATTCAAAGATAGACTCTTTAGAGAAGGTCGTGAGTGCAAGATTTGTGGCTATAGAAGAGAGGTTATTGTCATTAAGGAATGAGATGGATGCAAAGTTCAAGGCTTTAGAAGAAAGATTTAATGTGGTCTATGATATTGCTGTGCTTAAAGCAGAAGTTAAGGAATTAAGAGAAAAGATATCCGTAAAATCTTAGCAAAGCTCATTTACAGAAACTTCAAATTTACGATGGATTTATCCATTGATGATTTGTGATAAATGATGGCTATAAGGGTCTACAATACATATACAAGAAAGAAGGAAGATTTTAAGCCTATTAATGAGAGAAAGGTGAAGATGTTTGTATGTGGACCGACTGTTTACGATCTATCACATTTGGGGCATGCAAGGACATACATTGCATATGATGTAATAGCAAGATGGCTTCGCTACAGAGGATACGATCTATTCTACTTGATGAACATAACTGACATAGATGATAAAATCATAAAGAGAGCAAAGGAGAGAGGGGAAGACCCTTTAAAGTTAGCTAGAAAGTTTGAAGAATCTTTCTCTCAAGATATAGCCTCTTTGGGAATAGATACCATCAATCTTTATGCTCGTGCATCAGAGCATGTACCAGAAATCATAGATCAGATCGAAAGGCTGATGGAGAAGGGCTTTGCATACATCACTCATACAGGAGTTTATTTTGATGTTTCTAAATTTGATGATTATGGAAAGCTCTCTCACCAAGACCCTGAAGAGTTGAAGAGGCATAGAATAGAGCCTGATCCAAGTAAAAGAAATTCACAAGATTTTTCCCTTTGGAAGAAGAGGAAAGATAGGGAGCCATATTGGAATTCTCCTTGGGGAGAAGGTAGACCAGGATGGCATATAGAAGATACTGCTATAGCTGAGAAGTATCTTGGTCAGCAGTATGATATTCATGGCGGTGGTGTTGATCTTATATTCCCTCATCATGAAGCAGAGATAGCCCAGATGGAATCTGTCTCAGGAAAAAAACCTATGGTTAGATATTGGCTTCATACAGGCTTTTTAAAGGTGAAGGGGAAGAAGATGGCAAAATCCTTGGGAAACTTCATAACTATTCAGAATGCATTAAAAGACTATGATGCAGAAACCTTAAGGTTATTCTTCTCATCAACTCATTATCGAAGTCCTATTGATTTCGATGAAAAAGGACTAGATCAGGCTAAAAGAACTCTAGAATCACTCTACAAAACTCTTGGCAATATTAGAATGGCAAAAAAGAGCTTAAGATTCACAGAAGATGAGATGGCTTTAGAGAGAAAGATTGATGAGAATAAAAGAAAATTTGGAGAGGCTATAGATGATGACTTTAACACACCCTTGGCATTATCCTATCTATGTGACTTGGCTAAAGAAATGAACAAATTTTTGGATGAGCAAAAGAGCATCAATAAAAAATTGGCAGATAAACTCATATTTACCTTTAAGGAATTGGGTGGGATATTTGGCATACTTCAAAGGGAAGAAATGGAAGAAAAAATACCAGAGAAGTTAAGACTGCTGATAGAGGAAAGAGAGAGGGCAAGAGAAAGAAAGGATTGGAAGACTGCTGATGAGATAAGAAAAAGATTAGAAGGATTTGGCATAATTCTAGAAGATACCCCACAAGGCGTGAAATGGAAAAAGAAGATATAATTGCAAGAAATCTTTACTGGTTTTAGCTTTTTCTTAGACCTCTCTCAGCCAAGATTATACCTATAAATGAAAAGATGACTGCAAACCCTATGAGAACTTCAAAATTTAGAGCTATTTTTGAAAGATCTAAACCAGTGGAATGGCTATGCAGTATAAAAGCTCTGAAAAGGTCTGAAGAGTATGAGATAGGGTTAAAACTTGCTATCGATTGTAGCCAATCTGGCATCTGGCTTATAGGGAATAGAGCACTGCTGGCGAACATAAGAGGCAAATTGAGTAGATTTACAACTGCCATATGACCCTCCCAACTCTTTACTCTTATCGTCAAGGCTATGAAAAGGGATGAGAGTCCTAAGCTTAATAGAAAGAGCCCTATGAAGACTCCTATTAGGTCTAATATATTAAAGGCATCTCCAACCTTTAATCCAAAGGCAAATGCTATAGCGAATACTAGAGCAGATTGGAAAATGCCTCTAATGACGCTTGAAGTAACCTTGGCCATGACTATGGAGCTACGGGCTATAGGGGCTACTAATAGCTTGTTTAGGAAGCCAAACCTTCTATCCCATACTATGGACATGCCACTGAACATTGAGGTGAAAAGTATTATGACAGAAAGCATCCCAGCAGCCATATATGTGAAATAGTCTACAGTTCCCCCGAAAATACTACCTATCATCTTGTTGAATATTTCAGCTATCTGAGTAGTGATGTTTGGGGGTAGTTGCTGTAATAATTGTGGTGGTATCGAGACCAAGCCTGTAATGTTGAAAGCTTTGCCAAATAAACCTAACCATATCACTGGCTGAATTATCATCATGAAGACTAATATAGGCTCTCTTATCCACTTCTTGACTTCACGAATGGTGAGAACCCATGCCTCAGATATCATGTCCTTACCCTTCTTATGTTCCTCATCATCCTCATTACTTCCTCACGACTACCTTCAGTCTCCCTTAGTGATCTGCCAGTGTAATCCAAGTAGACCTGATCTAGTGTAGGCTTTATCAGAGAGACTTTGCTTACTTTCAAATCCATCTTTATAATATTCTCAATTATATTTGGTAGCGCCTCTTCTCCTTTAGCAACTTTTATCCTATATATCTCACTCTTTTTCTTAACATCTATCACATAAGGCATTTTGGCAATAGCCTCAGTCACATCCTTTAAATCATTTGATAAAGCCAATTCTATAACATCTCCTCCTAAGCTATCCTTAAGCTTCTTCGGATCATCTAGAGCCTTTATCTTCCCGTAATCTATTATGGCTATTCTATCACACAAGGCATCAGCCTCCTCCATATAATGGGTTGTCATGAAGATGGTCATCCCTTGCTCTTCTCTCAGCTTCTTAATATAATCCCAAATTACTGCTCTAGTCTGCACATCAAGCCCTAGAGTAGGCTCGTCAAGGAAGAGAATCTTTGGGTAATGAATCAATCCTTCAGCCAATTCCAGTCTTTTCCTCATCCCTCCTGAATAGGTCTCAGCTTTCCTATTTGCTGCATCTTTAAGCTCAACCAAGCTTAACACTTCTTCTATCCTCTTCTTTGCAACTTCTTTTGGAACATGATAGAGCCTTGCTTGTAGCCACATATTCTCCATACCAGTCAAATCTTCATCTACAGTCAAATCTTGAGGGACTAGCCCGATCAAACTCCTCACTTTGTTTGCATCCTTTACTATGTCCATTCCAGCAACCTTTGCAGTGCCTTCAGTAGGGCTCATAAGGGTCGTGAGCATGTTTATGGTTGTAGTCTTTCCTGCACCATTCGGTCCGAGAAAGCCAAATATCTCCCCTTCCTCTACAGTAAAGGATATGTGATCCACTGCGATTAACTTACCAAATACCTTCGTTAAATCTTTGGTCTCAATTATAGCCATAATTCAATCACCTTCAAGGAGAATTTTTCCTATCTTCTCCCTAGCTTCCTTTATTATGCCCTCTATCTTCTCAGTTTCTTCAGGGGTAAGATCCCAATAGTTCATTATTATTAATCTTGCAAGCCTTTTTATCTCCTTATTTAAACCCATCCTCTCATGCCCAAAACTCTCATGCCTCTTTATGATATCCTCTATAGCATCTTTTCTCTTTATGATGAAATCTCTTCCCTTATCAGTGATAGAGTATACTTTCTTTCCAGACTCCTCCTTTACACTGACGTATCCCAAATCCTCGAGCATTTGGAGAGTAGGATAAACCAAGCCAGCGCTAGGAGTATAAAACCCTGAAAATTTCTCACATATAGCCATCATTATCTCATAGCCATGCATAGGTCTATCCTTAAGAGTTTGGAGCACTAAGTACTTGAAGGCTCCTTTCTTCATCAATCATCTTGCTCTAGGGAAGAAGTGGAACATATTAATAAGATATATCGAAATATATTTAAATATTATTTGATGCTTTTTATTAGAAAATTTTAAGGGTTCTGAGGATATAAGATGATAAGATAAATTTGATATGCTTACAATGCTAAATAAAAAGAGCTTAACAAGATTTACAGAGGATGAGAGATTTGGTCAAGATAGCAATATCTAAATAAAGGTTCATTCATAATAACTATTGTTATAAAAAGTTGAGAGAAATTAAAAATAATTTGATAAAAAAGTAAATAAGAAATATGAGCATAGGCGATGTGTTGAGATATGATTGAAATTAGATGGCATGGGCGTGGAGGACAAGGCGCAGTTACTGCTACAGAATTATTGGCTAAGGCTGCTGTCAAGCAAGGATTAAAGGCTCAAGCCTTTGCTATGTTTGGACCTGAGAGGCGTGGCTCTCCAGTGGTAGCTTTTACTAGGATAGATAAAGAGCCTATAGAAGTTAGATCTCATATTTACGAGCCAGATATAGTTGTTACATTAGACCCAACCATCATAAATATTGTAGATGTCTCAGCTGGCTTAAAGCCTAAGGGTACTCTAGTTATCAATTCCAAATTCTCTCCAAAAGAGCTAAAGAAATCCTTTTCTAATTTTAGAATATCTGCCGTTGATGCCACATCGATAGCCCTACAAAGATTAGGTGTACCTATAACCAACACTGTTATGCTAGGCGCTCTTGTGAAGGCAACAAAGATCGTAGAACTTAGCAATGTAGAGAAGGTTGTGCTTGAGAGGTTCAATCAAATCAACGTTGAGGCTGTAAGAGAAGCTTTTGATAAGACTATCACATTGGAGGTATGAAGATGAAAAAGCTACCCAATTGGAATGAAATGGAGAAAGGCTTCATAACTAGGACTTTATCTGAATCTATTAACAAGACAGGTACTTGGCGCACTTTTAAGCCTGTTATAGACTACTCAAGATGTACAAAGTGTGGTTGGTGTATAGTTTACTGTCCTGAGCCATGCATATATTCTGAAGCTACAAAAGACGGTAAAGTAGTCATAGACTATGATTTCTGCAAGGGTTGTGGCATATGCGCTGAGGAATGCCCTATTAGGTGCATAGATATGGTTATGGAGGAATGAAAGTTGCAAGCAGTTGAGCCACTTCTATTATCAGGAAACCTTGCTATAGCTTATGCTGTAAAGCAACTCGATGTAGATGTGGTAGCAGCTTACCCTATTACACCACAAACCACTATTATCGAGAAGATTTCAGAATACGTTGCAAAAGGAGAGTTAAAAGCGAATTATATACTGGTTGAATCAGAGCATTCAGCCATATCAGCATGCCTATCTGCAGCTGCTAGTGGAGCAAGGGTCTTTACATCGAGTAGCTCACAAGGGCTACTTTTGATGCATGAAATACTCTTCATAACATCTGCGTTAAGGCTTCCAGTAATAATGGCTGTAGCTAACAGATCAGTCTCAGCACCTATAAACATATGGAACGATCATGGAGACATAATGCCACAAAGAGATACAGGCTGGATTCAGTTATTCGTAGAGTCTGCTCAAGAGGCTTATGATAAAATTATTCAAGCATATAGGATAGCTGAAGATGATCGAGTGAGACTTCCTATTATGATTAACATCGATGGCATAGTCTTAAGCCATACCTATGAGCCTATATACCCCATTAGTGATTCAGAAGTTTCTTCATTCTCACCTTGGAATCTATACTCGACAAGATTAGACCCAGATAACCCTCTAACCATGGGTGCTTTCTGCTACCCTGATTACTATTTTGAGACTAGGTACCAATCTGCAAAAGCATTGAGAGATTCTCTTCCAATAATATCTAAAGTGGATGAAGAGTTTGGCAAGTTATCAGGAAGAAGTTATGGTATAACATCTCCATTCAAGTGTGATGATGCAGATACAATTTTGATCTCTATGGGCTCCATATCTACAACAGTTAGGGCTACTGTGAAGAAACTTAGAGAAAAGGGTGAAAAAGTAGGAATGATAAGCCTTAGACTCTTCAGACCTTTCCCCTTTGATGAAATAATCAAATCTATCAAGAATGCAAAGGCAATAGGTATTGTTGATAGAGCTCTTTCGCCAGGAGCTATAGCAGGACCAGTATTTACTGATGTAACTTCTGCCCTATACCTATCGAAGATGAGCATACCAGCTGCAAACTTCTTTGTAGGATTAGGAGGTAGGGATGTAAAGATGAACGATATTGAAATCATTTTCGATAAGCTCAAAGGGATAGCTAAAACTGGAATAGTTAAGGAGCATTCACACTACATTGGTTTGAGGGGATGAAAATGCCATTCAAGAGCATAAAGGATATCATAGTTAGACAAGATTTCTTCAGCCCTGGGCACGGTCTGTGCGCTGGCTGTGGTGCAGCACAAATAGCAAGAATAGTGACAAAGGTAGTTGGAAAAGACAGCATTATAATAAATTCAACAGGCTGCCTTGAAGTTTCAACAACTACATACCCATGGACGGCATGGAAGTCTCCTTACATACACGTAGCCTTTGAAAATGCAGCAGCCGCTGCCTCTGGGATAAGGTCTTCTTATGATGCTTTGATCATGAAGAAGAAATTGGGCAAAGATGTAAATGTGGTTGTTCTTGCTGGCGATGGTGGTACTGCTGATATAGGATTACAAGCTTTAAGTGGAGCATTTGAGAGAGGAGATCGTATTACCTATATCTGCTACGATAATGAAGCCTATATGAACACTGGGATTCAAAGAAGTGGAGCAACACCTTATAGTGCATGGACTACAACTAGTCCTGCAGGGCAAAGGACCTTAAAGAAGGATCTGATGGGAATAGCCATAGCTCATAGAGTGAAATATGCCGCTACAGCTTCAATAGCATACTTATTAGATGCAACGAATAAGGTCGAGAAAGCCATATCCATGAATGGCCCATCCTTCATACACTGGCTTCAACCTTGCACTATAGGATGGAGGTATGATCCAAAGTTGACGGTCAAGCTAAGTAGATTGGCAGTTAAGACAGGTCTATGGCCTCTTTATGAGTATTATGATGGAGTCACTAAACTTACAGTGCAAGTACCTAAAAGAGTTCCTGTATCTGAATACCTTAAGCCTCAGGGGAGGTTTAGGCATATAATGGACAAACCAGATGAATTGGCAAAGATTCAATCTCATGCTGATGAGCTTGCTGCCAAGTTCGGATTAGGGCCTGTGGCTGAATAAATTCACAAAAAAGTACTTAATTGCTCGGCTTGAAGAGAGGATTCATAGATGCAAAGTTTTAGTCTTAGTAACCTTAATCGATTTTACATTAGATGCAGATGCCATCGTAACCTTCTAATAGAAGACTTATATGGTAGATTTGTTAGAGGTATAGTATTACTCTTAACGATTTAATGAATATTAAAGGGGATGATAGTTTGCATAGTTCTATCGTAAAGTACCATGTAAGGCTCAAGTTCGATATAGAAGGTGTAGTAGAAAAAGCTGACTTGATAGGAGCCATATTCGGACAGACAGAGGGTCTATTCGGTCCTGAGATGAACCTTAATGAGCTTCAAAAGTCTTGGAAAGTAGGTAGAATCGAAGTTTCTTTAGATTCAAAAGGAGATAGAACACATGGAGAAGTCTTGATCCCTATGTCTACTGACATATCTACTGCTGCCTTGATAGCCGCTGCTGTGGAGAATGTAGAAAAAGTGGGTCCCTGTCCTGCACGCTTCACACTCATAGGAATAGAAGATGTAAGAGTATCTAAGAGAAGGATTATAGCTGAGAGAGCAAAGAGCATAATAAAAGAATGGGCTTCAAAATCTATAAGCGAAAGTGAAGAATTGCTAAAGGATTTAATGGATGTTGCTAGGCGCTCAAAGCTCATCACTTATGGTAAGGAGGAATTACCTGCTGGTCCAGGAATTCATACTTCAGATACAATAATAGTTGTGGAAGGGAGAGCTGATGTGATAAACTTACTAAGGGCTGGGATAGAGAATGTCATTGCAGTTGAAGGCGTAAAGATCCCTGAGACAGTGATAAGACTGTCGAAGGATAAGAAGATCATAGCCTTCTTAGATGGAGATAGAGGTGGTGATTTGATATTAAAGGAACTCTCTCAAATGATGAAGGTTGATAAAGTCTTAAGGGCGCCTCAAGGAAAAGAAGTTGAAGATTTGACACCTTTAGAAATCCTTGAAATATTGAAAGGAGAGGCACAAATACAGCCTACTGAAGAAGTTCCTACTTATTTAGAAGGATTATCAGCAAAAGTCAAAGAATCTTTCCCTAGCATCAATGGTACATTAGAAGCCATGATATTGGATGAGAAATTTGATCAAATAATGAGGGTTCCAGTCAACGAGCTTGTTCAACGTTTAGAGAGCATTGAAGGAGCCAAGTATCTAATTTTCGATGGCATAATAACTCAGCGCTTAATAGACTTAGCTTCAAAGATAGGAATAAGTGCAGTAGTTGGACATAGAATGGGTGATATAACAAGGAAGCAACCTGATATATTGTTGAAGACCTTCGATGAACTTGGGCTAGAGTGAGCCTTAAATCAAATGATTATCCATAAGTTCATCAAAAACAAAGGCTTAGTGTCTCTCACTCTAGAGGATGTCGATGATCTTTGGTGTTTAAAGAGAATTATAGAGACTGGTGATTTAGTTTCAGGCAAAACAACTAGAGTCATAAAACATGAGGGAATGTACTCTAGACCTGATAAAGGAGAGCGTGTAAAAGTTAGAGTTGTAATAAGAGTTGAGAGCGCAAAGCTTGATAGTAGCTTTGGAAGATTAAGGATATCTGGTAAGATTATAGAAATACCAGAAGATATAATCGCAAAAGGATCTTTTCATTCTATAGTTGCTACACCGAATTATAGCTTATCCCTTAAGAAAGATCACTGGAAAGATATAGATCTGCGCATATTGAAGGATAGTGTAAGAGCAGCAGAACGCTTTATAATAGTTGCTATAGATAGGAGAGAGGCTGGAATTGGAAAAATTAAAGGTACTCATCTTCAAATCCTTTCAACAATAGAATCTGGGCTGGTAGGAAAACATTACGACATAAGAGGAAAGCCATCAAATCTCTACTATGATCAATTAGCGCAAATAATCCTATCAGCATATGAGCCATCGACTAAGATATTTTTAGCAGGACCAGGTCATACAAAAAACTCCTTTGCTAGCTTTTTATTAAAACAAAGAATCGATTTAAAAGATAATTTAAAAGTGATAGATGGAATAGACGTTACAGGTGAAGATGGGATTTACATGATCCTTCGCTCTCCTCAGCTCAGAAAACATATTGAAGAGAGCAAATTAGCTCAAGTATCTGTTCTATTAGAGCAAGCCATAAAAAGAATAAGTGATGGTGATAAAAGGGTAGCCTTTACCTTCAAAGAGGTTAAAGAAGCGAGCAATTTAGGTGCCGT
The DNA here is from genome assembly GCA_024256265.1 of archaeon. Next base: position 102,512 of record JACGUK010000002.1, read on the forward strand.
AGATTCAGTTTTGATATCTGATAAGATTTTTGATTATGGCATAGATGAGGATGATCTTGTAGAGCTTCTCAATTCTGTAGAAAAATTTCGTGGGAAGAGTTACATGATAGACTCAACTACAGAGGTTAGTTCTCAAGTTATGGCATTAGGAGGAATAGTCTCTCTCCTTAGGTTCTCTCCTAAGTAACATAACTACTTAAAGTGTAATTAATTGCTTGCGTTCTCATTTAGCCATGATAGATAATCAGGATCAACGTACTCCGGGGCTATTTCTACTATCTCAGGAATCTCATAAGGATGGTTCTTTTTGATGAAATCCTTCAATTTATTCACACCCTTTTCTGTGGTCTTAAAGAGCACTAAAAATTCATCTGTATCCTCTATCTTTCCCTTCCATACATAAATCGATCTAACTTTTGTAATACTTACACATGCAACTAATCTGGCTTTTATTGAATCTTTAGCGATCTTCTCAGCAATCATCTGATCAGGGTATGTGGTAATTATCATCTTCATCTTGATCATCATAGATAAGTCAAAGAGGTATATTATCTCTTATCTCTCTGACCTTCCATCTCCCAATCGATAACTTTCTTCAATAAAGGGGCTGGGCACATATTTTCTAGGTTGCATCCCATAGTTATGATTACATCTGCCTTTTCAGCTATCTTTAAATTCAAAAGCTTGGGCTTCTACTCGAAATATCTATTCCTTTCTCAGCCATGACTTTAACAACAGTTGGATTAATCTTCTTGGCTATATTTGTTCCAGCACTATAGACCTCGACCTTTCCCTTCCCATAATGTTTCGCAAACCCCTCAGCCATCTGACTTCTGGCTACATTTTCAACACAAACGAAAAGAATCTTCTTCATTCTCTCACCTATGCTCTATACCCTTTAAAACCATAGGTTAATTATGAATTTATATAAGCTCACACAAAAAGGATATGGTGCTATAAAATGGAAGTTTCTGAGGTCATAAGGAATATCGTGAAAGATGAGCTTAAAGAAATTAGGGAGGAACTTAAGATCATCAGATCGATGATCGAGAACTTTATGGGCTATGAAGAGCTTACTGAAAAAGAGCTAAAAGAGGTCAAGGGAGCTCAAAGGGAGATCGAGGAAGGGAAAAGCATTCTGCATGTAGATGTTAAGAAAGAGCTGGGGCTTTAAAGCTCAATGTTCACTATAATTTATTCAAGGAGGGCTTTAAGATCTCTTAAAGGGCTGGATAAGGATACATCTAAAAGGATTTTCCAAAAAATAGAAGAACTTTCCAGTAATCCCTTCTCCATAAGGTTCAAGAAGATAAGGGGGACGAACTGCTATGCAATAAGAATTGGAGGCTATCGCGTGATATACTCTGTCTATTTCGATAAAAAAGAGATTCATGTGCTCCTTATAGGGCCTAGAGAGACCGTCTATGAGGAATTGAGTTAAGTATTATAGTGGACCGGGTGGGATTCGAACCCACGACCTCCTCTATGCCAAAGAGGCATCACTACCAGGCTAGACGACCGGCCCAATTTTAAATTCGCTATACCTTCTCTCTAACCATTAAAAATTTTTCGACCTTTATATCTTATTTGCTTTATCAAGTCAGAACTATTACACCACTCTCTGTTGGGGTTAAAGTATGCTCGAACTGGGCAACAACTTTTTTCGAAGCCTCCACAAGAACTGGGTATGAGTGTAAAATCTTCATTTGAACGAGTTTGTCCAAAATCTTTTTGATTTCATTTTTATCAAAAATGTCTATTAGCCATCTTGTAGTAAAGGGCAAAGTTCTAAAGCGCTTCCATATCTGCTCAACCAAAAAGTCTAAATTCTTATCGCCTGTCCTCTTCCTTCCAATCAATGCATAAATGTTTCTTCTTTTATCATCTACAACTAAACCTGCTCCATCCAGAGTGGTTAAGAAGGGCTCTATGGCATAAACCTCATAGGCTTTTAATGAAGGAGTATTCGCTACCCATACATTAGGTATGGATACTCCTCCATGAATTTTATATTGTTGCAAGAGATGACCGCTAAGGTTCGATATAGTTCGAAAACCTCTTTTACTTGCACCATTTTCAATTGCGCGCCCTATATCTCCTACTCTAACTCCTCCCCTTACCATGCTAATTGCTTCCTTTAATACATCATTAGTAGCTTTTATTAACGAATCGTAATCAGGGTTGAAAGATATTGTAAAGGCTGTGTCTGCTATGTATCCATTAACATGAACTCCTAAGTCTATCTTAACAACATCTCCGTTTTTTATAATATTTTCATCGTCTATCTCAGCAGTATAATGGGCAGTGATGCTATTTATTCCAATATTGCAAGGGAAGGCTGGCTCTCCTCCTAAATTTTTTATCATGCTTTCAACTTTATTACATATATCAAAGACTTTATCTCCAGCAGAGATTTTTTTAGCCATTTCTTCACAGATTTTTGATGCTATCTTACCAGCCTTAAAGTATTCTTGAGGAATATTCAAAATCATTACCTAGGATTGATTATATTTATTAAATTCTTTTTTAAATATGTTGATGGTGTAAAATGAATTTTAAGTATAAGAGAGTTGCAGTAGGAGGAACCTTTGATCATTTCCATATTGGTCATAAAGCCTTGTTGAGAACTACTTTTGAATCTGGTGAATCTGTGATGATAGGAGTATCTTCAGATGGTTTTGCAAAAAAATTAGGTAAAGGCTTAGATCAAAAATTTGATGTTAGGGTTGAGAGATTGAAGAATTTCTTGAATTCTAGCTTTCCTAATAGAAGATATGAGATAAATTCATTAGAAGATCACTTTGGACCTGTTATCATTGATAGGGATATAGATGCAATAGTAGTTAGTGAAGAGACTTTGAGCAAAGCAAAGGAGGCTAATGAATTGAGAAAGGCTAAGAGACTTAAGCCATTGAAGATAATATTAATTGATACAGTTTTGGCAGATGATGGATTACCAGTATCATCGACTCGAATTAGGAATAAAGAGATAGATGAAGAAGGGCATAAAATCAAACAGAAAGCTTGAATTAAAATTATCAAAAAATAAGGGGGGAGTTTAGTTAAGTTCTGATCTTATTTCTATGCTGTTATCTATTGCACAGTGTATGTGAAGTATGTTGCCCAATTGCTTCCAGAGAAGTCTAGCCCCGCAGCCCAAGCAGTTTCTTCGATCCATACTTGTGTTTCAACTCCATCAACTATCACTGTTTCATAGTATCCCACTTCAGCATGAGCCGCGATGCTGAGTGGTGTATTAACGGGCCATGCAAGGGGCATCGGGGGGAGTTCATACACAGTGCCAGACAGACCTTCGGCCTTATACTGGAATTTGCCCGGTATTGGATTACCGTTCTTTTGTGGAATTCCATCAGAAGAAGTTGCAACTGCAACGTGTGTCTCGGCCAAAGTCCATGGTTCCACATCGATTACGTATTTCACATATAGAAAACTTCCATCATTCCAGACTTGGACTTCTCCAATATCCGTACCAGTGTCTCCTCCATCTATTATCAACTGTGCAACTAATGGATCAGACTCTGTGTGTGCCATGATAGGTACTGCGAATACAGCCATTGATATTAAGAAAATTCCACCAGCAAATACTGAAAGTAGCTTTTTACTCATTATTTCCATTTTGCTTTCGAATAAAGATTATTTGATAATTATTTAAATTTGTTGTAAACATTCATAACAAATGCATAGTAACATGTATAAATAGCATCCCTCTTGCGTATATTATAGACAAATGAATAAAATGGTGAAAATTTTCTAGCATTGAACGTGCTCATAACGGATTATAGTCTAAAGCAATCAGTGACCCTAAAGGCAAACAGCTTCATAGTAGTAAACTTCACAATACCTTAGAGCATAACTGATGGCTCTAAGGCACCCTTTATTTTTTAAATTTTTCAATCTAGAAAATTATTAAAAGGATATAGCTCCCAGTAATAATGCTCAGTCTGGAATGATAAATATGGCAAATGAGAGAGAGTTCATAGTAACTCCTTGGGAAGTTAGAGGAGAAGTAGACTATGAGAAGCTTATAAGAGAATTTGGTACTACGCCAATTACTGATGATCTTCTTGAAAGAATCAAGAAGCATACAAATGAGTTACATCCTTTATTAAAAAGGAAGATATTCTTCTCTCATAGAGATCTTGATTGGGTTTTAGATAAATATGAAATAGATGAGAAATTCTTCTTATACACTGGTAGAGGTCCATCTGGTCACACTCACTTAGGTCATCTCATACCATGGATATTTACAAAATACCTTCAAGACAAATTTGATGCTGAGCTATACTTTCAGATGACAGATGATGAGAAGTTCCTTCATAATCCTGAACTAAATCTTGACGAAACTACTAACTATGCTTACGATAATGCTTTGGATGTTATAGCTTGTGGCTTTGATCCTAAGAAGACCTTTATCTTTATAGATACTGAATACATGAAGACCCTTTATAAAATAGCTACTCAATTTGCAAAGCATGTAACATTCTCAACAGTAAAGGCTGCCTTTGGCTTCGATGTAAGCACGAATATAGGATTGATATTCTTCCCCTCAATACAGGCTGCACCTTGCTTCTTCCCATCAGTCCTAAAAGGTAAGAACATTCCATGCTTGATACCTGCTGCTATAGATCAATCAGTTTATTGGAGAGTTGCAAGAGATGTTGCTCCAAAGCTAGGCTTTTATAAACCAGCAGAGATTCACTCAAAGTTCTTCCCAAGCCTTATGAGAGGAGGAAAGATGAGTGCAAGTGAGCCAGAGACTGCAATATTCACAACAGATTCAAAAGAGTTGGCTGAGAGAAAGATAAAAAATGCCTTCACTGGAGGGCAAGCAACAATAAAGGAGCAGAAAGAGAAAGGTGGAAATCCGGACATATGCCCTGTATACTTTTATGAGTATTTCTTGTTCGATTTGGACGATAAATCCCTTGCCGAGACTTATCAAAGTTGTAAAAATTGCTGTTTACTATGTGGAGAGCATAAGCAAAAATTGGCAAAGAAAGTCAAATCTTTCCTTGCTGAGCATCAAAGGAAAAGAGAGAAAGCGAAGAGCATAATAGAGAAATTCATATTAAGAGATTAGCATCAATGTTGTGATAAAGCATAAGCCATAATAACCCTTAAAAACTGTCTTAGCCAAATTTGAGTTGAAATTGAAGCCCTTACATGCATTGGAGAGAAGGCTCCTCTTATCACTAGCAAGAAATGGTGGAGGCTTAATTGAGGATGTAGCCTCTAGAGCAAATATGAGTATGGATCAGGCTAGAAGGGCTGTAGAATGGCTAAGATCAAAAGAAATGATAAAAGTTGAAGAAAAAGTTCGTCATAAGATTGAGATTTTAGAGGAAGGCAAGAGGGCAATAGAGCAAGGTCTTCCAGAGAGGCGATTGATAGAGATTTTGAAGAAGTTAAATGGAGAAGCTAAACTTGATGAAATTAGCAAAGCCTTCAACTCAACTCCTCAAGAATTCTCTGCTGCTCTTGGCTATGCAAGATCAAAAGGCTGGATAAGTACAGTCAGCATCAAAGACAAGGTAATCGTAAAGCTCTCAGAATTTGATCAAAGATCATTGGAAGAATCTTTACTAAGAGAAATTAGTGAAAAAGAATTGCTCTTTGAAGAATTGTCAGAAGAAAAGAAAAAAGTTGTAAACATCTTGATGAGAAGACCTAACTATCTTATGAAGAAACCTTTTAAGATCATCAGTATTTCTCTCACAGAGCTTGGTAGGAAGACTGCTGAGACTATAAAGGAAGTAAAAGAAATAGATTACCTCACTCCTGATCTGATAATAAGTGGAAAATGGAGAGGCCATAAACTTCGCTCTCTCGATGTAGAGGCAGTGGCTCCAACTATTTACCCTGGCAAGAAGCACCCTGTACAACGCTTTATAGATGAAGTTAGAGAAGCATTTATTTCATTAGGTTTTGAGGAGATATTAGGTCCAATAATTCAACCAGCATTTTGGAACTTTGATGCTTTATTCGTACCACAAGACCATCCTGCTAGAGATATGCAAGATACCTTTTACCTATCTAAAATAAAAGAAACAAAAATAGCTAGCTCAGATCTGATAGAAAAAGTATCAAGAGTTCACATAGATGGTGGGGATACAGGCTCTAGGGGATGGAGATACAATTGGATTTTGGATGAGGCAAAGAGGCTTGTCCTAAGAACTCACACAACTGCTGTGACTGTGAAGTACCTTGCCGATAATAAAGTATCTGAAGCTAAGGTATTCTCTGTAGATAAGGTATTTAGAAATGAAAAGCTCGACCCAAAGCATCTTGCTGAGCTTCATCAGATAGAAGGGATAGTAGTTGGCAAGAAGGTTACTCTACGTGATCTTATGGGAATTCTAAGTGAGTTTTATAAAATACTTGGTTTGAAGAAGGTGAAGTTCTGGCCTACTTACTTCCCATATACTGAACCATCTTTACAATCCATAGTGTATGTGGAGGGCTTTGGTTGGATGGAGCTATGTGGTATGGGCATATTCAGACCTGAGGTAACCCTACCATTAGGCATAAAGAACCCAGTATTGGCATGGGGAGGAGGCTTGGAGCGTGTAATAATGGCTAGGCTAGGAGTAGATGACATAAGAGAGCTTTATGAAAACAAATTAGGCTGGCTTAGGAAGGTGCCTCTATGCCCGTAATTACATTATATTATGATAGATTAAAGAGTTTGATAAAAGGAGAAATATCTACAAAAGATTTAGTAGATAAAATACCATACCTTGGCGTTACTCTTGAAGAGGCTACAGATGAGTATGTAAAGATAGAGTATAACCCTAATAGACCTGACCTATCAACTAGCTATGGAATAGCCAGATCTTTAAATGGCATACTGGGCTTTGAGAGAGGTGCACCATCTTATGTAATGAATAAGGGAGAAGTTGAGATAATTGTTGATGAATCAACACAGCTCATTAGACCATTCATTGTTGGCCTTGTTGGTAGAGGAATAACCCTAAGTGATGAATTGATTGAAGAAATCATCTCAATGCAAGAAGACCTTCATGAAGGCATAGGAAGGCATAGGAGAAAGATGTCTATTGGCATCCATAACTTCGATGTATTAAAGCCTCCTATAAAATACACTACAGTCCCTCCAGAATTCAAGTTTATTCCTTTAGGGCAAAAAGAAGAGATGAGCATGAAGGAAATATTAGATGAGACAGATGTTGGTAGAGAATATGGGAGAATAGTATCTGGCTTTAATAATTACCCTTTGTTGATAGATGGTTTAGGCAACGTATTGTCATTCCCACCAATAATAAACGGAGAGCTGACTAGATTAACATCAGCAACAAGGAACCTGCTTATTGAGATAACAGCTACTGATTTAAAAGTTGCTGAAGACGCCCTAGCCATTATAGCTGCAACTTTGAACGATATAGGCGCTCAAATTGAATCTGTAAAAGTTAGGCTTGGTAATTCAATTAGAATCACTCCTGATATGAGTCCCCAACAGATGGAAGTTGATAGAAAAATGGCAAATGATCTTCTCGGGTTAAAGCTTAAAGATCAAGAAATTTCTGAATGCTTAGAGAGAAGCAGGATAAGTTTAACATCAAAAGATGGATTGATAGCCTTAATACCAAGGTATCGTGTTGACATACTGCATCAAGTAGACTTGGTTGAGGAGATAGCTTATGGCTATGGATTTGAGAGATTCACTCCAACTTTACCCATATTTAAAAAGGCAGGAAAACATGATGAGAATTTATTACTGATAGGCTTGGCTAGAAATGCAATGATAGGCTTAGGCTTTATAGAGGTCATGAACTACAACTTAACAAGTCAAAAAGTCCTTTATGAATTTACCAAAAGAAAGCCTAAAACCATAGTCAAAGTCGAGAACCCTAAATCCATCGAGCATGAAATTCTTAGAGATGATCTCTTTTCCTCATTACTTATGGTTTTATCAAAGAACTTACATGAAGAGTATCCACAAAGAATATTCGAAATATCAAAAGTATTCTCTAAGGATTTAAGAACTCCTACTGGCATTAGAGAAGTTTACCATCTTGCTACAGCAATCTCTCACTCTACAGCAAATTATACAGAGGCTAAATCTATACTTAGCTCACTCTTTTCACAAGCCTTCAATCTTAGCATAGATACAATCCCTACTAATCATCCATCCTTTACATCAGGCAGAGTTGCAAAGATAGTATCTGCAAAGAATGAGCTTGGGATAATAGGAGAGATAGATCCTTCAGTTTTAGAGAACTTTAGGCTAAGAAACCCTGTGTCTATCTTTGAAGTTAATTTAAGTAAAGTCATTAGCATAGTAAAACAAAAAGTTAAAGCACGATCACAAATAAAAAGATGAGTAAGTTAGGTGGTTAACTGGCTTCTCAGCCATTCAGCAACAGTTTTCAAGATTGGATTGTTACCTACGTTTATTATAGGCACACGCACATTAGTTTCCTTAATCAAGACGTAATCATTGAACTTAGGCATGGGTGCGAATTCTACAGCAGACAAGTGTATCTTATGTTGTAACTGTTCCTTTATGACATCAGGTGTTGGAGGCATAGTACTATGAATGAAAGCAATACCTTCTGCCCATAACAAATTACGACTTAGACCACCTGGAGGTGTGCCAAGACTTCGAATTTTTACCAAATCTTCTAGCGAGTATTGTATAAGCTCGTGGATTATGACTTCCTCCCATGGTGCATAGATAACCTTTACCACTCTTCCACCCTATCTTATATCATAAAATGGTCTTTTTATAATTAGTGACTAGTTCATGGATAAGTATGAAAGAGCCATACTGGTAAAATTTCGCACTTAGGGGAGTTTAAACAAAAAGCTTAACCTATAGTATCTAATTAATATTTTATGGCTCCTGTCACATAGCTCGCTGACGGCCCTAGCAGATAAAAGATGAAGTATGGGGTTTACCCAGGCGTGCGACAGACAGGAGCTAACCAAATTCATAATACTTATATTCATAATGAAACCTATTGTTCTTAAATTATTTTATTTACCCTTCCTAAAGGTAATTGTTATGAAAGAGGCTAAGTTGAATCAAGATACCCTTCAAGCCTTGATCCTATTCGTACGTAAGTTGAACGATGAGTGTAAAAACGGAGCTCTAGTTGTGGTCGAGGGGCAACGTGATGCAAGAGCCCTTGAATCGATAGGATTTAAAGGTGATCTATTTTTGCTATGCCATAATGAGAGCTTGGTAAAATTAGCCTCTGAGGCTGAAAGATATAAAAAGATAATACTTCTTCTCGATTTAGATAAAAAAGGAAGAGCGCTGACAAAAAAGGCTGCCATAATTCTTCAAGAGAAGAATAGCAAGATAGATCTATTCTTTAGAAGAGAACTGGCTAAAGCCAGTAAGGGAAGGGTAAGGCATATAGAGGAACTGAATCGATTTGGCGATTATCTTCAGAATTTAACCTATTTCGATTCTTGATTTTATTAAAATGTCGAGAAATTCAAAATGAGACTTAAATATTACATCAGCTAATCCTATAACGGTAAGAGTAAAAATGACAGAAGAAGAGATAAGATGCCCTTGGTGTAGCTCAAAGTTTCTTGACATTTGGGCTTTAAGCAAGCATATAGATGATGTGCACTTAGGGAGGGGACTTTTGGAAGGAGATAGGAGAAAGTGGGTAGAGTAAAAAATTGAAACTTTGCCCTTCTCTTATTCCTGAACTAGCCTATCTTCTAAGCACTTGACTAATTTTTGATTCTTTCAACTCTCTATTTAAGATAAAAGCAAATCTTTTATTTCAAAAATTGGATAGATGATCCATTGTATGTGATTAGGGATGAAGTTTTCATTTATTAACCCTGGATCGAGTGAAGCTTGGACACATGTTATTACTGCTCCTGCATCTTGGCCTCCTTTAGGATTATTATACATAGCTACTATGTTGAAGCAAAATGATTTCGATGTTTCAGTTCTTGATGTTACAAATCAAATCTCTCTTCAAGATTCTCTCTCATGGGTTAAGAGAGAGGACCCAGACTTCCTAGGTTTTTCAACATTATCTAGCTCAGGCAGATCAGCTGCAATCATCGCTGAAAAGGTCAAAGAGATGAATCCTAACATTAAGATCGCCTTAGGAAATTATCATGCTACCTTTAACGCTGAAAGAATCTTAAAGAAATATCCCTTCATAGATTTGATAGTTAGAGATGAAGGAGAGTTTACATGCCTAGAAATAGCAAATTGCTTAGAAAATGGAAAAGATGTTAAAGATGTTAGAGGGATAGCTTTCAGGGAAGGAGATAAAATAATCTTCACCCCAGATAGGCAACTAATCAAAGATCTGGATAAGCTTCCATTTCCTGATAGAAATTTACTAAAAAACGAATATAGATCAACCTTGGCTGGATTAAATGTTGCCACGAAAAGGTTTACTTCCATGATTTCTTCTCGTGGTTGCCCTTTTAATTGCACGTATTGTGCTTGCTCTCTATTCGCTCGCCGTAGATGGAGACCTAGATCTCCAGAAAATATCTTAGAAGAGTTAGAAATGCTTTATAGCCAAGGATTTAGACAAATTATATTCGTTGATGACAACTTTGCCTTGAATCAAAATAGAGTAATAAAGCTATGCCATTTGATGAGGAAAAATAGAATAGAGATGGACTGGGTCTGTGATGCTAGGGTTGACTGCATATCTATAGATGCTTTAAGGGCTATGGCTAAGACTGGATGTAGAATCATTTACTATGGCATGGAAAGCGCAAATCAGAGAATCCTAGATTTCTATAATAAGGGAATCGTGCCCTCACAATCTATAGCAGCCACTAAAGCTACTAGAAAGGCAGGTATAGATATAATCGTTGGTTCGTTCATAGTTGGAGCACCAGATGAGACTCGAGAGGAGATTGAAAATACGCTTAAATTTGCCCAGCAATTAGATATCGATATACCGATCTTTCATCCTTTAGAGATTCATCCTGGGACTCCATTATGGACAGATTTGTCTTCACAAGGACTTTTAAACGAGGATGAGTACTGGGAGAAAGGAGTCTATGCTTCGGAGATCTCTCCTAAAGCTGTTCCTTTGAGAGAGATTTACAATATGATCTACTATGCTTCCAAGAAGTTCTTGCTTCGGTCAAAATACATCGCCTTAAGCTTTATGAGGTTACTGAAAAGTCGCTATAAACTTGGAATTGTATCGAACAATATAAGTAAGTTTCTGAATCGCAAATTCAGCCTTTCAGAAGCAATTGAAATCCCAGAATGCTATAGGAAAAAATGACTAAACACTAAAATATCAAGAGAGATAGCATTAAAGCATATTATGAACAAATAGAAAGCAGATAAAGGTCATAAATGATGCAACTTTATCTTTGATATAATTGTATAATAATTTAGATTGTTAAAAGTGTAACTTTGACTTTTATCTTGATGCCATGGCTATTCTCTCTTGCTCATTCTTCTTCTTAACAGCATAACTGCTTACATCTCTATTTGCAGCCATTATAATCTCATCTGCTAATGTTTCTTCGATGCTCTTTGGGCTTGAAAAGGTGGCTTCACGGGCTCCTTCTGAGATGAACCTTAAAGCTAAATCTACTCTTCTTAAGGGAGATATATCTACTGAGAGATGGTAGATAACACCACCATAGCTTATTCTCGTTGTATCCTCGTTAGGAGAAGCATTCTCAATGGCATGAACAAGGTACTCTACAGGGTTTCCACCAGTCCTTAAATGAATTATATCAAAGGCTGTCTTCACTATGTTTATGGCTCTATGCTTCTTTCCTCCCATCCTGCCTGTATTCTTAGCATACTTTTTACCGAAGTGCATGAGATTGTTAACAAGGCGCTCTACTATGTTCACTTCAGCCTTTGCAAATTTATGATGTTCATGCCTTCCCATAGATACTGGTGTAATAATGGGCTTAAGAGAAAGTATTTTCTCCAAGCCCTTATCCTTAACTTTAACTTCATTCATATCCCATTTTCTAAATAGTAAGAGCTTCTCTGTAGCCATAGAATCACCTTCTAGGCTTCTCCTTTTTGCCCAATACAAGCATATTTAATGAGACTCCGTTGACCATGAATACTTTCCATCTAACTCCAGGTATATCTCCCATAGACCTTCCCATAGATCCTCCTATTCCTTCAATTACAACTTCATCATGCTCATCTACATAGTTCAATGCACCATCGCCAGGTAGAAAAGATGTTATCTGCTTGCCATTCTTTACCAATTGAACACGAACACACTTTCTTATGGCAGAGTTAGGTTGCTTAGATTCAACTCCAACCTTCTCTAAGACTATGGCTCTAGCTTGAGGAGCACCTTCAAGAGGGTCTGCTTTCTTATCGAGCATCAATAGCCTACGCTTATAGTACTTATCAGACCATCTTAGCTTCTGCTTCTTCCTCTTTTGCTTTCTGCCAGCGAATTCCCCTTTAGGAGACTTTGATTTTGTCAATCTTGTAACCAGACTTATTATCTTATATAAAAGATTTTAAACATTCTTTTCAATCTGTAAAAGGAAATCTATTATTTCTTTCGATCTCTCTTTAGCAGTTTCTTCAAGATCAGAATGAATGCTAGGCTTTTTACTGATGAATTCTTCAAGCACCTTTATGATCTCTTCTGCTCTTCTTTTTGCATCATTCCTATCAAGGGGTTTGAAACCTTGAAGCTTCTTAGGTCCTTCATTCCCTCCCTCAGCGATATACCAGTCCTTGAATCCAGCCCAACAACCAGCATGAAAAAGAAGGTAGCCTATTGGTGTTACTATTGGTGGAAATCCTAAATCCAAAGCTAAAGACGTATTTTTATGCACCTCGCTCTCTCCCCAGAACATTCCATAGGCTACCATCAAGCTACCTCCAGAAGGGATCAAACTGCCTATTGCTTTAAAGAGCTTAAAATCTAAACCAAATTCTGAAAGGTTTAGAGTTTCTTTATCAGAAGAAACCTTCTCGTAGTAATCTCCATCTATCCATCCCTTTATCCCTAAGGATTTGCGACCAGAACTATAGATGCCTGTGAATACTGGTGAATGGAATCTATGCTCATCTTCATCCAAGAATAGCTCAAAGTATCTCTGCTCTATATAGCGCCTTTGCCTTATATCTATATGGAGCTTATATTTCTTGTCTAAGCTTTGTCCCTCGAGAGTATGGAGAGAATTTTGCAATTCTTCTTGCTTATTTCATTTATGCTGAAGTATTTAATGCTTTTCAAAAAAATTATGTTAAAATGCTCAGGTTATAGCCAATATGTTACAATTTAATTGGTAAAAAATAAGAGTGGTTTTGTAAAATTAGATAAAAACTACAGAAATATATACTCAGCAAACACAAAGATTTATCAAGATTGGATTGGGGGTATTAAACTATAATGAGACACCCACTAAAAACGGGATTTAGTTTTGGTTTAACCTCTGGGATAATCACAACACTCGGACTAATTGTAGGTTTACATTCTGGTACTCATTCAGAACTTGCGGTTATTGGAGGTGTATTAACAATAGCAATAGCAGATGCATTTTCAGATGCATTAGGTATTCATATTTCTGAAGAATCAGAGTGTAAGCACACTAAAAAGGAGATATGGGAATCAACAGCCTCTACTTTTTTATCTAAATTTGTTTTTGCAATGACATTTATTATTCCTATCCTGTTGCTTCCACTCACAACAGCTATTATCGTGAGTATTGTTTGGGGGTTATCTCTTTTGGGAATATTTAGTTTCTACATTGCAAAAGAGCAAAAAGTAAAATCTTGGGAAGTAATCATGGAACATTTGGTTATTGCTCTGGCAGTTATAGTTATAACACATTATGTTGGCGATTTGATCGGGTCGATATTTGGTTAAGCGCTTGGATAATGAAAAAATTCTAAGATGAGATGATAGTCATTTTATATTGACAATTTTCTCTCATTTATTATAGTGAGTATCCTTGCTACTGCTCTCTTTATGGCTCGAATCTTTCCAGTCTCCTTCCTCAAAGTGCCTCTTGCTGATGCACTCTTTAGCTTGACCAACTCAGCCCTTAATTCGAATAGCTTGTCTTGAAGCTCCTCATCGTTTAATTTTCTTAATTCATCACTCTTGAGTTTCGGCACCAACCTCTTCCTCCTTTTGAATACTCTCTTCAGGCTTCTTTTCTATTATTTCAACTTCAGGAGGTATAATTTCCTTTAAAGCTATCCTTACCTTTATCCCATAGAGCCCCATCTTGAGCAGTAGGTGACTGGTAGCCTCTCTTACAGCCTTTAATGCAACCTCTCCGCTCTTAGGGACAATCCCTGCTCTATACTTCTCATGGTGTGACCTTTCACTTCTTAGCTTTCCAGAAATTATTATCTCTGTACCCATGGCGCCAGCGTTCATTATAGAATTTAAAGCCCAAAGAGCTGCTCTTCTGAAGGCTCCGCCTCTTATAACGCTCTGGGCTATTCTGTTGGACATGACCGTAGGGTTGAGCTCTGGGATTTCCACTTCTAAAACTGAGATTTGAGGGTTCGGTAGACCAAACTTCTTTTCTATAATGGAGGTAAGGTCCTTAATGCCCATGCCACGCCTTCCTATAACTAAGCCAGGCCTTGTAACGAAGATGGTTATTCTTGTTCCTATGGGTGTCTTAAGAATGTCTACTCCTCCATATCCTGCATTAGCCAACTCTTTTTGCAGAAATTCATCAAGCTCAGCATTCTTGGCGTAATTCTTCATAATATTCTTAATTGCTGACATTATAAGACCTCCTTTCCTACTATCTCTATATGCACCAAAGTATCAAAGCTTGGCGAAGAACGACCAAAAGCTCTAGGCACATATCTTTTAACCTTCATCCCCTTCATGGATGCAGCATGAATTATGATCATCTTCTCGGTATCTAATCCCTTAAACTCTGCATTGGCCTCAAGATTCTTGATGACCTTAAGTATTTCTTTTATAGCCTTTACAGGGTAGCCCCCTGCATAAAATTTGAATTGAGAACTTTTATGTGACACTTCTTTCTTATACCTTTTAAAAGGTACTGCTTGTTTCTTATCCATCACATCCTCCAAAAACTTTTTAGCCTTAGCTATACTCATGCCCTTTATGACTGCACAAATTTCTCTAGCTGCCTTTGGAGAGATATCTACCTCTCTCCCACTCGCTCTCACCTGTGTGAGTGGGTCATAACCCACAAAGCTATACTTGGATTCAGGCAAGGATTTTTAACCTATTTAGGTTGAGCCGTATATCATATAAGATAAATACTTTTGCCTTAAAACCTCTCTAAAGAAAGAGCACATTGAAGAATAGCGAGCTCTCCGATATTACAGCCAGCCCCGCAAGGGTTAGAATCCTTGAGATAATAGGGGGGAAGGGGAGCGTAAGCTTCACAGAGATAAAACGTGAGACAGGATTAAGCACAGGCTCCATCTACTACCATCTTAGCTATCTAAAGGATTATGTGGCAAGAGATGCCAATAGGAGATATATCTTAACTGAGAAAGGTAGGCGCTTATCGGAGAAGCTGGGTATGAAGCCTTTGATAAAGGAGAAAAGTAGTCTTGCTCTAAAATCTCTCTCGATCATCACCTTTTCACCCATCTTCAAGCGTGCAACATACTCAAAGTGGAGTTGTATAATCGTAACTATATTAGCCCTGACTTTTGGCTCAATTGCAAACCTATATTCAAGTTCAAATCAGTTTCTACTCTCAGTACCAAGCAATGGAATCATGAACCCATTGATATCTACAATTATGACTGGATGGCTATTGACTTTCATCCTTGCTGAATTATGCTCATTAATCACAACAAGAATGAAGACTGGAGGTGAATTGGAGCTTGTTACTACTATAGCTTTAAGCTTTATTCCTCTCCACATTTATTCATACATCTCATATCTTCAATTTTCAAATATCATTCTCATTCCTATGCAGATATGGAGTGCTATACTTCTTGCAGGAGGATTGAACATATCTAAAGGAGTTAAGTTAACCTATTCATTTATCTTCAGCCTTATAGTACTTTATCTATCAATTTACATATGGTTGAGCATATGATAGATACAAGGTTTTAATTTTTGGTTACTGTTACATTAAAATCAAGCCTTTCGGACTAAAGGTTAAAGCCATTGAATTCTTGCCCATGCTGGTCCAAAAAAGCAACTAGTTACATTTAATAATACACATAATCATCTAATAAATTACCTTGCAGACCATGAAGTATCATGTAATTTTAAAGAAGCAAAGAGGAGGATACGTTGTCAAGTGCTTAGAATTACAAGGATGCATGAGTGAAGGCAAGACGAAGGAAGAAGCTTTGAAGAATATCAAAGAGGCTATAGAAGGCTATTTAGAAGCGTTCCCAGAAGAGAAGTTAAAGGTAAAGAGAGAAGTGATCGAAGTTTCCATTTAAGAAGCTTCCATCACTATCTTGGCGTGAAGTTATCAAAGCATTGGGCAAGGCAGGTTTCAGAGTTGTGCATCAGAAAGGAAGCCATATCTACTTAGCAGATCAAAATAAGAAGCATAAGGTAACAGTTCCAAGGCACGATCCTATTGGTAAAGGATTGCTCATGGAGATAATAGCTGAAGCTGGCTTGACTAGAGAGGAGTTCCTTAATTTGTTAGAAAGGGTCTAGTCTAGGAATATATCTGCTCAGAAATAGCGAATTTACTCGTCTATATTACTTGTAAAAATTCTCTTTATAGGCTTATAAACCTCCTCCAAAGGCCACTTCAAGTCTAAGCCTGCATAATTGAGGCGAGCTAATGCTGTATTATAAGGATCTATGATTTCTTCTTCTAATTCAAATAATAGTTTAGGATTTATCTCTAATAGCTTTAGCATTAATTCTTTCCTTTCACTTTGGCTCATTATCCTTGGGTCAGCACTCATAGCAGCAACATGAAAGCTTACTCCAAAATCCAAAAGGTTCTTTATGGCATTAAAAGGAATTTCAAAGCTCTCCTTTAATGCTCCTGTCTTCTTTTCGAAGGCTTCTGGGTTGCCAGCTTTTAAAGAAACTCTTACATGAACCTTTTTAAATTTTGATATATCTCTAACGTAGCTCTTATCAATGCCAAAAAGTATGCCATTAGTTTCTAAGATGAAAAGTTTAAAATCTGAATCTTCAACGTATTCTAGTAACTTTATAAGGTGCTCTCTTCCTAAAGTGGGTTCAGAGTTGGAAATCCTTATTTTGTTAACCTTTGCTTTATGAGCAACATCTCTTAGCCTATTAAATACATCTTCAGAAGAGTAAAAATTTCCAAACCTTTCAGGGAAGTCTCTGCTCCAATCAACCCAGCAGAAAACACATCTTAAGCAACAACCACAAGCATAGCCTGTTGCTATACCTCCATAAACTCCAGTTACATAGAAGCTTGTGTACTTGCGCTCCTCACCCATTGGACCTTTTCTACATACTATCATTTCAGTCTTCTTCGCTAGTTCAACAGGATCAAAGGGTTTGAAGTCTTTGGTAACGTATCTTGGATAGCTTTCCATTATAATGATGGTATAAAAAGTTCCTCATATCTTTTCTCCATCTTTATAGTGAAAAAGTATTTCTTGTTTGGAAAATACTATAATAAAGGAGGTAAGATGATTGAAGGTCTTTTTTGATGAAATAAATGTTTCAACAAAGAGCAGAAAAGAGTTGATAGAAATAAGCAACTATATTGAAGATCATGTAAGAAAAAGTAACATAAAGAATGGCTTCTGCTTAGCCTATGCCTTACATTCAACTGTAGCCATAATAATAAATGAGCATGAGATAGGTTTGATGCAAGATATAATAAACAAAATCGAGAAGGATTTTCCTAAAGGCATAGGATGGCTCCATGATAGAGTTGATGATAACGCTGATGCTCATTTAGCCTCAACATTTATTGGACCATCAAGAATATTCCCAATTAAGGATGGAAGATTAGTTAGAGGGACTTGGCAGAACATTTTCCTATTAGAGCTCGATGGACCAAGAAATAGAAGGATCGTATTAGAAGCATTAGGTGAATGAAGCATATGAGATACTCTATTGAGACTATGACTCATTAGTGTTATTTCCGTAAAGATGGTTGGTTCAGCAACTTCCCTTCTTGAACTTCTTCTCCTTCAGTATATGAAGAGCATCCTTGCAGGCGGCAATGGCAGGGGCTCCTCCTCCAACTGCTACAACCCTTATAGCCTCCAATATTTCAGCTTCTGTTGCACCCTTATTGTAAGCACCCCTCATTGCTGAGATGACACACTCCTCACAGTGCCTCTGTGCACCCATAGCCATTATCATGAGCATCTTTATCTTTGATGGCAACGCACCATCTTCCTGTATTGTGAAGTCACAGAATTTGTAGAATTCTGCCATCTTTGGATCTAGCTCTGATATAACACTCATGATCTCTGGAGTGAAACCCATTTTCTTCTTAAATCTACTCAGTATCTCCTTAGACATTGATCATCGTACACATAATGTTTAAGAAATTCTATAAGCCTATCGGTTTTTAACATCGCTTTTCACTCGTTTCCCTTTTCAAGATTAAAGCAGGTATCCTCCTTCTGGTCCCACAACCTCCAGCTTTCCAGTAACAGGATTTGGTTTTAGACCTAGGGTTTCAAGAGCATAAGTTCCCATTATGGGCGTAGGTACGTCTAACTCAGCCACAAAGGCAGGCCCCTTCCTGCCTTTAGCCTCGACTTCAGCCAAATAAAGCCTCGCCTTAACCTTTCTCTTATCTGCAAGTGTCAACTCTACTTCAAAAGGCGTTTCATGAAGACCAGCCTCAGAAATGGTCTTCGAATCCATGACTACATAGGCTGAACCAGTGTCCACTAATGCTCTTATCTTCCTCGAAACCTGACCTCTAATTACCAGATCAACGTATGTGTAGCCCAGCTTAACTCAACTCTAAACAAAATCAAGGCTCTTAACTTATATCCTTAGCGTTTATGTGAGTGTATCCAATAAAAAATTTGGACGCTGCGGGTGGGACTTGAACTCACAATCCCCGAAGGGGAACGGCTTAGCAAGCCAAGATGAGATGTTGAAGGATGCTCATCGATCATAGGCAGAATTGTTGTAGCTAGCATTTTGACTTTTTCCTTATTATGCTCTCTATTTTGTACCTATGAGCTTGGTGATACGCTTATTAGCTTGTGTACAAGTTATATAATTGGTGAACAGAATTTGCCTGAGAAAACTATGTCTGCAAGGTTTGACGATGAACTCTATGAGAAGATTTTGGAGTATGCAAAAGAGAAAGGCATGCCTAAAACGAGGGCGCTGAGGGAGTTGACGAAGGAAGGGGTAAGGAAGTGGAGATTGACAAAGGCTCTAGCCCTTTATAGAGAAGGAAAAGTAACGTTGTGGAAGGCATCACGTATGGCAGGGGTTCCCCTTTCAAGAATGGTTGAGATCGCTTCATCCAAGAAAATCCCTGTACACTTCTCAACGGAGGATTTGGAAAGGGACTTCAAGAGCGTATTCAGTGAAACTTTTTGAATGTAGTTCTTAATGCCGGCCCCCTTATTTATCTTGGAAAGAAGAGAAGAATTAATCTTCTGAAGGTGATGTTCGAAAAGATCATTATTCCTCCAGAGGTAGAGGAGGAGATAATGAAACTCAATGAGAGCCCTGAGGCTATACAGTTGAGGGATGCTATTCAAGAAGGATGGATGGCAGTGGAGCAACCTTCCGAAAACAAGGTGAGGCAAATCGCAAAGTTGTTCCCTGAGATAGACGAAGGAGAAGCAGCTGTAATAGCGTTAGCACTTGAACGACAAGAGAAAAACGTCATGATCGACGATGCTGAAGCAAGAATAGCCGCTGAATACTTTAAACTAAAGGTTCATGGCACTTTATACGTAATACTGGAAGCGTATAAGCGCAACATTTTAAAATCTAAGACAGAGGTGAAGAGCATCGTGAACAACATGCTAAGAAGAGGCTTTTACCTCTCCACCGAAGTCTATGCAAGGTTCCTTTTTCTATTAGACAAACTCGAATAAATCGTTGTGTTCAAATTATCAACTAATTTACACGAATAAGGGATAGTGAGAACGGAGAAAGCTCCACGCTTTAGCGGAGAATGTCAATATTAGCAGTAAGATTTAGACGCTGCGGGTGGGACTTGAACCCACGATCCCCAAAGGGGAACGGCTTAGCAAGCCGTCGCCTTACCTAGCTTGGCTACCGCAGCACTATAAAATTTATTATGGGATTATTTAATATTTTTATCTTAATCATGCGGCGATAGTTCCGATCAGATTTCACACACTGATCAAGCCCCATCTCCAGTCTGCTGAGTCCATCACGTAGACGTGGCAGCGTAGCCACCCTGCCTTAGGGTTGCTCCCTCCCGGACCTCGCCCAGTTCAACAGTTGAAGGTCAATCTCCTTCCTTCGAAGGAGTTGCCTCTTGTAACCACCCACCACGGCGTGATTTCATTCCTGCGTAACTGGCAGGTATCTCAATCAGCATGCTTTACCTATCGGTTACTGGCCCCTGCGTATAGCCGTTTTCAGGATGGGAGACGGCTATCCTCCCAGCCCTACCTATCGCCGCAAATTTACTATTGATGATTTTCATATATAATGTTTCTTTTTATCATCTCTAAAATCTTACATACAGAGCATAAATCGCTAGAAGAAGGAAAATTACATGATTTACATATCTTTAGCTCTCTCTCATCTATAATTAATTTTTGTGAAATATTTATGGCAGAATTTAAAGTGCTATATTTTATTCCAGGATGCTCCTCTTCTAAAGCATTCATCATAGACCTTATCTCTGATCTAATCCCTTCACTCATGTATGGGCAAGTTACAGTCTGAAACGGAGTATCATTAAGAAAAGCGTACATAGCTATCTCCTTTTCATAAATCTCCATTAAAGGTTTTATCCTTCTTACAAAGAACTCACTCCTTGGCTTTATTATTGGATCAAGCCATCTTATCCTATCTATATCGCCATTTAGCAAGTTTATTATAAAGGTTTGAAGAATATCATCAAGGTTATGAGCAGTGGCTATGACATTTACCTTTAACTCTTTAGCAGCAATGTCTAAGGCTCTTCTCCTCAAAATTCCACAGATAGAGCAGGCTGATACCTTACTTTTTCTAAGCTTAATGGCATTATCTAAGCTGAATCCATAAAGCTCTTTAAATGAAAATACATGATGAGGTATATCAAGCTCTTCAGTCAAATTTTTACATATCTCAATAGCCTCTTCACGATAACCAGAAATTCCCTCATCTATAGTTATGGCAAAAATCTTTGATGCATGAGGCTTACACAATTTATTGAGTATTCTTAGCAATGTTAGGCTATCCTTTCCACCTGAAACTGCTACACCTATGGCATCGCCATGCTTTAAGAGATCATATTTAGATATAGTTCTCTTCACCTTCTCTACAATAGATGAGCAGAAGCACAAGCTACAAAGTTTCTCACCAGAATAGGCTCTATGGTATATGGCACTATTTCCACACTTAATGCATTTCATATATGGCAAAGTTAGATTTTTCTCCTATGATAATTAGCATTAAACTAAACTTACTTATGGGATTTTCCAAGTTAAATTAATTATCCTTAGTTGCGACGGTAAGTAATGCTTTTTGATTTATAAGCCCTCGTTCTTGAGGGCTGTAATTATATACATTTCCACTTCTTGTTCTACGATAGCGTCATTTGTTCTATCTTGTTTGGTGTGAAAGATACCTTACTACCTCTTAAACAAATCAATAAAATCTTCGAGAGTGTCAGGGGCAAAGACTATTAAGATAAGAATAACACCTGCACCTATCTTCAGTATTCCCGTGCCTATTAGACCGAAAATGCTTTCTATGGTTCTCACGAACAGAACTACTGAAGCTAAATCAGAGAAACCTGAGAGAATTAAGAATAAACCTAATATTACAACTATGGACTTGATTATTACTGCGCCTTCTAAATCTATATCGATACGCAAAATACCACTTTCCACTATACGGGACAGACCAATCACTGCCTACCATATTAATTTAACTAGTAAAATGATTTAATAAACTAAACTTAAATTTATTCGATAAAGGTAAAAGAAGGAAATTAAAATATTTTATAACATGCTTTTTCATAGCTATAGTTTGGTGTCAATACAATTGGCAAATAGCTCTAAAGATGATCAAGGAGAAGTAAAAACAGTAGAGATAAGCTTCCCATTCATCTTAGTAAGAACTAAGAAAGGACTTTCGATAATAGAAAGGTTAAGTCGATTAAAATTCATCAAAAAACTAGGATGGATTTTATTATACATGCTTCCTATAGCTGCAGCCATAGGCTTTTACCTCGTATTAAGGGCAGTCATAGCCTTCATCTCAAGTGATCCTTTAAGAGGCTTTGCAAGACAGATAACGCCCTTGGCAAACCTATTGCTACCAGGCATCAACCCATATCTCCCAATAATTTATGGATGGATAGCCTTGATAATAGCCATGTTAGTTCATGAGGGAATGCATGGAGTACTTGCCAGATCTTTAGGACTACCAGTTAAATCGAGTGGGTTGATATTATTCTTAATACTACCTATAGGAGCTTTTGTAGATGTAGATGAAAAGGAGCTCAAGAAAGCCAAGGCAAAAGATTCAGGAAGAGTATTGGCAGCAGGACCAGGGGGCAATATAATAACAGCTTTCATAGCTCTCCTTGGACTATTACTTATATTAAGCACCATGATACCTCTTGCAACAGGCGTAGGCATAGTTGGGGTTTATCAAGGCTATCCTGCCCACGAAGCAGGAATAGTATCTGGTGATATAATAACAGCTATAAATGGAGTGCATATAGAATCGATCTCTAAGATGGATGAAATTCTTAGACCTCTAACACCAGGTACGACAATAAATTTAACTGTTTTTCACAACCAAGTTTTTAAGGATTTTACTATAAAACTTGCGCAAGACCCTAAAAACTCCTCAAGGGGAATAATTGGCGTTAACCTAGTGAACATAGTCCAGCCTTTGAACATATACACGAACTTTAGTTCAACATCACCCCTGATCTACTTTCTATTGCCAACATTGGCACCAAATAATGTACCGTTCTCTGATGTTATGTACAGATTCTACACATCAAGCATAGGAGATGCATTCTATCCATTGGCTAATCTATTATTCTGGATATGGTTCATCAACATCAACTTAGCTATATTCAACGCTCTTCCCATATATCCATTGGATGGTGGGCAAGCCTTTAAAGTATTGTTACAAGCAGTAGGGAAGAATAGAATAAGTGAGAAAAGCATAAAAAGGATAACTAATGGTGTAACGATAACAATAGTATCATTAGTGATATTGATGATAATTGTCCCATACTTGATGATTTAATACAATCTCAAGAGATGTTGAGATAGAGATAAAGGTAAAGGAACTCTTGGAGAGTTTATGATATTAAGGAGTGTTTGTAATCCCTTGCTAGTTTCTACATAGTAAATTAGAGTACTGAAATTATATTGGTAAATTATATATTCAATTATTGCTTATGCTGAAAGTGAAGGATTTGCAAAGTAAAAGTGGAATTAGTAAGATTGCAGCAATAATAATATTGTATATGATTGCGGTAGTCTTAGTAGGAGTATCTTACTTATCAAACCCTCAAACTACAATAACTTTGAACGGTGCAGGGGCTACCTTCCCTGAACCATTGATAAAGAAGTGGGCATTCGAATATAATAAACAGAATCCTTCTGTGGTGATAAACTATCAAGGGGTAGGCAGTGGGGGAGGAATACAACAGATCAAGGAGAGGGTGGTAGACTTTGCTGGTACCGATGCCCCAGTATCGGATGAAGAAATGAAAGATTTCCTAGGACCCTTGGTCCATATTCCAGAGACCATAGGTGCTGTAGTAGTTGCATATAATATACCTGGATTGACGGGAACTCTGAAACTTGATGGAGAGGCTATAGCGAAAATATACTTGGGAAATATAACGAAATGGAATGATTCAAAAATAGCTGACTTAAATCCAGAATTAAGCCTGCCAGATGAAAATATCTTCGTGGCTCATAGATCAGATGGTAGTGGTACTACATACATATTTACAGATTATCTATCAAAAGTAAGTGAAGAGTGGGCTAATGAAGTTGGAAAGGGGAAATCCGTCGCTTGGCCTGTTGGAATTGGAGCACAGGGCAACCCAGGAGTCGCAGGTTTAATTAGCCAGAACTCTTACTCGATAGGCTATATAGAAATCGCCTATGCAAAAATTACCAACATAACTTATGCATGGATAAAGAATAAATCAGGAAATTTCATAGAGCCAACTCTTGAATCTGTATCGAAGGCAGCAGAAGGTTTCTTAGAAGAGATGAAAGAAGATGTTAGAATATCTATAGTGAACTCTCCAGACCCAGATGCTTACCCAATAGCATCCTTCACATACATACTTCTCTATAAAGAACAGAATGTCTATGGAGAAAAGGCAAACTTTGAAAAATCCAAAGCATTATTGAACTTCATATGGTGGGCAGTGCATGAAGGGCAGAACTACTCTGAAGCTTTGCTTTATGCTAAGTTGCCTCCAGAAGTGGTAGTGATCTGTGAAGAATTGCTTCGTTCAATAACCTACAATGGGGAAACTATAATTAAAAGCTAAATAGAACGAATAATCATGTCTCCTCGTCCATTTCTTTTTGGTAAAAAGGAATCAAAGAAAGTGAAAAAATTTTTCACAGGCGACTCTATTTTCAAGCATCTAACATTAATATTCGCTCTTTTGGTATTGGCACTAGCCCTCATTATATTCTACGAGCTCTATTCAAGATCACAACCAGCAATAAATGAATTCGGTCTTAATTTTCTTACTGAATTAAAGTGGGACCCTGTGCATCAGATCTTTGGAGCTCTACCTTTCATATATGGGACAGTCACTTCATCGATTATTGCCCTCATAATAGCCGTCCCGATAAGTCTAGGTGTTGCCATATATCTTTCTGAATTGGCTCCTAAACGCCTTAGATCCCCACTTTCCTTTATGGTAGAGCTTCTTGCTACTGTGCCTAGTGTAGTCTATGGCCTTTGGGGTCTCTTCGTCATGGTGCCATGGATAAGGGATTTTTTGGAGCCTTTTCTAGAATCAACTCTAGGTTTCCTACCCTTCTTTCAGGGTCCTAAATTCGGCATAGGGATGCTTGCAGGAGGAATAATTCTTGCCATAATGATCATACCTACAATATCCGCAATATCAAGAGAGGTCATGCTGGCTGTTCCTGACACTCAAAGAGAGGCTGCTTTCGCTCTTGGCGCTACAAGATGGGAAGTCATAAAAATTGCTGTATTAAAATATGCAAGAACAGGTATCTTTGGTGCCATACTGCTTGGCTTAGGAAGGGCTTTAGGCGAAACCATGGCTGTAATCATGGTAATAGGCAATAGACCTCAAATATCTCTATCATTCTTCGAGCCAGCATATACCATGTCGGGGGTTATAGCTTCAGAGTACATTGAAGCGACCCAAGAAATTTACCTTTCAGCTCTCATTGAGATAGGTCTTCTTCTCTTCATAGTTACTTTGATGATGAATATTTTAGCAAGGCTTCTTGTTTGGCGCATGATGAGAATTTTTAGGGGTGCTGCTAAGGAATGATTGCCAAGCGCATTACTAGGAGGAAGATAGTTGATAAATTTGTTGCTTCTCTTGCACTGCTTTCCATTATCATAGCAATAATACCTCTTGCTGGTGTATTAGTTTTTGTCACTTCAAAAGGGCTCTCTGCCATAAACCTAGAATTCTTTATCTCATTACCAAAGCCTCCAGATGAAATTGGAGGAGGAATAGGCAATGCTATACAAGGAACCTTGATCCTTATAGGATTGGCATCAATGGTAGGTCTGCCTATAGGAATCTTCTCAGGAATCTACTTGGCTGAATATGGGAATAATAGATTCGGATCATTAGTACGTTTTATTGCTGATGTATTATCTGGAGTACCATCTATTATAATGGGGCTCTTTGTATATGTTGTAGTAGTTCTTACTACTCATAGCTTTTCAGCCCTTTCAGGCGGTATAGCATTAGGCATTATGATGATACCTGTGATAACTAGAACTACTGAAGAATCAGTTAAGCTTGTTCCTAATTCGATAAGAGAGGCTTCTATGGCATTAGGGATAAGAAGATGGAAGACGATAATATTCATTGTATTAAGCACTGCCAAAAGTGGTATCATAACAGGCATAATGCTATCTATAGCTAGAATTGCAGGTGAGACTGCTCCACTTCTTTTCACTGCTTTTGGTAGCGACTTATGGGCTACAGGCTTGAACCAGCCCATCTCTGCCTTACCTCTAGTCATCTATAAGTACGCAATTTCTCCATATGCCAGTTGGCAAGCACAAGCATGGGGGGCAGCATTTATTCTTGTCAGCATGGTCCTTATATTGAATATAGGTGTAAGATTTATAGCAAGAGGAAGATATAGAAAGTAATGATGCTGAGTTTTATGCCATCCTAAAAATATGGTGGGATCAGGGGATAATCTACCAGAAGTAGGTAAATGTCATGAAAAAGAGAATAAAAGATAGACTAAATTAAACATAACATTAGAAACGTTACTTTATCCCATGCACCAATCCGATCATCAAAAAGCTCAAGGCCTTTGGTGTCAAAATACCCCTAACATTGAGTTTAATATTTATCCATCATTTTATAAATTGGCTTAGGAGCCATTGGGTGCCAAGACTATTGTAATAAACAAAAAAGGGGGGAACCTTGCAGCGCTCTTTGAGGTTAGGTCATATTGATTCTAATTTTTTATAGTTTGAGCTTTTTTATTACTTCGTCAGCAGTTTTATAGGTTCCTTCAGGTAGATTCTTTTGGAACCATTCTCTGTCAGCCTTTGGTACATCAGCCATTTTATTGCAGGCCTCTACCAGTTGCTTTTTGGTTGCAGGATACTTTAGGTGATTTTTAATGTGCTCTATCATCTCTTTCTTCTGAGGAGCTTTGCTCATGAGAATATTTTCATGTATTTTTATTTAAAGTTTTTGATACATAAATTATTTTGATAAACATGGCAAAGTTAGAAAATATTTTAATCTTTTTGCTTTATTTACAGTATTTTGCATTTACAAATCCTTTAACTGCTTTCTCCAACTCCTTGGCTAGATCCAAAAGGAGCCTTCTCTGCCTCTTCGTCAGGTTCGTCGAGTCCTCACAACAACTTTTGGACGCCAAAGGCCTACAGAATAGTAACGTATGAGTAAGCTTATCTATTTAAATGACGAAAATAAATCTTGGGCAAGCTTCTAAAATAAAATCTAATCTGAGGGTATAGTATGAAGGTTCCAGAAGGAGATGAGGAATTTAAAAAGAGTTACTGAATATTTGACGCTATGTCTGATAAGTGTTTTGAATGAGAAGCATGGTGAGAATTGCCGAAAAGTTTATAAACTATATATAATAAATAGAATAGAATGAATAGAGGAATGAACGCTGAGTTATTTGAGTGTGATAACCCAGAGCTAGTCATTGAGCATCTCGTGGAAAAGAAGAGAACAATAGACTTAAGCGTAGCATTGCTCAAGTTTCGAGTTCTACCTTTGAAACCTTTAGAAGTACTCTTGGAGGAAGAGGGAGAGAAGCAGGCGATTCTTATAGCTCCAAGGGGCAAGATTCTCACTTTACCTAATGGCCACAAGGTCTTTGATCCAAACGCTTTAATGGAGATCAAGGATTATGTTAGTAAAGGTCTGAGAAACGTAAGGCGCATTCAGAGCGATGGATTATGGGCAGCTATAGTTGGGCTATCAGGCGTGGTCGGCCTGATGTCTGCATCAATCGCATCTAATCTATCGCTAAAGAAGGATAAAGCATGTGTTAAAAGGTGGATCGATGAGAGAGGGAACGAGGTGTACCTTGCCAAAGATCAAGATGGAATGATGGCCCATCTTTTAGCAGTAAGTTTTGATAGACGTTACTACATGCTTTATGAACCTTTGGTGAACGCCCTTCATAAAACTGGGCACTACATATTACGCTTCATATATCCATCTACTATAAATTCATGGCATGAAGCTTTAGGGCAAGAAATGGATCCTCGAATCGAAGTGCTAGTAGACCCTACCGTCTAAATCAATATAATTGGTCTAATAATTTTTTATTTTTGTAATTCGAATTTTAACTTTCTTACCGTAAGGAATAATCTTTAACGTAAAAATTCTAACTATCCGTTTATCTATGACAACTTTTTAATGGAATATACTCTTATACTAATAAATATAATAATATATAGTAAATAAGAGAAGTTTATATAGAAATAGAGTCTTGCTTATGGAGGGAGATGGCTCAAAAATCGATTTTGGGTAGAGCTCTGGATTTTCTATTAAGATCCACTCTATTAGCTTTGGTGATGACAGGAGTTCCTGTCAGTGCTCTTTTGGTCATTTGGGAGTTAAATCTAGCCAAGCCTACATTCATGATAATTTGGTTGATGTTTGCTTTATTCTGGATGTTTTACTCTCTCCTTAGACTTGCTGATAAGATTACAAAGTAAGGTGATTTTTTGGCGCTTGACCGCTTAGGCATAGAGAGGATGAAAAAGAAGCACAGAGAGCAGGTGAGGGAGTTGAAGGCAATGCTTAAAGAATATACTGCAATTCATAAGAATATTTCAGAGAAGCTTAAGAAAGATCTAGAAAAGGATAGAGGAAGGACTGAGGATATAATGAATGATTTAAGAGGTAAGTTAAGCAAGTATAGAATGATTCATAAGAATATTTCAGAGAATCTTAAGAAGAATTTAGAAAAGGATAGAGAGGGCATGAAAGAGAGGCTAAGTGATTATAAAATTGTTCATAAACCTTACTCGAAAAGATTTCAGAGAATCTTAAAGGGAATTAAAAGGAAAGAGGAAGAAGGCAGTTAAATTATTAGGTTCTTGTGGAAGTCTAGAGTGGATTAAAGGATAGCTGTTTACCTAAATGCTTAATTTTTATCTATTATGAATTTAGAATTAATATTTCTATGAACTTTCTTAAAACCAAATATTTAGATAAACTTATAAGGTCTAATAGAAATATCGTGCCATGCTTATTAAGCATAAAGCCAGATCAGCTTTCTTAACCACTTTTATAATATTAACAATAATAATGCCAATGGCTACTCAAGCTTCATCGATCTCATCAGAAGAGTCGTTTAAACCTTTTTCAGGGTTCATTGAACAATACTTTAAAGCTAGAAACCTAGATCCAAGTCTAAGCACATTAACTTTAGACATAAGAGTTTGGAAATCAACAGACGGTGGTCTAACATTCAGCCCATCAGTGGTTGTAGCCAATGGCTCAAGAAGTGTTTTAAATGATAAACCATGGATAGCTGTAGACCCGTCTGACCCAGACAATGTTTATGTAAGCTGGACAAGATTCACTTTTAGAGCAGATAAAGTGTATGCTCGGATAGTTCTTTCAAGGTCTACTGATGGAGGGCAGACATGGTCAGAACCTATCTCAATCAGTCCAGAGTTCGATATCTCTATTCGTGTTGTGCAAGGATCGATGCCAGCTATAGGACCTGATGGAACCGTTTATGTTGCATATTATGACAGTCTAGACGATGGTTGGTTATCCGGATACTTCTCTCCAATGATAGCAAAGTCCACGGATGGAGGATCAACCTTTTCTTCTCCTGTAGCTATAGCTACTATGCTAGAGATAGATTATGATCTGCCACCTACAGTCTTCAGGGCTTGGTCTTCTATGCTTCCAATAATAGCTGTAGACCCAATCGACTCGGACTATGTCTATGCTGTCTTCACTACATATGATCCTATATTTGCAGAGGATATCTACTTTAGCCGGTCTGATGATGGTGGAGAGACATGGGATTTGCCTATATGGGTGAATGATGATACTACTCCTAACTCACAGTTC
Source organism: archaeon (assembly GCA_024256265.1). The sequence goes on from JACGUK010000002.1 coordinate 132,395, forward strand.
TTCCCAAGCGTAACTGTAACCCCAGATAGAAAGATTCACATAATTTGGGGCGATAGAAGAGATGATCCGGACAATTATCTCTACAATATATATTATGACAGCGTGCCCTTTACAGGTCCCTTTGATCCAGGGCTTGGTACTGATGAAAAGATTTCGACCATGCCATCTGACCCAACGATTCAGAATCCTTACTATATAGGCGATTATTTCGATGTGGCTCCTACTTCAACAAATCAAATCTTTGCTGTTTGGACAGATATGAGAAATGATGGCGATCAAGACATCTATATAGCTGAGAGTCCTGATTTCGATAATATACGTGTCAACCAAGACCCCATAACAAGATTAGGCTTTTCGATGCAGAACGATCCAACAATAGCTGTGAATCCAGAAGACCCAGACAATATTGTTGTAGGTGCACACGATTCTCGTGATCGCCCTTATGAAGCTTGGTACTACACTAGCATCGATGGTGGTGAGACATGGATTGAAGGATCGCTACCAAGCATAAACAGCATATACCTTCTCTCTGACCCATCCTTGGCCTTTGGACTCGATGATACTGTTTACTATGCCACCATAGCTACAGAGCCTGTAGATCTGAATATAACACCAGACTCAGGTCCAATAGGCACTAATATAGAAATTGAGGCTACAGGCTTCGATCCTTTCTCAACTGTTCTGATAATGTTTGATGACGAGAATTTAGGTTTCAAGATTACAAATGCTGTAGGATCAGTTGAAGCCACTATTCAAGCGCCTTCTTCACAGCCTGGTACTCATGTTATCAAGGTTATATATGTATATGTAGATGGTTATGTTTGGGCTGAAGAATCTTTCAATTTGATCGATACAACACCTATAATAATTGATGTAGAGGCAGGCTCGAACCTCTTTAGAGGCGAAACAGCCAAACTCTATGCAAGAACAACATTAAATGGTCAACCAGTTAATGTAACGAGCATAAATTCTAATCTCTATCTGCCTGATGGTACTATTACAGCTTTAACAGTTCAACATATTAGTACTGGCTTATATGTAGCAAGTTACACCATACCAAGTAATGCACCCTTTGGCACATATTTGATGGTATTCGATGCCCAAATTACTGATTCAACTGTTCAGACGACAGGTTCCTCCACATCCAGTTTCATTATTAGTGAGTGGATGGATAATTTGAAGTTTTTAGTCATTTTTCAGTATTTGGTCATCATCATAGCAACAATAGCAGTGATAGCAAGCTTAGTCATCGTTTACCATGCTCTTAAACACGCTAAACAAGATTAACTAGTGAAAGGCCTAACAATTCTTTGAGTTAAATCCTTATTTCTTAAAGAACTTTAGGGGCTATAAGCTTAATTGCTCGAAGACCTTTTTGATCATAGATAAGATGGTCTGAGAACTGTCCTTCAATAAAGGATGTAATAGTAGTTTTGTGGGCTTGTGGTTTCAAAAGAAACAAAGAGACAGTTTTGCTCCCTTCCATTAACTCAGCCACAAATCGAATAAAACTATATGTCTCTTGGAAACCAATGGATAGGATCATGTTTGTAAGATTATCATAGATCAAGCAGATTTTTTCAAACCTTACCATGTTTTTTAGTGTTTCTGTTATCATCCATATATCATGACCAAATATTAAGAGTTCATCCTTTCGAGTATGCTTAGGTGTGATGAAGCCTTCGACTAAAAGAATTAGATGCACATGATGCTTACCAGCAAGCCTCTGATGTATATTGCTCCCCTTCTGAGTGAAGACTATAACAGACTCACCATATGATAATGCCTCATTTACTAAATCTTCAACAGCATCTTCATATTTGGATTTTGGATCGAACTCTAAGAGGAGACGCTTGCCTAAGAGCTCTTCATGAGTCAGCTTTAAGCTCTTGGAGAAGGCATCATTCATGATCATCTCAGGAACAAACTTAGTGAGATTCTTTGAAAAATATGTTTTTAATGTTATACTGCAATCACCAGCCTTGTAAACACCATAAGCGAATAGGACATAGCCGAAGGTGAAGAGCATATCGACTGGATGCCCCTCAAAATAGGTTTCATTCGCTTCTAAAAAGCTAAAGGATAAATCGGCGAAGAAGTCTATAAGAGAAGATGCTGCAAGAGGTAGCCAGACTAAACTGAGCCATGCTTTACGTATGAATATGATGAGGGTTAGAGCAAGAATAAAGAGAAAAATGTCTCCTAAGGGATAGACAAGGTTGAAGAAAAGAACAGCTACTCCTTCTTCAATAGAAAGAAAGGGTGTTATCAGAGTATAGGCTAGAGCTAAGAAGATCACTCCTGATGCTATGAACCAGATGAGCTTTTTGCGAGAAGAGAGACTGATAGGAGAGAGCTTTAAAAGAATAAAGTAAGCATAGGCTTGAGGAAAGTATCCTGATATCCAAGCTACATCAGCAAGAGAAGGGTAAGGCACATCTACAGAGAATAGCCAAGAGTAAGCATCCCAAGTCGCCTCTCCTATAAAATAAAGCAATATAGCTAATGTAAGGGCTATGAAGACTCTCCAAATTGGGCTAGAATAAGTCTTCTTAGTAGTTCTTATCGTTATGATGAGAGAGAATGCTGCTATTACTGTGACTCCCATGGGTCCTATGATTCTAATGAGAGCTGGTATGAATTGAGCTAAAAAATAAATCAGTGATATTAAAGCAATTGAAGCTATGAACATGACTTCGGCTTTATAATTTATTATTCGAGAATTTTTTACTTCTTGAATTTCAGTCATTGTTTAATCTAGCCTCTCAGTCGAAGCCTTCATAAGCTCAACAATCACATCATCACTTTTATTGTTCTTTTTGCAGAAATTTTCACATTTATGAAATTTATATGTTGTTAAGGATTTTGATCGAATTTTCTACTGATAGGCTTAAATCGCCCTTTAAAGATATTAATCTAAAGTAATGCTTATGAAGAGACCTATAGCTGTGATGGATGAGGCTATTTTTAATCAATAATTACTTTTTCATTCGATAAATCTCCTTCACTTTATCTAGAGTATCTATGTCCATAGGTCCTTTATCATAACGAATCCTTTTGATCCTAGGAAAGCGTAAAGCATAGCCACTATCATGGCGATCACTCTTTTGAATACTATCAAAGGCTACTTCTAAAACTATCTCTGGCTTCACTATGAGCATAGAGCCATGATCCTCTAATGCTAAATTCTTCAGCCTATCTGTCATTTCAAGAATCTCATCATCTGTCAAGCCTGAGTAAGCTTTGCCAATTATTCTTAGCTTTTCATTATCTTTTACAGCAAAGGTGTAATCAGAGTAGAGACCAGCCCTCTTTCCATGACCATACTCAGTTGCTACAATTACTACGTCTAAGGTATCCAATTCCTTCTTCAGCTTCACCCACCTCTTACCTCTTTTACCAGGAGTGTAAGGAGACGATGGGTCTTTTATAACAAGCCCTTCATGACCCATTTTCTTGCTCAGATCGAATAAATTCTCTATTTCATCAGCATTCCTTACTTGCTTTATATATGATGTTTTTATCAAACCATTGAATCTTAAAGATTCAAGAATTCTTCTTCTCTCATAAAGAGGCTCATCCAAAAGAATTCTTTCATCAAGATAAAGTAAGTCGTAAACGAATAGAGCTACAGGCACTTCGATCATTATTTTAGTGCTAATTTCTTTTCTCCTAAGCCTTCTCTGAAGCTCATGAAAGGGTAAAGGTTCATCATCTTTGAAGGGAACTATCTCTCCATCTAAGATGAATTCATGAGGAATCTTTTTAAGTTCTTCTAAAACTTCAGGAAAATTCTCAGTTATCTCTTCAAGCTTTCTTGAGTATATGGCTATTCTATCACCATGCTTATGAGCTTGAACTCTGATCCCATCATACTTGAACTCTGCATAAAGCTCCTTTTTGTAATACTGCTCTATCTCAATAGCACTAGACATAGTATCAGCAAGCATGTAACTTAAAGGCTGCATTGGCTTCAGCTTTGCTTCATGAATTCTTCTTTCAAAGGCTAGAAGGGCTGTAGTGCCTACATCACCAATGACCAATTGGGCTTTTTTGATCTCTTCTATCTCATAATTGAAGGCTTTGGCTATAGCTTCCTCTAAAAGCCCTTCAGTAAGCCCAATACGTAATTCTCCTGTCAATATCTTTATCAAATACTTTGCTTCAATAGGGCTTGCATCAAGAAGAAGTCCTCTTAGAATATTCTTTCTTCCCTCCACTGCTTTTTTACCCATTATAGATGCCATCTTCTCGAATTCTTGATAAACATCATTCAATTTCAGCTCTCTTTTAATAACGGGGAGAAGGGCTTTTTGATTGAAGAGCTCTTCTGCTGTTAAACCAAGGTCGCCATACTTCAAATATGTAGCCTCAAACTTTCTTTGATCAATACCTGAAATTTCCAATATTAAATCTATTAATGTAGAGTATCCAACGTAAACTTCCTTATCGCTTCCCTTTGGGAATATTGTGCCTGAGAGGAACCTAGAGACTATTGGCAATGTATTCTTATCAAGATTTTGAAGATAGCTTGATAGAATTCTAACTTTCTCCAACTTTTTACTTGTAGCCTTTATTCTCTCACACACATCAGCAAAATTTCTAAAAAGAAAAGAACCATCAAACCTATCTAATTGATACAAGCCCATATCATCTGAGGCGTTTAATAACTTAAAAAACCATCTTTTTAGTGTATTGATTTTATGGTGTAACTATTGCTAATCTTATCTGCTTTACTCCTCTTTTACTCATCAATTCTTGAGTAAGATCACGAATGGATTCAACCTTTCCTTTAACAGCAATTATCTCAAGGCAGTTTCTCTCATCTAAATGAATATGCATAGATGAGCTAATTATATCGCTATAAAGATGCTGAGCATCTGTCAAAGATTCTTCTAAACCTTTAACTTCATGGTCATAGATCATAGCAAGGGCGCCCATAACTATGCCTTTTTCCTCATGCATCCATTTATTCTCTGTCAAGAAGTTTCTAATAGAGATTTGAATAGCCTTAGACCTATCGTAACCCATCTGCTTGATTATCTTATCGAATTCATCAAGTAGATCAGGGGGTAATGAAATGCTGATTCTTGAGACTCCTTTTTTAGCCATAATTCATCTTTATTTAATTATTACTTATCATTAGAAAAACTTTTATAGTATTACTGATTTTAAGATTAGTAATACTGAGGTGAGAAAAATGGTGTGTTATATTATACCTCTGGCAACGGCTGTGGTGCTATCCATTCTTTGGGGTTTTTCAAAGAAAGGTGCTTCAGGCTTCTGGCTCAACCTGCTACTTTATGGAGGTGCGGTGTTCGGAGTAGTGGATCACCTTTGGCATGGGGAGTTATTCCTTATTTCGCCAAATTGGATTGCCGACATAGCCTTAGGGGCTACAATCACTGGTGCAATATTCGGCGCATGGGGATTAACACTGGGTCTAGTTAAAATAAAACCCAGCCTAGCTTATCGTAGTGGGATTCTTCGAGAAGATAAAAAATAGGCAAAAAATCAAGCGTTATATATGGATGGATGATCATAGCAGGGCTCAGTGGCTTTAATCCCTTCAATTTCCTTATAGCCCAATAGAAAACCATAGTATAAGATGGCAGATTTAGCTATAACTGTTAAGGACTTAAAGAGAGTAAGCCTTCTCAATCGCCAGTTTGACTACAATTTTTGTGGTAGAAAATAATTTATTGGTAATCCTTAAATATAGAGATTTCAGCAAGATTCGTATGCTATCAAAGATGCACATTCCTACTACTTTGAGAGATGCTATTTTTAATCTTAAGGAAGGAAGGTTTGTGCTTATACATGATTTCAATACGAGAGAGAATGAGACGGATATGGTTATAGCTGCTCAACATATCACTCCAGATAATGTTAGAATAATGAGAAAGGATGCAGGGGGGCTGATATGTGTAGCCATAAGGTTCGATATAGCAAATAAATTAGGATTGCCTTATATGCTAGAAGTCCTTGAATCTGCAAGCAAAAAATATCCTAATTTATTAGAATTGATAAATTCTCAGGCATTTTATGGTAAGTCAGCATTCTCAATATCTATCAACCATAGAGATACTTTTACAGGAATTACAGATATAGATAGAGCCCTTACCATTAAGGAAATAGCAAAGCTTTGTGATCTTGCAATAAAGAATTTTGATGATGCTCAGTATAAATTCGCTTCAAACTTTAGGGCACCTGGACATGTTCAATTGTTAATAGCATCTGATGGTCTAATCTCTAAAAGGGTTGGGCATACAGAGCTATCAGTATATCTTGCTCAATTGGCAGGATTAATTCCTGTTACAGTTATATGTGAAATGCTGGATGATAAGACTCATAAATCCTTACCAAGCCTATCAGCAAAAAATTATGCCAAGACTCATAACATGCCTTTTGTAGAAGGATACGATATAGTAAATTATTATAAAGATAATGAGGGATTAGAATGACAAGTGCAAAAATAGGAATCGCTGACACTACCTTTGCAAGAGTTGATATGGCTAAATTCGCTATAGATGTTCTAAAACAGTATCATGGCAATGTTGAAATCATAAGATACACAGTCCCTGGGATAAAGGATCTGCCTGTAGCAGTAAAGAAGCTTTTTGAAGAGAAAAGTTGTGATATTGCAATAGCTCTAGGCATGCCTGGACCAAATCCTCTAGATAAGCAGAGTGCTCAAGTTGCATCTACAGGTCTTGTTACAGTTCAAATAATTACAAACAAGCATGTGATAGAAATATTTGTTCATGAGGATGAGGCAAAGAATGATAATGAATTGTATAGAATAGCGAAAGATAGGGCTGAGAAGCATGCCCATAACTTACTTAAGATACTTTTTAAGCCAGAAGAGCTCATGAAGGATGCTGGCATGGGCAAGCGCCAAGGTTTGCCAGATGCTGGTCCTATAAGATTATAGGAGGTGAATAAATATGGTACAATTGGCTTTAATCGTTTCTGAGTTCAACTTTGATATATCCTACCTTATGCTTGAGAGAGCTAAGGAGCATGCAGCATTTTTAGGAGCTCAGATTACATACATTTGTAAAGCTCCTGGATCCTTTGATATGCCCTTATTGATCCAATCTTTATTAGAGAAGAAGGATGTAGATGCTGTTGTGACTCTTGGAGCAATAGTTGAAGGAGATACAAAGCATGATGAGATCATAGCTCAGCATGTAGCAAGAAAGATAGCTGACTTATCAGTCCAGTATAGAAAGCCAGTATCTTTAGGTGTATCAGGACCAGGGATGACTAGGCTTCAAGGTATAGAGCGCATAGATGAATATGCAAAAAGAGCTATTGAATCTGCTGTAAAGATGGTGAAGAGGGCAAAGATTCTAGGAGAGATCAAAGTAACTCAATACCCAGCCATGGTGGAATAAATGAGTGGCAAATTAAAGATAACATTGATCAGAATAGATAATTATGGTCCATGGACTCTTGAGCTTGGTAATGATAGAGAGTACCAATTGCAGATAATTCAAGCTCAGCTTTATGCCCATTTACAAAGATTGTTTGCAGAGAAAAATGGTGCCTTATTTTACAATCGCTTTGATGAGATGGTAGCCATAAGTAACGGAATTTCCTTAGAAGATCATCTAAAAATCCAAGACGAAGTATGTAAGAATTATCCATTCACCATAAGCATGGGCATTGGTCTCGCTGAGAAACCTTACGATGCTTTAGAGATAGCCACAAAAGCCTTACAGAGATATGGAAGTAGCTCGAGAGATGTAAAGAAAGTAGTAGTAGGCGAATTTGACGAATCTTATGAGAAAAGTGTAAAGATAGCCCATATAGATGTAAACAATGTAACAGGTAGGCTCATTGATAGATTATCAGCCTATGAAACTGCTTTGATGATAAACAGATTGAATGTAAAGTTGGGAGAGCTCTTTTTGAATCATAAAGCGCTTACATTCTTTTGTGGTGGGGATAACTTTATGGTAGTAGCTAATGGCGTTTCAGAGATGGAGGTTAAGAAGATCCTTAAAAAAGCAGGCAATGATTTTAACCTTACTTTGAAGGCAGGAATAGGAATAGCAAAAACTGCTCGTAAAGCTATAGAGCTAGCTACCAAAGGATTGGATTTTATTAGAAACGATAAAGCAAATCGTCCTATTCATGAACTTTCTGATTTGTCATGATGAGAAAGGCAGTAATAGAAGAAGTAAATGCAATAGCAAAGGATAGCCTTGATTTAATAGAGAGAGCCTTTATAAGAATAGACGATGGCTATTTCACAGAATTTAGAGAGAGCCCTTCAAATCCATCAGGATATGTGAGGTATAAGGCAAAAGGCATGCTCATGATACCAGGATTGATAAATGCTCATACACATATAGGAGACTCTTTTTTCAAGGATTTTGGAGTGGGCAGATCTCTTATTGAGCTTTTTCGACCAATAACTGGTTTAAAGCATAGGCTATTGGAATCAGCATCTGAAGACTTGATCATAAAATCTATGAGGAATTCAGCCTTTGACATGCTAAGATGTGGGATTACAACCTTTGCTGACTTTCGTGAGGGAGGAAAGAGAGGGGTTATGCTTCTTAAGAAAGCTATTGAAGGATTGAAGATAAGAACCGTAATTTTAGGAAGACCTGATTACTATTTTAATGAAGATGAAGTTGTAGAGAATCATGCCATGCCAGAAGATAAGATTCGAGAGGTAGATGAGATATTAGAGCTATGTGATGGGATAGGATTAAGTGGTCCAAACGAGTATACAGATAGAGCTATGAATGAATTATCAAGATTGATCAAAATTAAGAAGAAGATTTGTGCCATACATGCGAGTGAAGATAGATACTCTACGAATTTCTCTCTAAAGAATTTCCATCAAAGTGAAGTTGAGAGGGCTTTAAAAAATCTTGATTTAGATTTTATCATCCATCTGACTCAGGCAACAGAAGAAGATATAGAATCAGTTTCAAAGAAAAATATACCAGTTGTGTGCTGTCCAAGAGCCAACTCGATTTTAGGCTTAGGATTCCCACCAATAATTAATATGATGAGAAAAAGAATAACAGTTGCCCTTGGAACAGATAACGTTATGCTCAACTCAGCAGACCTATTTCGTGAAATGGACTATACATCAAGAATTTTAAGAGCATTAGAGAGAGATCCATCAGCAGTATCATCAAAGGATATCATGAAGATGACAACTATTAATTCTGCAAAAGCTCTGAAGCTAGATAAAGAGATAGGCTCAATAGAAGAAGGAAAGAGGGCTGATGCTGTTTTCATAAATATGAGTGCAAAAAACCTTGAATCAATAAAAGACCCTATCAATGCAGTAGTGCATAGAGTTAGACCTGATGATATTCAAGCAGTTATGGTAAATGGTGAGATAGCCTATGGTTCTTTACCAACGTACAAATGATCGACCTTACGTGATATTGAATGCAGCTATGTCGATAGATGGAAAGATAGCAACAAAGAAAGGGGATTCTAAGATATCGAGCAAGGACGATCTTGTTCGAGTCCATAAGTTAAGAGCATCTGTAGATGCCATAATGGTAGGGATAAACACAGTTCTTATCGACGATCCTTCTTTGAAGGTCAAATATTGTGAGGGAAAGAACCCTATAAGAATAGTTGTGGATAGTAAAGCTAGGACTCCTATCAGATCAAGGATAATCTCAGATAAAGATGCTCCAACTTTGATCGCTGTCACTAATAAAGCACCAGTTGATAGAGTTAATAAGCTCAAAGAGGCTGGAGCAAAGATAATAATATGTGGAGAAGGAGAAAAGGTCGATCTGGCTATCTTGCTCAAGACCCTTAAAGATATGGGAATAAAGAAGGTTCTTGTAGAAGGTGGTGGTAATATAAATTGGAGCATTATAAGCCAAGGCTTTTTTGACGAGTTACAGGTTACTATAGGACCTTTTATTGTTGGGGGGAGAGATGCCATAACTTTGGTTGAAGGCAATGGTGTAGAAAAAATAGATGAAAGCATTAAAGTGAATCTTCATAAAGTTGAGCACTATGGGGATGAGGTAGTCTTAATTTACAAAGTATCAAGGTGAGATTTTGAAGAATTATCTTCCAGACCTAACTTGGCAAGAAGTAGATGAACTTAAGAGAAGGACTGATAAGGTTCTTATTCCCATAGGAAGCTTAGAGCAGCATGGTCCACATTTGCCTCTATCCACAGATACTATAATAGCCTTTGAAGTAGCAAAAAGAGTAGCAGAGAAATTGGATATTGCTTTAGCCCCTCCAATAAGCTTGGGTTTTTCCATTGAGCATATGGACTTCTCAGGAACAGTATCTTTAGACCCTTTAACTTTGACAGCTCTTTTAAAGAATGTATGCTCAAGCTTAGCAAAGCACGGCTTCAAGAAGGTATTCATAATAAATGGTCATGGTGGAAATAGAGCTACTATAGAGAGTGCTATTCAGCTTATAAAGAGTGAATTGAACATATCATTGTATTCCTTCACATTGTTGGGCATTGTTCAGAAGATTTTCAATAAGATAAGAGATTCTCCAGAAGGTGAATTAGGGCATGCTGATGAAATCGAGACATCTTTGATGCTAGCCATCTGCCCAGAAAAGGTGAAGATGAATAAATGCATAGATGAACCTCCTAAACTACAAACTCATCTAACATTTGAAGCATCAAAGAAAGAAGTTGCATTCACATGGAGAACAAAGGAGATAAGTGAGTCAGGAGTGATTGGCGCTCCTAGCAAGGCATCAGAAGAGAAAGGAAGGCTAATGCTAGATTATCTGATAGATAAAATTACCACTATTGTTAAAGACCTATAGCTTCATTAGATTTTTATAGATGAAAGCTTGCTTTCATCTAATTGGAATTTATCTAGCATATCTTCACTCTTCTCATCATTAAAGATTCTCAATATATCATATGTAGTCGATCTCTGAGCAGGAATTCTACCTATATCTCTAATGAGCCTTCTAAAATCTTTTGGACGTAAAAGTTGTCCATGGATTGCTCCAGCGGACCTCGATATACTCTCATCTATCAGAGTACCACCGAGATCGTTGGCACCAGCATTCAAGCAGAATTGTGAAAGCTTTGTTCCTTCTTTGACCCAAGACACTTGTATGTTCTTCATGTAATTGTTCAGCATAATCCTAGATACTGCATGCATCTTAACAACCTCTGCCCCTGTTGCCCCAGGTCTAACTCCTCTCACTAAACCTTTTTTATACATAGGAGCCTCAGAGTGGACAAAGCTCAATGGCACAAACTCTGTTATACCATTGGTTTCTTTCTGTATGTCTCTTATTATTGCTATATGCCTAGCTTTATGTAATGAATTCTCTATATGCCCATACATTATAGTTGAAGTGGTAGGTATGCCAAGCTTATGGGCTGTCTTGATCACATTTATCCAATCCTTGGTTCTTATCCTGCCAGGAGATATTATCCTTCTTATTTCGTCATCAAGTATTTCTGCCGATGTACCAGGAAGGCTACCTATGCCAGCTTCCTTTAGCATCTTCAAATAATCCTCTACAGTTGTTTCTAATCTTAAAGCACCATATGCTATCTCTTCAGGAGAAAAAGCATGAATATGAATGTCAGGCAACTCTTTCTTTATGGCTTTGCAGACATTTATGTAAAGATAACCATCCATACGTGGTGGGAGTCCGGCTTGAATGCAAACCTCTGTTGCACCTAGTTCCCATGCTTCTTTCGTTCTATGAACTACTTCTTTTATTGGTAAGAAATATCCTTCCTCATCTCTATAACCTCTGCTGAAGGCACAGAATCCACACCTCTTTATGCAAATATTCGTGAAGTTGATGTTACGATTTATAATATAAGTGACTATATTACCAACTTTCTGGCGCCTTAGTTCATCAGCAACAAGCATCAAAGTGTTCATCTCAATACCCTTAGCTTCAAAGAGCTCAACACCTTCCTCTACAGAAATTTCTTTACCATCTATCGCTTTATCAAGGATAGATGCTATTACAGGGTCTATTACATGAAGTAAGCTTTCAAATAGAGAATGAAGTTTAGTGAGATTAGAATCAGGTAAATTTAAACTCAATCAGAAGCCTCCTTTAACAAAGCCTTCATCATCAACTAGAGAAATTATATAACTTTTAAGAGATTTTGGTAAGAGACCAGCCTTATTCAATATGAACTCAGGATATATAGGTAGCCTAGCCTTTAACTCAAAGCCCTTTTGCTCTGTTATTCTCTTAAGAGCCTTTATTTCAGGCCATGGTGCTTCAGGGTTTACAAAGTCTTTTGTAACAGGGGAGATTCCACCCCAATCGTTTATCCCTGCTGATAGATAAGCACTATACTCTTTGCTAAGGTTCGGTGGTGCCTGTATGTTCATCTTACCAAGAAAGATAAGTCTTGCTAAAGCTATGGTTTTAGCTATATCTTTTACATTTGGCTCTGGATAAGATTCCATAGGAGTTTTTGGCTTTGCTTTAAAATTTTGAATTATTATCTCTTGAATATGACCATACTTTTCGTTAATTTCCTTTATAGCGTAGAGAGAATCTATTATCTCTTCAGGAAACTCTCCTATTCCTATCAATAAACCAGTGGTGAAGGGTATCTTTAGCTGACCAGCATCTTCAATTGTAGTCAATCTCAGCTTAGGTCTTTTACCTGGAGAGAACTCATGAGGTCCGCCTTTATCACATAATCTATCACTAACATTCTCAAGCATCAACCCCATACTTGCATTCACCTCCTTTAGATCAGCCAATTCACTCTTTGTCATCACTCCTGGATTAGAATGAGGAAGAAGACCTGTCTTATTTATGACCATCTCACACATATCTCTCAAGTATTCCAGTGTGCTATTGTACCCTAATCTCTTCAGCTCTTCATTAACTTCTGGATATTTTTGCTCAGGCTTCTCACCCAGAGTGAAGAGGGCTTCTGTGCAATGGGCTTTATTACCAGCTTTTGCAAAAGATAGAACTTTGCTGGGCTTCATAATTTCTGCATCATTATCATCAGGCTCCTTTCTAAAGCTACAGTATCCACATCTATTTCTGCAAATATTTGTCAAGGGTATGAATATCTTTCTCGAGTATGTTATACACTTTCCTTTACTATCATCTCGAATCATGCTGGCTACAGACATTAGTGCTTGTAGATTATTACTCCTTATCAGACGATAAGCATCTTCTCTTTTAATCTCTCTCCCATCAAGGCTTTTATATAATGCTTCTCTAATTTCTGAATCAGTTTCATTATCTTCAATAAGATCAACGATGCCCTGCTTTGAGCTTATGATGCTCATCTAATTAGCCTCTTTAACGAATCGCTAAAATACATCCTATTTATTTTAATTTTTATTTATCAAATTTATTTATCAGACCCTTTAATGAGGGTTGGGAGAGAATGGTGATAGTTAGCGTAACGATGGACTTAGCATTAGAGGAGGGGCACACTTACGCTGGAGGCTTAGGCATCTTAGAAGGAGATAAGTTCTACACAGCAGGTAGAATGGGAATAGATTACGCTGTTCTAACCCTTCTTTATAGGGGCGGTTATGTAGACTACGTACAACATAATAATGAACTTATTCCTATAGCACAAAGGCAACCTATAGAGTTTTTAGATAAGCTTAAGCCTTTAGAGGTTTTTACCATTAATTTGAAGGGAGAAGAGGTTTCTGTTAGGCCTTGGGAATACACATATAAATCATCTAGGGCCTTTTTCTTTGAGGCTATAAGCCCAAACTGGGTTAAGGCTTTAACAGATAGGCTCTACATCGAGGGTAGCTCAGATGAAAAGTTCTACAAATGTATCTTTTTAACTAGAGCAGTAGCTAAGTTCATTGTGAATAAAATAGGGGTAGAAAATATAGATTATGTAGACCTTCAAGAGGCATATGCTACCTTCCTTCCCCTTATACTTCCTATGAACGATAAGTATAGGCTTGTAATTCACACACCAGGTTTTTGGGGCCATCCTATGTTCTCTCGAGAACTTATTGAGAAGGAGTTCGGCTATAAGTTCGTATCTCCCCATGTTGTTCTAACTGAATTGGGCTTGAGCCTAGCTCAGAGTGCTTTTGTAGTGTCTGCTAAACAAATTGACATAGTTAAGAAGATATTCCCTCACTATATAACCAAGATCAGGCAAATAACTAATGGCATTGATCTTGAGAGGTGGATGTCCCCAGAGCTTAGAAAGTCATATTTTGATGGAGACTTAGACATTCAAGCCTTCAAGAGGATCCATGGAGGACTTAAGGGGAGGCTCATAAATTACTTAAAGCATTTAAAGAATGTTAAAGATGAAGAGAGCATAGTAATATCTTGCGCTAGAAGGGTTGTTAAGTATAAGCGCCCTGAGTTTATAACACGCTTTGTTGAAGAGAACAGTGATCTACCTGTCATTTACGTGCTAGACGGGAAGGCTCATCCTCAAGACCCTGATGGGCTCGAGAGGATGAGGCGAATGCATGAGCTATCGAAAAATTACAATAATGTCTTCTTCCTTCCAACCTATGATGTAAAGCTAGCCAAGCTAACCCTACAAGGCTCAGACTTGAACATCTTCACACCCTTTTCAGGCTGGGAGGCTTGTGGAACAAGCTATATGAAAGCTGGCGTCAATGGTGTACCTTCACTATCTTCACGTGATGGCGGAGCCATAGAGCTGATAGAAGATGGTCTCAACGGCTGGTTCTTTGGGAAGGATTTAAGAGAATTGATAGACATTTACATAGATCCAAAGGCTGAGGAGATCAATAAAGAGGATTATATTGAGTTCAAATCAAAGCTCCTAAGCATAATAAAAATTTATCAGGAAGATAGGGATAAGTTCTATGAAGTTGGGCTAAAAGCCATAAAAACCTTCACGCCCAAGGTTGATATAACCAATACCCTCAAAGAATACTATAAGGATGTGGTTAAAACTACTTAATCTGAGTTTTGTTTCTATTAATATTACTTTTAAAATAATGACTTTTAGATGGTTATCACTAAAAAGATATTGTTGATCTTACTTGGACTTTGGTTAGACAATTCTAATCATAATGGATTATTTATTTGCCAGACCATCTCTTGAATAAATCATGCTCTATGTTAAGGCTATCGAGAATCTTCCCTACAATGAAGTCTATTAGTTCATTTATGCTTTTTGGATTATGGTAAAAGGCAGGCATGGCTGGAAGAATTATGACCCCTATTCTTGCTAATTTTAACATATTCTCAAGATGAATGGCACTAAGAGGAGTCTCCCTTGGGACGAGGATCAACTTTCTTCCCTGCTTAATAGCTACTTCTGCAGCTCTTAGGATCAGATTATCTGAGTAGCCATGGGCTATTCCAGCCAATGTCTTAGCGCTACATGGAACTATTGCCATACCATCTGTAATGAATGAACCACTTGACAAAGGTGATGAAAAATCATCCATTTGATAGACATGAGTTGCTAATTTCTCTATATCATCCTTTTTTGATGATAGCTCACTAGAAATTATCTCTTCAGCCCCTTTACTTATTATCAAATGAGTCTCGATATTCTTATCTAAGAGAACCTCAAGAAGGCGCTTGCCATATACTACACCGCTCGCTCCAGTTATAGCAACAACTATCTTCATGATCTCAACTCATCCATAACTTGAGTAGATTAATATTACTTAATCCTTCTTTTTTATGGCATTAATAAATTAGAAAATCTTTGCTTACCATGCTTTTTGCTGAATTATCTTAGCTCTTAAGATAACTAGCCGACTAACCCTCTCCTAGCCACAATATACCCTCCAAATACTATCAAGGCTCCCCCTACCAATGTAGCAGCAGTAGGCTCCTGCCCCAGAAGTATGGCTCCATAGATTACTGCGCTGGCTGGCTCAAGGTAACTGAGTATGGCTGCATCCTGAGCCCTAATCCTACTAAGCCCAGAAAAGTATAGGGTGGTGGCGAACCCTGTGTTGAAGAAGCCTAATAGGGCGAGCATAAGCCAATCATTTAACTTAACATTCACAAACACAAGTTGGTTAAGTGCTACTGGCACCATGGCTACTGCACATATAAGGTAAGAGTATGAAGCTACAGCCAAGCTTGAGACACCCCTAAGAGTTTTCTTCGACAGTATGACTACTAAAGCGTAGGATAGGCCGCTTGCTGCAGCTATAGCTACACCGAAAAGCCTGAACTCCTCGACTGAAAGCCCATGTTGAAGGGAGATTAGGAGCATACCAATTACAGATATCGAAAGAGAAGCCAAAGTGTATCTATCTAGCTTCTCCTTTAGGGTTAGAGGCGCCAAGGCTGCAACAAATATGGGCGCTGTGTAGTTTAGTAGGACGGCTTCACTCATAGGAAGAATCCTCATAGCCTGAAATAGTGTAGTCCAACCGAAGGCGAGTATAAGCCCTATGGCAACCAAATTCCTCCATGCAGAGCCTACTCTAAGCTGCCAACCCCTACCCGAAGCCAAGGTGACACCGAGAATCAGAGAGCCGCCCAGTAGTACCCTATAGAAGACTATCATAGTCGGGGGCAAGCTGAGCCAATTCACCAGCACACCGTTCGACCCCCAGACTAGCGCACTGAAGGCTACAAGCAGATACCCGCCACGTTCCGTACTAACACGCCTCCGTCTCCTACCACTGGTGGATTTATATGAATATCATGAAAAGCAGGGCTGGGTTTATTGCGAGCAAAATTAGAACCAAATAGTCCAGACTGCTATTCCAATGACGGTTAATATTGCAATTATTGCTACGAAGATGATTACTGCTAGTATGCTGATTGCTAGTGCTTTCAGCCATCCACAGTCGAAGAAGTACTTCACTAAAGCGAGCCACATTATCAGTAGGATTATAGTGGCTATGATGCCCGTGAAGAAAGCTCCAAAGAATGTGCCAATTACGGTTCCAAGGATGACTATCCAAATTGCGTCGGTGAACTTTGCTTTTTCTTTTCCAACAAGTACTCTTCCAGATAGCCAAAGAACTGGTGAAACTATGATCGTGTTGACGATTATGCCTATGACCAGCAAGTCCAGATTGATTGCCAATTTTCATTTTACCTCCAACATTTTAGTACAAAATTTTAGGATTATATTTTTAAATCTTGTGGAATTCATTGTGCCCTATGAGAGCAAGGGATTATTATTTAAAAGAGCTTTTTCAAACTCTTATGGGGCTTAGGGGGACTTGGACTTTATTAATGCTCTAATTTCGTGAGATTAATGTCACTTAGGAGTTATCTTCTTTACAGTGCCATCTTTACAACCCTTATAGACTATGTTAATTCTTTCTGTGAAGATTCCTGCCTCAACGACTCCAGGTATTTCCTTTATTTTACTCAATAGAAAAGGAGGGTCTTTTATAAGCCCAAAGTCTGTATCAAGAATTATATTCCCATTCTCAGTAAATAATGGGTAGCCTTTCTTCAACACTCTTAGCTCAGGCTTCCCTCCAATCTTCTCCAACTCTTTTGAAACAAAATTTCGAGCAAAGGGAAGAACTTCTATGGGCACTTTTCTGTTCAGAATTTCTACGAACTTATCTTCATTAGCCAATATTACAACTTTCTTTGATGCTCTCATCAATACTTTTTCTCTTAGAAGAGCGCCTCCACCCCCTTTTATCATATTAAAGCTCTTATCTATCTGATCCAGTCCATCAACGACTAAATCGATGAGAGGTATTAGATTTGGTTGAGCTATTTCTAATCCAGCTCTCTCTGCAAAGATCTGTATCTGTAATGATGAAGGTATTACCAAGACCTTGATTTTATTCTTCTTTATGTATCTGCTTAAAGCATCAACGAACCTTGATACTGCAAAGCCACTCCCTAAGCCAATTATCATATTGTCCTCTACATTCTCAAGGGCTTCCTCAGCCATCTTATCTAAAATTTCTTCGGATTTTACTTCTACCACCCTTTTTATGCTTTAATTATCCATAATTTATAGCCTACCAATGCTCAAAATGTAAAATTTCTTCAAGAGGCTTTCTATCATTAACTTCTCCCTTTACCTCGTCTGGATAGCCCAATGGCGTCATGGCAACTACACGTATATCTGATGGTATCCCTAAAATTTCTTTTGTGGCTTTTTCATTAAAATTTATTACCCAACATGTCCCTAAACCTTCCTCTTTTGCGCAAAGAACCATGTTTTGCAAGGCAATGGCTACATCGACCTTCCAGTACTCTTCTCCATCTGCTCTCACCTGGGCCTTACTGGGATCTGCACAGGCAACTATGATTACTGGGGCGCTAACAAACCAATCTTTAGGATAGGATTCTCTTAGTCTCTCTTTTATTTCAGGATTCTTTATCACAATGAAATGCCATGGTTGTCTATTAGCGACTGAAGGCGCAAGACGCCCAGCCTCAAGTATGTGCATAAGCTTCTCCTTCTCAACTTCCTTCGGCTTATATCTCCTTATGCTTCTCCTAAATCTTATAGCTTCAAATACATCCAATAATACCACCTAATTCAGCTATTCTAAAGAAATAATAAAGAATTAATAATTTATGCTTAAGTATATTTATCCCTCAATGTCTATCTCTTCCAGCCTATCTAGGGCTTGTAAAACTTCTTCCCTCAAAGCCTTAACCCTATCCTCAACTCTTGCTTCTTCTGCTTTTATCTTCGGCTTTTCCTCTTTTGGTTCTAACTTTGCTGGCGTAGGAGGCTTTGGGATAATTCCTCTAACCTCTTCAAGTCTGACTTTGGCTCTATTCAACCTGCTCTCTATCTGCCCTATCTTTCTCTCGAATAAGCTCATGAGTTCATTTCTAAGGTTCTCTAGCTCTCCAACCTCTATCAATAGCTCTGCATTGCTTAGCTTCTCTTCTACAGCCTTTAATTGTTCACGATATTTATTGGAGAGTTGCTCCCTCTCTTCCTTTGTTATTTTATTTTGAACCTCAGCTTCATATACACGTGTAAGGGCGCTGGATAGCAAATCCTTCTCAAGTAATAGAGCATTCAACTCTTTACGAGCTTTCTCAAGCTCAGGCATCTGAATGAGCTTTTCCTGAGTAGTTGGAGGGGGTTTGATGCTAGGCGTCTCAGCTTTTTCCTTGGGTTGCTTTTTCGAAAACTTTGATGAAATATAAAATATAAAAGACCCTATAATGAAGCCAATTCCCAATCCAATCACTACATCAAATAGCTCCATCTAGTTCAAATAATAAATTACAAAGCAATATTTAAAGCGATCAGTCAAAGATTTCTAGAGCATAATTCATACTATTTTATCAAATCCACACTTTTTTCCACATTCATGACAGATTCTTTGATGATTCCATTGTGAGAGGGATATCCTAGTGAAGAGCCAAAAGATGCTAAATGAAATCAATAAAAGATCGATAAATACACTTTGAACAATGGTATCTATTCCAATTAAAATTAGAAATATTCCAAAGATGAAGAAGGCATTTAGAGAAAGGCGAAGAATTGTTCTTTGAAGATTAATTAAGGGAAGAAGCAAGCCAAGAGCAACCCCTAAAAGACCAATACTGATAAAAAAAGGTGAGATGTATAAATTGTTAGAAAAATAGATAAAAGTTCCAAAGAGACTTATTAACGCTCCAAGGAGCAAACCTGTGCATCCTGCACAAAAGGTCTTGTCCTTTATTCGAAATTCATGAGAAGAAAATTTTTCACAACCAGGATGGTGCCCATGCATGATCTTCAAACCAAGAATGAGAGAAGTATTATTAGAAAACCAATTTTCTTGAGAAATATATTTTTTGTCTAAACTACTCCTTTCTTTTCTGTAATAAAATATCTTTGAACATTCTTTTGGTGAAAGAACAGCCACTATTCCCAAGATACAGATCAGCCCAAATACTGAACCAACAATTGTTTTTCGAAACAAAAAATATTCATAATTTACAGGTGGAGAAAACACAAGAATTACAAATATAAAGAGTCCTAAGAATGAAAGAACTATTAGGGGCAAAAGATCAAAATAGAGATATATCTTCCTAGACATAAAAATTACCTTAAAAATAGACTTTTTAACTGTCTCATAATACTTTGACTGGCCATATATCTATATGTTCTTCTCTTCAATTTATTCTTAGAGAATATCCCCTTTAATCTTCTATTAAAGGATCCATAGAAACTTCGATAGCATTCGTAAAGTTCTTCTTGAACTTCTTCTCTTGATAGATGTTCAGTGGGCATTATAGCGTGAACCATATCATAGTTAGCCCAATTATTATCCTCAATCCAACCATTTAATCGAGCTTTCTCATAGACCTCTGTCCCTGGAAAAGGTGTAAGTATCATAAAGATCGCTATATCAGGATCTATATCGTCTGCAAACTCCCTCATTCTTGCTATAGATCCAGCTGAATCTCCCCTTTCTCCTATGATAAAGGTTGCTTGGGCAAATATATCGTTCTCTTTTAGCAATTTTACTGCTATTTTTGAGTCTTCAGGATCGATCTTTTTGTTAAAGGCTTTAAGTGTTGATTCACTATTGCTTTCTGCCCCAAAAAGTATCCAACGGTTTCCTGCCTTTCTCATCTTAGGTAGAATTTCCTTTTGTCTAACAATATCATCACACCTGGCTTGAAAGAACCACATAATGTCATCAGAAAACCCTCTTCGAATTATTTCGTCACATAAATCCATCATATGCTTACCCATGCCAAAATTGTCATCTGTCAGCCAAAAGAACCTGCCTCCATAATTTCGATAGCAGAATTCAATCTCGTCTGTGATTCTTTTAGCAGATTTGGCTCTATACTTACCATTCCAATGTTTCCATTGAGTGCAAAAGGTACAGCGATGTGGGCATCCTCTCGATCCCTCTATCAAAGCATACCTAGTTTTAGGACCAGCCATCATTGTAAAGTGGTATCTATGAACTAAATCCTCGACAAAGTGATAACCAGGAAAAGGTAGATCATCTAAGTTTTCAATCAAAGGCCTCTCAGGATTATGTATGATTGCTTCATCATGCCTGAATGAAATACCTTTTATCTGTGAAAGAGATTCATTTTTGATTAGTGCATTGACTAGCTCTAAAAGGGTCTGTTCCCCTTCTCCATGGATGATTACATCGATCTCAGGGTAAGCTTTCAAGCTCTCCTGAGCTGTAACTGTAAAATGTTGACCTCCAACTACATTTATAGCATCTGGCTTGACCTTCTTGACTATACTGCAAGTTTGAGCAACAGTGTAAGTGTTACAAGTTGCAAGCCCGCTAGAAGCTACAATATCTGGATCAAAGGATTCGATGCGCCTCTCCAATCCTTTCCAATCCAATCGCTCAGCTTGGCAGTCAAGTACCTTTATCTCCACTTCTTTGTTCTTGCTTTCAAGAAATGCTGCAAGTTGGAGGATTCCATATGGAGGTGGGAGATACTCTCCCATGATGAACCAAAAGTCCTTGGGTGGCTCTATAAAGAGAACTCTCATCGCTAATCTGCTTGGGAGCCATTAAACCCTATACTTATATCTACGTTATGCTGATGAAGTGGGTCTTCTTATCCTTCGTCTTCCACGAGTATATGAGAGGATTCCACCTATGATGATCATGATCCCTATCAAGAAGAGGATTCCAGGCCACCAACTTATGACATGTATGCTATCTAAATAGAATAAGACTGCGAGACCTAACAAAAACACTCCGCCCGCTATGGCTCCCCAAAACTCT